>CAVUOL010000017.1:0-153405 GCA_963742995.1 uncultured Ignavibacteriales bacterium
ATAATACGCATACTGAAAAAGGGATATAGGTATAGAGGTATAAGATATATTGAGAAACATTAATTATTTATTTTTGTCCCAAAAACCATAAATCTTTTGCCTATAGTATATTGTAATACCTCAATGTTATATAAGTTATTACAAGTGTTATATTTGTTGTTAAGACCTCTAAAGAACATTATTATATTAAAATCAGTTTTTCTTTATAAGGATTTTTCCTCACGCATTTTATAAGGATTGTGCCGGATATATTTTGAAAAATAAAAATAATTTAGCATTATTATAATTAATGAACCAATCCTGAAGATCATCTATTTCAAGTAATGATATTTTTAGATAAAATTTTAATAAATCCAAGCAAATAGATTTATCCAGATACAAAAGCTCGGCGAAGGCAGACCTTTTCACCGAAATCAATTAAAAATTTAAAAAATAATTATGATCGGTAAGACTATTTTACATTATAATATATTGGAAAAACTAGGCGAAGGCGGAATGGGAATAGTGTATCTTGCCGAAGATACTGAAATTAGAACGTAAAGTGGCCATTAAATTTTTACCCCATAACATCTATGCTAATTATGAAGAAGAAAAAGATTTAAAATTGAAGCTAAAGCTGCAGCATCTTTAAACCATCCAAACATTGCCACAATTCATGCTATTGAAAAATCCTGTGATGAAATGTTCATTGTGATGGAATATATCGAAGGTCAGGAGTTGAAGAGCATCTTGCAGACAAATCGGAAAACTCCTTTGCCAGCATGCGAAATGATCAATTACGCTAACCAAATTGCAAAAGGCCTGCAAGCTGCACATGAAAAAGATATTATTCATCGCGATATTAAATCTTCCAATATAATGATTACACCAAAAGGACAGGTCAAAATTACAGACTTTGGGTTGGCAAAAATTAAAGGGAGGAGTGCTGAATTAACAACAGATACTACATATGGAACTTTAGCTTATATGTCCCCCGAACAATTAAGAGGAGCAAGAACAGATAATCGGACAGATATATGGTCTTTTGGAGTAGTACTTTATGAAATGCTGACGGGTAAATTACCTTTTGAAAGAGAATATGATCATGCACTAATATATTCAATTCTGAATGAAGATTTTGAGATAAATGCAGAAAATAAAGATGCATGCAAAATGCTTGAACCTATTATAAAAAAATCATTATCAAAAGATAAAAATGAACGCTACCGGCAGGTTGATGATATTCTTGCCGATTTGAGAGGAGAAAGGAAAAATATTGAATATGAAAGAGTAAGAAAAGTTCAAGGATCAGAAATTAATCCTTTAAATGAAAAGGAAAAAATAAAACCGGGCAAAAAAGCGCTAAAAATTATAATACCTTCGATGGTTGTTTTATTGATTGCAGCAGCGGTTTTATTTTTCAATCCTTTCAAATCTTCATACATTGATAAACCAGGAATAGTTAGTACGTCAAATTCCTTAGCTATAATGTATTTTGAGGACATTCCCGATCCATCTGACAAAGACCATACAGGAGAGATGTTGACAAATCTTCTTATTACTTCTTTATCCCAGACAAAAGAGATGGAAGTAATAAGCAGGGAGCAATTATATAGAATATTAGAAGATATCGGTTTATCCGATAATAAGATAATAACAAGTAAAACTGCCATAAAGGTTGCCCGGAATGCAGGTGTATCTACAATATTAGTTGGAAGCATTTTACATAAAGTTCCTTCCCTTGCAGTAACAACAAGATTGATTGATGTAAATTCAGGAAATATTCTCGGTTCACAGAGGTTAGTCGGTTACAAATATGAACAGATATTTTCTTTTGTAGACTCGCTTGCGCTTCTTGTCAAAAAGGATTTGAATATTTCAAAGTATGATATATCCAAAACAAAATCTGTAGCTGATGTAACCACCAATTCACCGGAAGCCTATCGTGCATATATGGAGGGACTTAATTTCGCAGATAAACTTTACTTTAAAGAAGCCAACACTGCATTTAAGAAAGCAATTGAGCTCGACAGTAGTTTTGCAATGGCTTACTACCATCTATCGTTAGTTCAGGATGATCCTGTTGAATCCAGGGAAATTCTTCGAAAGGCAGTTGAATTGGCAGATAAGGCAACGGAAAGGGAAAGACTCTTGATATTTGCACGGAATTATATAGTACAGAGTAAGCGTAAAAAGGCTTCGGAAATTTATAAGAAAATAATAGAAAAATACCCGCACGAAATACAAGCTTATGAGGGTCTGGCTTATATCCCAAGTCAGGACCTGAGCTTAGATTTAATACTCCTTGGTGTGCATAACAACCCTTCTTCCAAAATGCTCTGGAACGATCTGGCTATGAGTTATGCATTAAATAATCAAAAACAGAAGGCACTGGATGCCGTAAATGAATATATCAAGTTATCTCCGGCAGAGCCAAATCCTTATGACACTAAAGGCTGGATATATACAATGTTTACGGAGTATGATTCGAGCGCTATATACTATAAAAAAGTTCTGGAATTTCGAAAGGATTTTTGGTCTTCGGCTATGAAGTTAGGATTTTATGATGTACTTAAAGGCAAATATAAAGGGGCACAAAAATATTTCGATATGTCTGGAGAACTGTCACTCAGGTATCCTTCAATAAATGTTCACCGCGGGCTTCTTAATTCTGAGATTAAAAGATTAGAAAATCTTTTAAAAACAATTAATGACACCTGGCAGATTGCAAGCACCAGGGCTATATTAATACATTTATATTACGAAACCGCTCAATTCCAAAAGATGCTTCAGCTTGCAAGGAAGAGCGTTAGTGATTGGAAAAAGATATTTACCTCAAAAGATCATTATGGACGGACTTTGCTCGTTTGGGCTTTGGCAAAAAACAGCAAATATATGAAAGCCGGTAAAATCATAGAAGGTATGCAAAAGAATAAAGATGACAGTTTCCCATGGGTCCTGACGCATGCTTCTTTTGCATTATCAATACTTTCCTTTGAAGAAGGTAATTATGAACTGGCTCTGGAAAAATTTAATAAAACATTCAGTAAGCTTTATCCTAACCACGAACCGAACTTATTTCATGCTATTTGCTTACTTAAAACAGGTCGAATTCAGGATGCTGTTGAACAGTTTAATCGTATTAAAAATTGGCCAATGTCACTCTATCAAATGAACTGGGTACCGGGCGGAAAATACTATGGATACATTAATAATGTAAAAGCACATTACTGGTTGGGTGTTGCTTATGAAAAACTTGGTGAAAAAGAAAAAGCAATTAATGAATACAAAACATTTCTGGATACCTGGAAAGATGCGGATTTTAATTCTCCGGAAATAAAAAGTGCGCATATAAGAGTTGCAATATTGGAAGAGAAATAACAAACATTTATATGATTAGTAGAGAAATATTCATTTATCAAACCATTGAATCTCACTTTATTCTTTTGTTTTTCTATCAAACATCGATCTTAGTAAGAAACAACAGGAAATAATATAAGGCACATGCATTTTTTTTAACTTGCTAAAAATATATCTTATAATTCCCTTATTTCCGTGAAAACGATCCTTCCAAGAAGAGTAATATAATAGCCGATCCGGAGAATATAAACGTGTGATGAACAGCCACATCAACGTTTATACCTATAAAAATATCGGCGACTTGTTTTGGACGCCACATGTCCACAGCAAAGCCTGAGTTTATCGATTGATTCTGATTGAAGATCGAACTGAGGGTGACAAACGGTGCCCATTGTTCCACCGAAAATATAGTATTATAATTTGCTTGAGGGTTTGGTTTTGGGATTGAATTGTCACGGCCGGAATATTTTATCCAATTCTGTTGGTTTAAAAGTTACCATCTTAAATTAGGCTATTTTGTTCATAAAAATATATTTTTATATATTCCATTTGGTTGGTTTGGTTTAAATTATGGTTTGTATGGTTCGTAAATAATAAAGCTTAAAAAACATAACAAAACAAAAGGAATTATTTATCGAATAACGAATATTATTTCTAAACCTTGGTACCTACACGCAATTATATTTATTAAAAATCTTTTTTCTAAGAGGGGGATAATTACATCTGACACATTTCCCCTGGTAACTTTTCCTCCGGTTAAAGTGGTAATTTTCCACCGGCCGCGACAGGATTGAATAATGGTTTATTGCCCAATTTAAGGGTCCTAACATATCAGGACTGAAGGACAAGGTTTCACGTAGCCATGCTGACCTTCGGTTCCCTTTGAGATCGGCTATTACGACACCGGATAGAACCAACAGACATATCTGATCATTAATTCTTGAAGGCTGATGTGCCCCCAATGGGTGAGCGTCAGAGTAGTATGTTCTTCTTCTGCGTTAGTAACAGAAACAGGGGGATGTTCCTCCACTACAGGTGCAGCAGGGGTAATGAGCCAATTCTGTCCGGCGAAGTTTGAAATGTTTTTCATTGAGATTCTACTTTATATTAAATTATCTGTCTGCTAAAGTGCATTTTAAACTTACCATGAACCTCGAGGTCAACCATGTTTGATACTACGTCAACCTCGAAGTTACTATGCATTATTTTATTAGATCCAGTTTCCTGGTCTGCACATAATTGTTTGTCTGCAGCTTGTAGAAATATATTCCGCTTGCAAACTGTGAAGCATTAAACCGTACTCTGTAAATACCGGCAGACTCTTCTTGGTTAACTAAAGTCTCAATTTCGTTACCAATTATATCATACACTTTCAATGTTACATGTCCTTTTACCGGAAGCTCATAGCTGATAACTGTACTTGGATTGAACGGATTGGGATAGTTCTGCTCCAAATGGTAAGCAAGAGGAACGCCGTTTTGTGTTATTTTTTTTGCTGATTGTTTTGTTAATGAAGCAGCACTTACCGCATCGATGATGCGCTGGGCTTCGGCAATTAACTGGTCAGCCTGCTCATTGGTGAGCTTTTTGCCCCGCTGGGCTTCAACCTGATTGATAAAAGAATTGAGCTGGTTTAGAGCAGCAGTAGTGTTACCGTTATCAAGACTAACAATGGCACTCTCCAGTTTAGAAGTCAGGGAATTTTCAATGCCGTGAGAAATTCCCATATTTTCTACATGCTCTATAAATGCTTCATTCGCCTCTTGTGGAGATAGTGCAGTAATAGTAACCTGGTCTGGCGTACTGTTAACAATACCGTCGTTTACCACCAGCTGGATTACATAATCACCGGCAAGATCAGGTACAAAAACAGGATTGACGTTGGTTGTACTGCTCAATTCAGAGCTGCTGCCTGCAGGTTTTGAAAAGAAATACCAGCTATAGGTAAGTGGATCATCATCCGGATCGCTGGAACAGCTGCCATCCAACTCCACGGTCTCGGCAACAATCATGGTTTGATCTGTTCCGGCATTGGCAGCCGGAGGATTGTCAGGTAATAGTTTCATAACTGTAACTTTACCATCATGTCCCTTATCCGTATAAACTACATAAGGAGTTCCGCTTCCATCTATTGCTATTTGAGGATCATAGACAAAACCTGTAGAAAAATCTGCTGAACCGACTATTTCCCAATTTGTGCCATTATATTTCACTACCATACCTTTATCTGAATTTCCAAAATCGCAATAAGCTACATAAGGGATTCCGTTACCATCTATCGCTATTGAGGAGAAATCGGATTCATTCGAAGAAAAATCTAATGATCCAACTGTTTCCCAATTTGTACCGTTATATTTCATAACCCTAGCATTAAATGAATTCACATAAGCTACGTAAGGGGTTCCACTTCTATCTATTGCTATGTTGGGGCTCCAGCATGTCCTTCAGAAAAACCTTTTGAACCGACTGGTACCCATACCTGGGCAAGAACAGCAGCAGCAAAAATAAAATACAAATACCTGTGAAATTAGAATTTTTTTCATAGTTTACACTTTCGGTCTATTTAGTTAAACTAATATTTAAGAAATACGTCCTTATTATCTTGAAAAAGGATGAGAGTACTACCATGAGCGCGGTAGGACTTCCTCCTGACTACAAAACTTATTAGCGGAAATTACTACTGATGCCTGAACTTAATGCGAAAAACTGATGCTCCAAACTTCACCGGTTAATGTGACAATGTAAGCTGTGTTCCCAATGAACTCGAATGATGTAGGCCGATCAAGCTTGTCTTTAATAACGCTGAATGTGCCATCTTCATTTACACTTACTAATGAGCCGGTGTTTGGCTGCGCAGGCTTACCTGCATCGTCAGGTACTTTGCCTTCCCAGTAGCCCTGCGAGAGGGCGAAGAGTGTTTTAGGCCAGAGACCAAACTCAACATCGACAATTAACCTGGCACCGGAAGCAACAGTTGTAACCGCCGTTAATTCTGATTAAATGAGACCACCTTACCGTTTTCCGGAAGGTGGGGGACAGGTCCGGCTTCAGCCAAGTAAACTGTATTGTCATGTACTGTAAGTCCAGTCGGAACAATATCTCCGAAAGATTTAAAATCGGTAATTTTGCCGTCAAGTGTAACTTGAAGCACTCGGTTAAGGTGTCCATCGGTCACTAAGAACCCGTCTTGGTAGGCTTGTATTGCATACAGAACACCGGTCTTAACGAAGAAATCAAAACCTGTAGGTGGATTGGCTAAATTGTAAGCGCCGATGTCTGCAATGACGGTAAAGCTATTTGGTCCATCAATACGATAGACACCGTCTACATCGCTGCCACCGACATCAGAGCTAACGAGTGAGATCAGTGCGTAAGCTGTCCCGTCGAGGAAGACAACATCCATTACCCCACCAATACCAACAGCAGGGTTCATAGGCGGTAATCCACTGGCAAATGGCATGACGTTGCCTGTCTTCGGGTCAATTTTTGAGATCCTCCCTGCCGCGTTCTCAGTAACATACAAATTACCATCAGGTCCGATGGTGCTGCCTAAGCTGCCCTGCAAGCCTGTCACTATTTGTTTGGGGGGGCCAGGTTTTGGTGGCTTACCTTTTATTGGAATATTATTAAATAGCTCCTCACATCCTAACATTAATATGAATGTTAATGAAAAAAAAACTATAAGAACAATTGATAGCTTTTTCATGGCTTCTCCTTTGAATTTATTTATGAAAATGTGGACTAATACAGTAATTATTTGAAATCGGATTATTATTGTGAGAAATAGAAACATTGGAAAATGTAAAATAAAAATCAGTTACAGCAGGATGCTTTGTATAGCTTTCATTTTAACCATCATTTTATTTTTATATTTGAATTTTAATTACAGGGATAATTATAAATTTAAAATCGCAGGGTATCTACCAATCTTGTTGCAATAACTATCAATTTTGTTGCGCACAGGGATAATTGAATATTGAAGGTAAAAGTTCTTTATTTGATAGATTCAATTTTTGAATTGATATTCGGATGGTGTATAACCGAATTGTTTTCGAAAACATTCGGAAAAATAAGAAGGATTGTTAAAACCGACTTCAAGTGCAATTTCGGAAATATTACCGGTTTTATGTTTGATTAATTTTGCGGCTTCGTTAAGTCGTATTCTCTTGATTAAATCAACCGGGGATTCACCAATAAGTACAATTAGCTTTCTGTATAGTAATGATCTACTGACAGCTAATTTTTCTGCAAAGAATTCTACACTAAAACCGGAGTCTGCAATATATTCATTTATAATTTTAACAGCTTTTTGTAAAAACTTTTTATCAACCGGTGTCACCCGTTTTTCTTCAATTTCAAATAATCCATGCTTTTGAAAATACTCATGTATTCTTTCCCTTTGTTCCAACAGATTTTTTATTCTTGCTATTAATTCCTGTGCTTCAAAAGGTTTCACTATATAATCATCTGCTCCGGTTTCCAATCCCTCTATTTTATCTTTAAGCGATGTCCTGGCTGTTAATAAAATTATTGGGATATGGCTTGTTCGTGTACCGGATTTTAGTGTGCGGCATAAATTAATCCCGTCCATCTCCGGCATCATTATATCGCTAATTATTAAATCGGGAATTTCATCAGATGATCTATTTAACCCTTCCTTACCGTTTGAAGCCTCTACAATTTTATAGTAACTGCTTAAAATATTTTTAATATATTTTCTTACATCATAGTTATCTTCTATAATTAAAAGTAAAGGTTTGTCCGCTCTTTCAATCAATAAGTTTTCATCTCTTTCATTATTCGAATTTTTAAATGTTAAATCATCAAAATACGGGATAAACTCTGCATCATCATCCGTTTGTTTTTCTTTTAAAGATTCCTCAACAATTTCATCCGGTTGTAAATGTTCTTTACCTAAAGGAAGGATTATTCTAAATGATGAACCTGTTCCTACTTCACTTTCAACTAAAATTTTCCCTTTATGAAGATTAACAAGTTCTTTGGTTAAAGAGAGGCCTATCCCAGTACCTTCATATTCATTTGAAAATTTATTATCAATCTGGTAGAACCGATCAAATATTTTATCAAGCTGTTCTTCAGAAATACCTATTCCAGTATCCCTGACTAAAATCTCCACAGAATTACTACTTCCATTTTGCGGTAAGGATATTTCCGAATTAATTAAATGAGGCTTATCTTTTGTTAATGAAATAATAACATTGATTCTGCCGCCCTCAGGTGTAAACTTAATTGCATTTGATAAAATATTACTTAATATTTTATCTATTTTATCTCTGTCAATATAAATACTTATTTCTTCCTGCGGATACTCGAATTTAAAAGATAATTTTTTCTGTTCAGCATATGCTTGAAATGAGCCAATAATTTCTTTTACGACCGGGATCAGATTTCTCCTGGTTGTTTGCAGCTTCATCTTCCCCATTTCAATCTTCGATATTTCAAGAAGCTGGTTTACAAGCCTGTTAAGCTTTCCGGCACTTCTATAAATCAGGTCGGCTCTGTTTTTTATTTTAGTATCTGGTGCGGTTTCCAATATCTGTCTTGCCGGTCCAAGGATCAATGTCAGTGGTGTTCTGAATTCATGTGAGATATTTGTAAAAAAATTTGTCTTAATTTTATCCAATTCCTGTAACTTTTCTGTCTCTTCTTTTTTTAGAAAGGTTTCCCTTTGCAGCTCTAAATTTTTAATTAACTGCCCGGCTTGTACAGATATTATTGAAAAAAGGGTAAGATCATTCTTTGAAAACGATTTCTGGTTCTTCTTATTTATCAACATCATCAATCCGATTATCTCGCCTTCAAACCATATGGGAACACAGAGCACCGATTGGATATCTTTTTTTCTTCTGGTAATGGTTTAAATCTTTTATCTTCTGAAAGATTCTCTATCATGAGCGGTTTTTTATGCACCAAAACCCACCCGGTTATGTTTGCACTGATATGATAATTGTGTTTAAGACTCCTTCTATCATCCTGGCGTACAATTGTTTTGAAAGGTTCTTTTTTATTTAAGGTGACTAAAAGTATTGAGCCTTGCTCTGCATCGAAAGCTTTAATGGATTTTTGAACTATTAAGTTCAACATCTGATCAATATCCACTGCCTTTGTTGAAGAAATAGCTATTTCGTTTAATACTTTTAATTCTTCAACCGCAATTTTTAGTTTTGATATCTCAGTTTCAAGCTTTTTTATTTTTTGATCTTTATCATTTATCATTTGTATATGATATATGCCCTTTTTATAAAAACCCCATCTGAATTAGTAATAGATATGTAGAACTGTAATTCTTCAACTTTATTTTCAGTCGGAAAAAAAATCGTTCAGGAATTCAATGATACCATCTAAGTAAAACCCTAAAAAAATAAATTTTAATATAATATGGTAAATTTTTATTTGGTGAAAGTCAATTGGGAAATATATTTTCACTGCAATCTTTGGTGAAGAGTGAAGCTATAAAATATAATAATGTGCTGAATATATTTGGAAAATAGAAATAATTTAGCAAATGCCTGGGTTGTAGTGAATGGCAGCTTACAATTAGATGGTAGCGTGAACACTGAAATTCCCGGCGGGATTTTCAAGACTTCCAATGGTGGATTGTCCTGGGAAAAAAGTGCAGATGCCTATAAAGATGTGCATCGTTCCCTACTAACATATACTTCTTTGATTCGAAGAGCGGTGTTTGTGTTGGTAATGCCCCGGGAGGGAATTAGGAAATATATACAACATCTGATGGGGGAACAAACTGGTCTCGCGTTCCATCAGTAGATATTCCTCAACCGAAGTTTATTAGCACTCTTTCGGGTATTGATGAATCATCACCACTCAATCAAATACCAAAGGTTTATAAACTTTATCAAAATTTTCCTAATCAGTTTAATCCATCAACAACTATAAATTTCTCTATTCCTCAAAAAGTATTTATAAGTTTAAAATTATATGATATACTCGGAAATGAAATTGAATCCTTAGTGAGTGAAGAAAAACCAGCCGGAAATTATTAAATACAATTTAACGCCTCAACATTTGCAAGCGGAATATACTTCTATAAGATTCAGGCTGGCAGCTTTATTCAAACAAAAAAGATGATTCTTTTAAAATAAACTCGTTTAAGAGAAATACATAATTCGTCTTCCTCCTCAGAAGACTCTGCGAACTCTGCAAACTTAAAGATGGTTGTATACGTAATCAGAAAGTTGCACGCATTGCTATCTATCCTCTGCAGTATAATCCTGTGAAGCATGAGATAAAGTTATATAAACAATTTAATGTTACCCTTTCTTTTATTCATTCAACGTCATCAATAAACAAAGATATGGGAATATTTGGAGATCTGATGCATCATACAGCTTTGAATTATCAGCGGAACAGCTTAAATATTATTTCAACCCAGCCGACAAATTCAAATAATAATTTAAACAAAATTTCATCTGTAAAATCTTTTTCTGGCAACGTAAATCGTATAACTAATCTAAGTGAACTGATTGGAGACAATGCACTTCCGGTTGATTATTTAATTATTACTCACTCCAGTCTGTTTAACTCCTGTGCTTTAACTAAACTTGCCGAACATAGAAGAGATTATAATGGCTATGATGTTGCAATAGTCAAAGTTAACAATGATATTTATGATTCATATCCCGCTTCAGAGCATTATATAAGTATTCGTAATTTCATCAGTGATGTTTATTTACACGGAAAAGCCAATCATACAGACGATGGTCACTTAGCTTATATTCTGCTTGTGGGTGATGCTTACCTTGACGATAATTCAACAGAAATGATTCCTGCTGCTTATCCTCCCTTCTACGATACCCTAGAAAAAGGGGGAGATTATTATTATGCATGCACCGGAGGGGATTCTGATAACCTTCTTGATGTAATGTACGGAAGATTACCTGTCGGAAATGAAACAGAATTGAATAATGTTGTTAATAAAATTATATGTTATGAATATAATACAAATAAAAGCTGGCGCGATAACATTACCTTCATTGCTGGATCTTATGGTTTATTATTCTCATATGCTGATTGGGCAGTCAAGAAAATGACTGATATGATTCCCTCTACCCGTACAAAAAGCTATGCTTATAGAGCACTTGATTTAGATCGGGCTTCAATGGTCACTGCAGTTGATTCTGTATTCGGACAGCGCTTCACTCTGGCAGAATATGAAGATCTTAATAATTTATGCGGCTCCCATAAACTTAGTGATTGGCTTTATGATGATCCTATCGCCGGAATAAATAATGGAGTTCATACTTTTATTTATGAAGGTCATGGAGGATGGCAGGGGCTAGGTGGTGAAAGCTGTGGTAGACAGATATTTAAATTACAAGATTGTCTATCTCCCTATAATAATACTATCCAAAATAGATTGCATAACAATTTATATAGTTTTATGATTTTTTGTGCGTGCAACACCGGACACTTTGATAATGGTCCCTCAGATCAAGGTGACTGCATCGCAGAAGCAGTTTTGAATCTTGATAATAGAGGCGCAATTGGTGTTTTGGCTCCTTCAAGAGATAGCGACTGCGATTCTTTTGGTTTGGTAGATGGAAATATTATAAATAAAGAATACAATGATTCATTATTCATAATGGGTGAAGCAGTTATGAAATCAAAGCTTAATATTTCCAGAAAATTTAGGCGTCAATATAATCTTTATGGTGATCCGGCCTTGAATCTCTTTCCCCTCAATAATTCTGAGCCGGGAAATAAAACCTTATCTGATAATTTAGATTTGGCGGCTGACCGGAATGTCAATAAATATATTTTATTTAACAATTATCCTAACCCGTTTAATCCGTCAACTACAATAAATTATTATTTACCTCAAAATTCTGCCGTTGAAATAAATATTTATGATATTCTGGGTACAGTAGTTAAAAATTTCAAAGCATCCTCACAATCTGCAGGAAAACACAGCATTTTATGGGATGGTACAAATAGTAATAATGAATATGTTGCCAGCGGTATTTACATATATAATTTTAAAGCAGTTTCCTTAATAGATAAAAATAATATATTTCAAAAAACTTCAAAAATGCTGCTTCTGAAATAAACAGATTCCAAATCTAAGTTGAACTTTACTAACCTTGTATTTGATTAATCAAATTCAATTTTATTCTACTCCGAATTAGTCTTTCCTATCTATACAATAAAAAAAGTCCCCTTTATAAGTTTATCATCAAGAGTCTGACTAGTAATTCAATCTTTTTCTTATTTCTAAAAAGTAAAGATGTCATCTTTCAAATATCGATTCCTTGCCACTTTCGTTAATAACTCACGTTACGCAAAGCTGTCATTCTGAACGAAGTTAAGAATCTCAAGGTTGGCAATTATTACTAATTTCGAGATATTTCACTTCTTTCAATATGACAAAACCTGGGTTTGCGTAATGTGAGTTAATAAGTAATTTTTCAATAAATATCTTATAAAATATTGAACGTGAAAATAAAATTCTTTATGTTGTTTTTAAATATTTCAGCATTAAGAAAAGTTTTCCACTTCCCTCTTCATCATACTGAATCTAATTACTATCAAATAAGCTGAACTCGAATGCTGAAAAAAAGCAAAATGGAATAATGCTCATTCATAAAGATCATTTAAATAATTAAAAAATTATATAATGATTAACGAATACATTTTACATTATAAAATAATTGAGAAAATCGGCGAAGGCGGAATGGGTATAGTTTACAAAGCCGAAGATACAAAGCTGAAGAGATTGGTTGCTCTCAAATTCTTACCTTTACATATCACAACTTCAAATGAAGACCTGGCCAGGTTCAACCAGGAAGCACAAGCCGCTGCTATCTTAAATCATCCTAACATCTGTACTATCTATGCCATTGAAGAAGTAAATGAATCAGATCATGATGAAAAACAGTTTATCTCTATGGAGTATATTAAGGGAATTACTTTAAGTCAAAAAATTGCTGATTCTCCTTTGAAGACAAATGATGCACTATCGTATGCAATTCAAATAGGTGAAGCTCTTCAGGAAGCCCACTCTAACGGGATTATCCATAGGGATATTAAATCCGAGAATATAATGATCAATTCAAAGAATCAGGCTAAAATAATGGACTTTGGATTGGCAAAGTTGAAAGGTTCATTAAAATTAACTAAAGCTTCAAACACTTTAGGTACAATTGTATACATGTCACCGGAACAAATACAAGGAGAAAAAATTGATGCGCGTTCCGATATATTCTCATTCGGAATAGTATTATTTGAAATGTTAACCGGTATTCTCCCCTTCCGTGGAAAATATGAAGCGTCAATTATGTATTCAATCTTAAATGATGAACCAATACCATTACAAAAATATCTGCAGGATGCAAGTTCGGTATCTTATCCGCATAATTAATAGGGTGCTGGAGAAGGATCCTGAAGACAGATACCAATCAATGAAAGATATTGTTATAGAACTTAAAAGATTGAAGAAACATTCGGGAGATATTTCAAGAAAAGTATTATTGGAATCTTCATCAAATAGCTCTTTAGGAACATCCGCAAAAGAGATTCAAAAGAATGATTTAAGTGAAAAAGAAAACTCATTAAATTCTAAAAATTCGTTAATAAATAATAAAATAAATGAGCGAATAACCTCAAACAAGAAAACAAAATTGATTGTTACTTCTTCTGTGATTGGCTTCATCGCTCTAATAATAGGATATTTATTACTGTTTAGTACAAGAGGACTTGAGAAAGCAGCTTCAGCAAAAACTCTTGCAGTAATGTACTTCGAAGATATACCCGATCCTGAAGACAAAGATCATACAGGCGAAATGCTAACCAACCTATTAATTACATCTTTATCGCAAATAAAAGGACTTGAAGTAATCAGCAGAGAGAGACTGCTTGATATTCAAAAAGATATTGGAAATGTTACAATTAAAAGCCTCTCCCCTACCCTTGTTGAGCAGGTTGCAAATAAAGCTGGTGTTACAACAATGCTTTTGGGAAGTATTCTTGAAAAACAGCCTACTCTTGCAGTGACTACACGTCTGATTGATGTTAAGACTGGAAAAATATTAAGTTCGGAACGGATAACAAATTTTCAGGCCAATCAAATCTTTAATTTAGTTGACAGTTTGGCATATTTATTACGAAATAGATTAAAAATAAATTCTGAATATTTAAATGATATTAAACCGGTTGCTGATGTAACAACAAATTCACCTGAAGCTTATCGTGCATATGTCGAAGGGCTTGATTCGTTTTATAAGATATACAATAAAGAAGCATACACGGCATTTTTGAAGGCAGTTGAACTTGATACTAACTTTGCAATGGCATATTTTAATTTATCATTTGTTCAGCAATATCTTGGTTACGCAAAAGATTCCTGGCAGTCAATTCAAAAAGCCGTTAAATTAGTGGATAAGGTAACTGAACATGAGCGGGCTCAGATTCTAGCAAGAAACTATCAATTACAGAACAAACCGGATAAAGCAGCTAAGATTCTTGAAAAGGTAATCGACCGATATCCTCATGAAATTGAAGCGTACAATTCATTAGGTTATGATGTTTATTTCCTCCGGATGATGCAGTTGAAAAAAGTTATGGAAATTTTTAGTCGTGGTGTAAAGAATAATCCTTCGGCTAAATTACTTTGGAACCAGTTAGCTTATTCTTTTGCATTTCTTAACCAAAAACAAGAATCGATTAAGGCTATAAAAAAATGTATAAGTCTTGCACCTGCAGAACCAAATCCCTATGATTCTGAGGGTGATATTTATGCATGGTTTATGGAATACGATTCAAGCCGAACATCATATTTAAATGCGATTAGACTTCGCAAAGATATTACTGCATGCAAACTTGGTTTTGATTCTATTCTTAGACAAAAATATAAAAATGCTGAGAAATATTTTGAGATGTCTGAATACCTTCTACCCGTAATTGAAATTCATAAAGGGCAGCTCAAAAAAACTGCCAAAAAGTTAACGGAAACTTTGGATTCTCAAATTTCTCCTAAAGATAGATTGCCGGTTTTGGTACATTTAGCTTATGAAATGGGCAAATTTCAAGAAATGCTTAACCTCGCTGATCAGTTATCGCTAGAATTAAGAAAGGATCCTTCAGACAAAATTTACGGGAGAGATTATCTTGCATGGGCATTAACGAAAAATGGGAAATTGATAAAAGCTCATGAAGTTCTTGATGATATGCAAAAAGATGTTAATAATTTATCTCCCATCTTACAAATTACCGTTGATTATTCTTTAGCTATGGTTTCTTTCGAAGAAGGGAAAAATGAAATAGCTTTAGAAAAATTTAGAAAAATATTTAAGTCATTGCCGCCTGTCCATGAACCAAACATCTTTTATGCAATCTGCCAATTAAAGTGTATGCAAATCCAACCCGCTATTGCAGAACTTAAACGTATTTTATACTGGCCTGATATGTACCTCTTATCCAATGTTCTGGAGCAGATTATGATTGGCCTATCCCAGCTGTAAAAGCTCACTACTTGCTTGGTATTACTTATGAAATGCAAGGCGAAAATGACAAAGCTCTAAAAGAATATCAAAAATTTTTGGATATCTGGAAAGATGCCGATTTTAATTCACCCGAAATTAAAGATGCAAAAGAGAGAATTGCAAAACTAAAGGGATTGGCAATAAAATGATTGGAGAGACAATTCTTCATTATAAAATTTTAGAAAAACTCGGCGAAGGAGGAATGGGAATAGTATACCTTGCCGAAGATACAAAGCTTGAACGAAAAGTCGCAATAAAATTCTTACCTCATCATATTTCTGCGAATTCCGAAGAAAGAGAAAGATTTAAAATTGAAGCTAAAGCCGCTGCTGCACTTAACCATCCAAACATTGCTACAATTTATACGATAGAGGAGTCTGATGAGCAAACTTTTATTGTAATGGAATATATTGATGGAAAAGAATTGAAATTCCTTGTAGAGACGTGGGATGCCCCGTTTCTTCAAGTCAATGATATTATTAATTATGCAATTCAAATTGCAGAAGGTTTGGAAGCTGCACATAAAAAAGGAATAATTCACAGGGATATTAAATTATCAAATATTATGATCACTACCGGCGGCAAAGCAAAGATAATGGATTTCGGATTGGCGAAATTAGTGGGGTATGATAGACTTACTAAAACTAATACCGCAGTCGGTACTGCAGCTTACATGTCTCCCGAACAAGTAAAAGGAGAGAAAGTAGATAATCGAACCGATATCTGGTCTTTTGGCGTTGTCTTATATGAAATGCTCACCGGTAAATTACCATTTAAAGGTGACTACGAACAGGTTATTCTTTATTTGATATTACAAGAAGAACCTGAACCGATTACTGACTTGAGATCAGATTTGCCAGAGGAACTGGTAAAGATCGTTTATAAGGCAATTGAAAAAAAGCCAGAGAACCGTTTTGCTTCAATGACTGAACTCTTAAACAATCTGAGGACTTTTAATCACCAGCCAACTTTACATAATAATCTAAAAATCATTTTGAGAAAACCTAAATTTATATTACCGGCTGTTGTAATATTGATTGTTATAGTGGCAGCAGTTATCTGGAGGTTAAACTATATAGCTAAGATAAAATGGGCACGGCAGACTGCTTTACCTGAAATAGAGAAACTGACTGAAGATATTAATATATTTGGTGAAGGACCAAAACCATGGAGAGCTTTTAATCTTTCTAATGAAGCGGCAAATTATATACCGGATGATCCGTTACTGAATCGATACAGGAACAGTTTTTCCAGATTTGCGAAAATTTATTCCAAACCATCGGGTGCAAGTATTTATATAAAACCTTATGCTGATTTTAATGCTGAATGGAAGTACTTAGGAAAAACTCCTATCGATAGTATGAGATTCCCGGTAGGTTTTTCAAGAATTAAACTTGAAAAGGTCGGTTTTAGAACAGTAAATGATGTTTTTAATAATGTTATTTTCTTTTCCAATATTTCTAATTATATATTACCTAAATCAGGAATTTTTCCTGAGGATATGGTGTATATACAGGGTAAGATTTCCGCAATCGATTTGCCCGGTCTTAGTAACCTCAGTGCAGAAAAAGTAAACGACTTCTTAATGGATCGTTTTGAGGTCACAAATAAAGAATACAAGCATTTCATGGATAACGGTGGATATAGAAATAAAAAATACTGGAAATGTCCTTTTGTTAAAGACGATACAATACTTCCATGGGAATCGGGAGTTGACAGATTTATCGATAAAACCGGACGATACGGACCGGCAACATGGGAACTGGGTAATTATCCTGAAGGAGAAGATGATTATCCGGTAACAGGTGTAAGCTTGTATGAAGCGGCTGCCTATGCCAAATTTATTGGAAAAAGCTTGCCAACTATTTACCATTGGAACTTAGCTGCTCTTATTGAGGCAAGTTCGGAAATTGTTCCTTTAAGTAATTTGAATGGAAAAAGAACAGTTCCTGTCGGAAGCAGCCATTCAATGAACCGCTTCGGAACGAATGATCTTGCAGGTAATGTACGTGAATGGTGCTGGAATGAGATTGGTCGTAGTGAGCAACGATTTATTTTAGGTGGAGGCTGGGATGATCCCGGCTGGGCTTTTGTTGATCCTTTTGCGAGCTCACCCTTCGATCGTTCACCGACAAATGGATTTCGCTGCATTAAATATCTTAAAGCCAATAAAAATCAGGACGAACTTGCAAAAAGTATCAAATTAGGTTTTCGAAATTATTTCAATGAAAAACCTGCATCGGATGAGACTTTTGAGCACTTTCTCCATCTTTATGAGTACGACAAAACTCCCTTAAATGCTAAAATCGAATATACAAAAAAGGAAAAAGACTGGGTAAAGCAGAAGATAACCTTTGATGCAGCATATGGTAATGAGAGAATGATAGCTTATCTGTTTTTACCGAAGCATACATCACCTCCCTACCAAACAGTATTATACTTCCCTGGATCAACAGCTCTGTATGCTCACTCGAGTGAAAACTCTTTAGAATTCCTGGTAGATTTTCTGCCACGCGATGGTCGTGCTGTAATGTATCCGGTTTATAAAAGCACTTATGAACGTAGAGATGAGCAGAAATCTGATTATCAGGATGGATCTAATTTTTATAAGGAACATGTAATTATGTGGGCTAAAGATTTAAGAAGGTCAGTTGATTATTTAGAAACCAGAGATGATATAGATACCAATAAAATAGCCTATTACGGAGCAAGTTGGGGAGGAGTAATAAGTCCGGTATTGCTGGCTGTCGAAAAGAGAATTAAAGTAGCCGTATTACGAGGTGCAGGATTAGCTTTTGAATCGGTTTTACCTGAAGCAGATCCTTTCAACTATCTTCCAAAAGTAAAAATACCGGTACTTATGCTAAATGGACGTTATGATTTTTTTCTTCCTCTGGAAACCTCTCAAAAACCTTTTTTTGAATGGCTGGGAACTCCTGCTGATCAAAAAGTTATTCTTCACTATGAATCAGGACATGGAGTGCCAAGAATAGAACGAATAAAAGAAACAATTGCCTGGTTGGATCATTATTTAGGTCTTGTTGACTAATGATTGAAGAAAAAATAATACATTATAAAATATTGAAAAAACTCGGCGAAAGCCAAATAAATTAAATTCTTCAAAACATAAATGATTGGTAAAACTGTTTTACATTATAAGATTCTTGAGAAGTTAGGCGAAGGCGGAATGGGAATAGTCTATCTTGCCGAAGATACAAAACTTGAAAGAGAAGTCGCAATAAAATTTTTATCTCACAATATTTCTCTTAATTCGGAAGAAAAAGAAAGATTTAAGATAGAAGCTAAAGCTTCAGCCGCATTAAATCATCCTAATATTGCAACAATATATGCAATTGAAGAATATAATGATGATTTATTTATTTCTATGGAATATATAGAGGGGACTGAATTAAAAGATAAAATTCAATCCGACCCGATTAAAATTGATGAGATTATTAGTATTGCCGCACAAATTGCAGAAGGTTTACAGTCTGCTCATGAAAAAGATATTGTACATAGGGATATAAAACCTTCAAACATAATGGTTAATAGTAAAAACCAAATTAAAATTATGGATTTCGGGCTGGCGAAAATGAGCGGTAATGTTAACCTTACCAAAACCGGTACAACAATAGGTACTGTAGCTTATATGTCGCCGGAACAGATTAGCAGTGAGAAAGTTGATCACCGCACCGATATTCTGGTCATTCGGTGTTGTGATCTTCGAAATGTTAACAGGTCATTTACCTTTTCGAGGCGAATATGAACCTGCAATTCTTTATTCAATTGTTCATGAGGAGCCTCTAAGATTAACACAATTTAGATATGATATTCCTGAGGCACTGCAAACAATTGTTGATAGAGCTTTACAAAAAAATACTGATGCTAGATATCAAAGTATGACTGAAATATTGAATGATTTACAAAGGATACTTGATGAAAAAGAATATGAATTCAAGATACGTACATCCTCAAAGTCTAAAAAAATAAAATTAAATAATTTACCGGTTCAATTAACTAGTTTTGTAGGACGTGAGGTTGAGATTATTGAGATTAAAAATCTCTTAAACAAAGTTAGAATGCTTACCCTTACAGGGCCCGGAGGAACGGGGAAAACAAGACTGGCAATTCAAGCTGCCACAGATTTATTTGATGATTTTAAAAATGGAATCTTCTTTATTCCTTTAGCATCTGTTCACGATCCCAAAGTTACTGCTTCAACTATTGCTCAATCATTAGAAGTAAAAGTGTCAGGTGAACAGTCAGCGGTAGAATCGCTAAAACTGTATCTAAAGGAAAAACAGATGCTTCTGATTTTAGATAATTATGAACAGATTTTAAGCGCGGCAGTTTTAATTTCAGAACTGCTGGCTTCATGCTCCAAGCTAAAAGTATTAGTTACCAGCCGTGCCCCATTACATATTAGCGGTGAACAAGAATTCCCTGTTCTCCCGCTTTCCTTACCGGATTTGAAGGAAGAATCATCATTTGATATCCTTTCACAAATTGAGGCTATAAAGCTTTTTGTTCAGAGAGCTCAAGCCGTAAAACCAGATTTTAAATTAGATTTTAATAATGCTTCAACTGTAGCTGATATATGTATTCGACTCGATGGTTTACCACTAGCTATCGAATTAGCAGCAGCTCGAATAAAACTGCTTACTCCGGAAGATATGCTGCCGAGGTTAGAAAATTCTCTTAAATTATTAGTGGGAGGTCCTCAGGATTTACCTAACCGGCAGCAAACACTAAAGGGTGCGATTGAATGGAGTTATGATTTATTGAACGAAGATGAGAAAAAATTATTTCGCAGGCTCGCTGTTTTTACTGCCGGATGTACTTTGGAAGCTGCCGAAGCGGTTTGTAATACTTCAAATGATATGGCAATAGACATATTGGAAGGTATTGCATCTTTAGTAAACAAAAGTCTGGTAAAGCAATCGGATCAATCCCGCTTTTTAATGCTGGAAACTATTCGTGAATTTGCACTCGAAAATCTGAATAAATACGGTGAGTTAGAAAATTGCAAAAATGTTCATAGGGATCTTTTCTTGAAATTCTCGGAAGAGGCTGAAATCCAGCTTAAAGGATCTCACCAAAAAGATTGGCTGAAAAAATTGGATAGGGAGCATGATAACTTACGTAATGCATTTGATTGGTCTTTAAAAAAGGATGATATAAACACAGGAATGCGTTTTGGTGCATCATTATGGCGTTACTGGCTAATTCATGGTTTTTTGAATGAAGGAAGAGAACGGCTAGCAAATCTCCTGGCAAAATCAAATTCATCGGTTGATCCGGAAATTCAGGCTAAAGTTCTTAATGGTGCAGGAATATTAGCTCAGAATCAGGCAGATTACCCGGCTGCACAATCATTTTTTGAAGAAAGTCTCTCTATACATAGGAAAAGAGGAAATAAACAAGGTATCGCTGGACTTTTGAATAATCTTGGATGGCTAGCCTGGCGCTTGGGTAATTATGCTGAGGCAAAATCCCTTTCAAAAGAAGGTTTAATTCTACATAAAGAAATGAATAATAATGCAGGTATAGCAACTTCATTGAATAATCTTGGATTTGTCGCTCATCATCAAGGCGATTACGCTGCTGCTCAATCCTCTCATTATGAAAGTTTAATGATTCGAAGAAAGTTAGATAACAAACGGAGTGTTGCATTTTCATTAAGCAATTTGGGATGGGCTTTGCAGAAACAATGTAAATATGACCAAGCCTCTGAAAAACATAAAGAAGCTTTAGCTCTCTTACAAGAGTTAGGTGACAAGCAGTTATTTGCATTTGCTGTAAATATATTGGCAGAAATGCTTCTAGAGCAGTGCAATTTTGACCATGCACGGAAGCTGATTGAAAAACAAAGTCTTCCCATAGTCAAGGAAATAGGCAGTAAGTATGGAATCACTTTTGCATTAACAACTCTTGGAGATATAATGCTGCAGCAAGAGAATTACAATGAAGCCAAAAAAATTCATGAAGAAAATCTTGAAATGCGGAAAGAAACTAAAGACAAATGGTGCATTGCTCAATCATTACACAGACTCGGAGAAGTTTTCCGCTATCAGAACAATTACAATGATGCATTAATTTTTTATAAAGAAAGTTTAGCTCTGCGCGGCGAGATAGAAGATAAAATGGGAGTAGTTGAGTGCCTTGAAAGTTTAGCTCACATGGTATGTAAGCAAAATAAATTATCACAAAGTTTACAACTGCTAAACTCTGCAGAGGTTCTACGCAAAATTATGAATGCTCCCTTATCACCCTGTCTCGAACCGGATTATAAAAACACTTTTAATTTTATACAGGCAGGTTTGGAAAAACAGCAATTCAATGAAATATTATCACAAAACCGGAATATGACAATTGATCAGACTATTACTTTTGCATTATCGGAAGTATAATTCTTAATAACTAAAAAAGGAGGTAGATAATGGCTATTAATATCAAGACACCTGCAATTCATCATATAGCACTTCGTGTTTCTGACTTTGAGCGAGCTAAACACTTTTATTTGGATACACTTGGATTTCCATTAATTATGGATTCTCCAAATTTATTTCTGTTCTTTGCAGGAAGTACTGCAATTGGAATTCAACCTGCTAAAGAGAGCGGCATATTTAATCCTTTTAGAGTTGGAATGGATCACCTCGCGTTAGCTTGTGAAGATGAAGCAGAACTTGAAAGGGTTGCTAAAGCTCTCTCCGATAGCGGTATCGAGAATACCGGAGTAAAATTGGATGAAACTCTCGGCAAACGCTATTTGAACTTTAAAGATCCTGATCGGATTTCATGGGAACTATACATGGTATGATTGATAAAATCATATTTAATATACTCTTTAAGATATGCGAGACTTATCGAAAACAGACTTGTACGCTGTAGCATTTTAAAAAATTATATCAAATTATGATTGGTAAAAATATTCTTCATTATAAAATTCTGAAGAAACTTGGCGAAGGCGGAATGGGTGTTGTTTACCTGGCCGAAGATACCAAACTGAAACAACAGGCAGCACTTAAATTTTTACATCCTTATATCTCCGCTAATGAAGATATAAAGAATCGATTTGAAATTGAAGCACTGACTGCTGCTTCTATTAACCATCCTAATATAACAACGATTTATGGGATTGAAAAAGTTAGTGGTGAGATGTTTATTGTAATGGAATACATCAAAGGGAAAGAATTAAAAAATATTGTACAAACTTACCACAGTCCATCTATGCCATTAAGTGATATTGTGAATTATGCAATACAAATTGCTGAAGGATTGGAAGCCGCTCATAAAAAAGGAATTATACACCGAGATATTAAACCTTCCAATATAATGATAACCAATGATTATAAAGTAAAGATTATGGATTTCGGTCTCGCAAAAATTAATGAAAAAACAAATATTACTAAAGCTGGAACTATTGTAGGTACTGTTAATTACATGTCTCCCGAACAAATAATAGGTGAAAATATCGATCAACGATCAGATATCTGGTCATTTGGAGTAGTTTTGTTTGAGATATTAACCGGTTCTTTACCATTTCGCGGAAAATATGACGCAGCAATGATGTATTCAATAGTGAATGAAGAACCTAAACCTATTCAAAAACATTTGAATCTTAAATCTTCCAATATTCTATATTTGATTGGTAAATGTCTAAAAAAAGATGCTGATGAGCGATACCAAACAATGCAGGATATTATTACTCAGTTACTAAAAATACAAAGGCATAATAAAATGCCTTTAAAACAATTACTGCCTGAATCTTTGTTTTGGTCAAATAATTTTTTGTTACCGGTAAAAGATAAAAGAAAAGATTTCACACCAACTTTGATAAATAAAAATAGTGATGAAAAGAAATTAGAAAAATTTTATTGGAATAAAAAAATTATTTTAAGCATGATCTTTATTATCATATTTATATTCGGATATTTATTTTTTACCCAAAATGGATCATTAACTTTAATTAAAAAATCACTTGCTGTCTTGCCATTTAAAAATCTAAACCCAGGTAAAAGTGAAGAATACTTTTGTGACGGCATAACTGAAGATATTACTATTGAGCTTTCACAAATCAGTAATTTTAGAGTTATAGCCTATGATGCGGTAATGAAATATAAAAATAGTGATGTAAGTATTAAAGATATTGGTAATAATTTGGGAGTTGCATCAATTCTTGAAGGGACTATTCAAAAAGAAGGGAATAAAGTAAGAATTGATGTCAAACTTGTAGATGTTAATTCAGGAGAATATTTATGGAAAGAAACTTATGATAAAGAATTAACTAAAATATTTGATATTCAAAGTGATGTGTCAAAACAAATAGCTTATACTCTTAAATCTAATCTTACTCTAGAAGAAAATTCAAGAATTAACAAAAAACCAACCGACAATATCACTGCTTATCAATATTATCTTAAAGGGCGAGAATACTACTATAGGTATCATACACAGGATAATGAGGACGCTATACAGCTTTTTAAACAAGCTCTTAAATTAGATTCAAACTATGCATTGGCTTATGCTGGATTAGGTGACTGCTATTGCCAAAAAGTTCAGAGATTCGGTTTTTCCAATGAATGGTACGATTCTTCAATTACTGCAGGTAAAAAAGCTATTATGGTTGATCCGAATCTTGCAGAAGGTTATAAGGCGTTAGCTTTAGTGGAATTTAGCAAAGGACTTGTAAAAAAAGCGTTGGAAATAAATAAAAAAGCTGTAAAAATAAATCCTAACTTTTGGCCTGCTGTAGGAAATATAGATGTCTGCTATGAATTTCTTGGAAATTTATCTAATGCAATTTATTGGGGTAACAAAATGAAACAATTAAATCCTGTTGGAGGATTTGGATATACATCTCTTGCAAGGGTCTACATACTTTTAAACGACTATAAGAATGCAGAGAAAAATTTAAATTTAGCATTAAGTATGCAGCCTGATTTAATAATTGCATATGATACATTTAGCCATTTACACTTCAATCAGGGAAAGTACTATAAGGTAATCCAGGATAATGAAAAGATTAAGAAAATCTCCTCCGATGATCCTCTTGCTGATATATATTTGGCATTAGCATATATTAACTTAAATAAGACAAATAAAGCTTTAAAAATCCTTAAAAATATTTCTTCAGATAATTTTTATAAGATTTATGCTGATATTGATTTAGCTTTTATATATAAAAAACTGGGTAATATAAACAAAGCAGAAAAGTTACTTCGAAGTTCAAAAGAAAAATTGCAAAAGAAATTTATCCAAGGAAGTGATTCTAATTTCTATGCTGTTTATATGTTTTTAAATGAGATTATAGAAGGTAATAAAGTAGAAGCTTATAAATGGATAAGTAAAGCAATTAACTATGGATTTAGAGACTATATGTGGTTAATGGAGAACCCCATAACCAAAAATTTACAGAATGAAAAAAAGTTTAAAGAAATTATTCAATACATCAAAGATAAAGTTCAAGTTCAGCAAATTATCTTAACATCTAAAAATAATAAAGCAGATTATAATTCATAAAATAAATTTATTTGGAAATTGAATTGGAAGACCAAATCGAAAATTATGAAAGTCAAATCCGGAATCTTAAAAGTGAAATAAATAGTTTTCAATCTGCTGTTTCAGAACTCCAGGTTTTAAACGACATTGCAGTTGCAGCTGGAAGAACTGAAAATGTTGATGAAACTCTTAAATTAATATTAAACAAAACCATAATTGCTGTTAAGGCGGAACATGGTTCTATACTATTAGTATCCGAAAATAACCAGCCTCTTAAAACATATATCAAACAGGAGAAAAACAGTAAGGTTGGAAAAAGACCTCGTATCAGGGAACATATTACCGGATGGGTGCTTCTGAATAAGAAATCTCTTCTAATTGAAAATTTGGCTGAAGATATTAGGTTTAAGTCTTCCGATGAAGAAAAGAAAAATATTAAAAGTTTAATATGTGCTCCAATTTGGTTTGAAGGGAAAATGATTGGAATGCTGCAAATGATAAATAAAAAAGAATCAAACTCCTTTTACTGATAATGAATTAACTCTTCTCTCTATTATTTCTGTTCAGGCTGGTCAATTGATTAAGAATTCCCAACTGCAGCAGACAAACTTTGAAAGGAAACAGGAAGCAGAACACTCAAGACTTAGAGCCGAAAAAGCTGAACTTGAAGCAAAAATAATGAAGGCAGAAAAAGAAATCACTGAACAAAAAATAAGAACCAGCATAGCTTCTGATTTACACGATGACTTGGGGACAAGCCTTTCCAGAATTGCAATTTTCAGCCAGCTTGCTAAGAAAGAAGCTTCCCTGTACTCAAATAAAGCAGTTGAATTGCTCGATAAAATCGAGAATTCTTCACGGGAATTGGTAGATTCTATGGATGATATTGTCTGGGCTATTAACCCGGATAATGATTCTCTTGATGATGCCATCCTTAAATTTGAAAATTTTGCGGCTGAATTTCTCGAAGCTAAAGGGATGGAAGTTTATTTATCCATTCCGGACGCTCCTCCTAAAATTCAACTCTCTCTGGATGTTAGACGAAACCTTCTTTTAATATTTAAGGAAATGATTAATAACACTGCTAAACATTCATTCGCAAAAAATGTTTTTATAAAAATTGAGGCGATAAAATCTCAATTTTCAGCCTCTGATAATGAAATGAGAATAATAATTGAAGATGATGGAGTTGGCATCGATACTTCTAAGAAGAATATGGGAAACGGATTAAAAAATATGTCTAATCGTGCTAAATCTTTGAAAGGAGAATTTAATATAGGCTCCTCCGGCAGAAACGGAACTAAATTGGAGCTTCGAATCCCGCTTTGAAAATCACATATATATGTGATTGTATTTATATCATATTAATCCTTAACTTACTTTTAGATGAAGTTATTCGGTCATTAATCAGAAAAGACAATTTCATAATTTTATATTTAGTATGCTCAGTATAATTATTAAAAAGCTTGTGTAGTTATTATGCCTCATGAATAATGATATAATAAGTGTTGCAATAGTAGAGGACGATAAATCCATAAGAGAAGGTATTTCATCATATATTGATTCCGTATCAGGATTTTCTTGCAGGCATGTATATCAATCATGTGAAGAGGCATTAAGAAAAATATCCCCTCCCCTACCCCATGTCTTTTTAATGGATATAGGATTACCAGGAATGTCTGGGATCGCAGGTATAAGAAAACTTAAATCAAAATATCCTCCATTAATATTTATCATGCTTACTGTATTTGAAGATGATAATAAAATTTTTGAATCTATGCGTGCCGGCGCTGTAGGTTATTTGCTAAAGAAAACTCCTCTGGTTAAAATTGTTGAAGCAATAAAAGATGTTTATAACGGGGGTGCACCTATGACTCCCACTATTGCAAGAAAAGTTCTTAACTATTTTTCCTCGGCGGACATTAAAACCAAAGCATACAATTTAACTCCTCGTGAAGTAGAAATATTGCAGCAGCTTGTTAAGGGTTTTAGATATAAAATGATTGCAAAAAATCTTTTCATTAGTCTGGATACTGTCAGAACCCATATAAAAAATATATATGAAAAACTTCATGTAAATTCAAAATCAGAAGCGGTAGCCAAAGCATTAAAAGACCGGCTCCTTTAATCCCAATCCAGCTCACAACCAATATAAAAATTTGTTTTCCCCTTTCTTTTTTCTAAAAAATCACATCTTTGTGTGATTGTGCCTCCCTTATAAAAATGATAAGTTTTTTTGTCTGCTAATCTCTACTGTTATTTAATAGCATTAAGAAAATATTTAATTAATACTAAATGGAGTTATGCCATGAAAACTTTTTATCACAATCCTAATGTATCACTTTTTGTTTTGCATTTCTTTTTATCTATTAATAGCAGAAAGAAAATATTTCTCTTAATTATTTCAGCTTTTTTCCTTTTACAACTCAATCTTTTTTCACAATCTGAAATGACACCTATCATGCTTGATTCGGCAATAATGGCATATCAAAAAGATAATGATATCCCTGGTATAGCAACCATGATTTTAAAAGATAATAAAATAATCTGGAGTAAAAATTATGGGTATAGAGATACTCAAAAACAATTGCCTGTTGAAGATTCGACTTTTTTCTATCTGGCATCAATATCTAAAACAATCGTTGCAACAACTGTTATGCAGCTTTGGGAAAAAGGAATGATAGATCTTGATAGTAATATTAATAAATATCTTCCTTCAGGCTTAAAGGTTATTAATCCAAACTTTCCTAATGATAGTATAACTGTAGAAATGCTGATGACACATACTTCCAGTCTAAATGATAATCCCAAAATTAATGATTCTCTTTTGGTTTGTGGAGACTCACCAATAAAACTAGATAGTTTCCTGGTGAAATTTCTTACTCCAGGCGAAGTACTTTACCACAAACAAAATTTCACTAACTTTGCCCCGGGATCAGAATGGCACTATACTAACATTGATGCTGATTTATTAGCATCAATAGTTCAGAACTTAACAGGTGAGCCTTTTGATAAATACTGTAAGGACAGTGTTTTCATACCTTTATCAATGAATTCTTCGTCATGGTTCCTGACAGGAATGGATACTAATGAAATTGCCGTTCCATATGAAGGACACTATCACTGTAATTATGGAGTTCCCGATTATCCATCTTCAAATTTAAGAACAAATAAAACAGAATTATCTCATTTTCTTATGGCTTATATGAATAATGGAATTTATAAGGATCATAGAATTCTCGATAGTGCTACTATACCATATATGCTGAAAGATTGGCTTGGTTACAACGTAACTTCTTCCGGCTTACCGGTAACCCAGGGTTTAATCTGGTATATTTACTATTTACCTGGAGGTTACTCACCATGGGGTCATGCTGGTGGTGAAATCGGTTGTATGACATATATAGGTTACGATCCTGCTAAACATTGGGGAGTAATATGGTTCCAAAATAGTGATGTTTTACCTGCAACTATTCTAACTATCAGTTCGTTAATTAATTATGCAGTTTCATATAATATTCCTGTTATTGATACCGGGCAGGTGAAAAATATTCTTCCTCTTGTATATGGTAACAATCCTGAAGGTATAATAACTGATAAAGATGGAAATATCTATGTTGGAAACAGATACTATGTAAATGATAAAAGGCTTGCTGAAATCATTAAAATAAAACCCGACGGTGCACATAATGTTTCTGCAAAACTTCCATCAACTGCTGTTCCAGGTGCAGAAGGACTTCTTGGATTAGCTTTGGATAATAATGGAGACTTATACGCAGGTATCGCAACTTTTGATTCAACTACGCAAGGTGTATATAAAATAAATATGAGTGATTCTTCTTCGGAGAGACTCCCAGGCTCCGAACACATATTCTTTCCCAACGGTTTAATATTTGATTCTAATGGTAATTTATATGTAACCGATAGCTTCACAGGGATGGTATGGAAATATGGAAGTGATAAAGAATTTAAAATGTGGATGGCTGATACTCTTCTTGCACCATTAACAAATGATCCATATGGTTCTCCCCTGCCGGGTGCAAATGGAATTGCTTTCTCTCCTCCGAATAATTTATATATAGCAAATACGGAAAGAGCTTCTATTGTACATATTCCAATAAATAATGACGGCAGCGCAGGAACAGCATCAATAGTAGTTCAAAATCCAATGATTGCATCAATTGACGGTATTGTAACTGATAACCATGGAGAGATATATGGATTGGTACCAGGCTATAGAGTTATAGGTGCATACCCGCTTGTAAAAGTTGATCCTATGACCGGAAGCATTACTCCTGTGGTAATTGATACACTTCAGACCGCTAAATTCGATGTACCAACCAGTCTTGCTTTTGATAAAGGAGGATTAGACAACAGCAAATTATTTGTAGCTAATGCCGATCTTGCAATTTCTCCTGTTGGCCCAGGCCCTGGGGTTGTTGAGGTTGAAATAGATACAATTGTAACCGGTGTTAATGAAAATGTATATCAACCAACAAAATTTAAACTTGAACAGAATTATCCTAATCCATTTAATCCCTCGACTAATTTGTCATTTGTTATTGGTCATCTGTCATTAGTAACTTTAAAAATTTATGATATCCTTGGAAGAGAGGTAGCAACTCTTATAAATGAAAAAAAAACTGCCGGAGTTTATAAGATTTCTTTTGATGCAAGTAATCTCGCAAGTGGAATCTACTTCTATCAATTGAAAGCCGGCAGCTACATTCAAACTAAGAAAATGGTTCTGCTGAAATAATTATTTAAAAGAACCTCCGGGTTTCTAAAAACCTAGGAGGTTTTATAATCCAATATTCTTACGGCTTTAACTTCAGCAATTAATGATTTATCGGAAACTTTAATAAAAGCATTTAATTAATAAACATATGAGTAAAAAATGAAACACTTAATTCTTCTTTTAGTCTTATCTTTTGTACTATTAACAAATTCCAATGCACAGGAAGAGTTTAATTCTTCCTCTGCTCAAAAAGCAATTGATAAAGGCAACGATGCTTTTTCTTCCTACTTTGCAAAAGGAGATTCAACAGCTATGGCTGGTTTATATACGGATGATGCAATAGTTCTTCCGCCAAATATGGCAAGAGTAAAAGGACATAATGCGATATCAAAACTCTGGGGTTCCTTTATAAGAATGGGAAAAGTAAATATCCAGCTTACAACAACAGAATTAACCGGTTCTGGAAATATCGCCGTAGAAACCGGGAATTATAACCTGAATATAAAACCTGAAGGAAAGGATGCAATGAAAGACCATGGTAAATATCTCGTTATATGGAAAAAGAAAAATGACGATTCATGGAAAATGATTAGAGACATGTTCAGCAGCAATCTTCCCCACTAATTAGAGTAACAAATTGTATCACTTATATTATATAAGCCCTCAATTCAAGAGGGCTTTTTTTAAGCAAGATTAATTTTCTCATTCTTTTTCAGCGAAGCCTCTTCCATTTTCTTCTTATAGGCAATCATCTTTTTCAGGATTTCTGGTTCTGCAACTCCTAATATCTGAACTGCTAATAAGGCTGCATTCTTCGCTCCGTTTATTGCAACAGTTGCAACCGGTACTCCGCTCGGCATTTGTACCATCGAAAGAAGCGAATCCAGTCCGTCTAATGATTTTGATTTTATAGGAACTCCAATGACCGGCAGTGGTGTATAAGCTGCTATAACACCCGGTAAATGAGCTGCTCCCCCTGCTCCTGCAATTATTACTTTTAATCCTCTTTCATGTGCACTTGAACTATACTCTCCTGTAAATCTTGGAGTCCTGTGCGCCGAAGATACTTTTATTTCATAACCAATTTCAAACTCATCAAGTATATCTGCCGCTTCTTTCATTATAGGAAGATCAGAATCACTTCCCATTAATATTCCTACTTTAGCTGCATTTTTCGCCATATTCTTTCCTTAGGTTAATTTAACATTAGATTAAAACCATTTATTATAAATGGCTGGTAGATTTAACATTCATTCTTTGCTTCAATCTCAGTTAATATCTTTTTTAAATCAAGATTACCCACCGCATCAATTGCTACCTCCCATGCTCCTTTAGCACATAAACCTGCGATTGATGCATCTTCATATTTATCAATAGCAGTCTTAATAAAAATATTCCGTAAATCCTCCGCTATTTTTTCAATTTTTTCGGATTCCTTATCTTTCATAATTTTTCCCAATTTTATAAACCTTCAAAAATTTTATTGAAAGATAAAAAAAAATCTTAAATTATTGAATTACGTAGGATTCAATTAGCATGACTTTTGCTTAAATTAATTAAAATTTATAGTTAACCAACATATGAAATACATAAAATACTGTTATTGTTGATAGTTTTATGCTTAAAACTTATCTTTATGTAGATTAAATCTTAATAATGGGAACGGAATCTAAGAAATGAGAACAGCATCTGAATTAAAATTCGGCGAAAAGGTTAAAATTTCTCAAGTAAATGAAAATCACCCTTCATCAAGACGAATCTTAGAGGTGGGATTTACTCCCGGTCAGGAAATAGAATTAATAAATAAATCTATCTTTAATGATCCCCTTGCCTTCTCTGTTAGAGGAACTTTCATAGCTATAAGAAAAAATGAAGCTGATTGTATTATAGTGGTATGAGTTCACAGGTTTTAAACAAAATACCGCTTATTGCTTTAGTTGGCCCCCCTAATTCAGGTAAAACTACTTTATTTAATTACCTTAGCGGCAAGAATCTTAAAACAGTTAACTATCCGGGCGCTACGGTAGAATATTCAATTGCACAGTTCAATGAAAAGTTTAATTTTAAAGCCGAGGTATTAGATTCTCCGGGAATTGTAAGTCTACATCCTAATTCTCCCGATGAATTCGTAGCAGTCAATTCTTTATATTCTCACCCGCTTTACGGCATACCTGATTTAGTTGTTATTACTGTCGATTCTACCCAATTATCTCGTCATCTGCTCCTCGCAAAACAATTAATAGACTCTGATTTTAATGTAATTATTGCTCTTACTATGGTTGACATCCTTCAAAAACGAAATCTGAATATTTCCAGTTGAAGGTTTATGCAATGAATTGGGCTGCAGTGTTGTTAAAGTTGATGGCAGAGAAGGTGTGGGTGTCGATAATTTAGTCAGAACAATCGAATCAAATCTTGAATTAATAAAAAATCAAAAGAAAAAAACACCTGTTAAACTCAATGGCAAATTCGATTTTAATGCAATTTTAGATTCCTACAAAATTATAGAAACTATTGAAAAGAAAGTTATTCATGAAAATCCGGAAAGTATTCCGGCAATAGATCTTGATTCGGCAAATAAAAGGTTAAAGGTTTTAAATAGTTTTGTAAGGAGCAAAAATAATTCTGATTCTGAATCAACTACCTTAAAGATAGATAAAGTTCTGCTCCATAGGGTTTGGGGTCTTTTCTTTTTCTTTGTTATTATGGCTCTTACTTTTACTTCGATATTTTGGCTCGCTGAACCGGTTATGAGTCTAATAGATATCCTCTTTTCTTTTTTATCCACTCAAGCCTTAAACCTTTTAGGAAATAATTGGTTTGGTGATCTTATTTCTGATGGTCTTATCAGCGGTACTGGAGCCGTAATGGTTTTTGTCCCTCAGATTCTAATCTTATTTTTAATATTAGGTCTGCTCGAAGATTCGGGTTATCTAGCTCGAGGTGCCATGCTGATTGATAAACCTCTTTCAAAAATCGGTTTGAATGGAAAATCCTTTGTTCCGATGCTTTCCGGTTTCGCTTGTGCTATCCCTGCTATTATGGCTGCAAGAACTATCTCTAACAAAAGAGAAAGATTCTTAACAATTTTTATTATCCCTTTGATGAGCTGCAGCGCAAGACTTCCTGTTTATGCTTTACTCATTGCTTTCCTGATTCCCGCCGGTAAAGCCTGGATTGGCGGTTTAGTCCTTGCTGCAATTTATCTATTCAGTATTTCAAGCTCTGTTGTTGTTGCCGCTATTATGAATAAATTTAAACATAGACTTGTTAAAGAGGAGGATAATTCTTCATTTATTCTGGAATTACCTGCATATCGAAGACCTAAACTAAAAGTGGTTATAAATAATTCAATTACAAGCGCAAAGATTTATTTAAGAAGAGCCGGACCCATAATTCTCTCTTTTGCTCTTATTCTTTGGTTTTTAACTTATTTCCCTAATTATAATCCTAAAGTTGAGACTAAAAATTTAACTCAAGTACAAATCAATCAGGAAAAAAATGCTGAAAGACTTTCTACATCCTATGCATCCGGTTTGGGAAAGATTATTGAGCCTGTTATGACTCCCGTCGGAATGGATTGGAGAGTTGGAGTCTCTTTAATCGCCGCGTTTACTGCACGTGAAGTCTTCGTAAGTTCTATGGCTCTAATATTTAAAGTAACATCTGATTCTGAAAATGATCTGCAGAATTCTTTATTAAATGCTATGAAAAAAGCTGAAGATAAATTCTACCGGTCAAAAATTATTTACTACTGCAACTATCACAGGGCTTATTATATTCTTTATCTTTGCACTTCAATGTTTGTCCACAGTAGCTGTTTCAAAAAAAGAAACCGGCGGATGGCGAATACCCATTCTGCAAGTCTTAATTTTCACTTCAACTGCATATATCCTTATGTTTATTACTGTCAATGGATTAAGAGCCTTAGGCATATCATAAAAGTTATATATCACTTGCCGTTGAATTAAGCCAAAATCGAATATCTTTAACCAATGGATTTATCCATTTGTTTACAAAAATTAAGCCTCCTCCTAGCGATTTTTCTTATTTTCACACAACCTCTTTATTAACGGATTGAAAAGATAGGAAAGATTAGGCTTTAGCCTCATTAATAAAAACAAAAGTTAGCACAGGACTAGTCCGGTGCATACAACCGAAAAAATAATTTTCAATTTAAAAGTCAGTTAAAAGTAAAATCCGCGTCATCAATGTTCTATTTATAGGGAAATAATTACTTTTGGTATCCCACTAGCGGGCGAGATAATATATTCATAAATCTTAGACTTTCCACATCTTTGTACATTTGGTAACTTTGATTACATAAATCTTTTTCCTTCTGCATGTACTTTACATCATACCTTTTTCATAATTAAAAATTTATATTTTATAAAAATGTTCTGAAGTTTTTAGGCAACTGCCTACTGAAATCGAAATTAAGAATAAGGAATGAATAAATGAATATTACATATGACGAAAAAAAGCATGATAAACTGGGGATATTTTATAATATATTTCTCCTCCTCATGGTAATTCTAATTTTTGTATTTTATTTATAAATCTCTTTGAATTTTGTTCGTACCGTTATCTATAAAGTTAATAATAAACATCCAACTTTGGATTATGTCCTTGCTATCTACTCATTTAGCTTAGCTCTCCACATACTACATACTCAAACCACAAACAACATACTATATACCACAAACCACTGCCAATCTTTGCTCCTCTTGCGCTATCCCCCAAGACACTAGCAACCAAGACACCAACCTCCAACCACCAACTGACCAACCACTAAGCTTTACGTCTTAACTCTCTGATTTTCTAGATTTGACGTTTATATCAGTTTTCTTCGTAATCTGATTTTTATTTATTTGTAAAGAAGACTTTCACTCCCGATTTTGATATCTGAAAATCATTAATAGTTACAGTATCACAAACAAAATTATTGGATAGTGATTTTGAAATAAAATCATCTGCAGCAGTGCGTGCCTCTTTTTCACTGTTAAAAGATTTGTATGCCTCCGCCTGGTAAACCCCTTGGTTATTACCGACAAAAGTCATTGTCCCGTTGTCTCCTTTATAGAACATACAAATCATTTCAGGATTACTTTTATCCTGGTGAATCGGATCTCCGTACTTTTTAACAACATCAGCTACTTTTTTACCTATCATATTATGCACATTAATATCTTGAGCAATTACCCTCCCTGATAAAAAATATATAAGAATAAGAACAAGTAAAAATATTTTGGTGAGTTTCATTCTGTTACCCCTCTGATTATTAATAAATATATGAATTTTTCAAAAAAAGATATAGAAATTGATTTCTTTAGAGATGTAAAGGTGATTTGAATTCTAAAAATTTTCCCGCTATTCATTTTAGCTCCTAAAGCCAAAATTATATAGCAATAATACAATAAATTTGAATTAACTTCAATTATTTATTGACACTTCCATTTGTGGAGAATTTCGAAGTGTCTGATAAACTACACAGTACCTTTCAGTCAACTTTAAAAGGCTCGCAAGCTGCTCCTCTGTAGCATCCGAATTTAACTTAAAATTCAGCCGTATATTTTTGAATCCTGCCGGAACCTCCTTTGAAACCGCAAGAGTTCCCCTGAAATCAATATCCCCTTCTGCATAAACAATTCCATCTTGAATATTGATGCCGATTGCAGTGGCAACTGCATTCAAAGTAACACCGGCACAAGCAACAAGCGCTTCAAGTAAAAGATCTCCTGAACAAATATGAAATCCATCTCCGCCTGTAGCTTTATGCAGACCTGCATCAATTAAAGTTTTACCTGTTTCAACTTTGCATGTAATCCCCTCTCCCAAATGCCCGCTAGCTTTCAAAGTAATTATTGCCGCCTCTGGTTCCTTTTTATATTGTTCCTTCAACGGTGCCTGGATCGAACGCAATTCCTCCGCCTTCATAATCCTCCTTAAAATTAATTAATTTGAGTTGAATAGATGCAAAGATGACATCTTTATAAAGAAAACATATTTCAATTTTTATTAGAATGTAAGTTAAAATATAATCTTATTTTTAAAAATTAAAGATGTCATCTTTAAAGTCAATAATCTTCAGTGTTTGGAATTTTTCGATTCCTATTATGCTGACCCAATACATAATTCTAGCTTTAATTCCAGTAGTACCTAAGTATTTCATTTTGGAAATTGTTATTTATTTGTTATTTGTCATTTGCGATTTGGAATTTTGCCCCAAAAAACTCATATCTCAATTCTAATTTGTAATTTGCTATTCGATTTTCGACACCTGATCTCTGACTTGTGATCTCTGATCTCTGACTTCTGGCTTCTGACCTCTGAATTTATCTGGTATCTTCCTTCTTATCTCAATACTAAATACTCAATACTAAATACTAATTTCCCCCCCTGCGACTTCCTGTAATTATTTGTAAATTTGGAATACATATAACTATTTTCTAATTAACTTCTTTAATAATAACAATTTATATGAGTAAAAAATTTGTAATTGTTGATGCAATGGCCCTTGCATATAAAGCCTATTTTGTCTTTATAACTCGTCCTTTAATTACAACAAAAGGTGAACCGACTTCTGCCGTATACGGTTTCTTAAACCAGCTCCTTAAAATTCTGGAAGATACTAAACCGGACTATCTTGCCGTTGCTTTCGATTCTCATGGCAAAACTTTTCGGCATGAACAATATGCCGGCTATAAAGCTTCCCGTTCAGTAATGCCCGATGATATGATTCCACAGATTGAAACGATTAAAGAAATTATTGAAGCGATGAATGTACCCATATATATATTGCCAAAATATGAAGCGGACGATATTATCGGAACTGCTGTTTGTTTAGCTGAAAAAAATGGTTTGGAATCATATGTAATTACTCCCGATAAAGACTTTAACCAATTAGTTACCGATAAAATTAAAATAGTAAGACCGGGAAAAACAGCCGAAGAAATAGTCACATATGATGTCGAAAAAGTTAAAGAAGAATTCGGCTTTGAACCTAAACAGATGATCGATTATTTAGCTCTAATCGGCGACAAATCGGATGATATTCCGGGAATCGCAGGTATCGGTCCAAAGACTGCTATACCCCTTATTCAGCAGTTCGGTTCAATTGAAGGAATCTATGAACATATAAACGAGATAGATAAACCGGCTTTAAGAAATAAATTAATTGATGGTGAAAAAAATGCTATCATTTCAAAAATACTTGCAACTATTAATTGCGATGTTCCGATGGATTTTGATTTTGAATCGGCAAAATTTACAAAACCGGATTTTGATAAACTTCGCGACCTCTTTATAAGACTTGAATTTAAAAATCAATACAGTAGACTTTTAACAATTTATGGGATGTGGAGTAAACAAGAAGCTGTTGAAGAGGAACAGTCTTCTGAGATGAAAGGTTATGATGAGAAAAAAGTTAATTATAAATTAATCACAACTATCAAAGAAGCTGAAGAACTTGTTAATTTATTAAGTAAAGAACCCCTTTTTGTCTTTGATACTGAGACAGATGACTTAAATAATTACAGATTAAACTTAGCCGGAGCTTCTTTTTCTTCAAAGGAAAATGAGGGATTTTATGTAGCCATTAATCCATATACAGACGAAAACGGGAAATACAAAAAGGATTTATCGGACAGATTACCCCTTAAAGACTTTATAAGAATATTTAAACCCCTATTTGAAAATGAAGGAGTTAAAAAAGTCTGTCAGAATGGGAAATTTGATATTGCCGTACTCCGGAATTTCGGAATTAAACTTAAGAATTTATTTTTCGATACTATGCTCGCAAGCTACTGTATAGATCCTGACCAGAAACATAGTATGGATGAACTTTCACAGAAATATCTTAATTATAAACCTATTCCTATTTCCGATTTGATTGGTGTGAAAAAAGATTCTGCAAAAATATTTGATGTAGACCTTAATTCTATTTCATGTTATTCATGTGAAGATGCTGATATTACTCTTAAGTTATATAAAAAACTGAAAAATGAACTAGAAAAAGAAAAACTAATACGTGTTGCATATGAAATTGAATTCCCTCTTATTCCTGTTCTAGAGGATATGGAAAGAGAAGGAATAAAAATAGATAAAGAGGCGTTAAGAATTCTAAGCGAAGACCTTCAAACCGCAATGGATAGTTATACAAGGCAGATTTTTGACTGCTGCGGTGAAGAATTCAATATTAACTCTCCTAAACAGCTTCAGGAAATTCTATTTAATAAACTCGGATTAAGAAGAGGCAAGAAAACAAAAACCGGATTTTCAACTGACGCTAGATCCCTTGAGAGTTTGAGAGGCGAACATCCTGTAATTGGAATGATCCTGGACTTTAGACAGGTATCCAAATTAAAATCTACTTACACTGATTCTTTGCCCCATCTAATTGAACCTGCAACCGGAAGAATACACACTGATTTTAATCAGACTGTCGCTTCAACCGGAAGACTATCAAGCAACGATCCTAATCTTCAGAATATTCCTATTAGAACGGATCTCGGAAAAGAAATAAGGAAAGCATTCGTACCAAGAGATAAGGATCATTTAATTTTAAGTGCCGACTATAGCCAGATTGAATTAAGAATTATGGCAAGTATTTCAGGCGATCCGGGCTTAACAAAAGCCTTTAAGAATAAGGAAGATATCCATACCAGCACTGCTTCTCTTGTTTTTATGGTACCCCCTGAAGAAGTTACTTCCGATATGAGAAGAAAAGCAAAAGAAGTTAACTTCGGTATCCTTTATGGAATTGGTCCTTTCGGTTTGAAAACTAGATTGGGTGTCTCCCAGTCGCATGCTAAAGAAATTATTGAAACTTATTTCAACTCTTTCAAAAATGTTAAAAACTTTATGGAAGAATCCGTTCTTATGGCAAAGGAAAAAGGTTTCGCTGAAACTATGATGGGAAGACGAAGATTTTTAAGAAATATTAATAGCAGCAACAGAGTTGTTAGACAATTTGAAGAAAGGGTTGCAATAAATATGAGAGTCCAGGGCTCTGCCGCAGATATGATTAAGCTCGCTATGATAAATATTTTTAATGAATTAAATAAAAGAAAAGCTAAAACTAAAATGGTTCTCCAGGTTCATGATGAACTCGTATTTGACGCTCACAAGGATGAAGTCGATGAATTAAGACCGGTAATTAAAGAACTGATGTCTAATGCTTTACCATTAAATGTTCCTGTAGAAGTTGATACAGGAGTTGGAGATAACTGGCTTGATGCACATTAAAAGAATCGATGAATATGGATTTTTGTAATTGATGAATTGTTTTATTGTTATATTGTTTTGATTAATATAGAAGTTCTAAGAATTATAGTAGGATTTTGTTGAATTTTATCTTTAAATATTTTAATCTTCAACGTTAGATTATCTATTTGTAAGTTATTAAGGAGAAGTTTATTAATGACGACAAAAATTGTAAATAAAAAAGATATAAAATTACCAAAGGAATTCCTTGAACATCTCAAAGGAGAAAAATTAACAATTAGAAAAACTAATACCGGTATCGAAATTTCCGATACTGATGAAGTAATAAAAAAGTTAAAAGGAATTTTAAAAGGTAAAGTCTCGACAAAAGAATTTTCTAATCTAAAAAAAGAAGAAAAGGAATTAGAAGAACGGAAACTTTTGTATTAGATTCATCGGCAATATTCGGTGGCAGCATCTCTTGCATTATTGAACAAAGCAGTACTTTTAACTTCTGATCATCACGAGTTTGAGGCACTTCAAAAAAGAAAAGAAGTTAATATTGAATGGATAAGGTAAGATTTTTAGAAATTCATAAAATCCTCTGCATTAAACCTCGCGGTATTGGTGATATTGTCCTTTCCACAATTGTTCTGGATAATTTAATCGCTTACTTCCCTTCCGCAAAGATTGATTACCTGACAGAACATTTTGCAAAACCCGCAGTTGAGAATAATCCCCTCGTAAATAAAGTAATTTCTATTGATAAAAAAGAATTCCCTCTTAAGGCTGCCCTAAAAATTCGTAAAGAAAAATATGATATGATTCTTGATCTCTGGTCAAATCCCAGAAGTGCGCAAATAACTTTTCTGTCTGGAGTAAAATATAGAGTCGGGTTTGCATATCGCGGAAGAAAATATGCTTACAATCTTCTCGCTACATCGAGTAAAGGAGAACACCATGCCGCAGAGCATAATCTCGAATTGTTAAAAGCCATTGATGTTCCAATCATCTCAAAAAAAATCCATTTTTATGTTAATGAATCGGATGATAAATTCGCTAAAGATTTTATAAATAAAAACTTCTCACCGGGTAGAATGATCACAGGGATTATCCCATCGGGCGGCTGGCCTTCCAAAAGATGCGATGCCTCCAAATGGGTTGAAATTGGAAAAGGAATTAAAAATAAATTTAATTCTGAAATATTAATACTATGGGGACCGGGAGATGAAAAAGATGCAAATTATATAAAAGAAAAACTGGCAGGATCTATCCTCGCTCCTAAAACAACTATATCAGCAATGAGCGGCTTTATTAAAAATTGCTCCATAATTTTAGCAAATGATTCGGGCCCCATGCATATTGCCGCTGCTTTAGATATTCCTACTCTCGGTATCTTCGGACCTACAAATCCTAAAGCTCATGGCCCCTATTCTGAAAATTCAACCTATGTTATTAAAGAAGATCTTTTCTGTATCATTTGTAACCTTCTCGAATGCCCCTATCATCACGAATGCATGCTGCAGCTACCTATAGATAAAGTAGTGGAAAAAATGCAAATTATTTTGAAATATCATTAATCAATCGACCCAAAAACAAAAGAACAACTTTATCCTTAATCGTGCTCGTAATCCTAATCATAATCTTATTCTTAATCGTGCTCGTAATCGTACTCGTTAATCCTTCAAGCAGTAAGAGCGAGTGTAAAATTAATACGTCATCATAATTAAGAATACATCTACTTAGTTACTGAAGTTACGCAAATATTGTCATTCTGAACGGAACGAAGTGGAGTGCCTGTCCCGCTTTTGCGGGGAAGAATCTCATTGTTTAAATTTTGCTTTATTTTAATATAATCTTCATGCGTAACTATACTTAGTTAGATTGTTTGAAATTTTTAATTTTGAAATTGTATTTTATTTGTAATTTGTCTTTTGTTGTTTGGAATTTCAACAATATGCATGGTGAAGAAATTAATTTATAAAAAAAACAATTCTGAAGTTGATATTTTTATAAAGAAATATTAAGTTTGTTTTAAAGTTAAAATGATTAGGAGAGGTTTTTTTAACTCCGCGCGGGGTGCCATTTTCTAATTTATAGAAATCTTAAAGAATCAACTCCAATATTTGCTCTGATATTTACGATACCAGTCATTTAGTGAACTATGCTTCGAATCTATGATTTTTAAAAAAGTGTTTACTTGTTCTGAACACTTTTATTAAATAATCTTCATAAAAACAACATAAAGAGGGTACAATGAAAACATTTGGATTGCTGATTACAGCTTTCTTATTTTTGTTCGGTTCATCAGCATTTTCTCAAATTCCACTTTCCAAAGATTCTATATATTCTCAAAATTTTAATACTTTGACGGATTCCGGATCTTCGTCTGTTTTACCTCCAGGGTGGCATTTTTTTGAAAACGGACCAAGTGGGGATAATGAATATATTGCAGGTACAGGTAGTTCAAAAAACAGCAATACTTATAGTTTCGGGGAGGGAGGGAGTATGGAAAGAGCTCTAGGAAGTATTGCTGCAGCACCACTCATTCCAACTTTCGGTGCTAATTTTATTAACAATACCGGGGATGTTATTTCTGTTCTGAATATTACTTATTACGGGGAACAATGGCGTATAGGGGATAATAGCAGGAAGGATAGTTTAATATTTAAATACAGCTCTGATGCCGATAGTATTAATGATGGGAACTGGACAAGGGTGGATGAACTGAGTTTTTCCAGTCTAAATTTGAATGCAAGTACGGGTGCGTTAAATGGCAATTTGCCTGAAAACAGGGAAGAGATTTCTTTTGTTATAACCGGTTTATCAATTCTTCCAGGCACTACATTCTGGATAAAATGGGAAGATATTGACGTTTACAATTATGACGATGCCTTAGCGGTAGATGATTTTCAGATTAGCGTCACTACTCCTTCAATTTCTTGTAATTTGATCCCATCTTCTTTGAACTTTGATACTGTAAAAGTCGGGATTTCAAAAGCTCTCCCGGTAACAATTGAAAATCAGGGAACAACAGGTGATCTTGAAATTTCAGATATTGTTTCATCAAATCCTTCTTTTGCATCCTCTGAGAATAATTTTCCTGTTATAATACAACCTGGAAGTAACAGAATATTTAATGTTACTTTTAGACCATACGCTGAGGGAAATGAAACCGGAACAATAAATTTTATAAATAATGCCTCATCAGGTTCATCATCCTTATCTGTAAATGGTGCAGGTAAGATTCTGGATCAAAAAGGCATGTTAAAATTTAAATCTAATGTAAGAAATCTGTTAGACGGAACTACTGCAAATCAGGATACTATTATTTTAAGCGGATATTCTGGACAGCCTTTAAAAGCTCTGCAGTTTAACCTTATTATTGGCAATTCAAACGGTAGATTAATTTTAAGGTCTGTATCGAGAGGTACGGCAATACCTGCAGGCCAGTTTAACTTTAATTATGAAATTTATCACGGTAGTTTTTTACCCGATGATTCTTCTATTGATACCGTTAAAGTGGTTATTCTTGGCAATAGTTCAAACGCAATCATGCCTGATACTGGAAGCCAGGAAATAATTAAATTGTCATACGATATTGAAAGTATATCCGGAATTACAGTCCAAACATTTAACAAAATATCTTTCTTAACCGGAGCCACTGTTGCTCCCGTTAATGATGCCGGTATTGAAGCCGGAGGTGATGAAACAATTAATATTTTTAACGGGACACGCGAAGGTCTATTGGGAGATGTCAATCTTGATGATCAGGTTAATATTCTTGATATCCTTTTAATGGTTGATAATATACTCGGGAGGGTGGAATTTAATTCCAGCCAGTTTATAAATGGAGATATATCTCCATGGAATTCCGGCGACCCTCTTCCCATTAGAGATGGGATAATTGATGTTCTTGATTTAGCCGTCTTGCAGAATATAGTTCTTACCGGAGCTTATCCTGATAATACTCCTGTATATAAAGGTGCCCATGCTCCTGTTGAATTTGCAGGCAGCAAAATGCGTAAATTAACTCCGGGTATGGATGCAAAGGTTACATTTTATTTTACGGACGAAGGGATATCCATGGGGCTCGAATCATCTAAAAAGATAAAAGGGCTCCAAATCGAATTAAGTAAACCCGGACTTTCAATCCCTCAAAATACTAAATTGACATCATTATTTAATCAAGTAGATTATTTTCAAAATAATTCATGCCTGAGAATAGTATCCTATGATGATCAGTGTGGTTTGCTCGATGCAGGCGAATATATAATTGCATCTATTCCTGTATCTGATATTAACCCTGAAGATATGGTTGTCGATAATGTTATTGTTGCCGATAAAAATAACAATGCCATCCAAAATGTAGAAGTGGTCATTCAGTATGGAGATCCCTCTGTACCGGTTGAATATGCTCTAAGTCAAAATTATCCGAACCCGTTCAACCCTGCAACTTTTATAAAATTCTCTATTCCCAAAGATGAATATGTAACGATAAAAATTTATGATATAATAGGACAGGAAATAGCAACACTTTTTTCAGGTAATGCAAAAACAGGAATACATACTTTGAATTGGGATGGCAAGGATCAAAATGGAAATAAGGTAAGCAGCGGAAGCTATATATGCAGAATGACCGCAGGTGAATTTATAAAATCGAAAAAGATGATGTATTTAAAATAATTTAACTTTTATTTATTTACTTCTGGTATACCGATATTTAAAGATGGCATCTTTGTAATGAATAACCCTTTAATTTATTATTGGGTATAAGTCCAATAATCATCTCTTTTGGATAGAAAATAGTAAAAGGATGCCATCTTTTAAATTCTCATTTTTGGTAAAATTCTCATTGCCTCCTATTACCATTCCATTTAATAAATCTGTCTTATCCTTTCCATACAAAGGTAATAAGTTTGGGTGTTGGTAATCCATTTAATTTTCAAAAGCCTTAAACACATAATCCTTTAAAATGTTAAAAACCGGATAATTGTTTTCCTGGTTATCTGCTGTAATAACTATAACCATATTATAAACAGGGATTATAAATAAAAACTGATCACTGTATCCCCAGGCAAAATAGAGATCATTCACCGGAAGACTGCTTACAATCTGATTCTGGTTTGAAAACTTCCACCAATAATACCCGTAATCATAATCAGCATTCACCGAAATCTCTTTTTTTGTCGACTCATCTATCCAGTCCTGCATTATTATTTGTTCTTTGTTCCAGAAACCTTCATTTAGAAAAAGTTGACCGATTAATGCCATGTCTATAGGACGTAAAGATAAGCCGCTTCCTGTATTTGTAATACTATCCCTGAATGAATCCCATTTCCATATCTTAATTCCTAATGGGATAAATAAATATTTGTTGGTGAAATCAGGTACTGTCATACCTATATTCACTTGCAGTATCACCGATTGCAATATCGGCAATCCGGTATTATATGTGAATTTTGTTCCGGGTGTATTTACAACAGATTTATTCAGTATATAATTTATCTCATCATTGCTCGAAAATAGTTTATTAAAATCGTTATTTGGATCGGAATATGGAATTGATAATTCATTCCATTGATAACCTGCCGACATGGTTAATAATTCTTTGATTGTGATATTTTCCTTCATAGAATCAAATCCAGTTGAATATGCAGGAAAATATTTTTTAATCCTGTCATTTATAGTAAAATCTTTTTTAACATTAAGTGCAATCCCTGTTATAACTGAAGTAATACTTTTGGTAACTGAATACATTATATGTAATTGGTTTCGATCAGCTCCATTAAAATATCTTTCGAATACCAGGTAATCATTTCTTGTAATTAATAAACTTTTAATTTTTCCAAACTCGCCCAACCTGACCTCCTCTTCCAGTTTTTGTAAAATTGAACTGTTCAAATGCTGCTCTTCCGGTGATGAAGTATTCCAGTTTGAATCATCTGCTTTAATGCCGGTTGGTTCAACATTATTAGACTGACATGAATTTATTGAGAAAAGTAAATAAAATATTAAAGAAGAAAATAACAGAGTTATTTTTTTTAATCGAAAAATCATTTTGATTTTTTTTTAATCGAAATTAAAAAATCATACTCACTAAATAAAATTTCTCTAAATTTTTTAGATTATTGCAGATTTTTTAACTAACTGTTTTTATGAAGTATTAATTTGCTATTCCATAAGAATTTTTCTGCTTTCAACTGCACGTGCTCTAACTATATTAAGAAGCTCTCTTAAATCCCTCATACGCTGAATATATGCATTAAATTCAGGCTTGAGTTTATTATCCTTTTTATAAAATTTATCGCTGCCAAAATCTGCATTTGGCAGTAATTCCCTTTCCGCAAATTCATTTAATGTTTTGTATTTATCAACAAGTACATCAAGTGAATTATAAAAGTCAGATGCTTTCTGTATTGTTTTTACATTTAAGATCGCCAAACCATCTGATGATACTACAGCCTGCCACATTCCTCTCGGAGGAAGATCAACACCTGTAAACTGTAAATATAAAGGAATAGGTCTTTCCCCTGCTTTGTATTTATTCTGCCATTGAGTTAATAGAGAGTCTAAAAACGGAGTAATAGCGTCTGTTGAACTTATAAATATTCCTATTTCCTGAAATAATGCCGAACGCATCTGCTGACGCCTGTTTTGAGTTTCATTATCAGCTCTATATTCATTAAGTAAAAAAGCAAGATAGACACCTATAAAAACAATCATTAGTTCAATTAAAAAATGAACTGCTTCTTTTACTATCTGGTCTTTTGATTTCATTCTTCAGACTCTGAATTTCAAAATTATTTATTTCAATTCGCTTCAGCTTCATTTAAAAAGAGTCAGATCAACTGCCTCTGCCATCATCCGGTGGCCTGCTTCACTTGGATGCAGATGATCTCCCGAGTCAGCTTCGGGTAAAAGATGTATAGGATCCGAAGGATCTCGTAATCCCTCATCCAAATCAATCACTGCATCAAAACGGCCGCTGCTCCGGATCCATTTGTTTACTGAATCACGGGCGGATTCATGTTCCGGTGTATAGTAAAAAGAACCGCCCATAGGTAGAAGTGTAGCTCCGTAAACCCGTATCCCTTTAGCATGTGCACTGTCGATCATATCCTTGAAAACCAAAATAAGATCTGCTGCAACTTTTTCAGAACCCTGAGCACCATGTGCACCCCCGATATCATTTATCCCTTCAAGAATAATTAACCATCTTACACCGTTCTGCTCTATTACATCATGTCTAAAGCGGCTAATTGCAGATGGTCCCAGACAATTACGAAGCACACAGTTTCCCCCGATTCCTTCATTTAAAACAGCAACTTGACTTGTTCCTGGATTCTTCTGTAACCTTTTTGATAATTCATCAGGCCATCTATCCTGTTTATTTGTCCCTGAACCTCTGCCATCAGTAATAGAATTGCCGAGAATAACTGCAGCACCAGTTGAATCGGGTGCTTTTACTTCTATGTTGTTGATGATATACCAATGATCTGTTCCGGTAGAGTTTTTAAACTCAGCCGCAGAAACCATATTACCCGTAAGCATATATGAGGTGGTTCTCGATCCCGGGTGTCCGGTAACTTCTGGTGAAGTATCTCCAAAGTAAATAGTAACTGTAATATTGCTCAAAGGTTTGAAAGAAAATCTTAAAGGATCCGATGTAATTGCGGTCCCCGGTTCAATAGTAACTCCCGGTTTTTCACCGAATTCAACTGCTTTATCTGTGTTCGGATCAATGGAACTGCTGTCTGTCTGTAGAGCAATATGCACTTCATTCAATGTTAAAGGACTTGTGCCGAACTCATTTGAAAATCTCATTCGTAGGCTGTCTCCTCCAATTGAAACATGTACTATTTGTCTTATTGTATTATGACTAAGACCTGGTTCCGGGGGCAAGTTGCGAGGCTCAACAAGCTGTAAGGCTGTACTCCATGTTCCAACCCATTTTTCATTAAGACCGGATTGCCCTGAAGTTTCAAAAGCAGAAAAAATTATAAAAATAAAAATTAAGGCTATAGCAGCATGTACAGCAAACCAGCTGCGGAATGGATGAAAAATCATGCTATTACTATTGGGTGTAGAATTCACTTTTAACCCTCCAATTCTTTTTTTTATCAAATGCTCTAAGGAATTTTATTGAAACTTAAATATTTTCGAATTAAGTTGAAATTGTTTCTTTAAAAAAAGCATGTACAAATGGCATGAAATTAATATATGGTAAAAACATCTTATGGATATTAATATTATTCTTTCTCTCCATAAATATCTTTGCTCAGCAAGAATCACTAAAATCAAGGATATCCGGAATAATTAAAAAATCCGGCGGAACGGTAGGAGCAGCTATAGGAACCTATGAGAATCCTGATACACTTACATTTAATAATGATATTCATTATCCTATGCAAAGTGTATTCAAATTCCCTCTTGCATTGGCTGTACTAAGGGATGTCGATAAAGGTACTCTTTCCCTCGATCAAAAAATCCATATCAGTAAAAAAGATTTGCATCCGGATACATGGAGCCCCTTACGTGAGAAATATCCTAATGGTGATGTTGATATTACATTGAGAGAAATATTGACTTATACGGTTTCCGAAAGTGATAACAATGGATGCGATATATTATTTAGATTGGAAGGAGGACCCGCTAAAGTCAATAAATATATCCATAGTCTTGGAATAAGAGAAATAAATATTGCTGCAACAGAAGATGATATGCACAAAGATTGGGAGGTCCAATATAAAAACTGGACTACCCCTGCTGCTATGGCACGGTTATTAACCAAATTTACCCGTGACAGCATCCTTTCATCAACGAGCAGGAATTTTCTATGGAATATTATGGCAGCAGCCAATACAGGTGCAGGTAGGATAAAGGGATTATTACCGGATGGAACTACTGTCGCTCATAAGACAGGTTCATCCGGGATGAATAAAAAAGGTATTGCAGCCGCAACAAATGATGCAGGGATCATTAACCTTCCAAATGGACTAGCATATAATAGTAGTTGTATTTATTAAAGATTCTAAGGACAATGAAAAAAAACGCGACGAAACGATAGCAAAAATAGCTAAAGCTGCATATAATTTTTACTTGAAATAAATTAATCTCGGTTAATCATAATTTGTAAAGCAATAAACCTTTTACAATTCATTCTTCCTAAATAACAATCTTTCCATCAAGAAATCAACTGCAAACCCTAACTTAGTCATAGTTGGACATTTTTCCCTCAACATAAGTTTTTATTTCCAAAAAACTTAAAATTATTTTCTAATTTCTTGTGGGGCTATTGACATTTTTGACACACCCCCTATACCCCCTTTCCGCCTTCCATTTTCAATCAGTTCCACATACGCTCCACCTCCGTTACACCTCCGTTATAACTCCGTCCCAAATAAGCCTAAAAAGCGGACAAAAAATCCCTTATTCTCATACAATATTTCTCTGAAGAATGACAAAAATGTCATACAGAAATCCCTAAAAATATTAAACCTATAAAAAAATCTTTGGCAACAGAAAAAATCAAATTAGTCACAGATAGTCCAACAACTTCATTCACCCATCCAACCAATCAAACATTCCATCATTCAATCAACCAACCATTCATGCCTTAACCAAATGACATATGACCACATGACTAATGACCTACGTTAACCGTCAGCATGAATGCTGGACGGGGCTTCTATATTTTCTTTCCGATATAAAATACATACCCATAATATTCTTTATACTTATTATAAAGTTCAGCTCCATGCTTTTCATATTTTACGAATTCTTCGACAGATTTATTACCTTTATATTTTTCCAAAAATATTTTTTGTGCTGTTATTTCCGGAACAAAAAAGTTATCAATCCAGCAAGTTTCAGGCAATATGAATGATGCTATAACAACATAGCCTGCTTTTTGCATTTGAGCAATTTTATTTGGAATGGTGTCTATTTCAGGATATGCTTCATTCCAAAAATCAAATATTTCTTTTGGCCGTTCTTCTGTAAACCATGATGCTTCAGTAACAGCAATATAGCCGCCTTTTTTCAAAAACTTATTCCAATAATTCATACCTTTTTCAAAGCCAATATTATATATTGCTCCTTCACTCCAAATAAGGTCTAATTCATTTAATTGAAGATCAAGTTTATCCATTGAACCAATAAGGCCTTTAACTCTGCTTTGAAGATTCAATTTTTGAGCATTGTCATTTAGTTTGTCGATAAAACCAGGGAATAAATCAATGGCCGTAATATTCCCCGGAGTGTTTTGAGCTAAAACTATAGTTTGACCTCCAGTACCACAACCAAGGTCAACAATGCTTGATTCCTCGTGCATATTACCAATAAAGCTTAATGCCCTTAAAGTTGCTTCCTGGCTTCCTGGGCCTTGGCGATCCATACTGGAAAAATATTCGCAAATCAATGCAATATCAAAGTCGTGAATATTAGACTCTTTATCGCTCATTTTGTGTTCCTCCAAAAACTTTAGATGCCAATGACTTAATCTTAACAATAAGTTTCTAAGTGCCGAATGCGTATACGCTGTCAGCTTGAAAGGCTTCGTTAGGCTGTTTCTTTGATTACTTTTTTCCCGTTCTATAATTATTCTAACTTTGACATATTAAAAACAGTATCAATATGACCGCTGGTTTCCTTTAATCGTTTTATGAAACTATTTATATCCTCGCGATATTCTATTCGATAATCATAATGCAACTTATTCTTTACTAAATTATATAGACGTTTAGTTGTTATAGCTACCTTAGAATCAAATATTGTCCAGCAAGTACCTAAACATTTATCATAATTATCAAATACTATTCTTAATAAGTAGATAAGTAAATCAGCTTCCGATTTTTTATCTTTCGTAATTTTAGCAAATCTATTTATCTCTTTTATTGATTTACCTATTGCTTTAGCGAGTTGTTTTTCGATTATTCTTCCAGATATGTCAGAAAAATTATATCCTATTTCATCTTTAGTTTCTGCAAAAAGTTCTATATTGCTCTTATCGTTAACATATTCATATACTAAAGTATCATATATATCTTGATTACTTATGGAGAAACGATAAATTATTTTTTGCAATTCTTCTGATGATAATGAACTAATTACCTTTTTGAATTCGGAAGAAAGTTTTGGCATAATATAATTTATTATTTGTTAATATAACATTTAAATTTTATTCAGAAAACTTAAAACATTTATAAATTTATTTGCAGAAAATTTTCCATAAGCCGAACAATTTTTATCTTAATCCGTTCCTTCTTACGTATATATTGTCTATCTTCAATTGTTTCTATTCCTTCGGTCATTCGAAGTTCTAAAAAACCTAAATATGACTCCCAATCAAATGGTGGTCTGTAACCTAATTCAAATGTTACAGGCATATTCTTTTCGTAGCTAATTCCATTTTTTCGAATGTCGGTTGGGGCAAGCCTGTAACGTTCTTTGAATAGAGCATTAAAACGCCTTAAACTTGAAAATCCGCTTGCGAAGGCGATTTCGGTGATTGGCAGGTTAGTATCTTTCAATAGATGTTTCGACAGTAATAAGCGTTTAGTCTGGGCATATTCTATCGGTGTAACGCCGAACTCTTCATTGAACACTCTCCTAAGATGGCGCGGGGTAACCCCCAGTTCATCCGCCAAACCAGTAATACTTTGGTCCTGAAGCAGGTCATCCTCAATATAACTTACTACAGATTCAGCAAGTTTACTTTTCATATCTATGGGAGCATTACCCGGAGCCAGTTCCGGACGGCAGCGTAAACAGGGTCGAAAGCCTTCTTTCTCAGCTCCTGCAGCACTGGAGAAGTATAAATAATATTCTCTTTTTGCAGCTCTGGCTGTACATATAGGCCTGCAATAAACGCCGGTTGATTTTACTCCAACAAAAAATATTCCATCGAAACGAGAATCTTTAGATCTTAGTGCTGTATAACATATTTCCGGATTCAAAATCATGTTGCAACATAAAAAAAATAGATAGTAAAATCTCGCCGTTTTCGGACATGTAAAAAATTGCAGGAAGACGTTTATACAAAAGGTAATTACTTCACGGTTATATCGAATTAAGTATGACTTTTTTTTTCCGTTCTCTAAAGTGAATGAAGCAATAGAAATGGTTCGAAGTGGAAAGATTTCAAAAAGATTAGTGTTGTCCCAAAGATCCAGCTTTGCGGGAGAAAATCAAATATGAAAAAGCAATCACATGAGAAAATAATAAAGTGCTACAATACTACAGCAGGGTATCTTCAAGACTCTTCTGGTTCATACTTTTTCTTTGGTAGTGTAATATATAACCAAAGAAATCCTAGCAAGCCGGCTAAAACAGATGCAATTAATACAGATATTTTTGAACTGACAATAGAGATATTTTCGCTGAATGCTAAAAGCGTTATGAATATGGACATTGTAAAACCGATACCCGCAAGCAGTCCAACCCCGATGAGATGTTTTTTACTTATTTCTTTTGGGATAGAACATAAGCCCAAAGTTACACCAAGAATAGAGAAAATAAATATTCCTAAAGGTTTGCCCAACAGTAGACCAAGCATAATACCATAGCCGTTTGAATTGGTTAAAGAGCCGATAAAAGATGATGGGAAAAGAATTGCCGTATTAGCTAATGCAAAAAGCGGGAGAATAAAAAAAGCGACCGTTTTGTGCAAACTATGCTGCAAATTATATGATGGAGATTTCTCATCACCGTTACCAAACGGAATTGCAAAAGCTAAAAGCACACCCGTAATTGTAGGATGAATACCCGAACGATACATACAAAACCACATAAGACAGCCAAGAATTAAATACACCCATATCTTATAAAATTTTGCTCTATTAAGAATAATCATAATTGAAAATATTAAAATAGATAATCCAAAGTATGTAAAAGAAAAACCAGTTGAATAAAATAGTGCAATAATTATAATTGCTCCTAGATCATCAATGATTGCTAAAGCTGTCAAAAATACTTTTAGTGAAATTGGAACTCTATTTCCCAATAGGGAAAGTACCGCTAATGAAAATGCAATATCGGTCGCCATCGGAATGCCAAAGCCTCTTTGAAAAATCGTACCTTGATTGAATAAGAAGTGAATTATGGCTGGGAATACCATTCCACCGAGAGCTGCAAAAATAGGCAGCAAAGATTTTTTAATATTAGACAATTCGCCAACGTAGATTTCCCGTTCAATCTCAAGACCAACGAGAAGAAAGAACACCGTCATTAACCCATCATTTATCCAGAACTCCGTAGATTTAGAGAAAATATCAATATGCCAGAAATGAATATAGTTTTGCCCAAAAGCTGAGTTTGCAAGTAAAAGAGAAACTATACTGCATAACATTAAAATTAACCCGGCGGATTTTTCACTGTTGAAAAATTCATTAAACAGCTTCGTCAATTTCATTAAATAATCTTCTCCATTTTCTTAGCAGCTAACTATTACATTTTAAGAAAAGCCCGCTTGTTTTTATAAATATCAGTGAAATAATTTAAGATTTATTTTGAAAAAAGAAAAATCAAAATTTACATTAATCATTCTATGGAAATGGAACACATTTATGAAGCTAAGCTTTATTTATTTTTAGTGAAAAGATAGTGTGAGGTGAAGTTATGACAAAGGTTTTGATAACTGGAACATCAAGAGGATTAGGAAGGCTTTTCAAAAGTTAATTTTGAATTGGTATAAAATTTTTGTCAGCTATTTTAATGAATTTGACATTCCATTCCCGCAATATTCCTTTCCTCCATTTTTCCAAATCTTATTTGCGCATATATATTAGTTTGTCTTATTAGTTGTCTTTTAAAAGCAAGCTGCGTAATTGTATTAAGTCTTCCTTTTTAGGCAATATTTTGCAGCGCAATTCTTTTCTCACCCCCCAATCAGCTAAAGCAAATGAACCCAAGGCAACCATCAACGGCCACCACGATCTGCTGCTGTTATATGTGTAGACTAAATTTATAAAGATTGCGCAAACCATGGGCAAAATGAACCATATTCTAAAATATTTATGTCTTTTACTGTGATAGTCAAGGCTTCGTATTGCCTGTTCAATGTCACCTAATAGTGAGAGATTCGATTTACCTTCATATTTAATCCTGTCCAAGCGGCTTTTAAGAAAATAGACGGCAGCTAAAAAAAAGATCAAAGCACCAGCCAATTTAAACAATTGATTGTGTTGAATTCCAACAATAGTAGCAAATAAACCTAATCCAAACATTACAATCAGGTAAGTCCACTCAAATTTATTTATCATAAATTTTACTCTGTTTTTATTTCTAATAACACGGCGGTGTAATTCCGATTCATTTATTGCATAAATGTTTTCGTTATTTTGCTCATCCCATATTTTTTTCATATCCTCAAACTCCATTTTAAAAATCCTCCTGTGACTTTTGTATTAGATCTTTTTTAATCCGGTTAATCTTTACACCAACATTACTTTCGGAAATTCCAATTATATTTGCCATCTCTTTATAACTAAAGCCATCCAGTAAAAGGAGTGTAATTGAACGATCTATTTCATTTAATTTTGCTATTTGTTTGTATAACCATTCTACCCGGCTGTCTTTAAAGCTTGAAATTTCAGTCAGCATATGGCTGATTCCGTCCAGTGATTGTTTGCCGGTAGTATGTTTCTTTTCTTTCTTTGACCAGGATATAGCAGAATACAATGAAACGCGATATACCCAGGTTGAAGCTGCTGAATCCCCACGAAAATTGGGTATAGAATTCCATATCTGTATTGTTATTTCCTGGAATAAATCTTCCCGGTCATGCAAATTAAAAGCGTAAGCACGAATAACTTTAAAAAGTAGTCCCTTATATTTTTTAAGCCAATCGTAAAATATCTGTTTTTGTTCGCTTTCCGGCATATCCCTTTACAATTATGATAAACACAATTTAATTTAATATAATAGTATCAAAAACTACCTGATTTCTTACAAGATTTTAAAAAAATATTTTCGGATAGTAATCCAGGATGGATATTTAAACGCTTCATGTATATTTTTTCCCAAAATTCCCAGCACTTCTTAAACCCAATTACAAAAATTAGATATGATCTGCCTTTTAAGCTGACCTGCCCGAAATGAGAAGGAAATATAAATTAGAAGGCAATCTAAGTGCCGGAGATATGAAAAAAGTAGAAAAGGATATGATGGAAGACGATCAATTGGACACGGCTAAATATCATGTAATAAAATTTCGTTCCGAATCTTTAATTAAAAATGATAGTGATAATTATCTGATATTCGGTGATCTGACTATACACGGTATTACAAAAAGAATTTCTGCCGGGGTTAATATTGAAGTTAAATATGACTGTTTTATTGCCTATTCAAGTTTCAAAATTAAGCAAAACGATTTTAATATCGAACCATTAAGTGCAGCATTAGGATTTATAAAAAACAGAGATGAAATTCAGATTATTTTTAATTTCACTGCTAATGTAACAAACAGTTTTGAATTAATTACTTAATATTGAATTCAATGACTGTACCCTGTCTGATGACCAATGACTGACCAATAATTAAATGGGCAGCACCGAATCGTCATGGCCTGAAGCTTGTGAAAAATGGCTTAAAATGGAGATAATCGCAAAATAATTCTAAATACTGGGTGCCAAAATCTCTCTCTTACAAAATTACATTGATATTTTGAGCTCATACCTTAATTAATTTTCCATTCTGACGGATGGAATAATGAGTTCCTTCCGAACTCTCATCCAATTTAAATTTGCTGATTAAACCCTGAAGATTTTCCGTGAGCAAATTTAAGTCTTCTGCTGATTTAGCTACCTGCTGGGTACCGGCTGCACTCTGCTGTATTACACCTGAAATTGTTTCAATACTTCTGCTTATTTCTTCCGATGTAGAAGATTGTTCTTCACTGGCACTTGCTACCTGGTTTATGTCGTCTACAACTTTTAATGATGCTTCAATTATTTCCTTTAATGAATTTTTCGATCTCTCCGATAAATTAATTCCATTCTGCACTTCTTTCTCACCTTCTTCAATTGAAACAACCGCATCCTTCGTATCAACCTGAATTTGTTTTATCATTACAGTTATTTCTTTCGTAGCTTTTGTAGTTCTTTCGGCAAGTTTCCGGACTTCATCAGCTACAACAGCAAATCCTCTTCCCTGTTCTCCAGCTCTTGCGGCTTCGATTGCAGCATTCAGCGCTAATAAATTAGTTTGGTCAGCTATATCATCAATTACCTGGATGATTTCCCCAATCTGATTACTGCTTGATCCCAGCCTTTTAACAATATCGGAAGCATTTTTAACTACTGTTGAGATTCTTTCTATACCTAAAATAGTACCTTCAACAACTTTAGCTCCTTCGGTAGCAATACCTCCCGATTTTTTTGCATTGTCCGCTGCTGTGGCGGCATTCCTTGTAGTTTCAAGAATTGTGCTCGTCATTTGTTCTATTGCTGCTGCCACTTCACCAGTTTGAGCAGATTGTTCGGAAGCATTCGTTGCCATTTCTTCAGCAGCACTGGAGATTTCGGAAGCAGCACTAGCCGCTGACCCTACAGCTTCTTTTATTCTTGATATTAATTGCAATAAGGAAACTCTTAATTCGTCTGCCCTTGTTTGAAGAGTCTTAAAATTACCTTTGTATTCACCTTCCATCCGCGCAGTTAAATCCCCTTTCCCGATCCTTTCTACAACATCTTCATAGTCACGAACATTTTTAACTATAGTTTCAATTGTCTGATTGAATCCGGTAACTATCCTGGAAAACTCTCCTTCAAATCGCGATGCATCTCCTCTTCTCTCAAGATTTCCATTGATTGCAGACTCAGTTAAAGATGATGTCTCATTTAAAAGTCCTTTTATAGAAGTAATTAAACCGCTAAAAGAACTTCTTAATTCTTCCTGAGAAAAAACAATCCTTTTTACTGAAGAGGCAAGTTCACCAATTTCATCTTTTGTATTTATATCAACTTCTATAGCCTTTGAAGAAAGTACCGCTGAAGTTTCCCCTCTGGATATAGAAACAGCGGCATTTTGTAATTCCTCATTGCCGGAGGCAACGTAATTAACTATCCCTATTAATTTGCTGATAGGGTTTTTAATACTTTTAATTATTGATCTGGCAACTAAAATTGACATCATCATCATTGTAAACAGAAGTAAAAAAATCACAAGAGTCCTGTTTTTAATTATATCTTCGGTTTTTAACTCCCATACTTTATTTGACGATTCGGCAACATTTACCGTATTATTAATTGCTTCTTTATGATTCATGAAGGCCTTTTCGATCGAGGTATTTAATAATATTTTTGCCTCTGCATACTTACCCTTTCTAATATCCGGTATATATTGCTTTTCACATATATCAAATAATTCCATAGCTGGTAAATAAGAATCCTTAATTAACCTATCTTTTAATTCACCTTGTTCAAGTTTATTTTGCCAAAATTCATGTCTTTTCAAATATTCTTCTTTTAATTTTTCACCTCTTTGAACAAGTTCTTCAACTTTTCCGGATTGTTCTTCAACTGCCATTTGATGAATAGTTAAATAATATTCAATTAGGTATTCCGGCGGTGGTAATATATCGGCAATTAGGTCTTTCCCGTTGGCAATTTTTTCATATAAAGGACTATTAATCTTTACTGTATCAATCGTATCGTAAGAATAAAGACCGTAACCAACAAAGAAGAGCATAGTTAATGTCGTTAATAGCCATAATTTCTGTGATATCCTGAGGTTTTTGAAATGGATCATATTTCTTTATTCCCATTATTACTTAAATAAATTCATATATAATTGTTATTATCGAAAGAAAGCCGGGATAACTTTAATCACTTTTAAACTTTTAATAACCTTTTATATTTTCTTTACTATTATAAATTTATATTTTTTACCTGGATACCTTTTACATTAAAGCTCTTAAGGAGATTTAAAATGAGATTTCTTGAAAATTATAAAAACCAAGTATATGCATTAATGAGAATTATTCTCGGACTTTTATTTTTTAGTCACGGCATTCAAAAAATAGGATTGTTCTCTAGCGGAATTTTGCCGGTAAGTAATATCCTATTGCTTCTAGCTTGTATAATTGAATTTGTAGCAGGTTTAATGATAACATTAGGCTGGCAAACAAGATGGGCAGCTTTTATTGCAAGTGGCGAAATGGCTGTTGCATATTTTAAAGCCCACCAGCCCGCGGCTCTATTCCCGGTTCAAAATAAAGGCGAACTTGCTGTTTTATATTGCTTTGTTTTTCTTTTCATTGCTTCTTATGGCTCAGGTATCTGGAGCATTGATAAACATAAAGTTTAAATGCAAGTGCAAGTTTTAAGTTAAAGTAGATAGTCAATAAAGCATCTTCATCACCTGCCCATTCCTCCCATGATGTTAAAAGATCGAAAATAGTATATTATTCATACTTCAAAGTATCAATAGGAGTTATATTGGCTGCTTTTATTACCTGGAAACTTATTGTGACAGAAGCAATGATTATGGTTATTATTCCGGCAGTAATGAATATTAATGCACTCTCATTTATCCTGTAGGCAAACTCACTCAGCCATTTATTTATTAGGTACCACCCTGCCGGTATGCCGAATAGTAAGGCAGCGAGTATAATCATCATGAATTCTTTCGAAAGCATTCCGTAAATCGATAATGCAGATGCACCAAGTACCCGCCTTATACCAATTTCTTTTGTCTTTTGTAATGTAATAAGAATTGATAATCCAAAGAGCCCAAGGCAGGTTATTAATACTGAAAGGATTGAAGATAAAGAACATATCATTGTCACTTGCTCTTCAGTCCTGTATTGTTTCTCTACATTATCTTTAAGGAAGGTGCTGTTAAATGTAATTCCGGGTACAAGCTGTTTCCATTTAGCTTCAATTTCAGATATGGTGGAATTTATATTTTCCGATCTTATTCTTAATAATAATCTTGGCTCTATATTTGTGTCAATATCATTTGCGGACCTAAAAATATTATTGTAACTCAATGCGATAGCTGCAGGTTTAACAGTTGAATGAAGGGATTCATAATTAAAATTTTTTACAACGCCAATTATTTTATTGTTTTCAAAACCGCCCGGCATTTTACCGCTCAAATCATTATCCAATCCAAAGTGTTTGATAAATGCTTCATTTACAATTACAGCCTGATCAAAATCCGTTGCAAAGTCTTTTGAAAAATCCCGGCCCTCTATAAGTTTTAAGCCCATTGTTTTCAGATAATCATAGTTCACCACATTTAGATAAAAACGGTTGTATATACCGCCAGGGTTATTGAACCCAATCATGTTCCATCTGGCTCCCATTGGTGTTATGGCTGCTGCTATGTCAATAACATTTTTATTTTTACTAAGTTCGTTTTTGAATAATTGTGCAATTTTGAAGGTTTCAACCATATTAAGCTTGGTCGGGATAACCAGAACATTCTCTTTTTAAATCCCAGATCCTTGTTTTTCACAAATTCAAGCTGATTGAAAACTGCAATTGTCGAAGCAATCAATATAACAGATACGGTAAACTGTGCTCCTACTAGGAACTGCCTTAAAATTGATTTCTTCCCTATATTAAATTTACCTTTTAATGCCTTTACCGGGTTGAAGGATGATAAAACAAAAGCAGGATAAATACCCGATAATAATCCGGTCAATAATACTATTAACAGCAGAATTACCATAGTTATTGGTTCGAATACAAATTTTAAATGTTTTCCGATAAGGGAATTAAAAAGTGGCAGTAACAATTCAGCAATTAAGATTCCGGCAAACGCAGAGATTATCACAACCGTAAGCGATTCTCCCCAGTACTGTGTGATCAATTGTCCCCTGGTTGCACCGACAACTTTCCTTATTCCCACTTCATTTGAACGTGAAACTGATTTACCAATAGACAATGTTACAAAATTTATTATAGCAATGAGCAAAATAAAAAATCCGATTATGGACAACGCATATGAATATACCGGGCTGCTGATCGGTTCCCAGCCAACTGGATATGATGTATCCAGGTGAATATCTTTTATAGGCTGGAACAATAGATTATATGCACCAGCCTTAAACCTGTCACCTTGCAGCGACTTAATCATGACCGGCATTTTTGTTTCCATCGCTTTGCCCCTTACACTTGGCTTTAGAAGTACGTAAGTCTCACAAAATATCGTGGTTAAACTATTTAGTGCTCTCTCTTCATAAAGCTCTTTTATCTTTTGGTATGGAATTAAAATATTAAATTGTATGCTGGAATTTACCGGAACATCCTTTGCAATATCGGTTATAAGAAAATCCTCACTCTTGTTGTCAAGCTGAATTGAAATAGTTTTGCCAACTGGTTCATTATTACCGAAATATTTTTTCGCATATGATTCGGTAATTACGGCTGAATTCGGATCATTCAGCAAATTGCCGGAATTTTCTTTCAGCAATGGAAAGTTAAAGAATTTAAAAGATTCTGGGTCCACCAGTTCATATTTTTCTATAAATGTTTTTGAGCCTGACGTTACCTTTCCGGAGAATTGTGAAATTCTTACAGAATTTTCAATTTCAGGATAATAACTCTTTAGTAAAGGTCCGAATACACTTGGAGTAATTGAATTAAAGTGTTGATCATCCTTAGCATAATTTTCAAAAAGTGATATACGATAAATCCTGTCTGCATTTTTGTGAAAGGAATCGTAACTTAATTCATTTCTTACAAAAAGAAGGATCAATACGCTGCAGGCAAGACTGATCGACAAACCAAAAATATTTATAAAAGAAAATACTTTATGCCTTCGTAAATTTCTTAGCGTTATTTTCAAATAGTTTTTTAACATTGTAACCCTTGTACATTCAAATATTTTTTCGCAAATTTAGTTTTAAAGTTTAAGTTAGGATTTTATTTTTATAGATAATAATTCAGTCAAAACAAAAACTATGCCTGATTAAATTATTTATTTGGATTCTGAAAATGACTTTTGTATAGCAATGTAACGTTCGTTAACGGACATTAGTGAACGATGTCGCACAATAAAATTTCAAATAACAAGGAGGATTACTCCCCTTGCTCTTCAATTAAAGAAATTGATTTTACATCCGCATTATAATCGTTCGAAGTATGAGCGAATTTTGCAATCTGTACTCGTGTGTGGATTGCAAGCTTCTCCAATATGTTATGAATATGACTTTTTACAGTATAAGTTGAGAGATTAAGCTTTTGTGCAATTTCTTTATTAGTCAAACCATCTGCAACTAAATCAATTACTTGTCGTTCGCGTTTTGTCATTTTTACAGAACTAATTATCTTTGAAGGATTTGATTCGTTGACTGCTTTATTAACAATTTGGGAAAAGAGTGATTCCGTTAAATTCGAAGGCAGTGCTTTAGCTCCACCTGCGACCGTCCTGATTGTTTTAAGAAAATCATCTACCGTTGCCTCTTTAAGTATAAACCCTGAAACCCCTGCCTGCACAAAAACTAATAAATCTTCCTGTAAGGGAACAAGATCCATCATTATAATTTTTATTTTTTGAAAGTCTTTTTTTAATACTTTTGCAAGATTTAAACTATTTTGATTTCGTAATCCAAGATCCAGAAGGATTACATTGGGTTGAGATTGACGAATAAATTGTAATGCTTTTGCACAGTCCCCAAATGCGGCTGTTACTTTTAAATCCGTCTGTTCCCCAATCATTGCGGTTATACCTTCCCGTAATAACCGGTTGTCTTCTATAACAACGATTAAAATTTTTTTCATTATTACTGGTAATGCCGGATATTCATATATGGATTAATATAAATTTAATTCTCATTAGCAAATTAATAAATCCATATATAGTATTCAATAATATTACGCCCTGTTTTTGAAATATTCTGTTAGCCTATTAGGATAACTTGGTAAGAGATCTAATCCCTTTTTCATCCCTTTGAAGTAAGTTTTATAGGTTAGATCTTCATATATTTTGAGGGAATAAAAAAGGCGTCTTTTGAGACGCCAATCAGAAAGCAATATTGAATTATGTTTAATTACGTTCTTTAGCTTCATTAACTGTAATATTTCTTCCGGAGAATTCCGATTCATTCAATGCGTTTATAGCTTTTTGCGCATCTAACTAGCTATTGAGATATTTTTGATAATTTTTTTAAGGCTTCCAGCTGAGTATGAGTAATTTGCAACTTCCAAACGTGTATGTAATGCAAGCTTTTCCATTATATTATGAATATGACTTTTTATTGTAAAATTTGAAACTCGCAGCCTTTGTCCAATTTCTTTATTGCTTAGACCTTCTCCAATTAATCCAATAACCTCCCTTTCCCGTTTAGTCATTCGAACTGCTTCTTTCAATTTTATCCTACCTCCCTTAAGTGCGCGATCTACTATTTCAGAAAAGAGAGAATCGGTCAAATTAGGTGGAAGTACGTTTGCACCTTTCGCAACAGCACGAATAGTTTCAAGAAAATCATCTGGTGATGCATCTTTCAATATAAAACCCGAAGCACCTGCTTTAACAAATAAATTTATATCCCCTAATACAGGCGCGAGATCCATAACGATCACTTTTGCATTAGGAAAATCTTTTTTTACAACTTCTACTATAGTCAGACTATTCCGGTTGCGCAAACCTAGGTCTAAAAGAATTATATCCGGTTTTAGCTGCCCGATCTTTTTAATAGTATTCGTTTTGTCTCCCGATACGGTAACGATTCTAATATCTTGCTGCTTTTTAAGCATTGAAATAATTCCATCGTGGAGCAGCCGGTTATCTTCGATTAATAGCAATCTAATTTTTTTCATGAAAGAAATTATAAATTGAAAGACGATATTTCAATCCGGCAAAAGGATGAAAAAGGAACTACATCTTTCGGGTGAGTCAAACAAGAAAAAAGCACAAATCCAATCTTATTTGGCTGAACCATATTGCATTATTCTTACCTCTACTATATGTAACTGCCGGTCATCAGCAAGAGAAATAAATTTATCATCATTCTTAATTCCGTCGACTGATAAGCTAAATTCAATATCACTGTTGTATATCTGAAAAATCTTGATGTTGTATGTAGTTTCCCGGTATCGGTATAATACGCTATAAGTTTCCCAATCGACTGGGAGGCATGGCTCAATGTACAGCTTGTCAACTTCAAGCCTAAGCCCGAGGAGTGATTCTGTTATCAACCGGTACATCCATCCTGCAGAACCTGTATACCAGCTCCACCCACCGCGGCCAATGTGGGGCGTAAGTGCATAAACATCAGCTGCCATTACATAAGGCTCCACTTTATATATATCAATTTCCTCACGAGATTTTGAATGGCTTACAGGATTGATAATTCCCAGCAGTTCCCATGCATGTTTACTGTCTCCTAAAACGGCAAACGCCATCGCCGCCCAGATAGCGGCATGCGTATACTGACCCCCATTTTCTCTTACACCGGGAACATAGCCCTTTATATAGCCGGGATTCAAATCCGATTTGTCAAACGGCGGGTCTAAAAGCTGAATCAATGCATGATTCCGGAGAACAAGACGTTTATCCAGTTCACTCATAGCCATGTGTGAATGTACTGTCTCTCCTGCACCGGAAAGTACCGACCAGCTTTGTACAATAGAATCAATCTTACATTCCGGATTACTCTCCGAACCGAGCGGAGTGCCGTCATCAAAATAAGCCCGGCGGTACCACTTGCCATCCCAGCCGTTCTGTTCTATATTCTGTCGCAGCGTGGTGGCTTCTTTTTTGCATAGTTCAACGAATGGGATGTCACCTCTCGTACCGGCAATCTGAATGAACTCCATAAGAACTTTATAGAGGAAAAATCCCAACCAGACGCTTTCACCTTTTCCTTGACTGCCGACTGTATTCATACCGTCATTCCAATCGCCCGTGCCGATTAGCGGCAATCCGTGTGCTCCAAACCTGAGTCCTCTTAGTATGGCTCGCACACAGTGCTGATACAAGCTTCCGGTTTCTTCTGATCTGTTTGGAAGATCATAATATGAATCGTCTTCTGCGTTTACCGAGCGGCCTTCCAGATAATTTATTGCTTCATTAAGTATTCCGGTATCACCGGTACTCGACACATAGCGGCTTACTGCTAACGGCAGCCATAAGTAATCATCAGAACAATGTGTTCTAACTCCCCTGCCGGATGGCGGATGCCACCAATGCTGTACATCCCCTTCTTTAAACTGACGGCTCGCTGCGAGGAGCAGATGCTTTCTTGTAAGATCCGGTTTCGTATGGATGAGTGACATTACGTCTTGAAGTTGATCTCGAAAACCAAAAGCCCCGCCGGATTGGTAGTACCCGCTCCTCGCCCAAATTCGGCATGCTAAAGTTTGGTATAAGAGCCATCCGTTTGCGAGAACATTTAAAGAACTCTCAGGAGTATCAATTTGCACTGCTCCAAGGGTGTGGTTCCAATACTGCCAAACCGATTCTAATGCATTTCGTGCGCCACTTGATCCCCGGAATCGCTCAATCATTTTTCCAGCTTCATCATAATTATTAGCGCTGCCGAGTTTAAATATTATTTCAAGCTCTTGTCCATCTCCCAGCTCGAAAGGAACATGGATAGCGGCACAGGGGTCCAATGCAGCTCCTGTCCTGCCTGAAAGATGCATACGTGTCATGGCTGCCGGGTTTTTAAGTGTACCATTGCGCCCGATGAATTCTGTGCGGTTGCAGCTTATTGTACGAGCCGGGTCATCTGTTTGAAAGAAGGCAATCCTTTCGGAAAATTCCGAATTATACGAATTTCGCGCAAAGATTGAACCACTGCCGGGATCAATTTCAGTAATCACATGCATGGCAGATTTCGGACGTAGATCTCCTAGCACCAACTCTACATAACCTGCGGCCGAAAGCCGTCGTTGCCTGCCTGAGTCATTACGAACTTTCAATACTGAAAACTTAACCGCAGCGTCAATTGCCACATAAATCCACAGTTCCGAACGTATGCCATCCTCTTTATGTTCAAAAACACTATAACCAAATCCGTGGCGGCAAACATAAGGGCCAATACCGCAACTGGGCAATGGAGTAGGAGACCAATAATGACCTGTTTCTTCATCCCGAATATAGAAGGCTTCTCCGCTCGAATCGCTCACGGGATCATTATTCCAGGGTGTAAGTCGAAACTCGTGAGCATTCTCGCTCCATGTATAAGTTGGACCGCATTCTGAAACAATGGCTCCGAAGTTTGCATTTGCCAGAACATTCACCCACGGTGCAGGTGTTACTTGCTTGCGCGAGGTTGTGATTATATATTCACGTCCATCATGAGTGAATCCTCCATATCCGTTAAAGAAGATTAGGTCAGTCCGCGGCAATTCGGGAACATCCTGGTGGTTTTTATTATAGCTTCGAAAAATCTTGAAAAGCGGAGCCGGTATTTCCGGTATATTGCGATGATTGATTTGTGATTCAAGAGTTCCCCTTCTATCTGAGATAATAACGCGGGCAACTGTTTGAATAAGAATCCGGTCTTCATTGGAAATTTGGTCAGCCTGCCTTACAAATATTCCACCGGGTCTGTCAATAATGTTGGCTTCAATGCCTGCGGCAATTAGCCTCATTATTTGTTCTTGAAGCTGCTGCCGGTAGCCGGCATGGTCTTCGTTCCAAATTACAAGGTCAACTTCCAGTCCTTTTAAACGCCAATATGCATGAGCCTGCACTATATGGTGCACAAGGCTGATATTGGCAGGATCTTCAATTTGCAGCAGCACAATAGGTAAATCACCGGAAATGGAATAGCCCCATAGACCGGATTGTCCTCTCCGGTTCTGGATAATCACGCCAGGGTCGGCACGCAGATAGGAATTAGCATAGATAACTGAACTTGCGAGATGTCCGTAAAGCTGTGCATCGGCTTCTGAGGCATCAATTTGACGCAGCACTACCTGACTGTGTGTGTATGCTAACTCGAATACACGATTAGCGAGACGCCGATCACGGTATTTATCTATAAGGTTTAAAGTTATATCCCGGGTTTCTCCGAGTCCAAATATCATATCTATTGTTGCCGTTTCTTCAGGTTCGAGTATTATATTATACCGTATTGCAACAATCGGATCTAGTACTGAACCCTGACTGTTTGAAAGTGCAGTGATGTCTTTCATTGCTTTAGGAGCGCTAATTGTGTTTCCACGGCCAATAAATTTCGCCCGGTCGGTTTCGAAGGAGACTTCTTCAATTTTAGCCCCTCGCACCTCCATCATATGAAACATCCACAAGACCTGATCCTCAGGGGAGCGGGGTCTGCGCATACACAGTATTGCATGCCGCTCACGGATAATTTCTGCCTGTACAAAAAGGTTGCTGAATGCCGGGTGCAGTGCGTCAGAGGCAGACGACGCAAGTACCACTTCTGCATAACTTGTAATATCGATTTCTCTGTGTGTTCGGGATCGGTTGGTTAAATGAATACGGCGCAGTTCAATGTCATCTTCCGGTGAGACAACAATCTCGGTATGCATATCGATGTTCTGATCAGTGCGGCGAAATTCAGCATGCCCTTCAGAAAAAATAACTTCATAATTCTTCGCACGTTTTAGTGTTGGTTTATATGCCGTAGACCAAAAATCTCCGCTGTCCGTATCGCGGATAAAACAAAAGGTTCCCCGGTCGTCGCAGGTACTATCTTCATGCCAGCGGGTGACAGCAATATTTTTCCACCTGCTATATCCCCCCCCTGCATTTGTAACCATCACGTTGTATCTGCCATTCGAAAGTAAGTGAACCTCAGGAATTGCCGTATCAGGGTTTCTAAATGTACGTACCGGTGCTTCATTAATATTGGAACCGGTATGACTATCGGAGAGACCGGAAGTATGCGAATGGAATAAAGTGGTCCTTGGAATTCTTTCCTGGAGCAGCAATATGGTCGCTTCGAAACAGCGGATCCGACTCAAACCGTTTCTGCATCGGACGATTTAGAATTAGATAAGCTAGAGAAAGCAGGCTCATGCCCTGGTGATGTGCCATGAAAGATTTAACCACTATACTCGATTGCTCTCGTGGAAGTCGTGAAGCAGTATAGTCTATCGCTTCATATAAACCAAATTTTCCTAATAATCCGTCAGAGGCAAGCTTCTGTAGATTTACACACGCCTCTTCAGGCTCTACCATTAGCGCCAGTGCCGATGCGTAAGGGGCAACAACCAGGTCTTCAGCCAATCCCCGTTTGAGTCCCAAACCAGGCACACCAAATGCCCGGTACTGGTAATTCAAATTAACATCGACAGTATTAAAGCATGATTCGGAAATCCCCCACGGAATGCCGCGCTGTTTTCCATATTCAATTTGTCTCTTCACAGATGCTTTATAAGTCTGGTCAAGCAATGTGTTTTCGTATGTCGGCATTACAAGAAGCGGCATCAGATACTCAAACATTGAACCGCTCCATGAAAGAAGAATCGGCTCACCGCCCACTGTAGTGAGCAAACGTCCTAAAGCAAACCAGCTTTCCTGCGGCAATTGTCCCTGTGCAATCGCTACGAAGCTGCTCAGTCTTGCTTCGGAAGCCAGCAGGTCGTAATAACTAGGATCCCTACGTTTTTCCTCAATATTGTATCCTACAGAAAGTAAGTGACGTGACTTGTCATAAAGGAAATTATATTCCATATTTGAAAGTTCAATTGATTGTATTGCAAGACATTTGATAGCTGCAATCCACTCATCAGCACGTCTTCCCCCTTCTATGATCAGCCTTCGAAATTCATCGAGCCGCTCATTTTTTTCAGGCGTCATGTCCGGGGAAAGCCATCCAATAACAGACGGCAATTCTTTATAAAGTTTTGCGAGTTCACGCAGAGTCGGTATTTCATCGGTTTCGCGAAAGTAGTTATTCATATCCTGAAATTCATGTACGAAAGTCCATGGAGCTAGAAGCATTAATTCATCCATAGCGTTGCGGCATTGTTTATAAAGTGCATGCGCCCACCATTGGGCTTGACTTTCAGGACTTGAAATAAAACTTTCTTTTACTTTAGCAGTAGCTGCTGTCAGCCATTCAAGTTTTTGCCGTATTTCAGAAAGTGTAATTGGTGGTGAATTGACTGCGAACTCTAAATCTTTCTGAAGTTGAATTAATTCATCTTGCTCTTTTCCCTCGGCAATTTCTATGAGAATGCGTAGAGTGTCACTTATCCCTTCAAAAAGTTGACGCCCCACTATTTTCTGATCTGGAAGAGAAAGAATACCCTGGCGAAGAGTAAGCAGGTGACCCGCAAGATTCCCGCTATCAACTGAAGAAATATAAAGAGGCCGCAACGGCAGTAAAGATTGTGTATCATACCAATTTAAGAAATGTCCATGGTATCGTTTCAGCTTTTCCATCGTTCGGAATGCATTCGAGGTTCGATCAATGAATTGTTTAGCAGAAATGTAGCCAAAATCGTAAGCAGATAAATTTGCTAAGAGCGCCAATCCCATGTTAGTTGGAGAAGTGCGATGCGCAACCACACCTTTGGGATTTTCCTGATAGTTATCCGGAGGTAGCCAGTTATCTTCCGGACCGACAAATGTCTCAAAGAAGGACCATGTTTTTCTAGAAAGATTCCGTAGAAATATTTTCTGTGTAGCAGTCAACTTTGCTTCGCGGCGTGCTAGCGGTAAACTTATCCACCAGGTTATTCCCGGTGATACAGCCCAGAGAAATAGTATTGGCAATGCAACTGCGGGAATAGCCTGTTTTGTAATCCCGAAATAGATGATAGAAAAAATAACAATAGCTGGGGATATCCACATCATTCTATATGAGCCAAAGAGTTTTATGCGGTTATTGCTTATTCTAAGATTGGAGGGATTCCATTCGAGAAGTTTTTTATGGGAAATTAGTGTACGCCAAATAGTGCGAATAACAGCATCCATACTGAAAAATGCTTCATAAGGAAGAGTAATAAGAGTAAAAGCTGCTTGAGCGAAATGAATTCCTGTAGATCGAACTGTTGCCGTTAAATGCTGACGCATAAGCATATCTAAAGGTTTCTTTAACAAATCGAGAACGGAGATGAATATTGAAGGAATTAGAATAATTCCGATCAACGACAAGATCCAGAACCAGGCTTGTGACAAGGTGGTACAGCCGAAGATAAACAGAAGTGTCAATGCCAAAGGAATAATACTTCGTCGAAGATTATCGAAGATTTTCCATCGGGAAAGCCCCGATAAATTATTCTTCTGTAAACCTCCTTTGAGGTTTGGAATGAACGGCAGAATCCAGCGTACTAGCTGCCAATCACCGCGAATCCATCGATGCCGGCGGTTTACGTCGGAATTATAACTCGGTGGATATTCTTCAAATAATTGTACATCACTCAAGAGACCTGCGCGAGCGTGACATCCCTCAATAAGATCGTGGCTTAGTATTTGGTTTTCAGGAAACCGTCCCTTGAGAGCCCGCTCAAAAACATCGACATCGTAAATACCCTTGCCAATAAATGATCCCTCACCAAACACATCCTGGTATACATCAGAGATTGTGCGTGTGTAGGGATCAATTCCTGGCTGACTTCCATATAGCCGGGCATAACGTGAACGGTTCGTTCCCGGAAGGCTGACGGAAACGCGCGGCTGCAAAATGGTATACCCCTCGCATACACGCTGCTTGTCTTCATCATAATGTGCCTGGTTCAGCGGATGGACTATAGTTCCGACTAACTGTCTTGCTGTGTCGCGTGGTAATTGCGTATCTGTGTCAAGGGTAATCACATACTTTACATATGGTAAAACTGCCGTTTTCCCAATGACTAGCGAGAAGCGGCTTTTTGATCCGCCGCGCAGAATAGAATTCAATTCTTCAAGTTTGCCCCTCTTCCTTTCGTAACCCATCCACAGCCGCTCTTTAGAATTCCATTGCCTGGGGCGATGAAAAAGGAAAAAGGTATCGTTACTCGAACCTTTGTATTTTTCATTAAGCTCTACGATTTTCTTATGGGCCAGCTGTACGAGCAGCTCGTCCTCCGGCATGGTCTCTCTATCAGAGTCTTGAAAGTCGGTCAATAAGCTAAAGTGCAGGTTTGCGTCCCGGTTTGCTAAAAACCGTACTTCGAGAGTCTCAATCAATTCCTGGATGTTTTTAGTGTTAATTAACATTGCCGGAACTACTACAAGAGTACGATACTCAGGGGGTATTCCTTCGGAAAAATCCATTTTTGGTAAGGGTTTGGGAATGGCCAATAATGTGGACAGCCAATTAGTAAGCGCAACTGCAAGCTGGCTCGTGCATAACAAAAATAGTATACCTAAAAGCCCAAGCCACCAACCATGCAAACCTTCGGCATAGGCTTTCGCCAGTAAGCCGGCAGTAAAGATAGCTGTCATTAATGTAATAGAACCGGTGTAAATCAGCAAAGGAAACCGGGATCCCAATTTTCTGAGAGCCGAAGAAACAGTAAATTTTTTCTTAGCTAGCTCCTCAAGCCGTTCCAAACCTTTATCGATCAGGTAGAATCCGATATGTGCTTCTCTATCTTTGGAACTCTTATTGACGGACCTTTCTTCTGCCAGCCGGATTGCAATTTTCGCTATTTCTTCTTCAGATAAAAGACTTTTTTTCGCGATCTTCTCGATTACATGACGATAACTATCCCGGGTAGCAAAATCCATTTTACAGTAAACACCGGCAGGATCCCGGCACAAGATCTGTTCGACGGAACTCATAGTCTCAACGAACTTGCGCCAGTCCATGGATTCAAGGAATCGAAGACTCCCGATACTGTTACTAATTGAAACTTGATCGGCAGCCTGTTGTTGGTTGCCAGACTGTACTAATTTTTCAATCGTCAAACCCGATTCGGAAAGCTGTTGTTCAATCCACGTTAGCGGTGATACTAGAGCATGACTTAAACCTTGCAGTCTGCGTGAAAATTCTGAAACAAAGGGTGTGGTCATGGGTGGATTTGTACGAGCCATATCAGCAATTATAAGAATTAGGCTTTTCGGATCCTTCTCAGCAACCTCTAACATCTGGTCAGCCCATGAATCAGCCAAGTCCCGATCAATCCTTCCGGCTGCAATGCGTAGGGCAACTCGGCGGAGATTCTCTATTAACGCCAATCGCAGCATGGTTGGAATTGCCCAAAGCTCTCCTAATTTTAATGTTGAGATAGTCTGGTATGATGCCACAAAACGAGTAAGATTCTCCGGGTCCACCCGGCCGTCGCCATGTGAAATAGTTTCCTGTGCTATATCATAAACCCTGGGAAGACCTTTTGACACACCATTTAAAAGGCGAGGCAGCTCCCGGTTATAACCTTTGGGTAAATGCAGCTTACCCGTTCGGATTTGCTCTTCAACCAAATAAAAGTTATCAAGCAGCCATTCGCCTGCAGGGGTAATTTGATGGTTAGCCTTAACTGTTTCAGTCAATAAATTATGAACTTCAAACAGGAAAATTTCATTCTCTGCTAACCGTGAGAGTAAGTGCTGATCCGGAGTGTGTTGAGAGCCTAAAGTGTGCGAGCTAGCAAGAGTCTTGCCGTGCTGCTCCATTTGGTCGGCGCTAAATAACTCCGAACGTAAGGGTGGTTCTCCGCTAACAAATTTTTTAGCAAGAAAGTTCTCACTAAGATGTACCTTTAATCGGAATAATGATTCATTTAATTTCGTGCTGATTATCTTCATAGATTCCTAATGGTGATGGGAGATGGCATTCCAATGCTCTTTTTCTTTTTCAGAACCATTATTCGATACTTTATCAAGAATCCAATCAATTTGATTTTTCTCAAGAGTCTCATTTTCTAGAAGTGCTTCTGCTAAGGCATCAAGCTTTACAAGATTTTTATTTAATATATTATCAACAATTTGTTCCATTTCCTTAATTATTTTTTGAATTTCTTCATCAATAATTCTTCCTGTCAAATCGCTAAAATCTTTTGGTTCAGCTAATTCTCTTCCCAGAAAGGGATGTTCTTCACCCAGTTTGAAAGAGACCGGGCCTAATTTATCACTCATACCCCATTGACAGACCATCTTCTTGGCTATTCTCGTAACCATTTTAAGATCACTTTCTGCACCATTAGTATAGTCGTCAAAAATAATTTTTTCCGCAGCTCTTCCCCCTAGACTAACTGCAATTCTATTCAGCAGATATTGTCGTTTTAAATTATGCCTCTCAAATTCAGGAATTTGTTCTGTAACACCCAAAGCACGCCCGCGCGGAATAATTGTTACTTTCTGCAAAGGATCGGTACCCGGAAGCAGCTTAGCAATTAAAGCATGCCCGGCTTCATGATATGCAATAACTTTTTTCTCATCATCGGTTATAATTTCTTCCCGTTTAGCGCCAAGTAAAACTTTATCCCTTGCTTCATCAAAATCATCTTTATCAACTTTTTCCTTTTTTTTACGACCGGCAAGCAGAGCGGCTTCATTAACCAGATTCTTTAAGTCAGCTCCGGAAAAACCGACTGTACGAGCTGCGATATTATCAGGCTCAACATTATCAGCTAACGGAACATGCCTGGTATGAATTTCAATAATTTTCTTTCGAGCTTCTTTATAAGGGAGTTCAAGTGTAATTTGTCTATCAAACCTCCCTGGCCGTATTAAAGCTGCATCGAGAACATCCGGACGATTTGTAGCAGCCATAACAACGACAGATTCATTTTGTTCAAAGCCGTCCATTTCCGATAAGATTTGATTTAGAGTCTGTTCCCTTTCATCATGTCCGCCGCCCAAACCGGTACCCCGGGCTCTGCCAATTGAATCAATTTCATCAATGAAGATAACTGATGGAGCTTCTTTTTTAGCATTTTCAAACATATTCCGTACACGGGAAGCACCTACACCAACGAACATCTCAATAAATTCCGAGCCGCTAATACTGAAAAAAGTAACATTCGCCTCTCCAGCAGCAGCGCGGGCTAACAAAGTTTTCCCCGTTCCCGGTGGTCCCATAAGTAAAATTCCTTTTGGCATATTTGCTCCAAGGGCAGAAAATTTTCCCGGTTCCTTTAGGTAATCAATAATTTCCTGAAGATCATTTTTTGCATTATTTAAACCCGCAACATCATTAAAAGTAATGTTGGATTTTCCTTTTTTAAATCTTTTAGCAGTTGACCTTCCAACACCGAACATACCTCCTCCCATCATTCCACCTCCTTTGCCTTGAGTTTTTCTCCGCACGTAACCAAAGTAGACTACCATTATTATCAAGGGGAGGAGAAGGAATATAAAATATGTAATCCAGCCATTATCACTTTTTTCTTCGGCATTAATTGTTACGTTATTTTTCTCCAATACCGCTATCAAATCGGGATCTTGAAAAGAAGGTTTGATTGTTGAAAAATATTTAAAAGCAGTTGTGTCGCCTGCTTTATCTACTTTTATAAATTTATTTTGAAATATACCGGATATTTTATTTTCTTTAATTGTAATTTCAACAACATTTTTATTCGACACTTCTTGTTTGAATTTACTATAAGCAATGTTTATCTCGGGGGGGCCATCAAAAGATTTCATAAAATATGAAGTAACAATCCATATTAAAAAAAAAGCTATAATAATTTTCCACCATTCTAACCTGGTATTAGGGATTTGATAAATTTTACTTTTATCTTTTTTATTTTGGAAATTATTTGTCATTTAGAATTGTCTCATTTCTTTAGGATTGAAAATAGAGTTTAACACCCTTGTGTTTTTTATAGATTCCATTCTATTTAATTCTAATATTATTATGTAGTTATATAATATATTATGAAGGAATAAACTGCAATACAATAGCTCAAAGGGATGGAAATGGGACTACATCTTCTGGGTGAACTTAGTATCTAAATTTTCACTTATTTATTTGTTAATATAACCTTGAGAGCTTTCTCTTTTGCAGCATTTCCAAAAGTATCGTATGCTTTCATTATCTCATTCAGGGCAAACCGATGGGTAATTAACTTCACGGGTTCTAATTTTCCGGATAGAACCGTCTTCAGCAGCATTGGTGTGGTTACTGTATCAACTAAACGGGTTGTAATGGTTATGTTGCTTGACCATAGCTTCTCAAGATGCAGCTCAGCACTTTTTCCGTGTACTCCGATGTTTGCTATGTGTCCGCCTGCTGCAATAATTGCTTGGCAGATATCGAACGTAGCAGATATACCAACAGCTTCGATAGCAACATCAACCCCCTTTCCATTTGTCAATTTCATTATCTTTTCAATAGCATTTTTACTAACAAGCTGGGTTGCCCCAAATGTTTTAGAAATACTCAGCCGGTTCTCATCTAAATCTACCATAATAATCTCGGATGGAGAATAGAATTTTGCTGTCAGCAGAGTCGCAAGTCCAATTGGTCCTGCACCAACAATTGCAACCGTATCACCCGGTTTTATTTGTCCCTTAAGAACGCCGCATTCAAATCCGGTTGGCAAAATATCACTCAGCATTACAATAGCTTCTTCATCCGCGCCCGCCGGTATAAAATGGAGACTGGTATCGGCATGAGGTATTCTAACATATTCTGCTTGTGTTCCATCAATCAAATGACCAAGAATCCAGCCGCCGGTTTCGCAATGCGAATACATTCCTTTCTTGCACGCCTCACAAATTCCGCAAGAGGTAATACAAGAAATCAGAACTTTATTACCAACTTTAAAATTCGAAACACCCGGTCCAGCTTCTTCAACAACTCCAACTCCCTCGTGTCCAAGGATGAGTCCATCAATCACTTCAGGAACATCTCCTTTCATAATATGAAGATCAGTTCCGCATATGGTTGTTTTTGTTATTCGGATAATTGCGTCCGTAGGATTTTTAATTGTAGGTTTTGGCTTTTCTTCCCAACTACGTTTGCCAGGTCCGTGATATACTAATGCCTTCATATGATCCTCTTTTTTATGAACCCATGAATATTAACCTGATTAAATTTTCTTTTTAAAGTGCAGCCAACTGACCGAAACACTAAATAGGATGGCAGCTAGGGTAAGAAACCACAGCCAACTATTGATTCCCATCCAGCCGTTTTCATTCACGCTTCCATTCAACCCACCCCCCATCATTATCCCGCTGTCGAAGTATAAAAAGAGCGCAATTAAAGTCACAAACGCAAAGACTAAAAATTTATTGTTTATTGTATTCATTTATTTTACCTAATTAATTATTATTTGTTAAATTTTCATTTATGAATTTTATGAATTTCAAGTCTACATGCATAATCATTTTATTCTAACTTTTTATTGCAATCTTATTACTGAACTTGCGATTTAAAATCATTCTAGATATATAAAAAACAACCTTGTACACATTGCCAAATTGATGCAATACTCGTCTTCAATTCAATCGAGCAAAGGTTTCGGTAAAAGGCACTAATGTTTTTATTGGCGACAACCATAGCCATTATTTCCAGTTTGTGTTTATTAAAACTTCAGTAGTAATTTTCTTTGTGGGTAACGTTAACATAAATGTACTACCTCCTGCCTTGCTGTGCATATTGGTAGGCAAACCGGATGATATATCCTCTAGTTTATTTTTCAGAACTATTGTCCCGCCCATTAATTCCGTATATTTTTTCACTAATGTTAAGCCCAGTCCAGTTCCTTCATGACTTCTGCCGTATCCCTCACTTGCCTGTCTGAACGGTTCAAATATCAAATCATAGAGATCCTCATGTACACCGATGCCGGTATCTATGATTTCTATTACCGCATTGTCTCTTTCCCGCTTTGCGATTAAAGTTACACCCCCTGTATTTGTATATTTTATTGCATTGTCTAAAAGATTATTTATTATTGAGACGAACATCTCTTCATCGATATATGCTTTTAATATTTCTTCTTTGGTTTCAAAATTCAGTGATAAACCCTTTCCTTCAGCCGTAGCTCTGAATAATTCGACCTGCTCAATTAAATATTTAATTAAATCATGTTCCTTTATATTTACCTGCTGTTTCTCGGTTTCGATCTTGGAAATATCAAGTATATTATTCAAGGTTTTATGGAGTCTTTCGCCACTCGATTTTATAATTCTTGCCATTTGCTTTAATTCTTTATCCGTTAATTCATTTTCCAAAAATTCAGCATATCCTAAAATACCAATCAGAGGTGTCCTGAGTTCGTGACTCATATTCGCCAGAAAATTTGTCTTTAAGTGATTCATCTGCTCAGCTTTTTCTTTTGCTTCAATCATTTCTTTTTCAGCATTCTTAAGCTTGGTTATATTTTGAATAGTTGTTCGAATCCCAATAATGTTGTTTTTTGAATCACGAAGAATATTTTCTTCGACTAGAGTAGAAAATGTTGTTTGGTCTTTGCGTCTATATATTCTTTCTTCACCTTTTGTTGGAAGAAGTATTCCTTTTAGTTTATCTAAAACTCGCTGTCTGGATGTCACTTCGTCTTCGGAAAATTTCCATGCACATTGTCCAATTATTTCTTCAGGAGAATAGCCCAGCATATTAATTTCAGTCCGGTTAATTCGGGTAATGTGTCCATTGATATCAAGTTCATGGTATCCAACCGGGGCATTATCAAATAACTCTCTATACTTCCTCTCATTCTCCCGGAGTGTTTCACCTGCCCGTACGCGCTCAGTAATATCCCGTATATTGCATTGAATTACTTTACGATTATTTACTAAATAAACATTACTGACAAACTCTACATTGATCTTTCGTCCTTCAAAAGTTTCAACCGGCAAATTTTCATATCGAACATATTTTTCCTGTTGTAACTCAAAAAATTTATCTTCATTAGCGGCTATATCTTTGAAGAATCCTATCTCCCAGATTGCTTTTTCAAGAAATTTCTTATGAGAGAATCCCAACAACTCAATCATAAATGGATTTACGTCGATAATCATTCCAGTTTTAGCATCTAATATAAGAATTCCATCTTTCGCCGATTCAAATAGACGACGATAACGGGTTTCCAAAATGGTCAACGAGTCTTCTGTCCGTTTGTGTTTGGTTATATCTTGTGCAATTGTTGCAACTGTATTTTTTCCTTCGTCATCAAAAATAATTGCCGAATTCCATAGAACTGTCCTTATATCATTATCTTTTGTCAGAATATCTATTTCAATAACTTCCACATTTTTAACATTTAGAGTATTTTTTATTAACCCTAGTGTCGAATCAATTTTATCTCCCGGGAAAAGGATATCAATTTTCTTATCTATTACCTCGAATGAAACATAACCGCTCAGCTTTTCGAATTCATTATTGAAACGTTTTATAACCAATGAAGAGTCCCAGATAATAATTGGAGCATGCGCATGTTCCAGCAGAATGTCCAGGTATTCGTGGGTCATGCGGTTCTTTTCACTTAAAGTTTCTTCTTCATGTCTTCGTTTAGTTATATCCTCAAAGGCAAGAAGAATTATCTTCTCTTTTCCAAAGGCCCTTTCAATTTGTCGGGCATTTAGAAGCATTATGCGTTTACCGATTGTAGAAAAGACATGTTCAACTTCAAAGTCATCAAATGATGTTTTTTCAGGAAGGATTGTTTCGAGCAGTTCTCTAAGCTTAGGAATATTCCATTGCTGATTCCCAAGATCATAAATGAGTTTTCCTATTGTTTCATCGATCTTAACTTTGAAGAAATTATAAAATGAACGGCTGGCGGTTACAACTTTTAATTCGTGATCAAGAACGATTAAAGGTTCCCGTACCGTATTGATGATATTCTCAGCGAAATGACTGTTTTCATCTGCTGATTTTAATTTAATCTTCAAAGGGGGAGGATTATAATCTGATTTTATTTCTTCTTGCCTTATCATAATATCTCCCTCTAATCAACTTAGTCAAATTGCTGAAATTATTTTTTGCAATTCTTCTTTATTTAAGCCAAACTTAATTTTAAGTTTACCCCATATTGTGCCATTTTTCGCTTCCTCATAACTTAAATCATTATCAGTTAAAATTGGATACCTCTTCTTGAGTTTAGCCTTTTGGATATACCAATTTTCAACTATTGAATGAGTAGAGGTTGAGAATTGCTTAACTACAGTGCTCTTTATAAATGCCATCTATTTGATCCCAATTTTATTATTTAATAATATAATATATTATGAAGGAATAAATTGCAAAACAATAGTTCAAAAGGATGGAAAGAGAATTACACCTTTTGGATGAGCAGAAACCTTTCGGTTTACAGAATGTCATAAACTATATTTCTGTGATCGTTCTTAATTCTGATTTTATATCATCAAAGGTTATTAACTGGAGCCAAAACGAAATGAATGTGAGATAAAGTATAGCCCAACATTACAAAGTCAATTGTGAGTAAAACTTCCGTTTCATAATTGTCGATTGATTCTACCCAAGATCCCTTTTTTATTTTCCTTTTTGAGAAGGAATCTTTCACGGATCTTCTCAAATAATAATTTATCGGATAATATTAAAATCTGATCTTCAGGTTGAATCGTAAAAGAGGGCTGCGGAACCAGCATTTCTTTATCCCTTAATACTGCAACAATTTCGCATTCCTCGCCCGGATTACATATGTGGCTGTTGTTTAATTCTTTGCCGATGCATTCATTCCCGGGAAAAACATTTATAAGGAATAAAATCTTTCCATTCGATATTTCAATCGGGATCCTTGATTCAAGAACAGAAGACAAATCCAATTTCCCTACATTTTCCGGATCAAATGCTCTTCGCTCACTTAATAACATACCAGCATGTTTTATCTGCTCAATTCTATGAGCGGGTGAAAGCCACTTGCTTTTGACCTGAGCCTCGTAAAGACTGATATATTTTAAATTAAGCCATGAAGTAATAACTTTCTGAATTACAAATCCAATAATTACAGCAAGAGCAGCGGGGACAAGCAGATGATATCCATCCGTCATTTCGGTGACCATCAAAAGTGTAGCAATAGGAACCCTGGCAGTGCTGCCGAAAACTGCTGCCATACCTACAACTGCAAATCCAGCGGGCTGCTGATGAAACAATTGAGCGAAAATACCGCCAAGCATTGCACCGAGAAATAATGTCGGAGCAAAAACTCCTCCGGAGCCCCCGGAAGATACAGTTAAGGCAAAAGCGACAAGCTTACCAATCAATAAAACGACGAGAAGAGAAACAGCTAAATTACCGTTAATAGCAAGCTGCATCCAGCCATACCCGCCGCCTAAAACCTGGGGTAGAAATAATGCTATTATTCCTACACCGAATGCACCAAGGGCGGGCTTTAAAAAACGAGGCAATTTGATTTTATCAAATAAATCCCTGGTTTTATAAAAGACTGTGGGGATAAATGCTCCTAATATCCCGCTTGTTAAACCAAGTATCACATAATATAAGTAAGAGATTATATTTGTTACATGCGGTAATACCGAAACTTGGAATAATGGCTTCCATCCCACAAAAAGGGCATTGACGGCATATGCAATAACCGCACCCAACATTGTGTAAACAAGCGCCTCGGCTTCGAATTCCATATCGCTGTAGAGCACTTCGACGGCAAATAAAGCTGTCCCAATGGGCGATCTGAAAATTGCGGAAAGCCCGGCAGCCATACCTATAAGGACAAGGAGCCTTCTGTCCTTATCGGAACGGTGTGTCAGTCCGGCATATATAGAGCCGAACCCGGCACTGAATAGAGCAGTCGGTCCTTCGCGTCCGGCTGCGCCGCCGGAGCCGATAGTAATGGCTGATGCCAAGATTTTTATCGGCACAACACGTTTTCTTATTTCACCCCCTTTTCTATGAAACGCTTTCACAGCGGTATCAGTTCCGTGTCCCTCGGCTTCTGGTGCAAATCCATAAACAAGAGCACCCGAAATTATTCCTCCAATTGTTATAACAAAAGGAATGAGCCATAAGCCATGACTTCCTATTGTTTGAATTAAGATACCCCCTTCATTTGGCAACCCTGGTGCCCTATAACCTGCTGCATCATTAAGAAACAGCATTTGAAAAAAATTTAATAAAAACCCAAATAATTGGGCACCTAAGGCGCCAATAATTCCTAATAAAATCGTATCAAAAAATAGCTTTGTTTTTCTCTGCACTTTTAATCAACAAATTATGTTTGAGTGTTACATATTTATCTAATATTATATATATAATTAGGAATATAAAGCCTTTGATAAGAATTACGCTTTATTGTAGATTTAGTAGAATTAGTCAACTAATATTTATTAAGTATGATTTATGAAAGATGCAGAAGATGCCGGATAAGAAGAAACCCCCGTTTGGAGATAAATAAGCCTATAAACTTATAATCTTACAAACCTGGCTGTCACTTTAATGCCCCCAGCTTTTGCAGTTCAAATATAAATTGAGTAATACTGTTGTGATTCAATATTCCAATGCAATTGCCATTTTCAATAACAGGCACCACACTCACATCATTTTCGTTTATAGATTTTAATGCGTCTAACAATGGTTCAGTGGAATTTATTTTATTAATTTCTTGTAACGGGATCATTATATCTTTTACTATTTTATTTTGCCTATCCTTTATTGAAATGGAATTTATTAGTCCGGGCGTAAGAAATCCAACCATTATATATTATTATCCTTAACAAGTAAGTTCCTTCGATTGGCGCCGATGAAATGATTATCTATAATTTCCTGAACAGTAGAATCAGGATATACTATACCATAATCATTCGACAAAGCTTCATGTACCTGGTGTCCTAATAAGCCGTTAAGCGCCTGTCTTTGAATCTGGGACATTGCGGTAATTTCAAGGAACCAACCGATAAACACTATCCATAAACCATTATATATATTATTTTGAAATATCTGGAAAATTCCAAACATAATAAATAAGAGTCCGAAAATTCTTCCTGAGTTAGCGGCAATTATAGTTGCTTGTTTATAATTTTTTGTAATAGCCCACACTATCGCTCTTAAAATTCTTCCCCCATCTAACTGAAATCCAGGAATTAAATTAAATATTGCCAGAATGAAATTTATTAAAGCAAGGTACTGAAATGAAGCAGCAATATATTGATTATGCAGAAATGCTTTTGCTAATAAATAAAAGACTGCCGCTAATATAAAACTGGTGATAGGACCGGCAACAGCAATCCAAAAATCCGCCGATGATTTTGGGGGTTCTTTTGATATTTCGGCAACTCCGCCGAATAAAAAAAGTGTTATCCTTTTAACTTCAATCTTATATTTTATTGCAATTATAGAATGACCGAATTCATGAAGTAAAATACTGAGGAAGAATAATATTGAAGTTATAAAACCCACCAGCCAATAAGAGAATTTCGTCCAATTTTTGAATTCAAGTGGGAAATAACTTTGCGCCAACACCCAGGTTAGCAGCGCCAAAATTATGAACCAGGAATAATCTAAATAAATTGGAATTCCAAGAAATTTGCCAATCGGGATATGTTTATGTTCAATAAAACTTCTATTTTTCATTACTGTCTGAGTTAAGTTCTAATCTTTTTATCAAAATTCTACTTGTATTGTATTTACATATTTTATTCATAAGCCTATGACTTGATATTTTTATACAAGTACCTAATGACCTTAGGATTTATAGAAAAACTACCTATACTTTATAATACTATGTAAAAGGCAGTCCTAATTCAATCGAGCAAAGGGATGAAAAAGGAACTATGTTTTTGGGGTAAGCGGTACCCGCAATCAATCAAATGAATTAATAACTCATATTACGCACAGCTGTCATTCTGAACGAAGTGAAGAATCTCAAGGTTTATAATTTGCACAATTTTGAAATATTTCGCCCCCCTCAATATGACAAAAAAAATAATTTGCGTAACATGAGTTAATAAATTAATAAAATCAGTTTAGGTCTATCATGCCGATTTCATAACGTTGTTTTGGTTTATTTATTCGGTTCATCTTTCCAAACCTCCTAATTCGTCTACTCCCAGTTCGTATGAAAAGTGCCCTTAGAGTCATTACGTTCATAGGTGTGGGCTCCGAAATAATCGCGCTGGGCCTGGATGAGATTGGCCGGCAGCCAGGCACTGCGGTAGGCATCGAAATAACTTAAAGAAGCCATCAGCCCCGGTACAGGCACTCCTAACATACCCGCTTTGCATACTACATTGCGCAAAGCTTCCTTATGATTCATAACTTTGATCGATACCTTGGGATCGAGCAGCAAATTCGACAAATTGCTTCTTGCACGAAAAGCCGCCCGGATATCTTCCAGCATTGTTGACCGTATGATGCAGCCGCCCCGCCAGATTCTTGCGATGGTTTCGAGGTCGAGGTGGTACTCGTATTTGGCGGAAGCTGCAATCAAAAGCGCCATACCCTGCGCGTATGTAATAAGCATAGCGGCATACAGTGCATCATGCAGTTTTTTGAGAAATGCCTCCCTGTCGCCGGAGAATTTTCGCTTGGGTTGTTTATAAATCGAACTGGCTTGCTCACGCTCTTTCACAAAGACTGACAAGTCCCGCATTGCAACTGCTATGTCTATAGTAGGGATCGGCACCTGCAGTTCCATTGCACTCTGTGAAGTCCACATGCCGGTGCCTTTCTGTTTTGCGACGTCTAGGATCTCTTCGATCAAACGCTTTCCGGTATTCTCATCCTGTTTAGAGAAAATATAGCCGGTGATTTCCATTAAATAGCTGTTTATTTCAGTGTTGTTCCATTTGCAGTATATGTCATGCAGTTCTTCATCGTTCATGCCAAGGCCCCGTTTCATTAAATCATAGGTTTCGGCTAAAAGTTGCATCACCCCGTATTCAATTCCATTGTGAACCATCTTCACAAAATGACCAGCCGAACCGGGGCCAAGATAAGCTACACACTGATCGCTGTTAACTTTCGCAGAAGCAGCTTCAAAGATTGGGCGCACCCGCTCGTAAGCCTCTTTCGGCCCACCGGGCATTATGCTCGGTCCGTGACGCGCACCATCTTCACCACCCGACACACCTACACCGAGAAATTGAATGCCTTCTGTTATAAGGTGATTGGCACGCAGATTTGTGTCTTTGAAATAAGAATTGCCGGCGTCAATGATGAGATCTCCCTTGTCCAGATGCGGCAATAAATCTTTGATGACCGAATCTACCGGAGCGCCTGCGGGTACAAGCATCATAATTGCCCGCGGCTTGCGAAGCAATGCAATAAAATCAAGAATGTTCACTACACCGCAAATATTCCGATCGGCCGATTCTTTTCGTAGAGCTTCAACTTTGTCATGGTCCTTGTCGTAACCTGCTACCGCATAGCCGTGATCAGCCATGTTCAGTAAGAGATTGCGTCCCATGACACCCAGACCTACCATGCCGATTTCATACTGTTGTTCTGTTTTTGTCATTATTACTTCTCCAGAGTTTTTTATGAAAATTGGTAAAATGATTTTTATCTAAATCCCATTTAAAATACTATGTAGCGTATTTCGCTTAGTTTTATTTATCGGGTTCATTTTTCTGATTCTCATTCTTCGCCTTTTCCATGTCTTCAACTGCCCTGAGATCCCTGCGCCCTAGTTCTTCGTATAATTCATGGACTCGCTTTACCATCCCCGGCGTCAAATCAGACGTTGCTTTGACTTTAGCATCAGGATTAGCCTCTGCTTTGTCTTCGGGTTTCAATTCAGGTTTGGTTTCTGGTTTAGTCTCGTCTTTAGCTTCAGGTTTGACCTCAACTTTAGCTCCTGGTGTAGGTTCAGTTTTTAGTTTAGTATCGGTTTTAGAGTCAGACTTAATCTCTACTTTGTCTTCGGGTTTAACTTTGGTTTCAGATTTCTGAATTTCCTTCTCCGCACTCTCCCAGTCCTGAACTGCATGACCATCCTTATGTCCTCTCTGCTCATATAGTTCATAAGATCGCTTAGCGATCTGCGGCTTCAAATCGGAAGGTTTGTCTGCTTTGTTTTCAGGATTAGTTAGAGCTTCGGGTTTTGTTTCGTCTTTAGCTTCTGGCTTTGTTTTATATTTAGCTCCAGACTTTGTTTCGTCTTCAGTTATGGGTAGTGATTCATCCTTAGCTTCATGCTTAGCAGCAACTTTGGTGTGATTAAAAATCCTGTACGCAAGAAGTTTTATACGATCATTTAAAAGGAACCACAGCAGTGCATAACCCCACACGAATCCAGCCCAACCCCACCCGAGCGGTGTCATGAACAGCCCATAAACCGCTATCAACGTAGCAATGATTTGCGTCCCAAGTACGGCTCCCCATAAAATCTTTGCAGGGCGTATTGACCAAAACGGTTTACGCGTTCGAGTTAGAAAGATTGTCAGATGTCCTGCTACCGAGAGTTTCAAATACATGAGCGTCTGAATGTGAGCTCGGTCGAGATGGAAGACACGCTCACCAAGATAAAACAAACCGAAGGCGGAGATAACCCCAATGACGCCCAGAACCGTTGAAATTCCAAGCACCATGCGCATGTTCCAAGCTTCGGGTTTATCCTTATAATGAACATTGTCATAGGCGATGGAAAGAATGGCGCCATCGTTGAGCAGCGCAAGCATCACGATCATTACCGCCGTTAAGGGATAAAAGTTAAATATCAGGATTGCCAGCGTCATGAAAAAAAGGACACGCAGTGTTTCGGCGATGCGGTAGATTGCGTAACTATTCATCCGCTGGAAAATGCGGCGGCTCTCTTTGATCGCGTCAATAATTACAGACAAGCCGGGCAGCATAAGTACGATAGATGCGGCCGCACGCGCCGCGTCTGTCGCATCAGAAACCGCAATACCGCAGTCGGCTTTCTTCAGTGCGGGGGCATCATTCACTCCATCACCTGTCATACCAACAATATGACCGCGCTTCTGCAGGACATCCACTATGTGAAATTTATGTTCGGGGAAAACCTGTGCAAAACCGTCTGCCTTCTCAATAGATTCCGCCACCCCTGAGGTCTCTTTCTTTTTCGAGTCCCCAAGGCCGGCGGCATCAAGAATATTCGTGCCCATGTCCAACTTCTGGGCGGTTTCTTTGGCTATGGCAAGCGCATCGCCCGTAACCATCTTAATCTTAACACCCATTTCTCCAGCAGTTTTAATTGTTGACTTTGCATCTTCACGCGGCGGATCAAACAAAGGCAGCACGCCGACAAACTGCCATTGCCCGTCGCCCTCTGCTCTCGCAACAGCTAATGATCGAAAACCTCGTGCTGCGAATTCGTTTACTGCTTTGTCTACAGCGGACTTTATCTGTTCTGCATTCGAAGATAACTCTAAAATCACCTGCGGCGCTCCCTTGGTCACCTTGAATGTTCTTCCGTCTTTGGATTTGACCTCAGCTTCGGTGCGTTTATGCACCGGGTCGAACGGCTGGAAATGAACCACTTCATAAGGCTTTAACGAATCTTTATCTTTAAGTCCGCTAAGAACTGCCAGATCTATAGTGTCGTTGTTTTCAGCACGGGATGCGAGTGCGCCATAAAGGATTACCTTGTCTGCGGGGATGTTGTTTACACTGAAAGGATCGCCCAAAGTCAGTTTATTCTGCGTAAGGGTACCGGTTTTATCAGCACACAACACATCCACACCCGCTAATTCTTCGATGGCTACTAGCTTGCTGACAATTGCCTTTTTCCTGGCGAGAAGTCGCGCGCCCACTGCCATGGTTACGGACAACACCGTCGGCATTGCAACGGGAATAGCTGCTACAGTTAACACTAGGGCAAACTGCAGAGTTGTGAGTATCGGGTCACCGCGGTAGATTGCGACGGCAATAATAACCGCCACCAGAGCCACTGCAAGCATGATGAGATAATTGCCTATTTTCAAAACAGCCTTTTGGAAATGGCTGACCGTGTGTGCCTCCTGAACTAATTGAGCCGTTTTGCCGAAGTAAGTGTTTGCACCTGTGGCATAAACAAAAGCGCCGATTTCTCCACGACGAATAATCGAACCCGAAAACACCGCTTCGCCGGGTTTGCGGGTAGCAGGCAAAGATTCTCCTGTCAATGCGGACTGATCAACTTCTACCGGATCGCCGTCCAGCAAGCGCGCATCAGCAGGAACAATGTCACCCAGGCGCAAGCGAATGACATCCCCCGGTACCAATTCACTCGCTGCCGGGGTGATCCATTTACCATCGCGTTTCACCCTTGCCTTTACCGCCAGCTTTGCCTTCAATGCCTCGATGGCGTTGCCGGCCTGGCGTTCTTCCCAGAATCCAACCACAGCATTGGCAGCAAGCAGAAGAAGGATGATGAAAAAATCCGGCCAATGCCGTGCTACAGCCGAAAGGATAACAGCCGCTTCGATCATCCACGGTATTGGACCCCAAAAATATGTAAGGAATTTCAGGAACATATTAGTCTTCTTTTCTTCAATCTCATTAGGTCCATATTGGGTTAACCGTTTCTCTGCCTCGGCTTGAGTGAGTCCATCCGGAGATGACTCTAATTTCTTCTCCACTTCCGCCAGGGGCAGGGTTTTTAAATCGTCCTTTGCATTAGGCTTCACATCGTTCTTTGCCTGCGGCTTTGCATCGTCCTTTGCATCGGGCTTGGGTTCGGGAGACTTGGACTGATCGGTTTTAGTTTTCATATCTGGTATTCTCCTTTCTATTTTCTTTGATCCATTTTTTTGCTTCATTCAATTCGGAATTTTCTGAACCATTTTACTATAAGTTGCTTTTGAAAATTTTATCTTTCGGATTACTTCTTACAAGAATTATATCGGCAGTTTCAACCGCTACATCCGTTCCTGTACCTATTGCAATTCCAACATTAGCTTGTGCCAGCAGTTTTACCCTGAGTAGGTAATTTTTCAATCTTATCCTTTTCTTGAAATTCAATTTTATTCTCTTCGAGATAACCCGGGCTGACAACTTTAACATCTTTAGCACTTGTCCCGTTGGCGGGATTTACATTACCTTCCGCACCTTTACAGGGAATTGAATTGAAATCTTTCAACTGATATTTATCTTCGCTTGTCCCTTCGGGAGAAGATTTACCTATTCCTTGAGCAATCGAATGTTGCCATACAATGCAGACTGAGTTTATTGCCGCATTTTAGCAATTCAAATAAAGATCACTTACCCTTATCTTTATTTTGAATTTGATTCATCATGTCTTTATAATTATTCATAACAGAATTCATATTTGTCATCATTGACTTAAAATGTTCATGAATATTTTTATCCTGCATCATTGATTTATTTTCCATCATCTTGTTCATTTGTTCCAACGTAGAATTCATATACTTACCCATCTCATTCATATTATCCATATATGACATCATTCCTTTTGAATGCTGCGTTTGTCCCCTGTCCTGGTTCATTTGCTGCATCATGGAATTCATTTGGGTTCTCATTTGATTCATATTTGCCCTCATTTGCTGCATATTCATCATATGCCCGCCCTTCATTCCCTGCATATTCATCATATCTCCCTGACCGCTCTGGGCGTATATTGAAAATGTTATTGCAAAGAAAAAAAAGACAGCAAAAAATATTTTATACATAAATTTATGTAACATGATTTTATCTCCTTAAATTTTTCATTTGTTTATCAAATTATTTTGAATCGACTTTTTTATAAAACTATGAAGAGTTCTTTCTTAATTCAATCGTATAAAGGGATGAAAAAAGGATTAAATCTTTTTGACGTGCAGGTACCTTCATCAATAAAGGATTTTTGAAAATCACTTTAATATCTTTTCCATATCTTCATGGTATTCGCCGCGGCGTGCAGCGCGATTGCACATAGCACGATGATACAGAGCTTGTTGTGCCGTCAATACGTTGGACTCCTTGCCTTGCCAAATTTCCAATGCCGGCTGCTGAATGGCGCGGGCAAAAGAAAACGCCAAGGCCCAGGGCAGTCGTGACCTGAATCTAACATTCATGGCATTTAAATGTGCCGATGCAAGCTTAGAAGATTGACCGCCGGACAAAAACGCAATACCCGGAACGGCAGCAGGGACGCTTCGTAATAAACATTTCACAGTGGCGTCGGCAACTTCGTCCACCGTTTCTTGCTTAGGGCAATTCAATCCCGGAAGTACCATATTGGGTTTCAAGATTATACCTTCCAGCATAATCTGTTGTGTGTAAAGCTGGTTGAAAACTGTTCGCAGAACTTTCTCTGTTACCTCGCTGCACCGTTCCAAGGTATGATCTCCGTCCATTAGCACTTCCGGTTCAACAACCGGAACCAGGCCGGCTTCCTGACACAACGCTGCATAGCGGGCCAATGCATGAGCATTTGCCTCGATACAGCCATTGCTTGGAATGCCGTTACCCACGGCAATTACTGCGCGCCACTTGGCAAAACGTGCCCCCATTTGAAAGTATTCATTGAGACGATCGCGCAATTTGTCCAAGCCTTCTGTTATTTTCTCTCCGGGATAAGCCGCCATATCTTTAGCGCCGAAGTCAACCTTAATGCCGGGAATGATACCCGCGTCGTTTATGATTTTAACAAACAGAGTGCCGTCTTTTTTAGATTGACGAATTGTCTCATCGTAGAGAATCGCTCCACTGATAAATTCACTGAGTCCGGGTGTGGTCACAATCAATTCACGGTAAGAACGGCGGGCTTCTTCTGTTTGGGGAATCCCCAATTTGGCAAATCGTTTATTGCAAGTAGGATTACTTTCATCCATTGCCAGCAGACCCTTTTCGCCGGTAACCAGCATTCTGGCGGTATCAATAATTTCTTGTGAATTCATTTCTGAAACCTCCGATAATTTATAACTTATTAATCGATCATATCACTTCTAGTTCTCCGGAATAGGGGCGGAGTATTTTTTTTCTATTACGATTTCTTCACATTTTTCAAAGTTGCCACTTTCGAAAGACGGCGCTTAAAACGTTTTACTCCCTTAAAACGGACGTTCAGAAATGTCTGAACCAAATCCCACAATAGAGCAAATCCGCCTCACGTACCTTTTGCCGAATAGCATCGTCGTAGAAGTTGGTATTTTTTATGGCATGCTCGTAGATCGTGGGGTTAGATGTAAGTCCTGTTACTGAAAGTTCGTCGATGTAACAACAGAGAGTTCCTTTAGTAAGGAGCCCGCGAGTAACGTTGTCGAGCCAAAGGCTCTGACCAAGACTATGCAGTTTTTGTGTAGCTTTCATAATTTCTCCAATTGTCTATCGTTAGATGTTATCAAGCCGGGTAATTTCATTTGGCCGCTTCTCCTGGCTTTGGGTTATGCCAGCCGCCGTCTGTTGCGATAAGCGTATCTGCCTCTTTCGGTCCCCAGGTTCCGCGTTTGTACGGGCGCACCCGGGGGTGATTCTTAAGTACCGGGTCAACAACTTCCCAGGCTGCCTCAACAGCGTCCTCGCGAGTGAAGAGTGCTCCGTCGCCGGTCATGGCATCTCCTAAAAGCCGGTCGTAGGGCGCTTCCTCCCCCGGCTGCTCTTCAATCAGGTAGAGCTCTCTCAGGTCCCCTATAAACTCATTCCCCGCGCGTTTGACACGAGCGGCTAGAGCAATTGCGGAGTTCGGAGAGAGCCTGAAGCGTAAATAGTTAGTCTGCCCGGTTGCCGGCGCTGAATCGTCAAACAGCCTCTGCGGCGGCGGCTTAAGCTCCACCCGTACTTCGGCAGCAGTCTCAGCCAGAAACTTGCCTGAGCGTAAATACCATGGCACGCCCTCCCAGCGCCACGAATCGATGAATAACCGCATAGCACAAAACGTCTCTACGTCAGAATTCTTCGCAACGCCAGGCTCCTTCCGGTAGCCGGAGTATTGGCCACGCACTACATCGCTAAGCTTCAGAGGTCGCATTGCGTGGAACACCTTGGCTTTCTCGCTATGCACGGCTCCATAGCCCTGATAGGCAGGAGGCTCCATCGCAAGCAGCGCGACAACCTGAAAGAGGTGGTTCTGAATGACGTCACGCAGACAACCGGCAGTTTCGTAAAAAGCGCCTCTCTCCTTCACACCGAAATCTTCCGACAGCGTAATTTGGACACTTGCCACGCAATTGCGGTTCCAGATCGGCTCAAGGAACGAATTCGCAAAACGGAAATAGAGGATATTCATGATTGCCTCTTTGCCAAGATAGTGGTCGATGCGGAAGATCGAATTTTCAGGGAACACTGAATGCGCAATACGGTTGAGCTCCCGTGCTGATGCTAGGTCGCGTCCGAATGGCTTTTCAACAATGACGCGAGCATTGTGTGCCAAACCTGCGGCACCTAACCCTTGAATGACGGTTGCGAATAGTGATGGAGGAATAGCGAGATAGTGCGCCGGGCGCCGGGCTTTACCAAGTGCTTTTTTTATCACCGTGAAAGTATCACTGTCGTTGTAATCGCCCTCAACGTAACGCAGCAGGGAAAGAAGATGACGGAGAACGCGCTGGTTATCGAGCCCGCCCGACCGTTTGATACTATCTGTCACGCGCTTGCGCAGTTGCGCCAGGTCCCATTTCGAAGAGGCAACACCGATAACCGGAACCTTTAATGCACCGCGCTTCACCATTGCATAGAGAGCCGGAAAGATCATCTTATGGGCGAGATCGCCCGATACACCGAAGAGTACCAGTGCATCAGACTGCGCCGTGTTACTATTAGTTTTGCTCATATCAGTTTCCTCCATAATTATTATACTCATACTTATTCCGTGTGAAATGTGCCTTTACGTTCGTGTAGTCTTTTTTTAAAAAAAGTTTGGTTTTTATTTTCAATTATTTCACAACAGACAGCGTGTTTCATATATCGATTTCACTGCGGGCAGGTGTAGTCACAAGTATTTCATTGTAGGCGCGGCGGGCTTCTTCTGTTTAGGGAATACCTAATTTGGCAAATCGATTATTGCAAGTTGGATTACTTTCATCAATTGCAAGAAGCCCTTTTTCACCGGAGACTAACATCTTTGCGGTGTCTATAATATCTTGTAGCTTCATCTTTGATACCTCAGTAATTTTATAAATTACATATCAATCATGCTGTTTCACTTTCAACAAAAACTACATAATCCTTAGCTATGCTGATGCATATCATTCCTCATCCGGAAATTTCATTTCAGGTTCGGATTGTTTAATTTGACTGATCCTTTGATCTCGTTGACGTCCAAGGATACTTTCAATCATATTTATTATTTTATCAATAGCACCATAGAGGGCCTGGTTCAAAGTTGAAGCATGGTCTGTGACTACGATTGGCTGGCGTCCTTCTAAGCGTGCTTCAATCATGCAGCGTTTGTCGTTCTTACCTTTCTTGATACCATCTTCATCTTTCAGATGGACTTCCACACTGGTAATGTGATCGCTAATCCGGCTTAACGAACTTTCAATTATGCTTCTGAACTTGGCAATTAATGTCTCATTACTTTGGATATTATGGCCTGTATTGATTTGGATATTCATGATTTTCTCCTGTTGTTATTGTTATTACTCCATTTCCAATTTCTAATTTCCGGCATGTCTTGTCCGTATTTATCTATATATTTTTTATGATCAAGCAACTTATCGCGGAGGAACTGTTTTACGTATGCTGCCCGCGAACCTAAACCCGGTACACGGTCAATCACGTCGCCGACCAAATGGAAACGATCCAGTTCATTCAACACTACCATGTCAAATGGTGTGGTTGTAGTTCCTTCCTCCTTGTACCCGCGTACGTGAAACCGTTCCTGATTGGATCGTCGATACGTTAAACGATGGATCAGAAGTGGATAACCATGAAAGGCAAATATGACATGCTTATCCTTTGTAAAGAGTGTATCAAAATTCTTATCGCTGAGTCCGTGCGGATGCTCGCTTTTCGGCTGAAGTGTCATAAGATCTACTACATTAATTACCCTGATTTTAAGTTCCGGAAAGTTCTGTCTTAGGATTTCTACAGCAGCCAATGTTTCCAAAGTCGGTACATCGCCGCAGCATGCCATGACCACATCGGGTTCTTCGCCTTTGTCATTGCTTGCCCATTCCCAGATACCCAGCCCGGCCGTGCAATGTTTAATTGCGGAATCAATGTCCATCCATTGCAGCATAGGCTGTTTACCGGCTACAATAACATTGACATAATCGCGGCTGCGTAAGCAATGGTCGGTTACCGACAGCAATGTGTTTGCGTCCGGCGGTAGATACACACGGATAACATCCGCCTTCTTATTTACTACGTGATCTATAAAACCGGGGTCTTGATGACTAAATCCATTGTGGTCCTGACGCCATACGTGGGATGAAAGTAAAATGTTCAATGAAGCAACGGGACTTCGCCAGGGAATATCGTGAGATACTTTTAGCCACTTGGCATGCTGGTTGAACATTGAATCAATAATATGGATGAACGCTTCGTAACATGAAAAGAAACCGTGCCTTCCTGTAAGCAAGTAACCTTCAAGCCAGCCTTCGCATTGGTGCTCGCTCAACATTTCCATCACGCGTCCATCAGGTTCAACATGGTCGTCAATTGGAATTAGTTCCGCAGTGGAACAACGGTTTGTTACTTCGAATACATCTCCCCAACGGTTCGAAGAAGTTTCATCAGGGCTGAAAATGCGAAAGTTGGTCTTGTTAAGTTTTACTACATCGCGGATGAACTTGCCCTGGACGCGTGTGGTTTCTCCTTCAACTTTGCCCGGGTTAGTTACCTTTAAAGCGTAATTACGGAAATCCGGCATTTTTAATTCTTTAAGAAGAAGTCCTCCGTTTGCTTGCGGGTTCGATCCCATTCTACGTTCGCCTTTAGGCGCTAACTCGGCAAGCTCGAGAATAAGTCTGCCGTTTTTATCAAATAATTCTTTTGCATTATAACTCTTCATCCACTGTTCAAGAATTTTCAAATGTTCGGGCTTCTTCACAAAATCTGTAATCGGTACCTGGTGCGCGCGGAACGTGCCTTCGATTGGCAGTCCATCAACTACCTTCGGGCAAGTCCATCCTTTGAGAGTGCGGAATATAATCATGGGCCACTTCGGTCTTTCCTTAAAACCCTTGTTTCGTGCTTTGGTTTGTATCTCCTTAATCTCAGCAATTACAGTATCAAGAGTGGCTGCCAAAATTTGGTGAAGTTTGTCAGGATCATCTCCCTCAACAAAATATGGATTGTATCCGTATCCGTGGAAGAGCTGATCTAATTCTTCGTGACTGATGCGTGCTAGAACAGTTGGTCCGGCAATCTTGTAACCGTTTAAATGCAGGATAGGTAATACAGCACCATCACAAACAGGATTGAGGAATTTATTTGAATGCCAACTGGTTGCTAATGGCCCGGTTTCGGACTCGCCATCACCTACGACACATGTGACTATCAGGTCGGGATTATCGAATGCTGCACCATAAGCATGCGACAGAGAGTAACCTAGTTCTCCGCCTTCATGAATAGAGCCAGGTGTTTCCGGCGCAACATGACTTGGAATACCGCCCGGAAAGGAAAATTGTGTGAATAGTTTTTTCATACCCTCTTCGTCCTGGGTGATATTCGGATAAACCTCGCTGTATGTCCCTTCCAAATAAGTGTTGGCTACTATTCCGGGAGCGCCGTGACCAGGACCGATAACACATATCATATTCAGGTCGTATTTCTTGATTATACGATTGAGATGGACATAGATAAAATTAAGTCCGGGTGTAGTTCCGAAATGACCCAGAAGCCGCGGCTTTACATGTTCCAATTTCAATGGTTTCTTTAATAGTGGATTGTCAAACAGATATATCTGCCCAACTGAAAGGTAGTTGGCAGCCCGCCAATAGGAGTTCATCCTTCGCAGAAGCTCCGGTTGTAAAGATTTATCCTTTGCATCTGTCTTTTTTTTTCGGCTACAATGTTCTCTTCGAACCCATCTTCTACTTCCTTAACTAATTTCTTTTTAGACACTTTTTTTATTTTCATAATCATTAATCCTTTCAATATTAAGTTTTAAATTTGATTAACACTTCAGCGGTTCTTCACCGGCATTGAACTCGTTTCTGCTTGAGCGGCGCACAAGCAGGCTCCGAAGATGAAAATGCACCCGCAAAGATAAATCCAGAGCAACAATGCCATGATTCCGCCAAATGTCCCATAGACAGCATTCAATGTGGCGAAGTTTCTCAGATAGATTTCGAACAGAATTTCGCTTGCCTGCAAAAGAATTGTAGAGAATAGGGCGGCGCCCCAGACTTCAGCAAACCGAATAGGCCGGAGCGGTGCGAGCATGTAAAAAACGCTCAGACCAAAAAAAGCCAGAAGTAGCGGGATAAAAAAGCTTCCTATGTCATACAGCCAGGAACTGAACTCGTTTGTTGCAAAGAACCAATTCTTAGCTATTCTCATCATTACTGGAAATACCATACCCAGCAGAACCATACTTGCCGTGGTGCTGGACAGCATCAAGCTTCTGAGCGGTAGACGCCACCAACTTTTGTTTAACGTAGTTCCCCAGGCGCGGTTAGTAGCAACGATGAGGGTAATGAAACATTGAAGGGCGGCCCAGACAAGGATTACAAACGCAACAACACCTGCTTGATCACGCGCATTGACAACGCCAGTGATGGTATTGAAAATGTAGTTATGCATTTCTCCGCTAATCGGGACGTAGCTTTCTATGTAAGTAATTATTACTTTCCCGGCCCGGTCTCTATCGATAAAAACCGAGGCAATAGTGACGAAGAGGACGATTATAGGAAACAGAGAGAAGAACATGTTGAAAGAGAAAGAACCTGCCCACTGTACTCCGTCAATACGAAGAAACTTTTTGAAGGCAAGAGAAAGAATCTTCCAAACCTGTCTCATACCATGACCGGACTTACTTTTATTTCCTAATGGCGCCATGTTACCCATGTATAGCATCCTCTATTATATTTTATTTTTTTTGTCAAAATATTCTTGAAGCATGGAGGTGTGGTATACCGCCCAGCGCCGAAATGGCGGCGGCGAGATAAACAAAACGTTTTCCGTTCGACTTAGTATTATTTTTCATAAGCTTTACTCCTCTTCGGAATCAAGCTTTAAAATTCGGCTTACTGTTTTCGCTATCATCCATTCCTCGTCGGTGTGAATGACACGGACAGCGACCCGTCCGGTATCTGTTGAGATAACCGGAGCGTTAGTCATGTTTTGTTTTTCATCAAGCTCAACTCCTAGAAATTCCAGCCCTTTACAAATGCGGGAGCGAATTACCGGGCTTTTTTCACCAATACCGCCGGCAAAAATAAGAGTGTCCAACCCACTAAGTGCGGCGGCGAAAGCTCCTATCCATTTCTTCGCCTGATAGCAGAATAAGGCCACAGCTTCCTCAGCACGTACGTCACTTGTTTCCTTTGCGAGCAAATCGTGCATGTCGGAACTGGTTTCGGAAATTCCGAGGAGACCGGAATCATGGTTGATTAATTTATTGAACTGTTTGGGCGTGAGATTCTCCGACTTCATCATGTACCACGCAACGCCCGGATCTAAATCACCGGGCCGGGTCCCCATCATCAGTCCTCCTGCAGGCGTAAATCCCATGCTGGTATCAATACTCTTACCATTTCGAACGGCAGCCAGACTTGCTCCGCTGCCTAGATGAGCCAGAATTACGCGGCCTTGTGCTGCTTTAGTACCGGCAACACGAGCAAGTTCTTCGATGAGATAAGAATAGGACAAACCGTGAAATCCGTACCGCCGGATTCCCAATTTTTCGAAGCGGCGGGGGATAGGCAAGATTTTGGCAACCCGCGGCATGGTATGGTGAAATGCCGTATCATAACATGCGACCTGAGGTATTTTAGCATAACGCTGCTGCATTGCCTCTATCAATTCAATTTCATCTGGCAGATGATCCGTATCGTACGGGCTGATTCGATGAAGTTCATTCACTAATTCTTGTGTAATTGGTTCGGGTTCCGTATGATTCAAACCAAAAACAACCCTATGTCCGATTCCTTTGATCGAACAAAAATCAATCTTTTTTTCCAGCCAATCAATAAGAAAATTTGCTGCCGACCTGGTATCGGAGGATTCAAGAACAAGACTGTCTTCATGTTTTCCATCTAATTCACTGAAAGTTAAACTTGTACCCGGCAGACCGATACGGTCAACGCTTCCATGAAAACTTTTTTTTATTGGCTTGCCTATCTGATATAATGCAAACTTGATGCTCGATGAGCCGCCATTTATCGTCAGGATGTGTGGATTAGCTGACTCCATGTATTACTTCCTTATTAAAACTTCTTCAAAAGTTAAATAGAGCGTGATGCGTAAACCAAGGTCTTCCAATTCATTAAAAAGCTATCCATGCTAATGCATATAATGAATTATTATCCGATGCCTTTCTACCGGTGCCGTCATAATTATCATCAGAACCATTAAATTTATTATATGCTGTATACTGGACTGAAAATTTTGTATTAAACCAGGGCAGAAAATCAAATTCCGCAATGTATCCCCCGGTGTTGGGCAAACCAGTTGAGCTTCCTGAAAATTCAGCCGGAGCGTATAATACCGCATCCCCATCACCGGTTATTGAAAAATATCCTATAGAAAAACCAACCTGCTGATCCAGGTAATAATTCCCGACAATTTTGAATGAGTTTAAATTCAAAGATTGATTTAGAGATCCTTTTGAATCGAAAGTAGCATCAAGATTTCTTCTTTCGAGTATATAGCTTGTATGAGCTGTGAATTGATTATCACCAAGAGATTTTTCATAATTTAAATCAAAACCAAAATCATTATACTTATCTGTTAATCCGGTGATACCTGCTGGATACATTTCAGTTGACATACCAAACGTACCTAATTCAACATATTGATCATCAAACTGTTTTTGAAGTGCAAGCCGCCAGTAGGGAGCCGTCGATTTAATAATACCAAAGCTTGTGCTGTTAGGTGGATGAGCACCTCCCTGCTGAGCTGATCTGTAGATACTAAATTCGGCGTATAAAAAATTATTCATTAAGGCATAAGCTCCCACTCCTGCTACGCTTTGAGCTAATCCACCCTCTATTAATGTTGAAGCTAACGGAGATGCTGTAACTGAAGAAGAAGCATATGGAAACCCCCAGGCAGGGGTACTGTTCCAGATGTCCTGAACAGTAGGGTTGTTATTTAGAGTAACTCCATATAATAAATTTTCAGATCCAAGTTCTGTCTGATTAGCATATCTTAAATCTATATTATCAATACCGAAGGCAGCTCTCTGGTCATCATAGGTTACCTGAATGAAACCGCCTATATGGGGTGTAATTTCTCCGCCAAAGAATATACTTAATTGTTGTGGAAGCGATACATTATTATTTTGAGTTCCCGGCTGCTCCTTTGTTTTATATGTATATGCAGCTTGGATCATTAATGATACCGGTGGAATTTTCAAAAGATTGAAATCCACATCTTCATTTGTATCGGTTGAATCTTTGACTTCTATTGTTTTTACCCCCATCAAAGTATATCCATTTAATTTGAAAAATCTTCCGAATGTATTTAGTTCCGGGAATATCGTGTGGCATGAACTGCAAGGCAAATTTGTTTGACGTGCAAAGCTTGGAATAGCCATGCTTTCCTTAGGAAATATCATTAACAATGCAATCGTAATTCCACAGATAGTATTTTTTCTAAATTTATATTTTTTCATTACAGTACTCCATTATTTTGATTTTTTCCTTAACTCTCTTATATAATCAACCAGGTGCCATCTTTGATTTTCAGAAAGAACAAACTTCCAGGGAATCATAACTCCAGTTGCACCGTCACTTATATTCAGGAATACCTCACCATCAGACCTTTTATTTATCTCATCGCTAGTAAGATTGTCAGGTTTAGGTATTAAACTTTTACCTGCAGGTCCATCACCAAGTCCTTCCTTACCATGACAGGAAGCACAGTTCTGAATAAATATTATTTTTCCCTCATTGGCTGAACTTATTTTATCTGTAAATGGATTTTTTAATTTGTCTCCCGGTACCGGAGCTTTTCCGGATTCTTTTTTTTGATGATTGCTATTAGCATTTTTTACTTGTGCATTTAAAGTACATAACAAGAATAATGCTACCATTAATACAAATACATAACGCATAATCTTTCTCCTTTTTTTATGCTATAATCTTTAATCCGAGTGCGGATAATTTCTCACAAGAGAACTTGTTAATTTGTGTCCGGTTGAAGCGCTGAAAGTTAAATTTGTACCCGGCAAACCGATACGGTCAAAGCTTCCGTTTAAACTTTTTTTCAGCGATTTGCCCGTCCGGTACAGGGCGAACTTGATGCTTGATGAGCCGCCATTGATCGTAAGGATAAGCTGTGCGCCCTGAGGTCGTTTGATCGATATTTTATTCGTGCAAATGTATCTCCCGTTTTGTCAGTCTGTATATACCCTCGATGATCACCGCCAGCACTATCATCGCTGCCAGCACCAACAACTTCATAGGTCCGGTTTTTGCAGTTTGCCAAATCAATGCAGCCAACGCTGCAAGGCACGCAACAGCTCCGGCTGCTGAAATCCAGCCGCGGCTTTTCGTATGTGTCGCCTTCCGCGCATTAGCAGTGTTCACGGCAGCGAATATAAATAGAAACCCTGCACTTCCCAGTGTAGAAATGCTGGTCAGGTCAAATGCGTTAGCGACAAACAGAGTTAGACCGGCGGTGATCAACACTCCTTCCACAGGCTCACCCCAGACTTTGCGCTCAAGGTTTGCCGGCAATTCACCGTCTCGCGAAATACAATAACTCAACCGTGCCGAGCCGTATAGAGTCGCATTGATCGCCGAAGCTGTTGATAGCATTGCTGCGATCGCGATTAGTGTAAAACCGGCTTGCCCGAGAAAAGGACGCGCCGCTTCCGCCAAGGCGTAATCTTTGGCTGCTACGATCTTGTCCACCGGGAGATTACCCACGGTGACCAGAGATACCAGCACATACAATACTATCACGAAACCGACCGCCGTATAATACGCGCCAGGCAGAGTTCGAGCTACATCCCGCACATCATGTGCAGTGTTAGCGATTAATTCGAATCCTTCGTATGCAAGGAAGATAATCATTCCTCCTGCGGCCAACTGTAGAGAAGGGGACCATGAGCCGGTCGCAACACGGGAGACGTGGATACTGGCAAACCCGACACCGACGAAAAATAGCAAAATCGCTATTTTCAATCCCACTATCCAATTTTCCGCTTTGCCGATTACTCCGGCACTGAGCAGATTTAGTCCTGCAATCAAAATCACGCTGAGGCTGATCAGCACATGTTTGCCAGTCGACTGCCATGCAGCCGGTAAAAAGGTCGATCCATAACTGCCAAATGCAAAGGCATACAAGGACAGCATCACCACATAACTTAACCACAACAGCACGTTAAGGCAGCCGGTTAACATACCGGCACCGAATGCACGATCCAGAAACGTAACCGTCCCCCCGCGGCTAGGGTATGCAACTGAGAGCTTCGCGTAGGAATATGTTGTTAACAGCGCCACAACGCCTGCCAGCGCAAAGGCCTCCGGTGTGCCGCCATGCGCAAGTTGAACAGCCAACCCAAGCACCGCAAAAATTCCACCCCCAACCATTCCCCCGACACCGATTGCTACCACTGACCAAAATCCGAGCCTGCCTTTGACTGCTTTGCTCATATTAATATTGTCTTATGTTTTACTGATAACGTTTTTTTCAATCCGCAGCTTCCAATCCAAACGAAGCCAGTTTCGCGCACGTGGATTTATAGTCAGTGTGAAGAATACTTCGAATTCCTAAACCTTCCGCTATCTGTACAAACATCGGAGTATTTTCGACATAGACTAATTGTCTGACAGGAGCCTGGGCTGTGTCCAAGGCAAGCCGGAATATGTCCTCATCAAAATCCTCTATTCTAAATCGAATCATCGCTGCCATAGGATTTGTGTTGCTTCCAGCGGAATAACAATTCCGTCATATTGCGGTATCACTCTTGCAGTATAGTCTATCGCAGGCCGGGCTGCCGGTACTTGTGCTCCATAAACGCAGCTGCTTGTCATGTTTGCCGATTGACTTATGAGTTTCATCTCCTGCTTTACCGGGCTGCCGCCGTTTATACCATCTGCATAAAGCTCCACTCTAACTGCATTTGGTTCGATGTGGTTGAGATATACATTTACTTCAAATGCATACTGCGATCCATTAATTTTGTACTTTATTTCGCTGAAACGTATTGCCGCCCAATTTTGTTCGAGAGTATGCTGCCAGTTTACATACCTTTTACTCTCTGCACCTTTACCGGAAGCACGCATAATATAGGATTCAGCAGCCGGGAGATAATACTTCCGGTGTATTCTCGGACGGCGCGGTTTGCCGAGAAACGGGGTGTTAATATTCCCATACTTTCACGGATACGAGCTACCCATGCCTTGGGAATACCTCTCTCATCACGATTATAAAATTCGGGAACAAGCTCCTCTTCGAGAAGGTCGTAAAGTGTATTTGCTTCAGCAGCGTCCCAGGCAGGATCATCGCCATGTTCCTTTCCGTCTCCCAATGCCCAGCCAACTTCCGCAGTATAGGCTTCAGCCCACCAACCGTCCAGCTCCGACAGATTGATTCCGCCATTGACAAGCACCTTCATGCCGCTGGTTCCGCTTGCTTCCCACGGCCGCCGCGGAGTATTTATCCAGACATCGACGCCCTGTACAAGATGCCCGGTTAAATGCATATCATAGTCGCTAAGGAATACCGCATGCCGGCGCACCTCGGGTCTACGGATAAAATGCACCCATTCATGGATAAGTTTTTGTCCGGCCAGATCTTCCGGGTGTGCTTTGCCGGCTATAATGAGTTGAACAGGACGCTGAGTGTCCGTCAACAGGCGAAGAAGTCGCTGCGGGTCATGCAGCAGCAGATTCGGTCTCTTGTATGTCGCAAAGCGGCGTGCAAAACCGAGAGTTAATGTGTTCGGATCAAATAAATATTTTGTATCGTTAACAATTTCGGGCGATGCGCCTGACTCAGCAAGCTGCCTGGATAGCCGTTCACGGGCATATTCAACGAGAGATTTAATGGCTACGGTACGAAATTGCCAGAGCTTTTCGTCGGAGATACGGCGAATGTTCTCATTCAGTGATTCTGTGGTCCCTAGCCAACGTTCTTTTCCGCAAGCCTCAGTCCAGAGCTCATCGGCTGCAGCCGAATCCCAGGTAGGCATATGCACTCCATTGGTCACATGTCCGACAGGCACTTCGTCTGTCGGCCACCGTGGAAAGAGAGGTTCAAAGAGGTGGCGGCTGACTTTCCCATGCAATCGGCTCACGCCATTAACAGCCCCACTTCCATGGACTGCAAGATAGGCCATGTTGAAACTTTCCGATGAGTCGTTCGGATTCCGGCGGCCTAGAGCCAGCAAATCGTTAAGGGTTATGCCGAGCTTCTGTTCAGCATAACCACCTATATACTGCTCGATAAGGGCCGGAGTGAAACGGTCAAAGCCGGCTGCCACAGCTGTATGGCTGGTGAAAAGGTTTCCGGCTCGAGTGATATAAAGTGCGGCTTCAAAAGATTGTCCTGTTTCTTCCATGAAATTTCTTGCACGTTCCAGAACAGCGAAGGCAGCATGTCCTTCATTCAAGTGGCAAACCTCCGGATGGATGCCGAGAGCGGCGAGCAGTCGCCATCCTCCGATCCCGAGTATTATCTCTTGTTTAAGCCGCAGCTCAGGTCCGCCTCCATAAAGCTCGCTTGTAATTCCTCTATGAGCCGGAAAGTTCGCGGTGTCATTGGTGTCCAGTAAGTAAAGTTTAATTCTGCCGACCTGAACCTGCCAGGCGCGCAGCCAGACCGAATAACCCGGAAGTGCAATTTCCAGACGCAGCCAATCACCGTTCGGTTTTAAAAGAGGTGTTATTGGCAATTGTCCTGGGTCGTTATATGGGAATAGAGCTTGCTGCGCTCCATCCTTATCAATCATCTGGCGAAAATAACCCTGCTGGTACAACAGTCCTACACCTACCACCGGCACGCCCAAATCGCTTGCGGCTTTAAGCTGGTCTCCGGCAACATTGCCAAGACCGCCTGAATATATAGGCAGAGCCTCGCTTAACATGAATTCCATACTAAAATAAGCGATGCAGGTTAAAGGAGTCTTCGGATGATTTTTTTGAAACCACGCCTGTAATTCCGTGGCCTGATTCTTTATTTTAATGAGGTTATTTACTTCCTTACGAAACAACGGATCTGCTAACTTGCGCTCAAGCTTGTCCCGCGAGACAGTCTGAAGTATTACCCATGGATTTTGAGTAAAGTCCCACAGCCCGGGATCCAGCTTTCGCCAGACTTGGTCGGCGTAATGATTCCATGACCAACGCATGTCTAGTGCAAGTTCGGCAAGAGAATCAAATCCATCGACTTCTGTCGGCATAAAAGAGTACAGTTTATTCAACGTTGTTTTGCTCATGGTTTCTCCTTAACGTTTGTCTTTAACGTCATTTCAGGTTTCTGTCCAACAGCTATGGCATCGTTAACAATTATCTGTGCTTCTTCCAGGATGCTGTGCAAATGATCAGCTCCCCTGAAGCTCTCTCCATAAATTTTGTAGATGTTTTCAGTTCCGGATGGACGTGCTGCGAACCACCCGCTTTTGGCAATTATTTTCAGTCCCCCGATAGGCTCGGCGTTGCCCGGTGCGTTGGAAAGGATGGACTGGATTTTTTCACCAGCCAGTCCGGTTTGTTTAACCTGCCGGGGAGAGATTTTTGCCAACAATTCCTTTTGATCAGGGGTGGCGGGTGCCTCAATGCGTTCGTAAAAAGGCTCACCGAACTCATGTGTAAGATCATTATATAACTGACCGGGATCACGCCCCATTTTTGCCGTTATCTCCGCTGCCAGTAAAGCCGGGATAATTCCATCTTTGTCCGTTGTCCAGACGGTACCGTCCAGCCGGGCAAAAGAGGCACCTGCACTTTCTTCTCCGCCGAATCCAAGTGATCCATTGAGTAATCCATCAACAAACCACTTGAAACCGACCGGCACCTCGTAAAGTTTACGGCCAAGTTTCGCAGTGATTCGATCGATCATCGAACTGCTAACCACCGTTTTACCGACCGCCGCTTCCATAAGCCACTTAGACCGGTGTTGAAAAAGATAAAAGATAGCGACAGAGAGGTAACGATTTGGTGAAAGCAGTCCTGCGCTCCTGGTGACAATTCCGTGACGGTCATGGTCGGTGTCGCATGCAAACGCGATATCAAAACGATCTTTTAAATCAATCAATCTATGCATTGCATAAGGTGAAGATGGATCCATACGTATCTGGCCGTCCCAATCCAACGTCATGAAACGAAATGTTGGATCGACTGCCTTGTTGACAACAGTCAGGTTCAATCCGTATCGCTCGGCAATCGGTTCCCAATAGTGGACGCCGGCACCGCCGAGTGGGTCCACTCCCATACTAATCTTAGCATCACGAATAATGTTCATATCTATTACATTAACGAGATCGCTCACATAAGCATCGAGGTAATTATACCTGTGAGTCGTACCGGAACGAAGAGCCTTCTCGAAAGGAATTCTTTTTACATCTTTAAGGTCATTTTCGAGAAATTCGTTTGCCTTAGCCTCTATCCAATCGGTTACAGCATTATCAGCCGGCCCGCCATTTGGGGGATTATACTTGAAACCGCCGTCATGAGGAGGATTATGCGAAGGAGTAATCACTATGCCGTCGGCAAGTCCTGTCTTGCGTCCGCGGTTGTATGTAATAATAGCATGGGAAATAACGGGGGTTGGGGTATATTCATCTTTCTTCGCAATCATTACTTCCACCCCGTTTGCTGCCAGCACTTCTAACGCAGTAGCAAGAGCCGGCACAGAAAGCGCATGAGTGTCCATGCCGAGAAACAATGGACCATCAATTTTTTGGTGGCTGCGATAGAGACAAATAGCTTGAGTGATGGCAAGAATATGCCGTTCGTTAAATGCTTTATCGAATGATGAACCGCGATGCCCTGAAGTGCCGAACATGACTCGTTGAACCGGCACTGAAGGATCAGGTGATTCGGTATAATAAGCAGTGACAAGTTTGGGCACGTTAACCAGCATCTCTGGTTCGGCTGGTTTCCCGGCATGAATGTTTATTTCCATTTTCTTCCTTTAATTAAACTTATCTTTTTGCTTACTTGTCAGCTATGAACGGGAATTCGAGCCATCTTTCCTTTTATTCAACATAAGGAATATATTTTCGTTAAGGTAATAATTTATTGAAATAATAAAGAAAGATGAGTAAGAAATGAATCTCAAATTAGAAGTGAGTTGTTTCGAAGGTAAATTGCGATGGCATTTTCAGTGAAAGAATAATTAACAGTATCTTCAAATTTATAAAACTGGTTTACATCAATTACTTCAACATTGATAGTTTCGATTGAAGGGCTGTCCCCATCGGTGATAATTAATTTGAGTAATGAAAAATAATTGACAGGTAAATTTGTTTTTGATTTTGCAGATATTTTATTATTATTAAAATCGCTCCTATCAAGTAGAAGGGTAGTTTGAAAATCGCAATTTTCAATTTCTTCAAGATGAACAAAGTCTATGCTGCTACTGTTTTTCCAAAAAATGTTGAGCAGATTAGCCTGGGCAACAAATAAAACGGATATAAAAAAACATATTACAATAGCAAAAAACTTCGATCCTGCTTTTACAAAGGAATTCATAATAATAATATAAATATTATTTTAGTAGAGATTATTCATTGTATGTCAAATTTTTGTCATAGGTTTCAAATTCTACTTATATCTTATTTGGAATTTAGACCTAAATTTAGAAGTCATTTTTTTTGTGCTTGCGCCAGGTGACTTACACTTGGAACGATGCATCATCCTTACGATTAATGCTAAGTTATAAAAAGGGTTATCTTAATTCATCGTCCAAAAGGATGAAAAGAGGACTAATCCCTTTAGGTGTGCGAGGAATCAAGTTTGAAATGTGTTTTATTGAGTAGGTAATTTTTGGGTTGTAAAACGGTGTCCGATCAAAAAGTATTGAATGGATCGATTAATAATCACCCCTCACTAATTTTTTAAATAGGAATTTCTATAACTATTTTAGTCCCTTTTTCCAAAATAAATTCAATTTTACCATCAAGCTGGCTGACCATTAAATTAACAAGATGCAGCCCCAAGCTTTTGCTTTCGGTTATATTAAAATCCTTTTGTAAACCAATGCCATCATCTTCAACTAACAATACTATCTGGGAATTTACTTTTTTCAATTCTATATTTATAATTCCATCAGAGTAAGGGAATGCATATTTAATAGCATTAGACAATAGTTCAACAAGAATCATCCCTATGGTAGCTGCATTTTTAGTGGGAACAATAATTTCTTCAATATGCTTATTTATTTTAATATTTTTTGAAAGGTTAAGCATCGAATCAATTACTCTATTGCAATATATTTTTAGCTGGACTTCGTAAAAAGAGTTTGTTTCGTATAATAAGGAATATAAATCCGAAATTGATTTTACTCTTAAAGTTAATTCCTCAAGTGCACTTTTTGTTTCTTCAGATTCTGTTACGTTGGATCTTAGATTTATTAAACTCATTATCATATTGAAACTGTTTTTTATCCGGTGCTGTATTTCATTAAGCAAAGCTTCTTTTTTATCTATATCATCTGTTAGTGTTTTTTCATATTTCCTTCGCTCTGTTATATTACGGACATTGCATTGAATAACCCTTTCATTATCAACAAGATAAACATTACTGACAAATTCTACATGTATTTGTTTTCCGTCGGAGGTTTCCAGGGGTAAATCTTCATAGCGGACATAATCTTTTTCTTGTAATTCTTTATATAATTGCTTGGAATAATCAATATTTTTGAAAGCACTGATATCCCAGATATTTTTTTCAAGGAACTGCTCTTTAGTATATCCAAGCATTTTAATTAAATAAGGATTAACGTCAACAATCATCCCGTTATCGGCATTAAGAATTAATATTCCGTCTTTAGCTGATTCAAAAAGCCTGCGATACCGTTTTTCAAACATGCGTAATTTTTTCTCTTTAGCTTCAACTTCTAACTTCTGTTTTATTAAATCATGGTATGCTTCATGGAGTCGGAATGCCATCTTAATAGAAGCATCAAGAACAGTAATACCATTCTTAACAACATATCCATAAGAAGTTACATTCTCAGTTCTACCCACAATTTCACGATCTGTATAGCTTGAATGGAATAAAATAGGGAGATCATATTCTTTAAGTATTATTTTTGCAGTTTCGGTTCCGTCTATTCCTTCGCCAAGGTTAATGTCCATAAGAATAAGATCGATTTCATTTTTATTAAGGTTGACGGCTTCAATTGCTTTTTGCCCTGAAAGAACATGAATAACATTATATCCATATTCCTTCAGTTTCAAAGAATCATTCATGGCAATGATTGCTTCATCTTCCACAAGAAGAATGGTTTTATTTTCGTTGCTGTTCATAATTGTTCTTTATTTTAAATTTCAATGGTTAAATACAAGCTAAGGTATACAAAGAAATAAAGTAATTCAATCGGTCATAGGGATGAAAAAGGAACTACAACTTTCGGGTGAGTCTGCATTAAACTATTTTAAAAATGTAATTATGCTTTCCAATAAAAAAAATCATAACAAACTGACCATAACTATGACACCGGAAATAATTATTAAAATTCCTGCAATTTTATTTACCCATTTTAGTCCTTCTAAATCTAATTTCTTTCTAAAAAGCATAACACATGAACTAAGAGACAGAAACCATAAGCATGAACCGATAAAAACTCCTGCAACAAGAACTGATGCCGAAAAATTACCAAGATCACTTCCCAAACCTAGTGCGGCAAATATTGCTATAAAAGCAAAGATACTCAATGGATTGGTAAGTGTTAATAAAAAAGCAGTGAGATATGATCGCAAAATACCAATGTTGGAAATTGGAATTTTAGGATCCTTAGGAAGCTTACGAAATATTCTTACACCCAGGTAAAGAAGAAGAACTCCTCCAACTAACCGTATCCATATTCGTTGGCTAACGAGGGTATTCGAAATAAACGTAATTCCAAATGCCGCAACACAACCATAGAGCAAATCTGCAGTTGCAGCTCCTAGACCAATAATTAGTCCGCGTAATCGCCCGCCCATTAATGTCCTGCGGATACACATTATTCCAATAGGCCCAATGGGCACTGCTAATGCGAAACCAATAAAGATTCCTTTCAGGAAAATTGTAATTTCCATTTACAATCCTGATATTAGCATATAAAATTTATAACCATCATTTTTTCTCTGCATTTTATATTTGCTTAATTCAATCCGGCTTTTCAGACCCTAGCAGCACAGCAATCCATCGGGTTCTTTCATTACTTTCAAAAGCAAACTTCAGTGTCATCGTAAGCGGTATGCAAAGAATTGCACCAATCAAACCGAGCAGACTTCCCCAAAAAATCATCGATAGAAAGACAACTAAAGTAGAAAGCCCTAGCCTTCTCCCCATTAATCGTGGTTCAATAACATTACCAATAATGAATCCTATGAGAATATTACCCCCCACTACAAGAAGGGAACTTCCAATTCCAAGTTGAACAAATGCCAGAATTGCCGGAGGAATGACAGCAATAATCGCTCCGATATTAGGTATATAATGAAGAAGAAATGCTAGAAAACCCCATAAAACCGGAAATTGTACTCCAAGTATATACATCCATGCTGCAATTAAAATCCCCGCAGCAAGGTTGATAAGAGTCTTGAGTACCATATATCTTTTCATATCTATAACGAACTTGGTAAATCGGGGAAATACTTGATCGGGGTCACCAAGAATTTTGCGAAGTTTCTTAGGGAAGCTGGAAACTTCAAGCAATATAAAAGTTACTGTAAGAAGGATCAGAACCAGATCGGAAAGAACGGAGCTCAAACCGGTTAGTAATTGAGCAGTTAATTTCATTACTGCTTCCGGATTAATGTACTCCAGGAAAAAATTTCTGGTCCCCTCAATTCCCTTGCTTTGCATCAATAAACTCAGTTCCATAGCTTTTTGTCGAATGCGCGATTCTAATGAAGGAAGCTCATCTGAAAAATCCTTAAAGGATATGCCTATTTGTGCACCTATTAAAATTAGTATAATTATCATGCAGCCCATGACTATTAACACCGCCAAACCGGATGGTACATGCTTTTCTTTTAACCAGAGTACAGCAGGAGCACCAAGAAGAGATAGGAAAATAGAGATAAGAAACAGTACAACTACCGATTGTGCAAGATTAAGCCCGGCTATGATTATTACAACTGCGGCTGCACCGATAAGAATTCGTAATCCGCCGGAAGATTTATTTTGTTCAATCATAACTTATATGCATATAGATAAAATACTGGATCTAAAAAATAAAAAGACCCAGATATTCCAGGTCTTTTCCCAATAAATTGTCAATATTTTTTACAATTTGGTTGCATGATCAACAACAATCTCTACCCGGCGATTGTTAGCACGCCCTTCGGCGGTTGTATTGTTTGCAACCGGACTTTCTTCACCGATTCCCTGAGCCTGAATTTGATCACTCGGATAGCCTCGTGAAATCAGATATGTACGGACTACATCTGCACGCTTTTGAGACAATACCATATTGTAACTGGATGATCCCTGTGAATCAGTATAACCCTCAACAGTAAGTTTTCGATCTTTAGTTGTAAGAAGTGCATCTGCAACTTTGTTTAACCGATCCAGTGCTGATGGTAAAAGTACTGATTCATTCGAACCAAATAAAACACTTCCCGAAAGTGTAATTACAAGACCGCGGGCTTCTTCCTTAACTGCAGCGAGTTTCGCTAGTTCAGCCTGTGCATCTGCTGCAGCTTTTTCAGCATCAACCTGTGCTTTTTGTGATATAACAAGCTGATCATTTGTTTTCTTCATAATCTCGGCCTGAGTTGCTTCATAATCTTTTTTAGCCTTTGCAGTTTCGTTATTTTCTGCAGCTGTAACAGCTAATGCTTCTGCCATCTTTGATTTGCGATCCGCTACATATGCAAGATCGCGGGTACGATAAGAATCAGGATCTTCCAGAAAAGATTTTTCAGCGGCATCAAGTGCTGTTTGTGCCTTGTGCAGTTCTGCCGGTACTAATTGTGCAGTCTGCCCGGTAGTACTTGCCTGCTGGTAAGCCTGACGTGCACTAACCAGTTCCTGTGGAGGCAAGCTTGCGCTGCAGCTAACTAGCAGCCCGGCAAATATTATAGTAATAAGATATATCATGGATTTCATAGTTAATTCCTTTCTTTAGGTAATTTGTTATCCTGTCGAAGCTGCTCTACCCGATCTATGGCTTCTGCTGCTTCCTTTTTATCAGTATCACTGCGGGAGAGCGCAACTGCCAGTTCGCCGTCAGTCTGCGCACGCAGCAGCATTGACTCTGCTTGTTCCTTCTCTCCGCTTTCTGCTAATCCCTGGGCTTTTGCCAGTTCTTCTTTTGCAAGCTGTAGATAGAGGGATGCGCTGGAAATGCCGGATGCACCTACCTCTTCCGCTGCACGAATTGATGATGTGGATGCTTCTTTATCAACCACAGCCGGGCTGCTTCCGCATCCTGCACTTACTATAGCGAATAATAAAGCCCCCGCTAATATGGTTACCTTTATATTCATCACTTGATACTCCTTTTTAATTATGTAACATTATTTCAATTCCTGTTTATCAAGAATGGAAAATCTCTTATTTAATTTAAAATAATGTACCGATGATAAACTCTGGATACTATAGTGCAAAGGGATGGAAGAGGGATTACATATTATAAGTGTGTTATAAAACAAGGAAGGATTTTTTAAGCGTTTTAAAATGACTCTTTATATTCTAAGTTCAGAGATAAAATTAAAGTAATAAAATTATTATCATTATTGTGTTCAATAATTTTTCAGCCTATCATCTTTATTCCAGATATAAAACTGTCACCCAAACGCTTTACCATTCATCAAACAACTTAAATGTTCTATTATGAGAAAAACGCCTCTCAACCCCCCATTTTTAAAGATAAAATTTTTTAGCCATATATAACTATGCCTCACCCCGAGTTTTGTTTAAAAACCGGTAGTTGAGAGGCTGTTTTTTAATAAAAATAGGAAATTAAAAGAACACTTCTTCCCAAAATATGAAGTTTTTGATACTTGATGGAAGTTTGATTATTTGTGTAGGATACGTAGAAAGGATTCACTGGATTAAACATGCTCTTTTCGCGACATTAAATTCAATGATAATTCTGTCGCCTAATTACCTAGTAAAATATATCGCATGTCTTTATTTATGATTAAATTGATTTCAACAGCATAATCAATTCCGGACTGCATTACTTGCTCTACATTTCCACCTATACGCGTAAAACCAAAAATACGGGCAGCCTCCTTTATCAAATCCTCTTGAGGCAGACTTATTTGATTATTTAAAACCTCTTTTATCCCATTTGCAATCTCTTCTTTTGCTATATCTTCAGCATTTCGTTTCTGATCATCTTCTCCGGGGACTCGAAATGTATCGTAACTTTCTGGTTCTTGTGTATTCAACCAATAAAATATAAATCGTTTTGTGTGGTACATTTAAATTGCAATTGGGAATATAGAGTTGATAAGATATTCATTTAATCTAGCTCCCAATCGTGAAATGCCCCAAGATTCAAAATCCTTCTTGACAAAAGAGCATGACTGATAGGAGCTTCTATCTCCATCACTTTTTGTATTTGACGAATTATTTTAAGTCTTATATATGGATCGAAAAATTCATCTGAGTTATTTAAAGATGATTTTTCAAGCTTACAGCTTTTATATTCCCTAAAGCTATGTACCGGCTGAATTATCTTTTGTGTAATTCCCTGAAGTTTGAGCTCACCATACTCTTTTCTTTTAGATTCGAGGGATTCAACTGTTTTAGTTTCATTATCTTGAATGACCAATTCTTTTTTTTGATTCTGCAAATTCTTTATTGTTTTAACAATATCTTCTATAACTTTTTGTGGATTATCCCACCAATCCGGTGACCACAATTTATAAATATTCCAGCCTAACATTCGGAGTACATCGTTTTTAATAACTTCACGATCTTTTGCTGTTTTTGAATCAATGATAACTCTTACCGTCCGCAAGGATTCCCAAAATATATTCTGAATCTCTTTCAGGATTGACTATGCCAATATCAATTCGAAATCCGGAACATCCTATATCTGTTTGTACTGAATAGCCATGCTTTTGAATTTCCTCCGCAACCATTTTTTCAAAATATCTAGGTGTAGTTTTTTTAATAATATTCTTTTGCGGCAATACCCTTTTGCCTTTCTCCGTATATTCAAGCCGGATAACCATTTCCCAGTCCGAATTACCGCTATTCCATAAAAAATCAAGGTTACCGGATAAAATATCTTTATTTTCATCTAAAAGCTTTTGTTCTTTCTGATAAAGAATCAATGCCTCTAAATATTTTACGACTCCATTTTTATTAACCTTACCATCTTTTGAACATAGTCTAAAAGTTTTAAGTAATTTACTTTGTCCTAAATATCTAGGCAAAAACCATTTTTGAGATGCAGCATTCCATTCAGCTAATTTCTGTTCTGCTTCTAAATCCAAAACTTTTGCAGTGAAAGTATTTAACAGCTTTTTTCTATAATTATCACGTTCATTACCATGTTTGGCTAAATCAATAATGCTATCGAGAGTCCTTCCGGGATAAGAGGCATTTATTAATTGTAAAGGTATATCGGGCAAGCTTGTAATTGTTTCGGCAAATACCTTTAAATATTCTGTTTTCTCTTTGTTTAATGAGTTCCCATCAATCTCAAGCAATTCTGATAATTGCATTTTGGCAGCAATTTTCTGTTTCAGCAATTCAATATATTTTGAAATAAGTTCTTGAGATTTAATTTTAATTTGTTGACTATATGTAGTTAAACCGATTCCAGTTAAATAATGATTATGCGGATGTCCGCAAATTGTTCCTGCATTTTGTAATTCTTCTATTAAGTCGCAATACTCAATAAACTTCTCGTTTGTTAATCCTTCTATAAAGGTGTCCTCAAATTGAATATTATCGGGCACATTATTGAGCTCAGCGAATCTGGAAAAGGAATCAAATAATGAAAAACCAAAAGGATACTTTTTATGTAAAGCTTTTACATATTTATTTAATTCTGCTCGCTGCTCATGTAGTCGTTCGGCTTCTGCACTAAATTCCGCCGGCGAAGATTTCTTAACTGACTCTGCAGTTCTTCGAAGCTGCTCTAATGTTAATGATTTTTTCGTTTTATTAGAATGCAATTCCAGGCAAAATGGAGCAAGCCCAATATCTGATAATCTTTTTTGAACAACTGAAAGTGCCGCCATTTTTTCAGCTACAAAAAGAACTTTTTTCCCTTGATATAATGCATTTGAAATAATATTAGTTATCGTCTGGGATTTCCCGGTTCCTGGAGGTCCATGCAGTATAAAGCTTTTATCATCAGCTGCAGCACATATTGCTTCGAGTTGAGTCGAATCTGCACTGATAGGCAAAGCGATTTTAGAGGGATGATATTTATCGTCCGGATCCATTTCAACCGGTATTTCATTTGATTCCCATTCCAACTTACCTGTAATTAAACTTTTAACAATTTTGTTCTCTGAAAGTTTAGCTGAATTCATATGGATGTCATTCCACATTATGAATTTACTAAAGGAGAATATTCCCAGAAAAGCATGCTCTTCCAGGTCCCATCTGGGTTGACTCATTATTCCCCTTCTCATAATATTAAATATTTGTATAACATCCACGCCACTTTCATCCCGGGGAAGTTCCTCTAACCCGGTTATCATAATTCCGAAGTCCTGTTTAAGCATCTCCAGCAAAGTGATATTCATTAAGGTATCTTCTTCTCTGCTTCTAATTACATAACCGGTTTGAGCAGATTTTCGAATTATTTCGATCGGCAAAAGCAAAATTGGCGCATAACGCGCTAATTCACTTTGAGGTGTTTCATACCATTTCAAAAAACCAAGCGCCAGGTATAAAGTATTAGCTCCATTTTCTTCTACTGATAAACGGGAGGTTCTATAAAGTTTTGTTAAGTTAAATTTTAATTCTGAATCTGTTAAATAAGTCCGAAGCCTTTTGTTCGAAAGTTCAGTTTTTAATAAGTTAATAATTGGATCCGCCATATTCAAAGCCGGAAAGACACCTGATTTTACATTGGGATTTACCCATTCTTCAGGTTTTGCTAAGATTTGAAATTCATCTCCATTGGCTAATGCATCTTCAAAAGTGTTTAGATTTAATGAAAACAGTTGAATAGTACTTTGCGTAATTCTGAGATTGAGAAGATTATTTCTTAAACTTAAGTCTAATAACTTGCGCTCCCACAATTTCTGTTTGGTAAACGAATTTGTTTCAATTATATTTTCTTTCCCCCTATCAATAATGCTTTCAGGCAGCAGATTTTCACGAACCGCGGTTTCTTTATCTTCAATAATTTCCCATCCATTATTTGTTTTTATCCTTTGAGGAAGCGGTTTTATCCCGCTGTATCTCGATCTTTTTACATCAACAAATAGAATAAAATCCTCTTCTTTTACTAATTTAAAGTTTGCCAAATTGATTGATTCATCAAAAGATTGTGTATAACCGTTATTCATACAAACTGCTTCAACTAATATAATTTCGTTTATTCCCAAAGCTGCACGTTTTTTTAATAAAGAAACATCATAACTAACACTATCTGAAAAAGTATCATCAACTAACCATGCTCCAACAAAAGCATGTCCTTTCATTATAATTAATAATGGATCTAAACCAATAGCTTCAACACAGCTTGCAAATAAAATGGATATATCTATGCAAGTAGCTAGTCTTTGAGCAAAAATAGTATCACAAGTTCTTATGCGTTGACCTTCTTTCTCAAAACTTGCCGGAGGAGTACAATATACTATTCCTAGATTAGCTATTGTTTCATATATTGCCCCCAACTGTTTTTTAACCCGGTCAGTATTAAAACTCTGGTAAGCATTAAATGATGGATCTCCGGTCCATTTTTTAAGAATAACCGAAGCATCTTTTATGATTTTGGATATTTCAGGATGGTTAGGGGTTACATAAGCAGCTAATATTTCAGGATAAGCTCCGGTTCCATTCCATTGATCATAAGCCAAAACATCGACATTATATTTCTCTTTAAATAAATCATTCCCCTTCGAAGAAATTGAAAGCTGTAATTCCCCGGCAAGCCTTTCTGTAATTCCAGATAAAAATTGAGAGGAAAGAGCAATTCCATGCGCTTCTACTTCAATCCTTTGTTTTTGCGGAAGCATTTCAATAATGTGTGTCCATTTATTTAAAAACTCAGGTTCACTTATAATTTCTATTTTCAAATCAAATAAATCACTATCGGAAGAGTTTTCAATAATTACTTTTTTAACAATTGGAATTTTGTTTTGTTGAATTGCGTAATTTGCAATAGGAGTATAAACAAGTTCAACGATTAGCGTTATAGGTGATAAATTCATATTGTTTTTCTATTCCCTCAAATATTATTAAAAGGAGCCGACAAAGATCATCTAATAAATAAAATATTTTTATGGTTCTATCCATTTAATACAGATGCTAAATATAGCTTCGCACTTTAAGTCACACAAATGGTTTCTAGGAAATTTATGCGTAGTATTGAAATAAATTAGCGTAGTTGCCCACTTTTTTTTGATGACCTTTTTAACTTAAATCGAAAAAAATTAACTTTCAATAAAATAATTTAAAAAGAAATAATTTTCGAAAGATAATTTTAATATTCAGAACAAAAAGCTCTCACCTTTTTTAAAAATGCTGGAGATTTTATACATTAACGGCTAAATATAGGCATTAAAAGAAAGAGGTGATAAAACAGCTCAATAAATATGTAGGTTTACAAAAATAAAGGAGAAATATGAAAGCATTTTTTAAAGATATTTTTGACTACCATAATCATACTAATCAGAAACTTGTAAAATTATTTTTTCTAAACTCAGATAAAATTTCAGAAAGAAGCATCTTTTTATTTTCCCATTCAATAAATGCTCATCAGATTTGGAATTCCAGAATTTTAAAAACAGATCCTGTTGGAGTTAATGATGTGCATACCATTGCCGTGTGTGAATCAATGAACGAAAAAAACTATTTGGATTCGATGAAAATCATTGATCAATATGACTTTAGCGATAGAATTGAATATAGAAGCTTTGATGGGAATCCATTTATAAATAGTGTTAAAGAAATATTGTTCCATATTTCTAATCACTTTAGTCATCATAGAGGTCAGATTATGGCAGATTTACGGCAAAGTGGTATTGAACCGTTTATTACTGATTATATCTTTTTCAAAAGGTAATTTCGCACCGTCTGGAAAGAAGAAAGAAATTAAAAATATAAAATAGCAAGCTAGGCTAATAAAGTACTAATCAAAAATAAGAAGAGTAAACATTATGCTTTTTGGCGAACCAACAAAAAAAGGCGCTGGAATTATTTTGTGGGGAGATTATCACGATTTAAATAACCTTTATGAAACCATTAGTAAATTATCTGATTCATTAGGTCCGGAAGGTTCAATAAGTGATTTCGTTTTAGGACTATGTTATGAAATTCGTCATGCATATCAAGGAGATAGAGAAATTAAAGAATTTGGAGATGATGAATTAAGCGAAGTAAAATATTATGGTGTAAAATTATTATGGCCTTATTTTATCATTCAAGTAGGTTTAATTAGACGGGTGGCAAGCTACACTACAACAAATTCTGATCAACAATCAAATCTCTACCGTTTGGAAAATATTATTGAAACTTCATTAAAGGAAGCTTCAATATCAATAACTGATGAATGTTTATCTTGGCTAAAACATTTCAGCGGTTTTCCAAATAATTATCTTGATCAATATTTAAATGAAATTACATATCGATTTATTTTTGATGATACAATTGATAAGAAAAGAATAAACAGATTGCCCAAAATATTAAATATGACATGGGAATTATCAAATGAATATAAAGAATTCGAATCAAATTTAATCAAAATAGCAAAAGAAAAAGGTTGTCATCCTAAGGAATTAAGAGACTTAAAAGAATGGCCAGAGTTTAATTGGTAATGAAATAAAACATTTTGCCTGGCGCATTTTAAGCCGCATAAACGCACCCGGCACTGGAAAAACCTTAATCATTGTGCTGGATTAAAAACTGGCACCGGGAAACTCCCTTACTATCTGATCCTTGACATGTGCTAATTCCACTTCTGCTGTATCTTTTGCATTATACGCTATTGATAATTCTGCATAGGAAGGTAGCGATGTATCAAGTATTTTCGGCATCCCATGCTAAATCTTTCTGGGATATATTGCGAGAGTCATTCCGTTCTTCATATCAAAGAATGCAACTTCACCATGTTCAAACTCTTTTCGGACAATTCCTTTGGAAGGAAATTCTAACCCATCATGATAAAATTTGTTTTCTTATGTCGCATTAAAATCTGTCTTTTGAAACAGGTATTTCCCATATTGCACCTGTTAGATTAAACTTTTTGAAAATTTCGACTGCCTGCTCTGTAGTCCATTTCTCCCATTTAGGATTTAAATGATTCCCATACCATTCTTTTGAAAATTCCCAAATGTTTTCAATCGGCTGTACATCACCTTTTTGAATTCTATGTTTTAAACACCAATCATCAATTTCCAGTTCATTATGAAAAATTAACATTGTGCTGCATGTATATATTACATTATCCCAGGCATTTTTCATCGGGATTGGAAAATGAACGTACAAATCTTTTTCTTCTACTTCTCCATTTATAATATGAATCTTAACCGGCTCTCCATGAGCACCAAAGCTTGTTGTAATTGTTACATCCTCCTTTAATAACGTTGCTATTCCTAATGAACACCATGCACAATTTCCCCACCATTCGCCTTTGGCTGACTTTACTATAAAATTAGTCGGGGCTACCGAGAATGGATGAACCACCCAAATCTTTAATTGATTCGGGTGCAGTACTACTCCGTGATATTCATGCAGATTCAGAAGGCTCTCTTCTACTCCTTTTTCACTGCTGCTTAAAAGATTCGATAGAGTTTTTACATCCGGGGCATATCCTTTATCAATTATGTACTTGATAATTGTATAATGAAGTTTTGAATTTGTTATCATAATTTTTTATAAATTAAATTTTGGTTTTTAACAATTGATTCTGTCTCCGTGTGATTTAGGTTCTGATATCACAAGGAATTCCAGATCTTTATTACTTAAATTTTTTATTCTATGTTTTAATTTATTCTGAATGTGAATGCTTTCCCCTTTTTTTACTTCATATTCTTTTCCTTCAATTTCCATTGATGCAGTGCCACTTATAATAAAAAATAACTGTTATGATTTCCTGTGATAATGTAATTCTTCCAAAGTTCCAGGAGGCATTTTTTCTTGAATAACAGAAAGGGTTTCAGAAATTATATATAATTAATTTTAACAAGAATCAAAATCTGATTCAACAGATTCTATTGTTAATGTAATAACGTCATTTTCATAGTTCAATGACCAATGATTTTATTTTCCCAATCCTTTTCAATAATCACCCCTTAGAATCGATTTTCTCATATTACTCAACACCTGTTGTCCTATCAAAAAATTAATTGTGCCCTTATATTGCAAATCGAAACTAAATTTATTATTATTATTGTAATAATCTTAAATATCTCATTCCTTAGATACTTTTCATTGCAGTAACTTTAATAAATATTGGTTATTTAAAACGAAATTGTACTCATTATAAAGCTTAGAAAAAATATAGTGTTGAGGATTTAAAATGAAAACACCTCTTATTTCACTTAGTATTATTTCTATTTACAAAAATCATTTGGGTGATCAGCTTCCCCTGCCTCCTCGTATGGCAAGGTGTACCCCGGATACTTATACAGCTATTTTTAATATTACCTCTGAGCTTGCTCCAAATGGTGGTAGGCTTATCCTTAGCGATCTCTTTCGCAGCTATGATATGCAGGCACAATCAAATTCTGATTATCTTTCAGGTAAGAAGAAAGCGTTTAGCCCGCCTCCCGGCGGAAGCTTTCATGAAGCTGGACGCGCATTTGATCTGGATTTAGGTGCAATCCAAATTCAACTATCAGATTTTTGGAATATTGCAGCTAAATACAATGTTTTACCAATTATACCTAAACCTAAACCAAATGTATCTGAAGCCTGGCACTTCGACTGTCGCGGAAGTCATCAAATTGTTTATCAATATTATGCTGATAAAAAAGGAAATAATTTCCAACCCTATACAGCAGCTGCAGCTAGCGGCATCCTTTCCATTGGTGTACATGTAGATAGCTTTGGCGATAACCAAATACAAGCATTAATCCAATCATGTCTTATCCGACTAGGTAAAGAAATCGGGAATATAGATGGTCTAATTGGAAGAAAAACCCATCAGGCAATTGATGAACTAGGGATAACCTTCGACTTAAACAATATAGATGAAATGCTATTACAGCTGGAAAATATGGTCCAGCAGAAATTCCCTAATGAGTTCACAATGCCTTCTGCTTAAGAATATTGGTATTATGATAAATATTTATATTTCACCCTGACATTTTTTATTCAAAGTACTGCCATTTAACATCAAAGGAAATTAAAATATGCCTGCAATTACAGTTGTTTTTGTTCATGGTTGGAGTGTTACAAATCTTAATACTTACGGAGATCTCCCAATCCGTTTACGCAGCGAAGGTTTGAAAAACGGAATAGATATAGAAGTAAAAGAAATATTTCTGGGCAGGTATATCAGCTTTCATGATGAAATAAGGCTGCCGGATATATCCAGAGCATTTAATACAGCCCTCGCGGACCAGTTAAGTGATGTCTCAAGTTTTGTATGTATTACTCATTCCACCGGAGGTCCGGTTATTAGGGATTGGTGGAACCGCTATTGCAAAGGGAAAAAATCCAAATGCATAATGAGCCATCTTATTATGCTGGCGCCTGCTAATTTCGGATCTGCTCTTGCACAGCTCGGTAAAGAAACTTTAAGCCGGTTAAAATCATGGTGGTCTGGAGTAGAACCCGGACAGGGTGTTCTTGATTGGCTGATATTGGGAAGTGTTGAAGCATGGGCATTGAATCTTGACTGGATTCTGAACGGAGGAAGACAGATAGGTCCTTCCGGTTTTTTCCCGTTTGTATTAACAGGCCAATCAATAGATAGAAAATTATATGATATATTAAATTCTTATACAGGAGAATCCGGTTCTGATGGCGTAGTTAGAGTCGCATCTGCAAATTTGAATGCTACTTATATAAGGCTGGAGCAGCCTTCACCCGTTAAAGATGAAAAAGGAAGACTCTATACCGAAGATTTTAAATTAGCTAAAGCTGCTAAAGCTCCTCCCGTGCCGCTCAGGATTATTGCCGGCAAATCACATTCGGGAAATACAATGGGTATCATGTCCAGTGTCGGTACCGAAGATCCCGAAAGTCTTGAAACAATTAACGCCATATTTGACTGTATCAAAGTAAAAACAAAAAAAGATTATAATAATGTGATAAACAAATTTGAAAAAGAGACGGTAGATGTTCAAGATGAGGAAAAAGTAGAAGTAGAAACAAGATTTCTCCTTTCCGACAGATATTTTATTCATGACCGGTACAGTATGATTATTTTTCGAGTCACTGATTCCGAAGGTCACCCAATTACTGATTATGATCTGCTGCTAACCGCCGGTGAGAATAACGACCCTAATCATTTACCTGAAGGATTTTTTGTTGACCGCCAGCAAAACAAAAACAATAGGAGCATTGTTACTTATTTCATAAACTATGATATTATGGAAGGCAGTGATGAAATCAAAGCTGATAACAAAATAATTAGAAATGAAACTCCTGGAATTGATATGCTCGGAATAATACTTAGAGCTCGTCCGGATGAAGGGTTTGTTAAATATATAGAATGTAAATATGTTGCTTCTAAAGAATTATATAATCATGCATTAAATCCAAACAGTACAACTCTTATTGAGATTGTACTCCAGCGGGTGGTAGACAAAGAAGTATTTAGAATGGAAGCACTTACAAAATCGAAGAACTTTAGTAATGTAAAACCTTCTAATGAGGTGGTCACCTGACATCTGCAATTCTATCAAAATAATTAATAGTGCTCTTCATTTTAATACTTACTCACTTTATTGACAAGCACAAATATTTTTTTTGTCTACTTAATAATCACTCCGGAAGAAGACAAAAAAGTAGTTTTGGGGATTTTTAATTATTTTTGAAATTATTACATCCATCACCCTAGGCAGTCTTTTACCGCATCAGCCAAATTCAACGCCCTTGGTTCGCCAATCCTGAATGACCAAAGATTCGTGACGTAGCCAAAGTCTATTTAAGAATTTTTATAATCCCTTTAGGGATTAAATATCTATAGAAAATATACAAACCAGCACCCAAAGTCCCGCTAGGGACGACATATAGTTTTAATTTTGAATGTAATCTAATTAATTGAAAATCTTATTGAATTCTAAATTTATTTTTGATTTTTTAATTATTTTGGACAGCTATGACGTTGATAGTGTTCTACTATTTTCTTAATATTAAACTTAGAAATGTCAAAAAAAAATCAAATACACCAGCAGCGTTAATTATACCTCAAACAGCCATCTAACAGCCGGTAAATCCAAGCTAACTCAAATATAATACTATGCACATTACTCCATGCTCTATGTTCCATACGCTATACCCTTTGCGCCTGCCTTTACGCTTAAAACTATCGTAAATTTTTATTATAATTAGTTTTATTTTAATCCGGATAACGAAGTTATATGATCAGAATTGCTATTTCTCTTGCTTTACTTTTAACTCTATTTTATTCCTGCAACAGGCCTGTAGATATAACCAATTCAAACGATAATATCCCCCCTGCCGTTCCTTCGGATGTCAGAATATCTTATGCAGCCGATGGGGAAATTGAAGTTGACTGGCAGAACAACTCCGAACTTGATCTCAGCGGCTACAATATCTACAGAAGAACCGACAGTACCAATTATCAATTAATTGATTTTACAGGCAATGATTACATTATTGATGATTCTCTAGATTATAATACCACATATTATTACCATATAACCGCAGTTGATATTTCAAATTTAGAAAGTTCACCAAGTAATGAAGTATCTGCAAAACCTCTTAATCAGTATAAACCTTATCCTCCCCGCAACATTTCAATAAATGCTCGGAACTGGGAAGATACCATATCTATTTATTTAAGCTGGACACCCAGCGGTGAAACTGACATTGCCGGCTATAATATCTATAAAAGTACTAGTTCTTCATTTACTCCCGATTCCTCAACTTTCCTTGCTTTTACTAAAAATATTTTCTATTCGGATACTTCAAGTCTGTCCTTATATACCAATTATTATTATATAATTAAAGCAATAGATAAAGGAGGTTTGTCAAATGACGGTAACATCGAAGTAAACGATGAAATTTTTGAAATACCTCAAATCGTTTTCCCGGAAAATAACTCGGTAGTACCCCCTTTCCTAAATTTCAAAATAAAAGCAATTAAAGCTCCAGCCGTTTATAGAATTATTTTGCAGACTAATGAATTTTTCGGCGAAATCTGGAGCAATACAATCTCATCAAATATCACTAATGACATATTCAATATTGACTTCAACGCTAATTATATAAACTCAGATAGATACTATTACTGGAGGGTAATTACTTTTTCTAACGGTAATTCTGAACCCAATAGTATTTCAAGACTTTATAAATTCATGATTAAACAGTAAATTAAATTCCTATAAAAACGGGATAAAATAAATAGCTCTAATAAACATTGTCATTCTGAACGGAACGAACTGGAGAGACCTGTCCCGCTTGCGGGAAGAATCTCATACCCTAAAATTTTGAACCATATTATGAATTTTATTCACCTTACATATAAATCTTGCGTAACTTCAGTTAATAAGTCATTTATAACATTATTTTTTACTATTATCTTTATTTTCTTTTCCTTTCCTAAAACCCAATGTCAGGTTCTTAGCGATAGCCTCGATTATATAGTCGTCGAAAATCCTCTGAACAAACTCGCAACTAAATTCGATAAACAGCTTAATACCTACATTTTAAATTCCGATCTTTTTTATAATAAAACATTCGGTAATTTTTCTTTTAAATTATCTGAAGATTATAACTCAACATTTATAAAATCGGCAAATAAAAGTATTAAAGATCAACATTTTTTTACTTTCACTTCGGCATACAAGTTCACCCCTTTCCTAAATATAGGCTTATCAGCTTTGAATAATATTTTATCTGACAACCGGCAAATAGAAATTAACCAGGCTTCCGAGTCCAATACTGTTTTGTTTACCCAGTTTATTCCCGAAGAGAAAATATATATTACCCCCTATTTCGGATATGCTAATAACCGGCAGGTAGGAGAAAACGATTATGGATATTTATACGGAATGGAAGGACTTGTAAACCAATTCATGCTCTCGGATTTTAATATTACCTCTCAATTAAAACTGCGTAATGAAGATATTAACCCGAGAAAAAATATCGACAGATATTTTAACCTTTTCGTTATAAATAATTTTGATAAGGATATCTTAAATTCAATTAATTTCAAATTTTCTCAAAACAGGAGAGATTTTTACTATAAAGCCGATGCGTTTACATCAGAATTCTTTAATATAACTAATAATATTCAAAATAGAATTGAAACAAATTATTTTTTACAGGATCAGCTCTACTATGACAATCTCATGGATAATGTATCTCTAAATCTTACCGGGGGAGTAAATTTAAGGAGTATCGACAGAAATACACGGTTTCGTTCTGCGTCAATAGCCTCTTTGCCATCCTTTGATACAAAATCAATATTCGATACTAGGATCGATGAGCTGAGAATAGAACTCGAATCTATTCTCTATTATAAATCGGAAAATTTCAATAGTGCATTAAAGCTTAATTATTCCGAAAGAGATGAAAAACATATAACCAAGAATTTCAAGGGTATTGATAAAATATTCTATGACGAGCGTTCAGATCAGGAAACTCAGAATAATAATAATTCCGTCCGTGCATCATTATCATTCAGCGGGAATTACTTTTTTTCACCGTCTGATAAATTAAACTTTAGTTTTTTCCAAAATAAATTAAGATATGATACACCAAGCCAATTAAACTTTGACGACCGTGATGAAATCTTGTCAATAGTAAGATTGAAATACAGCAAAATGTTAACTCCTTTCTTCGAGTCTTCTCTCTCCGTAGAAGGTACGTTAAATCATATTGTATATATTTTCTCCGAAAAAAGTTCAAATAATAATATTAATAGGATAATTAAATTGGGTGCAGGAGGTAATTATTACGGCAAAAATTTCATATCGTTAAATAACTTTGAAGTATCTGCTAATTATACTGTTTACGATTTTGAAGATATTAATCCTACTTATAGAAGCTTTTCTTTTAGACAATATACGGCAACCGATTCTTCTTCCATTAAGTTCAGCAGCAAATTCAGCCTGGTCTTTTACGGTTATGCAAAGTTATCGGAGCAGGGAGACCTTAGATGGGCTTCATTTTCGACTAAACCTAGCAGATTTTTAACAGAGTTCTTTGGAGAACCTAAATTTACCTTCTATCACAATCCGTTTCAATTATCGGCGGGATTGAGGTATTTTGCAATAAATTCATATAATTATAATGGAACTTTAAGAATTGTTGATTCAAAATATCTAAGTCTTGGACCTGTGAGCGAGATATTATTGTTTTTGCAGAAATCACTTTATTTAAGAATAAACGGTTGGTATGAATTTATAACAATAAATAGTTTATTAAATAGGCAGCAGGCTAATTTAACTATGCAGGTAAATTGGAATTTTTGAACTGCTTCCAAAGTTTGTATGGGCATCCTGTTTGTATGCATCTTTATTTATGCTTTTTTGTCCCGTTAGGGATATAATATTTATAGAGAAAACCTTTGAAATAAATAGAGTCCCGTTAGGGACGAAATAAAAAATATTTTAGACATGAATGATTGCAAGTTGAAATAAAATATTTTTTTGTTAATTTCACTTATTAAAATTTAAGGGAAAATTTGCCACTAGATCATTATAGCCTTGAAATAGAAAGTGATCCTAATAATTTAATTACAGTTGAAGAATTTGTTAATTATTTTGCTAAAGATCTCGGTGTAAGTGACGAACGAATGAACGGTCTTCTTTTATCCGTAACCGAAGCTACTACAAACGCAATTATTCATGGAAATAAATGCAATGTAGATAAAAAAGTTGCTATAAATGTCTTTGTTGAGAATGGAAAAATAATTATAAAAGTAAAAGATGAAGGAAATGGCTTTGACCCTTCCAAAATACCCGATCCAACGGAACCTCAAAATTTACTAAAAGATTCCGGAAGAGGAGTCTATCTTATGAAAATATATATGGACGAAATCAAATACAATCTCACTCCCGAAGGCACCGAACTAATTCTTATCCTTAGATTAAACACCTAAAATTTGAACCACATAGACACATAGAACACATAGTTTTTATTTTAACCTATGTTTCCTATGTGCCTATGTGTTTCAATTGCCCTAATTCTTCTTAATGATTATCAAAGACAGATCATCATTTACCGGAGCATCCCCTACAAACCTATCCACAGCGTCTACTATCGCCTGCCCCATATTTTCAAATTTATAATCCATAATATTAGATAATACTCTCATGAAACGTTCCTTCTCAAAAAATATCCCGTATTCATTTTGAGCTTCCGTAATACCATCCGAATAAGCCACCATCATTTGACTCTTTTCCATTTCTATAACGTCTTCGGTGAAGGAATAATTATTCATCAATCCTATAGCGGGATTACTTTTTGAAATTTCTTTAATTTCATTCTGTTTAACTAAAAAAGGAGGCAGATGTCCGGCATTTACAAAACGGATCTTCGTATCATCGGGTTTAATCTCTAAATATAACATAGATGCAAAAATATTAGCAAGGCTGTCGCGGAAGAAAATTGAATTTATTTTCGTACATAATACTGAAAGACAATTATAATCTGCAGCTAATGCCCGTATTGTTGCCTGGAGTTTTGCCATTAAAAGCGCTGCATGCAGCCCCTTCCCTGCAACATCTCCTATAACGATACCGATGCGATCCCCGTCTATTTTTAAATAATCAACTAAATCGCCTCCTACTTCATTTGCTGGCCTGGTATAAAGCCATATTGACCATCCTTCAACCTTAGGACTCAACTCAGGCATTAAAGCACGCTGAACCTTTCTTCCGGCTTCAAGTTCATCTTTTGCTAAAAGCTTATCCTTTAATTCAAGCATCAAGACCAAAAAAATCAGTGCGCCTCCGAAAAGCCCTGTATTGTTTACTTGTTCTCCGTTATCTACTACTATGATACTACCGAAATTACTCCCGAATAAAATCACAAGGAGTCCAACGGTCGTTAAAATTCTTCTAAGAGGAGTTAAATGAAGAAATAAGCTTTTTATCATCCATACTACAATATGAAATCCTTTATGCAGCGGATTCATACCGGCAAGACGCTTATTCTGCTCATCAGTAATATAAAAGCTTCTTAACTCCTTAAATTCACGTTTTACATCTTTTTTAAACCTGATATTTTTTATATCGTCATGTAAGACTCTTGTGAATTTCTGCCCGGTATTTGTGCTTGCACCATTCATAATTAAAAATTATAATATTTGTGTATAAAAATAAGTATAATTTCCTCATCTAACTTAAAAAACATATACAATAGATATTTAACAGTCAAACAATTGATGATAAACGGTAAATGTCAAAGGTGGTTTATTGTATGTTCTTTCGGATTACTGATGTCACTTAATATGTTAATTGAAATAAGAACTGGTTTTAATTATACTTTTAACGATTTCGATAGATGGGTGCATCAGATTGGCTTCAAAAAAACAGACTGGATAAATTTAGCAGGGTCCGACAAGCGCAGCGATAGCATTTAAATAAAATATTTATTGTATATGATTTATTGTTTGGGTAGGCTCTACTAACTACTCGATACTAACTACTCACTACTAATATATATTTTAGGGCCGTGGTGTGTCAATCACACCAACATTTATTACTTTTTTGTTTTATTCATTCTTTTCCTTAACATCTCTAACAAATACACAACACACCCCGGCGCCTAAACTCTTGAATAAATCAAAATAATTCTTCACACAATTATACTCTATTGTTTCACCTAATTTCTTTAAATCCTTCCTTGCCATACCATCCTTATCAAATAACAATAGATTAGAGAAGTTACTGAAGATTAAAAATTGTTAATTATTTCAACCGTTTTGAAAATGAGGTATAAATAAATTAAAGTCAAATTAATTTGAGAATAAAAATAAATGATTGACTAATTTTTTATATCAGTCACAAAGATCACATACAAACAAAAAACGTTCCAAATTAAAAAAAATTCACCGTACTTGCACTTGAACTTGCTCTTACACTTGTGCTTAGTAGCTCTCCTCCGTCCCCCCGCTATTCTCAGGTTCATTAATATTCTGCTGCTGTTTTTCTTTATAATTATTAAAATTAAATCGCATATTCAGCATTAACATCGGAGCTTCTCTTGTATAATATGTATAAGAATAAAAATCAGCACCTTCCGAAGTAAATTCCCTTTTACCTGTTTTAAATAAATCCCTTGCCTGAAGCGTTAAAGAAATTGATTTATCAAACAAATCCTGCTTCACCGAAGCATCTGTTCTAAAAAATCCTTCATACCTTCCTTGAGAAGATACGGAAGGACTATTGTACCTTACATTTATCTGAAATTGAGTAGTCTTCGAAATATTAAATCCGTTATTGAACCTGATATTCCAGTTAAAACTCTTTCTTTCATAAGGTATATTATTTATTATACCTTTAATCCTATAGTCGTAAACATCCCCCATTAAATTTACGTTCCATAATTTAACAATAGGATCAAAAGTTATCATAAACTCGGTTCCGAGTGAATAATCAGTTCCAACATTAGCAAAGGTATTAAGAGTAACGTTTTCTGCATAAGCTGAACGTACCCAGTCAATTCTATTATGGTTAATACGGTAGTATAAATCATTATTAAAAGTAATTTCTCCAAATAAAGTTTGAAATCCGAATTCATATGAATCAATAAATTCAGGCTGAAGATCGGGATTACCTTTACGAACATTATTCGGATCCCACCATGTTAAAAAGGGTTCCAGATTCCATCCGCGCGGTCTATTAATTCTCCGGGTATAACTTCCCATTAATTGGGTTACATTACTAAATTTGTAAGAAGAGTGAATAGAGGGGAAAAAATCCCACCTATTAATAGAATACTTCTCTTCGTTATCAGTTAATTCAATGGTTCGATAGGTTAATTCAGTCCGTAAACCTGCTTGATAACTCAAATTATTCCAGCCATCCGAGTAGATAGAATATATTGCAAGGTTACTGTTGGTTGATTTAATAGAATGGCTGTATATGCCCTGGAAATCATAAGAATTTGATGTTGGATCAAAGTCATAGAGCCCATTTGAATCATTCTCTAATCTTGTTTCTCCCTGGGTTCCTGCTTCAAATTTGGAATTTTCACCCAGAGGAAGAGTATAGTCAATTTTTCCTCTTAAATGAGTTCTTGGTCCTGTTTCGGTAGTTTTCTTTCCGTCTGTTTGGATGGCTCCCTGAACGCTGGATGAAATGGAAGACTCATCCGAAGTATTGTGGCTGACAAAGAATTCGCTGGCTAACTGGTGGCCGTCCTGATTAAACTTTTTTGTATAGTCTGTATTAAAAGCGAAATAAGAACCGCTTCGGCTGCCGTTGTTATTATTTAGATAATATATCTTTTGAGGTTCCTGTTCAGACCATTGAATATAATTTGAAGTTTGATTATTCCGATGGTCCCTTGTACCGAACCTGCCGCTCATACTTAAAAGATCAGACTCTCCTAAATTGAAATCCACACCTCCTCTAACCCCGAATGAAATTCTTCCCCATTCCCTGCTTCCGCTCGAATTAAGATGTGAAATATCATTACCGATTTCAAAATCCTTATTTTCAAGCCCATTTCCTGGAGAAAATCTCCGGTTGAAATCTATGCCGAAATTATAATTATAGCCCGGAGTTTTATATTCAAATAGAAAATCTCCGCCGTATTTATCGTTCGCACCTGCATTGGCATTGGCAATACCGCTTAAACCCAAATTCTTTTCCTTTTTCAGTTTAATATTTACTATGCCCGCACTTCCCTCAGGATCAAATTTTGCGGAAGGATTAGTTATTATTTCAATAGTTGCAATTGAACTGGCAGGAATTTGCTGTAATGCATCCTGTGCATCCATGACAGATGGACGTCCATCGATTAATACAGTAAAGTTACTGCTTCCTCTCAAGCTCACATTTCCATCTATATCTGTTGTTACCGATGGAACGTTTTCAAGAACATCAGCCGCATTTCCCGAAATTGAAGTAGGCATTTTGCTCACATCAACAACTTTTCTATCTATTTGAAAAGAAACAGGGTTTCGCTCTCCCTCTACAATAACATTTTGCAAACTGACTGCGGAAACTTGAATATAGATATTTCCCAGTTCAATATTTTGGCGTGCCGGCTGAATCGTAACATTTTTAATTCTCTTTTTTTCGTAACCGACGAATTGTACATCAACATAAAATTTCCCGTTTGGAATTCCATGTAAAGAGAATATCCCCTTATTATTAGTTATACCGCCGGTTATCTGTGAACTATCAGCAGGATTATAGACAATTACATTAGCATATTCTATCGGCTCTTTTGAATCGGTATCTAAAACTTTACCTGATATTATTCCCGAACCTCTTTTTGTCTGCTGCTGTGAGTATATCAGGTTTGATAGGACAATAAAAACTAATACTAAAATGGTGCTTTTCTTCAATATTATTTCTCCATAATCTTATTACATTCATATGAAAATATTATGCTTGAATTTGACAAAATATCATTCCAAAAGGTTTAAATTAAGTAATCTCTTTCGGTTTTTTCACTCGATTATATTAAAGATATATAATAAAATGTAATTTAAAAGGATGTAATATTGAATACACCGGATCTTTTTTGCCGGGTTAGAGATTGAATTCATGTTGTAATTAAGCTAAATTAAAATATGATCATTTATCTGTATATACTGTCAATAATTATTTACTCATGTTGACCGTCTTTAATCTATATAAAATATGTCTAATCAAAAAAATAATAGTAAGAACGTACAGAGTGCACAGGATAAGAATAAATCAGAAAAAAGGAAATCCGGCAGCAATATAGGAGATAAACATTTTTTGACTTCCACCAAGGAAAAAGAACTTATCCATGATTTAAAAGTTAAACAGATTCAGATTGATGTACAAAAACAAGAGTTGATGCAACAGCGGGATCTTTTAGAAACTTCTAACGATAAATATGCTGATCTGTACGACTTTTCACCGGTAGGATATTTAACTTTGGATGATCATGGATTAATAATTGAGTCTAATTTAACCTCTACTGAAATTCTGGGAGTTGAAAAAAGATTCCTTATTCAAATTCCCTTCATTAACTTTTTGGTATTAAAAGATGTTAAACGGTTTTTCAGCTTCCTGAGAGAATGCAAAAAAAACAACAGCCGGCAGATAGATGAATTTTCTATCAATAGCAAAAATAATGGAACCTTAATTGTTCAGATTGCAGTGTTACCCGTATTTGATTACAATTCCAAAAATTTGAATTTTCGATTTTCTTTACTTGATATTACTGATAAGAGAAAAGCTCAAAAAGAGTTGGAAGAAACAGAAGGGCGTTTCAGATTAATGGCCGATGCTTCTCCTGCAATGATCTGGATGAGCGATAAAAACATCAACTTAATTTATTTAAATAAAAAAAGCATGGATTTTTATGGTAGGACCCTCCAAAATCTAAAAGGTGATATGTGGTTCGCTCAAATACATCCTGATGATAAAGTTAAATTCAATGAATCATTTATAAATACATCTGAAGAAAGAATTCCTTTTGATCTTGAAGTTAGAAGGAAAAACCGTAACGGTGAATATAGATGGATCCTTGATTCCATCTCTCCACGTTTTTTAGAAGGAGGTGAATTTGAAGGGTATGTAGGGATTGGCATCGATATTACTGAAAGAAAGAAAATCAGTGCAGATATTGCAAATTCTTTAAAAGAAAAAGAGATTTTGCTTAAGGAAGTTCATCACCGTGTTAAAAATAATTTACAGATTATATCGAGCATTCTTTCATTGCAGACTCATTATATAAATAATAAATCTATAAAAGATATATTGAGCTCATGCAGGAGCAGAGTTTTATCAATGTCCTTACTGCATGAACAGCTCTATAACTCAAATAATTTTGTAAATATTAATTTTGAAAATTATATTAAAATTTTAACCGATCAGCTATTAAGTACTTACAGGAACCCTTCTACATCAGTCAAATTTAAATTGGACATTGAAAATATCCAGCTCGATATTGAAACATCCATTAATTTTGGATTAATATTAAATGAATTGATATCAAACGCCCTTAAATATGCCTTTTCTGAAAAAGAGAGTGGAGAAATAGAAATATCATTGAAGCATAATGAAACTAAAAAAGATATAATTTTAAAAGTATCGGATAATGGAAAGGGACTGCCGAAAGATTTTGACATAGATAATATGAAATCATTAGGTCTGGAAATAGTTACATCTTTGGTCGAACAGCTTCAAGGAGAATTAGAAATTCACAGTAATGGGAAAACAGAGTTCCAAATAATTATTTAGATGTAAAGATGACATCTTTTTAAAAAAAGTTATTTTCATTTTATTTATTAAAAACTAAATTCAGATAAATCTTATTTCTAATTATTAAAGATGTCATCTTTCAAATACCCGCAAAATATTTTATATTGATGAAACTCAGACTGATTATACATCGTGCAATTTACTTTTGAGGGATAGATGAAAAAATTAATCAAAAGAAATAATTCCTCCCCAATAAAAAAAGTGAATGAAAATAATGAACCCCTCGCCATCGTAGGTATTGGAGCATCAGCCGGAGGTATTGAAGCTTTCTCAACCTTTTTAAAAAACTTACCCGATAATACAGGCATGGCTTACATATTTATTCAACATCTGCAGCCCCAGCATGAAAGTAAACTCTCTGAAATATTTTCCAAATTTACTACTATGACTGTTGTACAGGTTAAAGATAAAATGCCTGTTAAACGAAATCAGATATATATAATTCCGCCCGATAAATATTTAACAATAAAGGATAGAAAATTACTCCTCTCCCAGCGTAAAAAAACAGACGGCGTCTATTTGCCGGTCGATTATTTTTTCCAGTCTTTGGCTAAAGAAGGAAAAAATAAAACAATCGGAATTATTTTGTCAGGAACTGCATCGGATGGAACCCTTGGCTTAAAAGCAATAAAAGCTGAAGGAGGACTAACTTTTGCCCAGGATGATAAATCCGCAAAGTATGCAGGTATGCCGAACAGTGCCGTTGATTCAGGTAATGTCGATATTGTGCTCCCCCCTGAAGCTCTGGCTAAAGAATTAATTCGGATAGGAAATCATCCATATATTGCTTTTTCTTCCCCGCAGAAAGATAAAGAGATAGATCCGGAGGAAGAAGATTCATTTCCGAAAATCTTCAGGAAGCTTCGTAATGCAACCGGCGTGGATTTCTCTCATTATAAAATATCTACCGTAAAAAGAAGGATCTCACGCAGAATGGTTGTTAACAAAATTGAAAAAATCGAAGAATATGCAGAATTAATTAAAAAAGACAATAATGAGGTACATGAACTTTATCATGATCTTTTGATAAATGTAACTAACTTTTTCCGTGACCCTGAAGTGTTTAATGCGCTTAGGAAAAAGGTTTACCCTGAAATAACAAAAAAAATTAATGCTAGTAATCCTGTTAGAATCTGGATACCTGGCTGCTCAACAGGTGAAGAAGTATATTCAATAGCAATTTCATTACTCGAATACCTTGAAATGAAATCCTTAAATTTTAATATTCAAATTTTTGCTACAGACATAAGTGAACCTGCAATTGAAAAAGCACGAATAGGTTATTACCCTGGCTCACTTACAAAAGATATACCCAAGGAACTGCTAAGAAAGTATTTTATTAATGTTAACGGCGGGCATCAGATAAGTAAAGTTATAAGAGATCTTTGTGTTTTTGCCCGTCAGGATATAGCAAAAGACCCCCCTTTTTCGCGTATCGATTTAATAAGCTGCCGTAATCTATTAATTTATCTTTCGCCCGAACTCCAGAAGAAAATTATTCCGGTTTTCCATTATGCCCTTAATCCAAATAGTTTTCTTCTTCTTGGAACTTCCGAATCAATTGGTACTTTTGCCGATCTGTTTTTGCTTGTAGATAATAAGTTCAAAATTTATGAAAAAAAACAAGTTGGAAACCACATTGATTACAGCTTCAACTTCGAAGGGAATACTCTTGAAAAGAATAAAATTCAGCCAACTGTTGATATGACCAATAATTTTAATATACAAAGGGAAGCGGACAAAATTATTTTAAACCGTTTCTCCCCTCCAGGTGTTTTAATAAATAATAATTTAGATATCGTACAGATAAGGGGGAAGATAAATCAGTATATTGAACCTACTCAAGGTGAAGCCAGCCTTAACATATTTAAAATGATGAAAGAAGCCCTTAACCTTGAGTTGCATACAGCTATTCATAAAGCTAAAAAATCTCATACAGCTAATACTATTGAAGATATTAGTATGGATATAAATGGGAAAAGAAAGAAAATCGACATTGAAGTTATTCCAATCCGTTATTCTGCTAATGCTCAAGATATTTTCTATTTAATACTTTTTAAAGAAAAAAACAGCAGTGTAGTAGAAAAAATTGATATTTCGGAAATAAAGGGGAGAAAATCAACTCAAGATAAGAATAATAATCAAAAGGCAAACGACAGAGATATCAAAATTGAAAAGTTAAAAGAAGAATTATCATTTTCTAAAGAACATCTTCAATCTATAGTTGAAGAACGGGAAGCAGCTAATGAAGAGCTGAGATCTGCACTTGAAGAACTTCAGTCAAGTAATGAAGAGCTTCAAAGTACTAATGAAGAGATGGAAACAACAAAAGAAGAGCTTCAATCAACTAATGAAGAATTAATTACCGTAAATGATGAACTCGAAAGCCGTAATAATGAACTGAATGGAATCAATAATGATTTAAATAATCTTTTATCAAGTGTTAATATCCCCATAATTATGCTTGGAAGAGATTTAAAAATAAGAAGATATACTCCCAGAGCTGAAAAAATCTGGAATTTAATTTCCGGAGATATTGGAAGACCGATCGGTAATATTTCTCCTAATATACAGGTCGATAACTTAAAGGAGAAAATTATTGATGTGATAGATCATCTCGAACCAAAAGAATTAGAAGTTAAAGATAATGATGATAACTGGTTTTCTATGAAAATAAGACCCTACCGCACTTTGGACAATAAAATTGACGGGGTTGTTATTTCACTTATCGATGTAGGTACAATGAAAAAGAGCTATGAAGATGCCTTAGAAGGGAAAAAATTTGCCGAAGCAGTCTTTAACACTGTTAGAGAACCTTTAATTATACTCCGAAGCGATCTTACTGTCAAAGAAGCAAATAAGTCATTTTATCTGAAGTTTGAACTTATGAAAGATGAAGTTATTAGTAAATCCATTTATAATATTGGTAAAGGTGAATGGAAAAACCCTGATTTCAAGAAATTTATTGAAAAAATAAAGCAGGATAATTTCTCTAAAGATTTTGAGTTGCTTATAAAAGATCATTCTTCAAAAGATTTATTTTTAAATGCTCAAACCTTCTCAGATTCACATGATGATTATATTTTAATAGCAATTAAGGAAAAAGAGTAGAATAAAATAAAAAGGCAATAGAGATTACTATACCTTTTAATACAATATCGACAAACTAAACCCCTTGCTCTTGCTCTTACACTTGCTCTTGCTCTTAATAAAACCTTATTCAATGACTAAGCTTAGTAACCCAAATCCCCAACATATCCCCAACCTTATTACCTTCTTCATCTGTACAAACACATTTCCGAATGCTAATTTTCTTGCTGAATTTTCCTTAAATTTACACTTAAACTTTTTGCAGATATTAAGGGAAATAAAATGGAAACAATGAAAGCACTTCTCACCAGGAGAAGCATCCGGAAATATACGAATAAACAAATCTCTAAAAATTTAATTGAAGAAATAATAAAAGCAGCAATGTATGCCCCCTCAGCTTTTAACAACCAGCCATGGCAGTATGTTGTTGTTGATAAAAAAGAAATACTTGAGCAGATATTAAAAATAATACCCCATGCTGAAATGTTAAAACAATCCGCAGCTGCAATTCTTATTTGCGGAGATAAAACCCTGGAGCAGAACACTAACCTAATAGTTCTAAATTGTGCTGCAGCTACACAGAATGCCTTATTAGCGGCACATGATCTTGGTTTAGGTGCGGTATGGATCAGCGCATACCCCGTTGAGGAAGCAATGGATGGTTTGAAAAATCTTTTTAATTTCCCGGAAAGTATAATCCCGGTTTCACTTATATCCTTAGGTTATCCCGATGAAGAAGTATCAACCGAAGATAGGTTCAAACCGGAAAAAATTCATTACAATAGCTGGTGAATCATTTTATAATAAAAATATTGAGAATCAACTATGCTAAAAGATTACGACCCCCGTATTACGCGTAAGGTTTAAATTAATCTAAATTGCCGTTGGAAAAGATAGGAAAGATTAGGCCTTAGCCTCATAATAAAACCAAAAGATTAACACCGGACTTCCAGTCCGGTGAAAAACCAAAACCCTCAGCCAAACTATAGCCCCTTTAATATTTGAACACCGAAGGTGTGATATTATTATAGAAAATACCTAATAGCACCAACGTTCTAGGGGCTGACCAAAAAGTAATTTTCATCCCGACTTTGTCGACGACTTTGTCGGGACAGTGAAAATCCATTAAAATCTGCGTCATCTGCGTGCCATTTTTTAAAAAATAATTACTTTTTGGTCAGCCCCGAAATAAACTTTCACCCACCCTCTTTATCCAACGGATACTGTCTGAAACAAAGGTTAACATCGAACTTCCAGCCCATTACCAATTATTCATACCGAAATAAAGCCAATAAAATACATATTCATCTATCCTATCAATTTTGTCTTTATAAAATAAATGTTTTAATATAATTTGCTTATCAGTTCAAATTAAATTGAGATTATAATGAAAACTTTTATTTTATGGCTGATTTTATTATTCCTATGTTGGCCATTAGCACTTGCTGCTTTGATAGCATATCCAATCATATGGTTAATCCTGCTCCCATTCCGGATTATCGGCTTAACATTTTCAGTATTATTCAAATTTTTAGAAGATCTTATTTTATTACCGTTTAGGATATTAAATAGACCTTCAAGAGTAAGATAGATAAGCTAATTACAATGCCGACACTTAAGAGGACACTACTTTCAGTGACGATCTTTGCCATTGCAATGGGATTTCTTGAAGCAATCGTTGTTATCTACTTAAGGGATATCTATTACTCGGGCGGATTCAAATTCCCTTTAATGATTATACCTGATTCTACACTTAGAATAGAGATATTACGTGAGTTCTGTACCCTTGTTATGCTTTTATCAATATCGTTTATTGCAGGTAAGAATAAATTAGAAATATTTTCCTACTTCCTTTTTAGTTTTGCACTCTGGGATATATCATACTACATAGGCTTAAAATTAATATTAAACTGGCCTGCTTCTCTTTTTACATGGGATATCCTCTTTTTAATTCCTATCCCCTGGATTGGCCCTGTTCTTGCACCTTTAATTAGTTCTTTTACCATGATCCTGCTTGCCCTGGTATTTTTAGTCCTTCAGAATAAAAATCAAGTTTTTAAAATCAGGTTGGGTGACTGGCTATTTATTTTTCTGGGAGCAGTCTTAATATTTATTTCTTTTATCTGGGATTACAGCCGGATCATTATAAAAAATAATTTGTTCGGGAATATCCTATCCCTCCGGCAAAGCTCATTTATTACAATAACTCAAAATTATATTCCCCATTATTTTCATTGGGATTTATTTATATTAGGGATTATTTCGATTTATTTTGCAATCTTTCTACTAATAAAAAGGTATGATTTCATTTCAAAAAAAGAGTAGTACTTATATTGTAAACGCTTTCATAAAATGGCTTACAATTAGGAAAAGAACATATTTCAATAAAATTAAATCCCCGGCTAAATAAACTATCCCAGATAATAATCAGTTACATTCTGGGTTGTATCTAACATTGCTTCGAGCGTTTTGTTTAATGTATCCATATCAAAAGGCTTCAGCAATGTATAGAATGGGTGCAGATTGTAGCTTTTTATCAAAGAGAAATAATCCGAATAACCGGTGATGAATACATAAGGAATTTCCCTTATTTCAGAAATACGGGACATGGCTTCTATCCCGTCTAGCTGACCTTTAAGTGAAATATCCGTAATAATTAAAGATGGGCATTCATAGAGCGCAGCAGTTATTAATTCTTCACCCGATTCTACAATCCGGATTATTTTAAATCCTTTTTTCTCTAAACTTGATTTAATACATTTTGCCGTAATTAAATCATCTTCACCCAGTAATACATGACAATCATCCTGCATCATAACCTCCTGCATTTTATCTTAGCATTAATATATATTCTTACTAATTATAGACTATATACCTGCACATAGTGATTAGAAAGAACAAAATTTAAGCATTCGAACTCCCTACAGTTAAACAGCAATGGGAAATGATTATAAGATTTATTTTTTATAAATGCAAATTTATTTTTTATTAAAGTGAGCTATATCATTTTCAAATTGTAATTTCGTAAGTGTGCCAACTTTAGACTGTGATAGTTAAACCGCCCGGTATCCAGGAGCTTGCAATTCATCAAACATGCCGCAGATGTCCCATTGTATATATTCCATGAGTTGTTCTGCCTTAATCCATAATTCTCCACATGGACACATACATGTGATTGTTTTACTTAAGATATTTCTCCCTTTTACCGAAAACTCCAAATAGACCTCCGGTGTGCAGAAATAAATTCTTCAGCCCTTTATTCGAGGTAAGGAAATTATCATAATATGCCTTGAATGCTTTACCTGTATATGCCGGATCTAAAAGTATCCCGGACGCAGCCGCAAACTCTTTAATCAAAGATATCTTATCCTCTGAAATATTTTTATATCCTTCCGTTGAATATCCGTCAATAATCTCAAGTCTGTCTTCATTGAGTTTGCATGGGAGTTTATAATCAAGAATGCACCCTTCAGCAAGCTGCAGTATTTTCTTTTTAATAAGGCCCTCCGGATAAAGTACATTAACAGCATAAACCTTCAAATTACTGTTTAATATAGCAGAACCGACTAAAAGCCCTGCGGCAGTACCGCCTGAACCTGCAGCAGCAGTAATTCCGGATAGCTTCTTAATATCCAATTGTTCTTTTAATTCATACATAAAAGAGATATAACCCCAGATACCAAGCGTTGTAGAACCCCCTTCGGGTATCACATATACCTTCTTCCCTTTTTCAATCATCTTAGTCCTCTCTTTAACCATAATATCATTAACCCTTGAAAAATCTTTTTTTGTCAGAAAAGAAATTTCAGCTCCGAATATTTTATCGAGAAATAGATTCCCATCTGCAGAAGTTTTATCCTTCCCCCAAAGAAATAACTTCGTTTTAATCCCTGCTTTTGCTGCTGCTATAACGGTTGCTCTTGCATGGTTCGACTGATCGCCTCCATCAGTAAAGATTAAATCAGCCTTTTCTTTTTTTGCCTGATAAACCAGGTATTCAAGTTTCCTGACTTTATTACCGGATAATTCCATACCGGTTAAATCATCTCTTTTTATTAAAAATCTCTTGTCCTTAAATTTAAGGACCTCAACAGGTGTGGGAATATTTGCTAACTTTAGCTTTTTCGGAAACACTATTAATCCTTCCTTTTTTTTATTCATATAAATAGTTGTAAAATAAATTATGCAATAAACTTAATCAAATGAACCTGGATACTCAAAGAAGTGTATAATCTAATTAATTCTTCTTTTAACTATAGATGTCATCTTTTCCTCCATCATCCCAGCACTCTACCCATCCAAAGAACTAAAAAGCTCATAAAAATATTATGAAATATTTATTAAAATTATTAATATTGGACAAAAAAATGAGCAGCTTGTTTTGGAATACCGCTTAATAGCAAAAGCTTTTATATACTTTCACAGCTGAGGTATCTGATTTAGCGCTTCCTTTCGCAGTGAGTGTCCAATGCGCCTTTCTTGACTGGCCAAAGGATTTAAACCAAAAACTCGCCGATTGGACTAACAGAAATTATGCAGCTTCACTGGTACAGGATAAACAGTCTATGTCGGAAATAGCTCGTGAATTCCAGGCTATTATTGATGAGATGTGCAGAACCCGCCTCGAATCCAAGGCTCGCCCCGAAGATGATGTTACTGCTTCTTTGATGCACAAAAAAATATCAGGGCGATTTATTATGACCGGTAGAGAATTTAAAGATTTTACATTCCATCATTTGGCAAATGTAATAAACTCATTTGCCAGTCCAAAGAGGCTGGAAATTATAGATATTCTTTCTCAGGGAGAAAAAGATGTAGATACATTAACTAAAGAGACAAACATGAATGACGTTAATTCATGGCGCTTTGCAAGGTTAAAAATTGAAAAAGGATTTATTGAAAATCAAATCTAAGGAGTAAGTAATTCCCGGAGAGGTTGGACCTATAGCCGCTGCTTCCAAATAACAGAAGCATTGATTGGTTAAAAATGATTTACCATTTGTTAAAATATTGAACAAAAAATAAAAAAGATAAAGAATGAAAATCAGAGAAAGCGGAATGCCCGATGAAAAATACTGGGAATCTTTTTTTAATGTTCAAAATATTTTTAAAAAGCTTCTATTAGATAATACTATTAATGATGCAGCAGAATTCGGTTCCGGTTACGGGACGTTTACAATTCCTGCAGCAAAAATTATAAATGGTAAATTTCATGCATTTGATATTGATGAAGAAATGACTTCTCGCTTATCTCAAAAAGCTGATGAAGAAAAATTATCTAACTTAATTATTCATCAAAATGATTTTATGAAGGAAGGAACTATGCTAAGCGATGATTCCGTTGATTATGCAATCCTGTTCAATATTCTTCATACTGAAAATCCCGTGGAATTATTAAAAGAAGCTTTCAGAATATTAAAGCCCGGTGGAAAGGTTGGCATTATTCATTGGATTTACTCTGCAGAAACCCCGAGAGGTCCTTCAATGGATATAAGACCAAAACCGGGACAATGTTTAAAATGGATGGAAAAAGCGGGATTCAAACAGGGAAGCGGTATTATTTCTTTGCTCCCTTATCATTACGGAATTGTGGGAATTAAAAAGAAAGATACTTGATGATGCCGTGGCAGAAATGAGTATTTCAGATTTACGGTATGCTATTCCCACTCTAATAATATTATCTAATATTTATTAATATTTTTAATATTATATTAATTACGGTAATATTTTATCCTCATTGTTAACTTAATCAACTTATAATTGTGCCTTCAATTCAAATTGATAATGTTCTCGAACAAATTTTAATTGTAAAAAATTCAGCCCTTTTCTATACACCAGCAATTTATAATAAAAGTTTTTCCTACATTTTTACTAAACCCGCAAAGAAAATAGTTGTAAATAATCTTTCACAATTTCAAAAAAAGTCCAAAATAATTGAAAAGTATTTATCTGAAGGTTATTTAGGATATTCGATAATTAAATACGAATCCGGTTATTTATTTGAAAATAGACTTAGAAATTTTCTTGATGATAATGATGAAGCTCTATTACAGTTTTATTTTTTTGACAGGAATAATTTTCAAAAAATTAGCTCAAATAAAGTTGAGTTTGGAAGATTCACAAAAAATTACAAAATATCATCATTTAAGTTAAACAATTCTAAAAATGAATTTGTAGAAAACATAGAAAAGATTAAAAATAATATTGAAAGCGGGAATACCTACCAGGTTAACTATACTGTTAAAGGGGAGTTCAACTTCTCGGGTGATTTAATCAATTTATTTAAAACTTTAATTTTTAATCAATCTGCTAGATATTCGGCATTTATTAATAACGGTGATAAAATAATTATTTCGGTTTCACCCGAGTTGTTCTTTCACAAAAAGAGAAAAGAAATCCTAAGTAAACCTATGAAAGGAACTTTGAAAAGAGAGAATGACGCTTTATCCGATAACTTACAAAAAACTAAACTTGGGTTTGATGAAAAAAACAGATCTGAAAACTTGATGATTGTAGATCTTATAAGAAATGATCTTGGAAAAATTTGTGAATACGGAAAAGTAAAAGTAAATAATATCTTTGAAATCGAAACCTATGAATCACTTCATCAAATGGTATCAACCATTTCCGGCATATTAAGATCTAAAATAAGTATTAATCATATTATTAAAGGTCTATTCCCCTGCGGGTCAATCACCGGAGCTCCCAAAATTAGAACAATGGAGATTATCAAGGAATTGGAAAAAGATAAAAGAGGTATCTACACGGGTTCAATCGGTATCATAAAAAGAGATGAACTGATTTTTAATGTTGCTATCAGAACCGTTCTTATTGATAATTTAGCTAAAAAAGGAGAATTAGGATTGGGAAGCGGGATAGTCTGGGATAGTGATCCCGTTAAGGAATATGAAGAGGTTTTATTAAAAAGTAATTTTTTATTGAAAGCCAATCCGTACTTTGAATTGTTCGAAACAATGTTGATCGAAAACTGCAAAATATTCCTTTTAGAGGAGCATCTGGAAAGATTAAAAAATTCAGCATCTTATTTTTTATTTAAGTACGATGGTCATAATATTCAAAAGGGTATTGCTAAGACATTAAATAAAGTTAATTCAACAAAACATATGTTGAGGCTTTCAATAAATAAATGGGGAAAAATTAAAATTCAATTGAATGATTTCCCGGATAATCCTTTTGAAATAAAGGTCACTTTTTCTAAAAAGAAAGTTTATTCAAATAATCTTTTTCAATACCATAAAACAACTTATAGAGATTTATATGAAAAAGAACATTCTTTTTATTCACGAAAGGGTTTTTTTGATTTGCTTTTTTTTAATGAAAATAATCAACTGACTGAGGGAGCAATATCAAATATCTTTATCAGAAAAAAGAATTTATGGTATACTCCACCTGTTTATTGTGGTTTACTGCCGGGTATTTATAGAAATTATTTTATAAAGAAAGAAAAAAATGTGAAAGAAAAAATTATATATATGAATGATATTTTGGAATCGGATGAAATAGTATTAACAAATTCTCTGCGTAAAAAAATAAGAGTTGATAAACTATTTTTAGAGGAGAATGAATTTAGAGAATTTTAAATATCAAGAATATTTCAGTAATTAAGTGGAAAGGAAGAAATCTATGCCCGCTTTTTTCCATTAACCCATCATTTATCCTTTCTTTTAAATAAACAATTCTTAAAAAACAATTCCTTTTCTATTATACCTGTTAAGCCGCTCCTGGTCCTTCCAGATCAAAAGAGAACTGGACTCTCTGAAAGAATATAAATTAGATTCACCCGTTAATTAAATATCCATACCTTGCTCAGTGTTCCGGGGTTTCCACGATTCTTTATCCACATATTTATTCCCCGCTAATTCTTTTTAACAGATTTCGAAAAAGTATTTTATTTAACTTCTTGGAATTCTTACCTGATTTATAAACCAATTCCCATTGAGGCTCAGAAGATTCTTCTGCTAAATCATAAATATAATTTTTTTCATTTTTAGCTTCGATATTTATCTGACAATTTACACCGAAACCCCAAAGTCCTATCGGCCTTAGTGAAGTAACTATTTTTTTATTCAAATAAATCTCTGCAGCCGGCAGACTACTGTTATCGATATTAATTGAAATTCTTTTCATCTTATATCCCGTATCTGCAATCCATTCTTCCAAATCATCAAAAAGATTATTTATCCTTTTTCTTTAAATACCTTTCTCTCTCCTTCATTTTCGTTTTTGAAACATCGGGCATAACTAACAAATTATTATTTGAAGCTTTTGATTTTTTATTCATGATTAACATAATTTCAGCCAATTATTTACAATAGAAGCAGAAAAAAGAGTTGTTTTTTCACTTCTAAGCCATAGAAAACGAAGCAAGCCACATTTTACCCTTCCTCTTCAATAAACACCTCTTAAAAATCAATCCCCCATATTTCCTTAATCCAATGACTGTTGACCAATGACTTTTTCGTAATTATCACGCCGAAAGACACTTCCCAATATCAACATTAGTCAGCCATCCAAGAATTTTTTCGTCTCTTTTTCCTGTTTCTGTTACGAATACATCCTGGCAGTTTTTTATCTTTTCCATTTCTTCTTTTGCATGTAAAATTGTCGCAGTCTTAGGCAGGAAAGCCACAGCATCTGATACTAATTCCTTAATCCCCTGGTGATTCAGAAAATCATCAAATGTTAATTCTTTTAAATTGAAAGCTTCTCCTTTCTTTGAAGCTTCTCTGCTTTTCTCGAATATAAATTTATAAATTGCACTTTGATGTATCACAAATTTTAATATACCATTACTATCCAGAACAGGAACCCTGGTAACAGTTTCATTTATTAAATTATATAACACTTCAATATTTATCTTGCTTAAAGGCTGGTTTTCCGGAATAATATATGAAGTAATTTTATTAACCGGTATCATTTTTTCACTTACTAAAATCTTTTCTCCTAGCTTATCCTTTCTCTCGTCATCTCCCACTCCCTGCTTCGTTCTAAAAAGAGTTTCAAATACCTCTCCCAGTTTATCGGTAGCCTGTTTAGAAAACATACCAACAAGCCCTGCAACGGCAGCTATCCCGAAAACACTTATATCGGTAGTAGATGTACCGGTTGATAAAAGGCCCCCTCTAATTACAAAATAAAAAATCAAAGCAAGTGACATTCCTATAAACGGTCTTACTATATACCACCATGCCCAGCTCATAACTAATCTCTTGTTTCCTACATAGGATACAAATGAGGTTGAAGCATGAATAAAACTTCCAAGCCCGGCCGAAATAATTACCAGCAAAAGGAACCTTGTCTCCGTTCCTATTGGAAGTTCAAATCCGAAAATATTTAATGTGCCGTCAGCTATTATTTCACCATTACTCCCCTTTGTATTGTTAGGCCATACCATAATCAGCAGGTATACAAATAATAATGCCATAAATAAATGATAAAGCCCTAAGAAGAATACTTCGGTTTTAACATTAGTTTTTTTACCTGAAGATTTAGAACTTTTATCTCCACCCGGTTCATCATTCATAAACTCCCTCCTATAATTAAATGTTTAATTATTAAGATTTCAGGAATAGTCATAAATTCATCTTCAAAAAAGTAGCAATTCTGGCATCCAGAATTAACTCACTGTCCTTAATATTCACACAAAACAGTAAAACAATTGGTAAAATTTTCAAGAGTAGTTCTAGAATAAATCATGCAAATACTCAAAGGATAACAAAAGAAAGCGATAATTTATCAATATGGATCAATAAAAAACGACCTAATATAAGGGATTCATGCTGAAGCATACAGAAATATAATCCTTAACTATAATATAAAATAAAAGATATGATTAAAAAACCATCAAAAAAGTAATCGTTGTATGTTTAGCCAATAATCCTTTTTACCAATTTATCAATTTCCTTCATTTCCTTATGCAGATATTTCTTTAATATCCACACGTAATTTTCCCAATCTTGTTGCAGTTAATTCTTTTTGCGGAGTATTATCCTTTACAAACTGTGATGATTTTTCATGAGCTTTTTTACTTAACTCTACTAATTCTAAATGCATTTTATCATTCTCATCAAATTTTGGATAATATATATCCAGAATTTTTCTTGATACATCTCTAGCTCCCCATAACCCTCTTGACTGAAAATCCTTCATTAATTCATTGGGAATACGAAGAATTAATAATTGCAGTCAAATAATTTGCTTCTTCAATATTATAAGTATAAAAAACAAAAGCTTTATAGTCCACTATAAACTCAAAATCGATTTTCTTTCTCTCAACAATCACGGAATTTGCATTGGTTCCAGTTGTATTATATATGACTAGATACGGAATATTAAGATCTTGTTTTACTAATTTATTTTGCCAATTCAAATAATCTTCGACAGAAATATTCTTGTTTTTTTCAGTCTTTTTTATATTCCAAATATTTTCAACATCGAAAAACCATTTGGCTGTGTTAAGATAACCCATATTTCTTAATTCTTTAGAGTTATGAATTTCCAATTTTTTGTTAGAATTCTCGTCGACGTTTATAGTTAAAGGCAAAACCACTAAATCCGGTTTATATAAATTGAAGGGCAAAATACTTTTTGCTAGTGCTATTCTAAATAGAAAATTACTTTCTACTCTATTTTTTAATTCAATCCCCTTCCAGGGTTCCTTTGCATCTGGTTTAATACTTTCGGCAGTTTTAACATTGATTATTCTATCTTTCCAATCCGATGGGGTTTCTTGATTCAATTCTACAAAATAAAAAGGTCTTGGATAAACTGTAGCTCCATTTTTAAATAAAGAATGATACGGATTAATATTATTCTGATTTTTATATTTGTGGTTACTAAAAGCTGATGAATTCCCTTGCTTCACATAATACCAGATTTTGTTTTCTTCTGAGAGGTTTTCCTTAGCGGTTTTTAGATTACAATTATGTGTTGGTAATTCTCCCTTAAACATTACCCCATCTAATCCTTTGTTTGGTAAACTTGCTTTTTTATTCGTCTTTTCAGTAAATAAAACACTACTTGGTATACGAAATAATGGTGAAACTTTATCCATATCCCAAATTTTAACTAAACGCATTCCCTTTGCTTTACCGCTTCTTGTATTATCATGATGATCGGCACTGAAAAAGCTGCGAGGAAGAACGAATGCTAATTTTCCGTTTTCTTTTAGAAAATAGTTAGTACAGTAAACTATAAATATGGCTGCAATTTCCATCTGAGGCATATTAGCAGCTTTAACCGGTTTTACATCGTATATATTTGCTAAAGCAACCAAAATATCTTGATAGCTCTCATTCTTTATAGAATTAAACGTAAACCAGGGCGGGTTTCCAATTACATAATCAAAACTGTCTTTAAAGAAATAAGGTTTATAAAGATTCTGAACAATAAACTTCCAGATGCTGTTCCTTCCTTTTTCTTTAACACTTTTTAATCCGGTATATACTTTGTAAAAGCTTTCAATTATCAGTGCATTCAATCCGTTTCCCTTGAATTGCCTTCTAAGAATATTTGCAAATACCTCTTCAGTTTCATTTATCCTTCCCATGGTCTGTTCGGCAAGATCATTACAGACCTCAAGAGCTTCATCAAATAGGTTTACATCATCAAGAACCTGTGTAGTAAGTAAATATTTTTCCTTATCGATATTTAACTGGAATTCACCGCCGAAAAGGTTTTGGACTCCTTCAGGTGCAAGCAGAGTGTTTGCAAGTATTATTTTTAGGTAAATTGGCTTTTTAGAATTGATAACTTCTTTACCAAGTGCAAGCAGCAATGTTGTCTTTGCAATCTGTACACTTAAAGGATGAATATCAATACCGTACATCTGATCGTTTAATTCATCTACTGTTACTTCAGGATTAAGCTCTTTTATCCTATGAACGGCTGCTCTTAGAAAAGAACCGCTCCCGCATGCAGGATCAAGTATTTTATCAGTTTTCTTGAATTCAAATTCTTTCACAATCCTCTCACAAAGCCAATCCGGTGTATAATATTCACCCAACGCATGTCGGGTATCTAAATCGATTAATTCCTGGTAAACACCCTTAAGAACATCTTCATCAACTTTTTCAAAATCGAAATTGGAAATCTCCTGCGCAATAAGCCGGAAAACTTTTTTAAGATTATTGAAGCTTCTTTCGTTTATAATCCAATGGAAAAAATCATTATCGACAAAGTTTCGTATGTTGTATTTATAAAAAATGCTTCCATCGAGAATTCCTTTTAATTCTGTATCATCTATATAATCATCATTTGAAACAACACTGTATGCAAGCATCTTTGCCAGTATGCTAAGATAAGTATGAACTAAAAAGATATTATCTCTTGCATCAAATGATCCATATGCAACACTTAAGAATTTACTCCATTGTTCATAAGATACCTGCACTTCACCATATTTTTTAGCTTCACTGAACCAATTATTTAATTCACGGAATGATTCAATAAAAACATTACTCTGGTATCCGAACGCCTCTTCAATCCTTTTTAATGAGGCTCTTTGTTTTTCTTCCTTAAAAAGAAAACGGTCTATCCAGTAATAAAATTCATCTGAATTTCTTTCATTTAAAATAAATGAAGCATTTTTAACTTCATTCAAAACCAATTCGTTTTCATTTAATTCTTCTATTCTTTCAAGACATCCTACATCAGGCGAAAGGACTTTCCAGTTTATAAAATCGGAGGCAATCAAAGTGAAATTATATCCTTCACCAGATCTTAATTTCCCCAGCAGATATCCAGCTAACTGTTCCTTTGCATGATTTAGCGAAAGATTGAGATTATTTTCAAATTCTATAATAATATGATTATAAAGAGTATCGGCGCTTCCTCTATGGATTTTATCTTTGCGGGGAATATTAAGAACGGTCGTTTCCGCCCCAAGAGTAATTTTATCAACTAATCTTAAAATCTCCTTGTCTTCTGAATAAAGTCTATTTAATAAATCTTTGAAAGCTTCCTTCTTTGTAAGTTCTTTATTAGCCGATTTAACCTTAGATAAATATTCCAGTATAAGATTGATTTTATTACTACTCATTTGCCCTAATACAATTGATTATTAGATTTACTATAAGAAATTTTATTGTTCCTGACTTTCATATATAGAATCTTTGTTTAAGACATTATCATTAATGCTTTTTCTAGACATAAAATTCTGATATAATGGAATATAATACCCATATTTTTATCAATTCCTACAAATGCTGATTGAATACCTAATTCAAAGTGTTCTAATTTCATCACTACTTGCAATTGTTTTTTTTCTTCCTGTTCTTCTTTCATCATCTTAGTCCTGATATATATCACTATATTACTTCTTCAATAACAAACTCTTTTGGAAATTATGTCCAATTTGTTTTATTATTTAAAAACGCAAATACAAATTATTATTTTCTCCAGGATTTCTCAAATTTTTTAGGGAGTGAACATCACTGGGGATTTAACTTAAACTTTATACATTTTGGAAATCGGCTTTTCAAAATCATCCTATATTTAAGGAATAACTTTTAAGTACTGAATAATCTCTAGTATGATTTTGCTTTTTTAGACAATGTCAATACCCTCCATTGCTTCTAAAAATTTAAGCAAAAGCACTCCCTTAAATATTTTCGCTGCCTTTTAATCATAAATACAAAAATTAAAAAAGGGATAGAAAAGACTTCCTAAAACAAGCACGCAGCCTTGAGAATGAACTCAAAGTAATATACGATGCAAGAAAACACAACTGCGACGAAAACTTCACCAATTTAATAATCCGATCCTTTAAAAGAAATCAAAGCCCTCCGTTAACCCAACTCCAAAAATCATTACGAAATAGCGTAGGTTTCCGGCCATTTTTTAACTTCTAAGCCCCTTAATTTCACTTGAACCTATGTTTACCCTTCCTTTTCAAAAGCACACCCTAATATCTTGAATTTCAATGACCAATGACCTATTGACCAATGACTTTCCCACCCTTAAAACTTAATTTCTAGATTTCCTTAATATCTTGAATTTTCAATGACTAATGACCAAATGACTTAATGACCAATGACCTAATGACTCAATGAGGCATTATTCAAACGATTCACGGAAATTCATAAAATTAAGAATGGTAAGTATTGAACCGTTTAATTCAATGAATCCTTTCTTAATAAAATCATGAAGCGTTCTTGAGACTGTTTCCCTCGAAGTACCTGCCATATTTGCCAAATCATGCTGCCGGGGTAATTTTTCAATTTTGATATTATTCCCCTCTACATAGCCATATTTTCCGGCTAGTTCAAGAATAACAGAAGCTATTTTTCTTTCCGCATTATTTAAGGAAAGTGATTTGATCTTCATATCCGCAATCCGGATCCTGTGTGATAATACTTTCATTAAAACAAATGTAATCTCAAAATGATTTTTTAGCAGTTTGAGAAATTCATTTCGCGGGATAACAAAAAGAACAGATTCTTTCATGGCCGTAACAGTTGCAGAACATAATGAATTGTTCAAAATAGACATCTCTCCAAAAAAATCGCATTCATTTAGTACGGTTAAAATAACTTTTTTCCGGCTTTCATTCGCTGTAAACACTTTTAATTTTCCATTTACAACTACATAAAGATCCCCTGCCATTTCATTCTCCGAGACAATTTCAGCATCTTTTCTATATAATTTTGCGGTACCCAAATTTGAAATTTGATAAAGTATATTATTATTAAGATTTGAGAAAATGGAAACCTGTCTGAGAAAACCAATTATATCAACGACTTTTGGTGAGCGGTTAGTATAGTTGATATTAAATTTTATCTCACCGTCAAACGGACTATCGATTGCTCTATCCATGATGCTCTATAGTTTACTGTAATAATAAAACTTATTTGAGAAAATAGATCACTGGAAATACTTAATAACAGTTCTGAACCGTAGACAAGGAAAGTAAAATTGTTCCCTATATGTTATGCAGTAAAGATAGCTTTTTCTATGTCTATAATCACAATACTGTTTCAAAAGATATCTTTTAATTTTGCCATTCAAAGATTATGAAAACTTTTTCAAATCCAATTTTCCTTTATTCTAAATTTGTGATGCGAATTATATGCTTTAATTGCTTGAAAAAATATTTTACAAATTAAGATTTTCGATAAAAGATAAAACGTCTACGATGAAAAGAGTATGCCCGCTTTTTAAGCGGGCATTTTTTTTGTTGATATTAAGAGGAGTTATGATGTTTTAGCTACATTTAAGATCAAGGGAAACAATAATTTTTTCTTCATCAATAAGATCGTTTTTTGATATATAGTATGTGATTTTAAATCACACATTTGTCTCATTGTTATATTTTATTACCAAGTGATTATTTTTTCGTTTATGTTTGTACTAAACACAAGGGAAACTCCTATAACTGTATCCAAAACCTAAATTTATTTGAACGTAACCGGGGAGATTTAAATATCCCTAATAGAACTATTTTAATTGCTGAGGATGATACAATTGTTTCACTTGATCTTAAATTATTTTTAAAGAATAATAATTATACTATAGATGCAAGCGTTTCAACCGGTGAAGATCTAATTAAACGCTATAAAATTCAAAAACCTGACTTAATAATTGCCGATTTGCAATTAAAGGGAAAAATCAGTGGGCTGGAAGCAATTACCGAAATAAGGAAACTGGATAATACTCCTATTATAATAATTTCCGGTTCTTCGAAAACAAAATTAAAAAAACTTGCCGGCAGCATCTCAAATTGTAAAGTTTTAGAAAAACCTTTTGAACAGTCGGAGCTTCTATATCTGGCTAATAAATTCTTTAATCCTTTACTTCAACTCCTGGATGAAACTTAAGTTAATTAATATAGCGGTTCTGGATAAAAGCCATTTTGTAAAAACAACTAAGAATATCTCACCCTCTTTTTATCTTTAGAAGTAGATTTTTAATTAGAGCACGGGATTTACTTCTTAAAACGCCCATAAAAGGAGGGTATTTTTTCATTGCCCCAATTCTTCCGAAAAAAACTTTCGAAATCTTAAAACCTTTTTAACGCGATCCCATTTCTTTTAATGTAAATTTCATAATAAAACTTATTTCTTTTGTGATAAAAGCTGCAAAGCATCATTCGTTGATACCGGTAATTACTAATATTACAAAATGACCATTCTCATTCATACAAAGCAAAATTTCTTATATTATTTAAATTACTGTTAAATAAGATATGTAATACTTATGATTCTTATAAAATGTTTTTCATTAGGTGAATGGAACTGCATAATAGAACCCCAAGGTGAAGAACCAGGCAATATTTTAGTTAATCTTACATTTTTCGGCAGATTAAAACTTAATGAAGCATACAAGCTTATGGAGAAAAGATTTAACCATAAAAATTCATTTATTTATATTGAAAATAATACCTGGATCATTAATTTTGACTTATTAAAATTAAAATTCCCGCGGCTCAAACCATTCCAATGGTTGAAAGGCACAGTTGAATACAAACCTGGGATAGAGAACATAGAAACAAATAATTATAGCTTTACAATCCTTACCCATACAATTAACAAAGAACAAATAAATAATGGGTAACAAGCTTCAAAATGTAAAAGTGAATTTTTAGTTTCATAACTTGTGCATGTAATGGACCTTCTTTTAGATACCTAAATTTCCTAAGGTTCTTATCCGGGAATAAAAAATCAATTTCCAAATTTCTTTAATATCTTGAATTTCAATAACCAATGACTTAATGACCAATGATTTTCCCACCCCTTAAAAATCAATTTCTAGATTTCCTCAATATCTTGAACTTCATAAAAACATAAAAAGTAAAATCTTCTTGACTATTCACCTCACAAATAGTATTTTATTTCCATATCTTTTCTTTATGCTCTTCCTATTAGTGAGATTTCAGTTCGGTTCTTTTTTATTTAAGAATAGAGTTATACAAAATCAATATTCTAAAAGATGACATCTTTATTTTTTTCGGATAAAGGTTTTATCAGAAATCATGTTCTAATAAGAATTACATATTATTTTTCCTCTTAAAGATGTTATCTTTACATCTGTGATTTTTATATGAGTTTAATAATTCACTAACACGTAATACTCTATGAAAAACCATATTGTTCATCCCTGGGGACTAATGCTGCTGGGGATTGCTCTCATTTCCTTTTCATGCTCTACTGTCCCTGTTGAAGTGGTTGAACTCTCCTACCGGATAGGAGAAGATATCTCTGAAATTGAACAATCTTATTTACAGCTTATTCATGATCATTTTGAACTGCTTCGACAAGAAAGGCTTAATTATTTAAACAATGAGTGGGTTCCGAAATTTATTAATGAATGGATAAAAGATGGAAGATTAATGGATGTTGCATCTGGTTCAGTGGTATGGTCTCCCGCTCAAAGGGCTTTCGTTTCTCCAACAGCAGGAGAAGAAGCAAAAGAACTTTCAAATACCGTGGCATTCTGGTCTCAAGCTGCAATGAGTAAAATTACAAAAAAAAGAGGTGAGTTATTGGATTCGCTCATTATTCAAGAAGCTCAGCTTTCTTCTCTGGTGTCCGAGTCATTTAACAGGATTTATCGGGGCAATTCTGTTATCACCGCCCATTTAAATAGTTTAAAACATGTCCAGGATGTACAGGATAGTTTATTGGATGCTTTCAGCATAAAAGATTTACGGAATAAAATCAGTAGCAGCCTGGCGAGCGTATCTGATAAAGCAAAAGTTGGCCTTGAAAAAATTAAAGAAGCTGACGGCTTTATAAATAATATAAAAAATAATTTAACAGACATTAAAAATTTAAAGAATTGAGGTAATTATGGATAGTGATCCAACAGGAGGTATGGGAGAACTTGCAGATCAGACTGCAATGAAAGTAAATCAAATGCTTGCAGACCGGGAATTACAATTATTAAAGAACACCGGTGTAAATATGAATAAACTTCGTCCTCAAATCTCGGACGAAGCATCTTTTAATAAATTAATGGAAGCGGTTCAAGCAGCTACACAAAGAAATGAAAGTATAGCAGAATTAAAAAGCCGAATTTTTACCTTAGGCGAAGGAGTAATCAAAGTAGCAAAAGAAGTTTTAATAAAATTGCCTTAAAGTTAACGTTTGAATTTCTATAGATACCAGGTACTAATCATTAAAGAGAAGAGCTGCGTTAATGGAGACAAATCCGGTTCAACAGCACCAGTTATTAACCCTTACAAAAGTGAGATTCTCCTCCAGAGAGAGCCTCAATTATTACTCCAACATTCCATAATTACTCCAATATTCCATCCCTCCATTATTCCAATGACAACCGAATGACAATTGAATGACCATCGAATGCCTGTCCCGCGAAGCTTCCTAGCGTAGCGGGAACCACCGAATGCCTGTCCACGCGAAGCTTAGCGTGAACCACCGAATGACCAAGAATTATTCCTAAATCAAGCATTTATATTATTCTGAAACAATTAATAATATGTATTATACTGCAAATCCGGATTTTGTGCACATATTTGATATTGGTCCGTAAATTGTAAAAATATTAGATAAATTTAATTGTCCCGGAAATGAGATCATTTATTGTTTCTTCTATCCTTGTGCTTTTTACTTCAGTCCTTTCGGCTCAAGTCAATTTCACATCTTCAAAACTTCCCATAATTGTCATTAATACTAATGGACAGATTATTAAAGATGAACCCAAAATTACCGCAGACATGGGGATAATTGATAATGAAGAAGGAAAAACGAATTATATTACTAATTCATACAATATCTATAATGGAAAAATCGGGATTGAAATTCGTGGTCATAGTTCTCAAATGTTTCCTAAAAAACAATATGGAATTGAACTTAGAGACTCTGCCGGTAATTCTATAAACTCATCCATATTAGGCATGCCTTCAGAAAGCGATTGGGTCCTAAATGCATCTTATACCGATAAGACATTCTTAAGAAATGTTCTTGCATATAAACTCGCGAACGATATGGGGAGGTACGCTTCCCGCACTAGATTTTGCGAAGTTATTATCAATGACGATTATATGGGACTCTATATCCTCCAGGAAAAAATCAAACGTGATAAAAATAGAGTAAATATTAAAAAGCTTGAATCTGAAGATATATCCGGTGATGCATTAACAGGCGGATATATTATGAAAATAGACCGTATAGATCCCGGTGATAAATATTTCAATTCAATATTCCCCTCTGTTTATCCCAAAACTCCCCATCAGCCTTCTCCTATTAGTTACATATATGTCTATCCGAATGCTGATAATGTCTTAACCGTTCAGCATGATTATATTAAAAATTACATTACTGAATTTGAAACTTCTCTTTCTAAATCTACTTTTAACGATCCTTTTCTCGGATATTACGACTATGTAGATATGGATGCATTAGTCGATTATTTCCTAATTAACGAATTTGCTAAAACTGTTGATGCATATCGGCTCAGCTTTTATATATACAAAAATCGTGATAGTGAAGGAGGGAAATTAGTCTTCGGACCTATATGGGACTATGACCTGGCTTTCGGTCTTGCCGATTACGGAAATGCGTGGTTATCTAACGGATGGGAAGCTGATTCAAATCCATATGAAGGAATCTGGAGCGTTCCTTTCTGGACTAAAAAAATCTTTAATGATCCTCTATTCAAAAATAAACTCGCTAAAAGATGGAATGAATTAAAAAAGACAGTATTTAATTTAACCGGAATATTGAATTATATAGATCAAACAGTTATTGGCATTAATATACCTATATCTAGAAACTTTGTGAGATGGCCTATTATCGGTGAATACCAATGGCCGGAATACTATGTAGGGGAATCTTATAAACAGGAAGTCCTTTACCTAAAAGGATGGATTATCCGCCGCTATAATTGGATTGATGCTAATTTATCTGCCGATTATTCGGATGTTGAATGGCTCCCTGTTGACTTTTCTAAAATTACTTTGGAGCCTGGTAAAACTTCAAAATTTCCTCTTTCTCTTTTCGCAAAAAGAATTGTAAATATTTCAGGAATTGAATTCAGAAGTCCCGATCCAGGTATTACCTTCAAACTGTCAAATGACTCGGTTGCAATAACAATAAACCGGAATGGTGAGTTTTCTTTTAAAGCAATTGCAGAATCTAATAATAATATGGTCTCTGTATCACCTGTATATAAAATTAGTATAACTACTCAAGTTAATTCCGGATTAGAACCTGTGCATAAATTCAGTCTTGAACAGAATTATCCCAATCCCTTCAATGGAGGGACAAAAATTACCTATTCAGTTTCACAAAAAAGCTTTGTCACTCTAAAAATTTACAACTTAATAGGAAGAGAGATTGCATCTTTAGTAAATTCCGAAAAGCCTGCCGGAAGATATGAAGTTAAATTCGACGGGAGCAAACTGTCAAGCGGTATCTATTTTTACAAAATACAAGCCGGCAATTTTTCAGCCGCTAAAAAGTTTATAGTTCTAAAATAAAAATATCAATACGGAAAATTCTTCCAA
>CAVUOL010000018.1:0-7818 GCA_963742995.1 uncultured Ignavibacteriales bacterium
TTAACACTTAATATAATTACTTAGTCAATAATGCTATATTTTCAATATGATAAGTATGCGGAAACATATCAACAGGTCTGATCTTTTGTAATTTATATCCTCCATCAACAAGCATTTTAATATCCCTAACCTGCGTCGCTGGATTGCAGCTCACATATACAATCTTTTCAGGATTTAGTTTTACAATATCGTCAACAGTATTCTTATGCATACCGCTGCGTGGGGGATCCACAACAATCACATCCGGTAAAGGTAATTCATTTTCACTAACAATTGGAAGAAATGATTTATATAGATCGGTAGTAAAAAATCTAACGTTCTCAATATTTTTAATTTTCACATTCTCTTCCGCATCCCTCACTGCAGACTCAACATTTTCAAATCCGTAAACTTTTTTAGCATTACCCGATATATAAATAGCAATTGTACCTGCACCGGAATATAAATCATACACTATTTCATTCCCTTTTAATCCGGCAAATTCAAGAGCAGTCTTATATAATCTTTCGGCTTGTAGTGTATTCGTTTGAAAAAATGAATTCGCGCTGATCGTAAACTTGTATCTACCTATTGAATCGTAAATTAAACCTTCACCATAATAAACTTTCTCATAGTCACCAATTGCAACCGCTGCTTTCTTCAAATTAATATTATTAACAATCGTAGTTACCTGCGGAAAAGTTTTTAGTAGAGCTTCGGAGTATTCTCTTAGTAATGTATCATCCTCATAAAAGGTTACTAAATTAATCATTAAGTCATCTGTATGCTCTGATTGTCTAACAACTAAATTTCTTAAAAATCCGTTATGGGTTTTTGTATTATAAATAGGAATCTTCCTTTCCTTAAAAAAGGCTCTTGTAAAGTTCAATATTTCATTGCTTAATACGGATTGAAGTAAACATTCGTCTATATCCAGTACTTTATCATACACATTCGGTACATGAAGTCCCAATGCAAAATCTCTATCGAAATCTTTACCCGAACCTATTTCTTCCTTTGTTAACCATCTTTTATCGGAAAAGGAAAATTCCATTTTATTTCTGTAATAAAATATCTTTTCAGAAGGAATAATTTTCTCAATGATAAAGTCTTTAAAGCCTCCCATTTTATTAAAGATCTCTACCACCTGCTGCTGCTTAAATTCTAATTGTTTTTGATAATCTAGGTCCTGTTGTTTGCATCCGCCGCAGACACCGAAATATTTACATCTGGCATTTACTCTGTATGTAGATGGGGATAATACCTCTTCCGTTATTGCTTCAGCATAAGATTTTTTAATCTTTGTTAATCTGCCCTTTACTTTATCACCGGGATATGAACCGTGAACGAAAACCACATAGTTGTTTTTTCCTTCTTCATCTTTAGAACCAGGAATTAATAAATCCTTGTTTATCTTTGAAATTCCTTTTCCTTCAAAAGCATACTTTTCAATATTTATTTCTAATATGTCTCCTTTTTTCAAATCACGCCCTTTTTCAATAATAGAGCTTTAAATCCTATATGGAGGTTCCCCCCCATCTTCAAATAAGCATTAGATTCATGGCTGATTTGCTTCAGCGATTTTTTATAATATCTTTTTTCATCTTCTGAAAGCTCATTTGATTTTTCTTTAAGTAAATTGCTGCTAAATCTGTAAAAATCTTGTAAAGTATATGAAAGATCTTCCTCATGCATAATTTCAAGATTCTTACCGGTATAATATTTATTTATATCTTCAATATATAAGGGTGAAATATTTGATCCGTTCCATATATCTTTTATAAATTGGGGAGGTGATTTTGTTAAACTAATAATTTCACCAACACAAAAATATCCTGTTGGTTTAAGTATCCTTTTAATTTCCTTTATAATTTTATTCCTGTTAAAAGTTGAAATTGAAGCTTGAGCATAAACTAAATCAAATGTTGAATCTTTAAATTCAGTATTATCGAAATCCATTAATCTAACGCTGATATTCTGATTACCGGATAAATTCAGCCTAGTCGTTAAAAGAGAATCTTCATCCTGGACTATTATTATAACCTTAGGTGCACCTGAAGATATAAACTGCTTTGAAATTTCTTCACTGCCGGAGCCTATTATAAGGATGGTGAAATCAGTCATGGTAATTTGATTGAGAAGGAGTTTGAGCTGCTTATCGGTTCCAGGTAGAAAGATTTTATTGTGCATTTATAGTCTATTTTTACCGCAGAGTAAACAGAGAAGACACGGAGGAAGCAGAGAAAGTTTTTAAGTCAGTTATCTCTGTGTTTACTCTATATATATATTATTAAAATTCCGAAATACAAAATACGAATAAATTCAATTTCGAATTTCGGAATTTCAATGTTCTAATTAAATGAGTGAACTAGAGCGTTCTGTTACTAAGATCCGGACAAGAAATAAGGTTTTTGGCAATTATTTTTGCATATGGGCGAAATTTATATGTGAGGTGGTTTGTGGAACCTCTCCGAGGTTCGGAGAAACAGATGGATAATATTTCTACAATAATGAAACATCTACGATGTTTGGAATATCAACCGGGATAATTTTTCTACAATAATGAAACGACTACGATGTTTTTTTGAAAAAAATGAGATTGTGAGGCTCACCATGCAGATGAGTCTTACTTTTGCATGGTTTTAACACGGATTTAGGGGCTGTTAGACGGCTGTCAGAGGTGGAAAAATGAGAAAAATTACTTGAATCAATTTGAGTTAATAATAAAGAAAATTAACCACAGAGGCAATAGAGTAACCACAGAGGTAACAGAGAAGACACAGAGGAAGCAGAGAAAATGTTTTAACTCCGTTACCTCTGTGTCTTTTCTGTGAACTCTGCGTAAAAAGAGCGGCTTATACTTTGCGATTATTGCATAGTTCAGCTATTTTTAATATCTAAATTAGTAAATTCAATTTAAGGAAATCATGAAAATTTTTCTTTCAATTCTGCTGTTGTTCCCAATTTTAATTACTGCCCAGACAAAACATCCTTTAACAGTCGATGATTTATGGTCAATGAAAAGAATCGGTTCTTATGATCTTTCGCCGGATGGTAAGACTTTAGTATTTGATGTTACAGTTTACAGCATGGAAGAGAATAAAGGCAACAGCGATATCTTCCTTATAAATTCAGACGGAACTAATCTTCATCCTTTAAAAAATTCAGATAAGGATGAATCTAATCCTCATTTTTCACCTGACGGAAAAAAAATCAGCTATTTAATTAATGATCAGATTCATATCTCTAATTTGGATGGTTCCGGTGATGAGCAGTTAACAGGTTTATATACAGGAGTTGATGATTACAAATGGTCGCATGACGGTAAAAAGCTGCTTTTAATTTCTTCAGTTTACCCCGATTGCGGGACACAGGAATGCAATCAAAAAGTTAATGAAGAAAAGGAGAAATCAAAGGTTGATGTCCGGGTAATTACACATTTGATGTACAGGTACTGGAACAAATGGCTTAACGGGAAAAGAAGTCATTTGTATCTGTTCGATACAGCTTCAAAAGTATATGATGATCTAAATTATAAAATGCATAATGATGTGCCGCCTCTCGATCTTGGAAGTAAAAATGATTTCAGCTTTTCACCTGATGATAAAGATATTGCTTTTACAATGAACCCTGATACGGTTGTTGCATTAAGCACTAATAATGAAATTTATACTGCCGGGTTATCCGGTATTCAAAAGGGAAAGAAAGCAGATACAAAGATAATCTCATCAAGTAAAGGAAATGATAATCAGCCGGTTTATTCCCCCGATGGAAAATATATTGCATTTACATCAATGCTTGTGCCCGGACATGAGTCCGATCAATATTATTTAGTCATATTTGACCGGTCAACCGGTAATATTAAAAACCTCACCAAAGAATTTAATGAATCGATAGGACAAATTGTCTGGTCTCCGGATTCTAAGATAATTTATTTTACCGCTGAAAATGAAATCTTTAATTCGGTATATAAGATTGATATAAATAGGGGTAAAATTAAAATGATTTTAAAAGAACACAGTAATACGGATTTGACTGTTTCTCCGGATGGCGGGACTATTTACTTCAAGCAGCAAAAATCAACACAACCCTATGAAATTTTTGCTATGAATACAGATGGGGGAGATATCCGTCAGGTTACTCATTTAAATAAAGAAATTTTATCTAATATTGAGATGATTCCTATAGATACCTTCTGGTGTAAAGGTGCTGCAGGAAAGAACATTCAATCAATTTTGGTTAAACCTCCATTTTTTGATTCTACAAAAAAATACCCGCTGATTTTCTTAATTCACGGCGGGCCACAAGGTCACTGGGAGGATGATTTCCATTACCGATGGAACACCGAATTATTTGCTTCGAAAGGATATGTTGTAATAACGCCTAACCCTACCGGAAGTACTGGATACGGGCAGGAATTTACAAATGCCGTTTCTACCGATTGGGGAGGCAGACCTTATGAAGATTTAATGGATGTTTATGATTGTTCCGTTAAGCATTTTAAATATATTGATGCTAATAATACTTTTGCCGCCGGAGCTTCTTATGGCGGCTATATGATAAACTGGATTGAAGGCCATACAGACAGATTTAACGCTCTCGTTTCTCATGATGGAGTTTTTAATACTGTTAGCGCATGGGGGACAACTGAAGAGCTTCTGGTTTCCGGAATGGGAGTTTAAAGGAACTCCATGGACTAATAGAGAATTATATGAAAAATGGAATCCTCAAAGGTTCATACAAAATGCCAAAACCCCTATGCTTGTTATAGAAGGTGCACATGATTACAGGGTCCCCGAAGAACAAGCCTTCCAGCTATTTACCTATTTACAGAGACTCGGTGTCCCGAGTAAATTTTTACTCTTTAACAACGAATATCATTTCGTTGTAAAACCTCAGGATGCCGTATTTTGGTGGAATTCAATTTTTGACTGGTTTGAGAAATATAAAAAATAATTTTCCCCCATTTCCGTTGCTGCAGTGTATGGTAGTAATAGGAAAAATTTTGTATGTTATAAAAGCTCCGAATAATAGAGTTATTATTGTGGAAATTTCAATCCCGCAAGCGGGACAGGAATTAAAAAACAGCCAGCTTAGAAGTATGGTTAAGAGGAAGGAATAGGAGTACGATTAGGATTGGGAGGAAGGATGAGGAGTACGAGTACGATTACGAGTACGATTAGGAGGAAGGATAAGGAGTACGATTATGAGTACGATTACGATTAAGATTAAGATTACGAGGAAGGATGAGGAGTACGATTACGATTACGATTAGGATTAAGAGGAAAGGAAGTAAGGAGTTGCTTAATAAAATATTGCTGAAGGTTTAAATAAGGAGAAAAATTATGGTAGAAAATAATAATGTAGATGAACTTGAGGATCTGGATGAATTAAATTTTGGGGGTGAAACAGAAACTGCGGAAAAAATAAAGTTTGTAGAAGAAAATTTATGGACTAAGCTCGAACGCGTCGGAAAGAAAATTTCTTTTGCAAAAGATATAGTTGCTTTATTCTATTATATGCGCGATCCGCAGGTTTCGTGGCATAGAAAAGCAATTGTTGTTGCTGCTCTAATCTATTTTATTTCACCCATCGATGCCATACCCGATATCGCGCCATTAGTAGGCTATCTTGATGATCTCGGTGTGATTACTGCTTTGCTTAAGTTCCTTGGGAGTGAATTGATTCCCTATTATCAGTCCGATTAGAGCTTGATGTTTATATTCGTACTCGTACTCTTTCTCGTACTTGTACTCTTTCTCGTACTCGTAATCGTTCTCGTATCCCCGAATAGTGTAAGAGTAAAACTTTTTATATGTTACTATTTTTAAGAATGTTCTGTCTTACTTAATAATTACTGAATTTAGTATGAACTTCAAAGTAAAAAAAAGTGAAATATTATTTAGAGGGAAAGTCTTCGATCTGAAAGTAGATCAAATTGAATATAACAGCGGTAACAGCGGGATTCGTGAAGTGGCTGTTCATCCCGGTGGTGCCGTAGTTGTACCCGTTAAAGATAATGGGAAAATTATTTTTGTTAATCAATTTCGTTATCCTTTCCAAAAAAATATACTTGAATTACCCGCCGGGAAGCTGGATAAAAATGAAGACCCGTTTGATTGCGCTGTCAGAGAGCTTGAAGAAGAAACTGGTTATAAAGCAGGTAAAATTGAAAAACTTGGCTATATTTATACTACCCCCGGCTTCTGTACTGAGGTTCTGCATATTTATTTAGCCAAAGATTTAAAGGAGGGGAATCATAATAGGGAAGAAGGGGAACATGAAATGGAGGTTCATGAATTCTCTTTGAACGAAATTGAAGAAAAAATAGCAAATAATGAAATTGTTGATGCTAAATCAATTTGCGGATTTCACCTCGCAAAGCAGAGCTTTAAAGATAAAAGATAGATAACTAATTTTAATAGGGTTTAGGCTATCATGTTGAAATCATTAAAAATTCAGGACTATGCTCTTATTAAGGAAATTAATGTTGAGTTTGGAAAAGGATTAAACATTATCACCGGGGAAACAGGCGCAGGGAAATCGATCCTTGTCGATGCTATTAGTCTTTTAATAGGTGAAAGAGCATCTACCGAAACCGTGAGGGAAGGCTCTCAAAAAGCTATTGTGGAAGGTGTTTTCGAACTGGAATCAAATAAAAAAATAAATACTATTCTTGAAGAAAATCAGATTGAAAACTTACCCGAGCTCATTCTTAGAAGAGAAAGATCTTTAAAAGGGGCTAACCGTTGTTTTATAAATGATACTCCTGCACCATTATCCGTTGTGAAAGAAATTGGAGACGTTCTCATTGATTTTCATGGGCAGCACGAACACCAGGCTTTGCTCAGAATTGAAACACACATTGACTATCTGGATGAATATTCTGATTCCAGTGAGCTGCTTAGAAATTATAAATGGCTCTATAATGCTTTAATAAAACTAAAAAAAGAAATTGGCGAACTTAAATCAAAAAAAGATTCGGCTGTTGAGAGAAAGAGAAATCCTTTCATTCCAGTTAAAGGAGATTGATGCGGTTTCTCCCGAAATTGATGAAGAGGAAAAGCTGGTTCAGGAGTTAAACGTTCTTGAAAATTCGGAGAAACTTTTAGAATTAACAAATGATATATACCAGGGACTCTATGAATCGGAAAATGCTGTATATGATGCTCTGGTAAAGATTAAAAACAGACTGGATGAATTAGCAAGTATAGATAAAGCTTTTGATGAATCAAATAAGGAATGTGAATCGGCTTTAGCTGTTATAAATGATATTTCAGGATTTATACGGAATTATAATTCCAAAATTGAAATGGAACCCGAAAGGCTGGAAACAATTAGGGAAAGGCTTGCTGCAATTAGTCTTTTAAAAGAAAAAATACGGCGGTTCTGTTGAATCAGTTTTAGAATTTAGGAAAAAGGCAAAAGAAGAATTCAACACAATAGAAAGTTCGGAAGAGAAAATAAATGAGTTAGAGAGTAAAATTGAGAGCGTATCTAAAAATTGTGCGGAAGCTGCCCTCAAACTTTATAAGAATAGAAGAGACGGCGGAAAAGAGATGGAAGGTACCGTAAAAGATGTTTTAAGGTATATCGGGATGGAACATGCTTTCTTCTATGTCAAAATCACACATGAAAAAGACGAAACCGGGTCAGATGATGTGTTATTTATAAAAGATAGGCCGTATAAGTATAATTCAAAAGGTTATGATAAAGTAGAATTTTTTATTTCCACCAATAAAGGTGAATCACCAAAACCCTTAACTAAAATTGCCTCAGGCGGTGAAATTTCACGTGTAATGCTTTCATTAAAAACTATTTTAGCATATAGTGATAAAA
>CAVUOL010000019.1:0-52868 GCA_963742995.1 uncultured Ignavibacteriales bacterium
AAATGTACATTCAGCTAATCATCCGAATGGTGAGATAAGAGGGCAGGTTTTATTTACAAACATAATCAGTGGGAATGTTCCGGTGGAATTAACTTCATTTAATGCATCTTCAAATGAGAATTCGGTGGAATTAACATGGGCTACTGCAACTGAAACGAATAATTCCGGATTTGAAATTGAAAGAAGTGTTGATAATGTTAATTTTATAAGAGTAGGATTTGTTAAAGGAAAGGGAACTTCATCAGAATTGCACTCATATAAATATGCAGATAATAATGTGAGTAAAACAAGCACTTATTATTACAGGTTGAAACAAATAAATTTTGACGGTAGTTTCGAATATTCCAAAGTAATAAATATAACAGTCGGAGCTCCTGCAAAATTTGAACTTTCACAGAATTACCCAAATCCATTTAATCCGGCAACGATTATTTCGTTCCAATTACCGCAAAAGGCTAATGTTACTTTGAAGATATATAATATATTGGGTCAGGAAGTTTCTGTTTTATTAAACGAAACGAAAAATGCCGGTTCTTATCAAATTAATTTTGATGGGGCAAATCTTGCCAGCGGAATATATATCTATAGATTATCTACAAATACGGGAATTATTGCTTCGAAAAAAATGACATTATTGAAATGACAAATTAAACCTTCGAGATTAGCATATTCTTAAAACCTTTTAATCTCGAAGGTTTTCCCTTCATATCAGAATTCTTAAAACCCTCAATAAACAATTCGACAATTTTCAATGGTTAGAAAATAAGGAGTATCTTTGTTATATTTATTCAGTATAACATTAATAATTAGGCTGTATGGAATTAGTAGATAGATTAAAAAAAATAAAGGATAAATTCGAACAAATAAATCAGCAGCTTTCTGATCCGCAATTTCTAAATGATCGGGCGAAAATGATTTCACTTAGCAAAGAAAGAAGTGAGCTGGAAGATATTGTTCAAGTTTATAATGATTATTCAAAAGTTTTAGAAAATATAAAAGAAAATGAAGAAATAATTTCATCAGATATAGATAAAGAACTTTCTAACCTTGCTGAAGATGAGTTAAATGAACTTGAAGACAAAAAATTGAAGCTTGAAGAAGAAGTAAAGATTCTTTTACTCCCTAAAGATCCTAACGATGACAAAGATATAATTATGGAAATACGAGCAGGAACAGGGGGAGAAGAGGCTGGTCTGTTTGCCGGTGATCTTTTCAGAATGTATACACGTTACGGAGAAGTCAAAGGCTGGAAAATTGAATTAATCGATATAAATGAGACAGGTTTAGGGGGAGTAAAGGAAGTTATTTTTTCTGTAAGCGGGAATAATATATATGGTGAATTAAAGTTTGAGAGCGGGGTTCATCGTGTTCAAAGGGTTCCCGAAACTGAAGGAAGCGGTAGAGTTCACACATCAGCGGCTTCGGTTGCTGTTTTACCCGAAGCAGAAGATGTGCAGGTTGATATTAATCCGAATGATCTAAAGATTGATGTTTTTAGATCAGGAGGAGCAGGGGGGCAAAATGTTAATAAAGTCGAAACAGCAATTAGAATTACTCATCTTCCAACCGGAATTGTTGTTCAATGCCAGGATGAAAGGTCGCAGCTTAAAAACCGTCAAAAGGCCATGAAAGTATTAAGAGCGCGTCTTTATGATGCAGAACTCAAAAAGCACAATGATGAGATTTCTGCAAAGAGAAAAACTATGGTTGGAAGCGGCGATAGGAGTGATAAAATAAGGACATACAATTTCCCGCAGAATAGGGTAACAGATCATAGAATAGGGCTTACTCTATATAACCTTTCCAATATTATGGATGGTGATCTTGAAGAACTAATCGAACAGCTCAAATTGGCAGACAGAACAGAAAAACTACAAGCTAATAATGTAGAGATTGGATAAAGCTATCGGTTCAAAAGTCAGTAAGATGTAATTATACAAAAAAGGGGTAATTGCAACGAAAGGATTTTATTTGGACCTGATACTTATTATGCTAATATCATCTTCAAATTTATTCGAAGTAAAATTCTGAAATTCTTCTTTAATCTTATTTATAGGAGCTTCAAGATCACTATCGTTAAGATTTCTCAATGTATTATCAAATTCCACTGCGCCGAACTGCTTACCTTCGATATTACGGGACTCCATTATTCCATCCGTAATCATAAAAATTAAGTCGTTTGGCTCAAGTTGAACGGTTACATCATTATAATTTCCATTGGAAGTAAATCCAAGAAGCAAACCTTTTGAGTTTATTTTTTTAACTTCACCGGTTGAGAATTTTTTAAGAATTAAAGGAAGGTCTCCGGCACCTGTATATTTTAAAGTTTTATTTTGTTTATTTAAGATTATAATAGATAAAGTAGTGAATACTTCTGAAATCTTAGAGTCTTCATAAACAGATTTATTTACCTGCTGCATAATTTGACTGGTTGTATAATCTATATTTGATTGCAGGACAACCCTAATGGAACTTCTGATATATCCCGCATAAGCATAAGCAAAGTACCATGCTCCCCATTTTTTCCCCATAACATCACCTAAAGCTATTGCCAGATTATTTTCATCCAATTCAAAATAGTCAATAAAATCTCCACCAGGAATTCCCTGATATGTTTGATGCCAGTATTTAATATCAAAACCTTCAAAATCTGGAAATTTTTCAGGGACAACTTTCGCACCGAGCATATCGGCCGCAACGTGTAATTCCGAAACTATTTTCTGTCTCTCTTTGCGCAGACTTTTTATTATTGCATTGATTTTAGCAGTAAGGATTCTAGGTCCGGTATTTTTAATTACATAATCATTTATCCCTAATTCGTAGCCATCAAGAATATCTTTTTCTTCTTCTTTGGCTGTCAAAAAAATAAAAGGGATAGATTTTAAATCATTATCTTCTAAGAGCATAGTACGAAATTTATAACCATCAATTCTCGGCATCATTATATCGGAAACAATAATATCGGGTGGATTTGCTTTGGCTAATGAATAGCCGTCATCGGCATTATTTGCGATTTCGCATTCAAAGCCGGCTTGTACTAAATTATACTGGAACACTTTGGAGATTAATTGATCATCATCGACAAGTAATACCTTTGAGGTTTTCATTGAGAATGACTGTTCAAGGTTTTTCTTAGCACCATAAACTTTATAGATTTCAGTTCTTCTAAGTAAAGCCTGTACCTTAATCAACAAATCATTAATATCGAAAGGTTTTGTAATTAGATCGTCTCCCCCTGCTTCTAGAGCTTCGGATTTATCTTCAATAGTATTTTTTGCTGTAACAAAAATAAATGGAAGTACCCGGTGGTTTTGATCTTCTCTTACTTTACGGCAGAAAGTAAATCCATCCATCTCATCCATTGTAACATCACAAAGAACGAGATCGATTTTCTTTTCATTAAGTAGATTAAATCCTTCTCCGGCACCTTCTGCTTCAAAAATATCGTAACCATTTCTTTTAAGATGATGGCCGATAAGTTTTCTTATAGTAAGATCGTCATCAATAATTAGGATATTTCTTTTTTCAGTACCGCTCATTAAATATTATCTTCGGTAAGAAGTGATAGAATAAAGATGACGATTTATAGATAACTTTCTATCGCGTCTTCTCTGGATTTAAAAGATTCAAATACTCTGTACATTCTTGTACTATTGAACATTGAATTTACAGCCGGCTGAAAACCTACCAGCCTTATATCACCTCCCGAAGCAGTAACTCTTTTTAATGAGACTACCAGTGCACCTAAAAATGTAGAATCAATAAACTCACATTCTGAAAGATCAACTACAATTTTAAGCCATCCCTCTTCGATATCGGTGATAAGAAAGGACTTAAAATTTTCAGCCTCTTTGAGTGTTGCCCGGCTTAAATTTACTTTTTCAATTAGAACGCTGCCGTGTTCTTCTCTTATGAAATCCATATTTTTTTCCTATGTTTTTTTCAAGATTGTTTATTCAAAAGATCGATTTTCAATACTATATTTATCCATCAACCGGTAAATAGTAGCTCTTCCTAGTTGAAGTTTTTTAGCTGCCTCAACGATATTACCTTTTGTGACTTTTAGTGCATGTTTAATCGATTCTTCCTTTAATTTTTCAAACGGAATTATTTCATCATCGGAAAAGAAACCACCGTTAAAATCATTATTTAATATTGGTTCGGAAGATCTTAAATGCGGCGGCAGATCAGTTACATCGATTATATCCTTTTCGGTAATGATTAAGCATCTTTCTATAGTATTTTCCATTTCACGAATATTTCCGGGCCAATTATATTCATAAATAAGCTTTAGAGCTTTCTTTGAAAAGCCTTTAATATTCTTACTTAATTTTTTATTAAAAGTATCTAAAAAGTGATGAGCGAGGACGAGGATATCGCCTTTACGGTGTCTCAGAGGAGGAATATAAATAGGAAATGAGTTCAATCTATAGTATAGGTCCTCTCTAAATTCTTTCTGTTCTACGGCCTGTTTAAGATCTCTGTTTGTTGCTGAAATTATCCGGACATCGGTTTTAATAACCTCAGTTCCCCCAACCCGTTCAAATTCTTTTTCCTGGATAACCCGTAAAAGTTTAGCCTGAAGCAGCATTTCTAATTCCCCCACTTCATCAAGGAAGAGAGTACCTTCTTTTGCTAATTCAAATTTTCCTAATTTTTTTTGATGAGCACCTGTAAAAGAACCTCTTTCATGCCCAAACAATTCACTTTCTAAAAGTTCACGGGGAATGGATGCGCAATTTATAACTACAAAAGGTTTATCTTTTCTTTTGCCATTATAATGAATGGCTCTGGCTATTAATTCTTTACCTGTGCCGCTTTCCCCGTGTATCAGGACAGTAATATCATTAGTTAATACTTTTGATACCAGCTTAAAGACGTCTTGCATTTTATTATCAGCTGAGATTAGATTATCGAAGCTGTATTCTCTTTGAACATCTACTTTTAGGTTCTCCAGTTCTCTGGTAAGATCATATTGTTTGATTGCATTTTTAATGGCAGGTTCTAATCTTTGAGTATCTATAGGTTTAGGGAAATAATCATAAGCTCCGAACCTCAATGCCTCAACAGCTACTTCAACGCTGCCTTGTGCCGATAAAATAATGACAGGTAAATTTTCATCATATTGTTTAATCCTTTTAAGTGTAGCCAGACCATCAAGACCCGGCAGCATAATATCGAGAAGAAATAAATCGGGTTTCAAATGAAGCTTTCTTAAAGCATCTTCACTATTTTCAAATACTTCAACCTCATATTTCCACTTATCTTTTACCCAATAAGATAGCAGCTTGGAGATTGCTTTTTCATCATCAACTATAAAGATTAATTTGTTCACAACTTGTCCCTTTAATTATTTTACTCTTTTGCTTTTTTACCTATTCTAAAAATTTATAGAAAAGATATTATGAAAATTTTTTTTAATTAAGTAATAATTACTCAAGGTGTCAGGTAATTATTTACAATTTTAGATGTTTACCCTTACCAGGTAATTACTTCTTTTTTATTTAATTATAAAAATGCTTAAGAAAACTTCATTCTTATTTCATAATGAGGCAAATCCTGTGCCAAAATAAGACTTTTTCTTTTTATATTCTACTTTTGAGATTTTAAAGTCTCAATTTATTATCGAAGGAATCTAAAAATAAATTAGTCCTTCTTGAATATTTTTTTATTTTTCATTTTGAAGAGTGGAGGAAAAGAAAGTATTAATCTGATTCAGTTATTAATTTGAATTATGCAGAAAAAAGAAGATATCTTAAAAAGAAAAAAAGATGTCATCTTTCAAATAGTGATTCTTGTGTAACATTACTTATCAATATCTTTTGTTTGAAGGGCCTCATAATATTTCCTAATCAATTCCTCATAATCTCTTGTATAGCCCTCTTGAACAGCACGATTTAATTCATCTTTTATTTGATTCCTGCCCTGGCCGGAAGATAAATTTAAATCACCGGGAGATTTTCTAACGAGATTTTTTCCTGTGTTTGATTCCCTGTTTTTCTCAAAATCTCTTTCGTTTATAGAGCGTTGTGCATCCAGAAGCTTTGATAAAATTCTTTCCTGTTTTTGAACGATGTTATCATCAAGTTTTTCGGTATTCATCCCGGAAACAACTTCTTGCATTTCTTGGGCTACATGGTCCAGATCCGCAGGAATTTTACTTGCCTCACCGGATTGTTTTGCTTCTTTGTTAAGTTGTTCCAGTGATTTCTTAATTAGCTCTTGCTGTTGTGCCAGCCGCTGAAGCTGAGCCTGCTGCTGCATAGATAAATCACCCTCTTGACCTTGCTTTAACATTTGAGTTAAATTATTCAAATTCATTTGCTGCTGTGACATTTTATTCAATTGCTGCATTAAAGACATCATTCCTCCCTGACCCTGGCCTCCTCCCTGCATCATTGACTCCATGGAATTCTTCATCATGGTGGCGGCTTCGTTGATTGCCTGCATTGCATTATTCTGGCTTATAGCAGCTAAATTACTATTCCTATTCTGCATTGCGGCCATGGCTCTATCCATTTCCCGCTGAGCATCCCCGAGTGATTTTCCCATTTCAGGAGATATTGCGAAGGTTTTTTGAGAAAGATTAGACATCATTTGAGTAACCTTATTAAGATTACTTTGTATTTCATTCTGCTTTTCAGCTTCTTTATCTAATAAGGAAGAAGAAATCTGATCCGACTGCTGCAATTGATTTTTTAGATCTTCCTGTTGTTTTGAAAGTGTTACCAGATTGTCCATTACTTTCATCATATCGGTAAAGGTCTGCATTAGATTTTTCTGATTGATCGACTGCTGAAGTTGTTTTATCCCTTTATCCAGATTCTGCATATTTTGAGAAAGCTGTTTCTGCTGTTGCTGGGCAGACATTTTCTGATTTTGCTGAATATTTTGAGAAGCCTCCTGTGATAATTCCTGGTTTTTCTGCTGCTCGAATTCCTGCTTTAGCTTTTCAAGTTCATCTTTCGGCATATCTTTCATGTTTTCCATTAATTCCGAAAGTTTATCCATTTCATTATCAATCTTATCCAGTTCCTTTGTAGATTCTTCCTGCTGTTTACTTAAATTATCTTTTTCCTGCTTATTTGATAAATTATTTTCATTTGTCTGTTTATTTAAATCTTCCTGTTTCTCCGAAAGATTTTCGGTGCGTTTTGCAAGTTCATCTATCTTTTGTTCAATCTGCAGCCTTTTTAACAAGTTTATAGTTCTTTCAATACTTTTTTGAAAGGTATCTTCATTAAATTTTAAGTTCTTCATTGCTTCCTGAACCTGTCTTCTATCTAAAGATTGAAGCATCTTCTGCATCCTTTCAACTGCTTCTTTCATTTCTTTGGTAGAAAATTCATCCATCAGTTTTTGAAGCTCCATATACTTTTCAAGAGTTTCTTTTGAAAGAAGATTATTACTCTGCAGATCCTGCTGCATCTGCGCCAGCTGTTTCCTTGTATCTTCTATTTTATCCTGAATTTTTTCAAACTTATCAAGAGATTTTTCAATTTTTTCTTTTTCCTCCCATGTAATATCTTTTTTATTTTGCTTTAAATCCTGGTCGATTTTTTCAAGAGTATTTTTTAAATCCTCAGCTTCTTTCAAAGTTTCTTTTAGATTCTGTTGCGCTTCGGCATGAGTATTATCAGCTTTGGCTAAGATTTCATCAAGTGAGGGGATACGAATTGCAAATGTCGGAGATTTCGTTGATTTAGGACCATTAATTATATCATTGTCAAAAATTTCAAGGAAATATGTGATTACATCTTCGGCAGATAAATTGAGGCTTGATAAATTCCATATATAATTAACATCGAGTTCTTTTTGAGATTTGTTTATAGGAATTTCCAGAGTTGAAAAATCTTTTCCCGGCTGCTGATATTTTGAAGTAGAAAGCCGGTAATTAATAATAAGTTTTGTAAAACCATAGTCATCGGAAATCTTTACAAAAAGAGGAAGCCGGTTATCATTAGCAAGATCAACATCCTTATTTGGATTTATTATTTCTATTGAGGGATAAGAATCAGTGAGTACTTTTATGTTATATGTAATAGGGGAAGAATTTTGATTACCGTTTATATCTGTTAATAATAACTGGTAACTCTTATCTTTTGTGATCTTAAAATTACCTTCGGCATTTTGGGCATCAACATTTAATTTTGCCGATGTTGAATCGCTGAAAGATATTACCGCATTTTTTAATTCTTTTGTTGAAGAAATATTTACATCTACTTTGCTTCCTGCTAAAGCAGTGATATTTCCATTATCCTTTTGAACGAACTTCGGAATTCTTGAATAGGATGGAGGAATTATGGAAATATTTAAAGACTTTATTATAGGTCTATCAATTACATCAATTGAAAATATTTTACTTTTTATATCCTCAGCTGATGCGAAATATTTAAAGCTGTTTCTAACTGTTTTAACACGGTATTGATAATTACCGGTTGAATCGGGCTTTAGAAGATTATATTCAAACCCGGTTTGTTCCGTATCTTTTACAGCCAGATAAACATCTTTTGGTTTTGCTCCATTTATATTAATAGAAATCGTTACATCTTCTCCTTTTGTTACCTGTAGATTTCCAGGTTCAATAGAGAAAGTAAATTTTTGAGGTGGTACAAATTCACTATTAAAATCAATTAAACGAGAAGATGCTGCCTGAAGTCCGGGAACAAAAATAAATAAAGCCAAACAGAATATAATTACAGTTCCAAAATAGAACAGATAGTCTTTTACCCTTTTAAAATTTACTATAGATTCAAATTTTATCTGCTTTGTTTTTTCATAAATGTTAAGGAAGGCTGCATTTATTAGTTTTTCAGAATATTTATATTTTGAATTGTCAACACTAACAAGCTGCATCGCGTTAAGCAGATCGTCCTTTATAGAAGGGAAGTTTCTACCTATTTTATCGGCTGTTTTATGATAATTTGTTTTTCTGAAAATATTGAAATATTTGAATAGGGGTAGAACAAATAAATATAGGAATGAACCTATAGAAATGACTAAGAAAATAAAGAATAAGATAGTTCGAACATTCGATGAAAAATGTCCCGCCATTTCCGAAAATACAAATATGGTAAAAACAATAATGATTAATAATATAGAAATTTGAATTCCTAAAGAAGCAACAAGAATATATTCCCTTTTAGTCAGCTTCTCTAGTTTATTTATAATTTCTTTATAATAATTTGAATCACCCATAAATACTAAATAAAAGTAAGTTTATAATAACTATTGTGATAACGCCCAAATAACTAAATTTGTTCCAAATTTCAGTGCTTCATCTCTTTTTGCAGGCGGATCCTTATGAACATCAGGATCATCCCACCCATCGCTTGGATTAGATTCATAAGTATAGTAAACAGCAAGCCGGTTATCTACAAAAATGCCGAATCCCTGCGGAGGTTTTCCATCATGTTCATGAGTTTTTGGAACACCGTTGGGAAAGTTATAGAAATCATGATAAAGACCATAATTAAAAGGAAGTTCGACCAATTCTTTCTCCGGGAATACTCGTTTTATTTCCCTCCGAAATGCTTTATCCAATCCATAATCATCATCAACATAGAGAAAACCGCCTGCTTCGAGATACTTCCGCAGCCTTTCAACTTCATCTTGAGTCAAGATAATATTTCCATGCCCTGTCAGAAATAAAAATGGGTAATAAAAAATTTCATCTGAAGCAAGGTCAACAAACTTATATTCCGGATCAACAGAAATATTTGTATGTGATTTTACAAAATTTAATAGATTTATTTCTTCAGACTGACCATTATACCAATCACCGCCGCCATTGTATTTAACTCTAACAATCTGGAATGCACCTTTTGTTTGAGCAAATACAGATGAAATGGAAAACAAAACAGTTATATATAGGATTAATTTCTTCATAGTCTGTTGAGTTAATATATTGATGCAATCATTCAATTTCAATTTATTTAAACCGGAATGAATTTGTTTTGCATTTTTATTCAAAAATACACTTTCGGTGAATATCACAATGGAATTAATTTGGAAATAGTTTTATTTTAATAGCTGACCTAAAGATGACATCTTTAAAATGAACAATCATTTTTCAATTTATTAATAATATATAAGTTCAGATAAACCTCATTTGAATAAAGTAAAGATGTCATCTTTCAAATACTGATTGTATTGTGTAACTTGAGTTAATAATTTAATAATATAATATCAGGCGGTAAACTTTTGATACTATAAATAAAAAACAGGAGTCAGAAATGGCAAAAAAATATTGGCTTGTTAAGAGTGAACCGGATGTATTTTCTATAGAAGATTTGAAAAAAAGTAAAGATCAGACTACCTGCTGGGATGGAGTACGCAATTATCAAGCAAGAAATTTTTTAAGAGACGGAATGAAAAAGGGAGATTACGTTTTATTTTATTACAGCAGCACTGATCCTAATTCGGTAGTTGGTTTTTGCGAAGTAGTAAAAGAAGGTTATGCCGATCATACACAGTTTGATCCTGAAAACAAGCATTTCTTTCCTTCTGCAGACCCACAGAATCCAATATGGTATATGGTTGATATAAAGTTTGTAAAGGAATTTAAAACTCCAGTCTCTTTGCAGGAGATAAAGAATAATCCAAAATTGAAAAATATGAGATTGATTCAGAGAGGGAATAGGCTTTCCGTTATGCCTGTTGAAAAAGCTGAATTTGATGAGATTGTTAAAATGGGAAGATAAAAGTCAAAAATTAAAAGTCAAAGGTCAAAAGCTCATTTAACTTATTTTGAATTTTTGTCAATGCTGTTCAAAATAATTTGGAAGAAGAAAAGTTTGAGATCTTTCTATTTCGACACGTATGTGAATAAGGTTAATCTTTTTCTTTAAATACCGTATTCTTCACTAAATCTTTGGAATTGTATGGTGCGGGAGCACCTCCTAAGTATTTATGGAACCATTCCAGATGCGCATTATAATATAAAGGCATTGATTTTACAAAATCCGGATGGTGCCCATCATTCTTAAAGATTATTAACCGGGAATCAATTCCAAGTGTTTGTAATGTAGTGAAATATTGCAAACTTTGTGTATAGGGAACCCGGTAATCTTTTTGCCCGGTTAAAATTAAGGTAGGTGTAGCAAAGTTTTTGACATAATTCGAAGGAGAATATTTTTTAAAATCATCGGAATTCCATGGCTGTCCTTTTAAATCCCAGTTGACAAACCAGAGTTCTTCGGTTTCACCCCACATAGATTCAAGATCAAAGATACCCATCATTGAAGCCAAACATTTAAATCTTTTTGTCTGAGCTTGAAACCAATCCATCATATAACCGCCAAAAGACCATCCCATTGCACCAATCTTTGAAGTATCAACATAAGGAAGTTTTTCGAGAGCATCAGTAACGTTCATTAAGTCATGGAATACTTTTCCTCCGTAATCTCCGGAAATTTCATTTGTATATGCCTGACCTCTGCCGGTTGAGCCGTGAGGATTAGCGAATGCAACGATATAACCGGAACCCGGATATACCTGCCAATCACCTCTAAAAGAATCCATCCACTGACCTTGCGGTCCCCCGTGAACATTTAATATTAAAGGATATTTCTTCTGCGGATCAAAATTATGCGGCTTAATTATAAAAACCTGGACATTTTTTCCGTCTGCTCCAGGAATCCACATTTGCTCTGCTGGTCGAAAATCTTCTTCAGCTAATAATTGCTTGTTAAAACTTGTTAATTGCTTTCCCGATTTATCAGCTAAATTAAATGAATAAATTTCAATAGGATTTTCTACTGAAGTAGAAAGATAAAATAATTTATCCTGCCCTATATTTAAGCTGAACACGGATTTTTGAGGTAGCTCTTCAGATATCATTTTTGTATTTATATCTATTTTATATATTGGTGTGTAACCTGAATCGGGAGAAGTGAAATAAATTGATTTTGAATCTTTACTCCAGATAAATTCACTAACCATATTGTCAAAATTTTCAGTTATTATTTCATTTTGTTTCGTATTTCTGTTATATAAAGCTAATCTATACCTGTCAGATTCGTGTCCCGGCTGTTCCTGCATTTTATAAGCAATATATTTTCCGTCAGGAGAATAAATTGGATTTCCATCCCATGCCTTATTATTAAATGTAATATCTTCCGGGCTGCCTCCGTTAACTGAAACTATATAAAGATCAGAATTAGTTGAATTAGTTTGAAAATTTTCCGGGTTATTGGTAAAACAAAGTTCTTTACTGTCGGGTGAAAAATTATACCTGATATTTCCACCTAGTTTATACATTGGTGAAGCTAATTCACTATGAGCTATATCGATATAAGATTTATTTTTTATATTATATATAAAGACGTGTGTTTCCTTTTGACCGATATATTCAGTCCAATGTCTAAATAATAGGCTGTCAGCTATATATGCTTGAATAGGTCCATTATTAGCTGATTCAGCCATTGCCTGATTACAATCTTTATCTGTTCCGCACTCATGATAAATTTCTGTTGTAAATGCTATTAAATTTCCATCCGGAGATAAAACCGGTCTGATAATATTGGTGGAATAATCTGTAACCTGTTCAACTTTTTTACCGGGAATTGAAATGGAATATACCTGCGAGCCTTTCAAATAATAGATCTCATTACCATCAGGGCTCCAGAAAGGATTGGATTCATTATCTTTGCTGCCGGTTAAATTTTCCAGGCCTGAACCATCTTGATTTATTATATATAAATCCGAATTATGATTTACCTTTATGAAGATCATATTCTGTGTTTAGAAAACAGATTTTATTGCCTTCCGGTGATAACATAGGTGAACTTAAATATTTGACCTTATATAAAGTTTCTATAGTGAAAGGCTTTTTCTGTGAATATGCAGAAGCAGAAAGAAATAAAATCAATATAATGTAAAGAATTGAAGTTTTCATTATAAAACTACCTATTTAATACAGTGGGAATTAAATTTTATTATTCGATAAGTCTCTCTTCATTATCATTTGCTTTATCAAGAAGAGACTCGGGCAAAGATTTGGAGGTTTTAGCACCCAGCTTTTTTATGTTTTCAACGCTAACTATTAAATTCCCTCTGCCGGAATATAATTTTTTCATTGCATTATCATAACTGTGATGCATTGTATTCATTCGTTTTCCTAGCTCAATTAAATCAGATACCAGCCCTTGAAATTTATCATACAATGCACCGCTCTGACGAGCAATTTCTAGAACATTGTTGTTCTGATATTCCTGCCGCCAGATATTAGCTATAGTCCTTAATGTTGCCAGAAGCGTGGAAGGACTGACTATAACAATATTTTTATCAAAAGCTTCATTGAATAAACCGGCATCATTCTGAATTGCAAGGCTGAACGCCGGTTCAACCGGCATAAAAAGTAAAACAAAGTCAAGACTCTTTATTTGATAAATGTTTTGATAATTCTTAGCGCCTAATTCTTTAATATGTTTTTTGATAGAAGCAATATGATCTTTTATAAAAAACGGTCTTTGGCTTAAATCTTCTGCAGAACAATAGCCTTCGTAGGCAATAAGAGAAACCTTGGAATCAATCACAATGCATTTATTGTCGGGAAGATTTATTATCACATCCGGCTGTAATCTTCTTCCATCTTCATTTGTAAAGTTTTCCTGTATTTGATATTCTCTTCCCTTTGAAAGACCTGATTTCTCCAGAATGCTTTCAAGAATGAACTCACCCCAATTGCCCATTGTTTTAGTTTCACCTTTCAATGCATTTGTCAGATTGCTGGCTTCTTTTGCCATCATCTGATTTAATTCCTGAAGATTTTTAAGCTGAACAGCCAGCGATGCTCTTTCTTTTGAGTCGCTTACGTAAACTTCATTGACTTTCTTTTCGAAATCTTTGATTTTTTCTCCCAGCGGTTTAAGAATTTGATCGAGATTTTCCTTGTTCTGAACTGTAAATTTGCTGCTTTTGTCTTCTAAAATTTTGTTTGCAAGGTTTTCAAATTCAGTAGAGAATTTTTCCTGAAGCTTTTCTAATTCGGATTTTTGGTCAGTAAGTTTTTCTTCAAGGTTTTTATTTATCAGCCTTTAAGGTCGAAGATTCGGAATTAATCCCTATTACTTTTTCTCTTTCACATTTCAATTCATTGGAAACTTTTTCAAAATTTTCGTTTAATATATTTAAACGCTCCAGTGTTTTTGCTTTTTCAAGATTCGCTAGAGTGACTTGATCTTTTAATTGTTCAGCTTCGGCAAGGGAAATACCTTTTGAATTTTTAATTGACAGCCAGATAGCTGCAGCACCTATTAAAAATCCGGCTATTAAATATATAATTTCCATCTATAAAGTAATTTTTTACAAAATTAAACTAGTTACTAAAGTTACCTAAAATTCGGTATTTAAAAGATGACATCTTTATTTTTAAATATAAGATTTATCTAAAATTACATTTTAACAAAAAAACTGAAAGTAATTTTTGTTTTTTAAAAGATGTCATCTTTACATCTAAGTACTAACAATATTTATTTTAATATTAAAAAGAATCAATTAAGTTCTATTTTTTTCTCTACTGCATTTAGTAAAGAATCATTCTTTATCAGTTCCAGAAGTTTCTTTAGATCTTTATATAATAGACGATCGTTATTCAGGGGTTTTATTATCTTTCTGATTTCGTTGTAGGCTATTGAAGTTCCAATTCCGGGTTTAAGGGGTTTTAGAAATTCCAGGGCTTGTGCGGCAGTCATTAATTCAATAGCTAAAACATTTTCAAGGTTCTGCATTATTTTATAGCATTTTTGTGCGGCTATAGAACCCATTGAATTATGATCTTCCTGGTTTGCCGATGTAGGGATTGAATCAACGCTTGCGGGATGAGCTAGAACTTTGTTTTCCGAAACTAAACTGGCGGCAGTATACTGAGCAATCATTAAACCTGAATTAAGGCCGCCATTTAAAGCTAAAAATCTCGGCAGTCCGCTTAATGCTCCATTTACCATTCTTTCTGTTCTTCTTTCTGAAACATTTGCAAGCTCGGATAAAGCTATACCCATAAAATCCATTGCCAGAGCCATGGATTGTCCGTGAAAATTTCCACCTTCTATATGTTCACCGGTTTCGGAAAAAATAACCGGGTTATCATTTACCGAATTTATTTCAATTTCAACTCTTGAAGCAACATAATCGATAGCATCTCTTGATGCTCCGTGGATCTGCGGAACACATCTTATTGAGTATGCATCCTGGACTCTGGGATCATTTTTAAGATGCGAATTTCTTATTTCACTATTTCTGATTAAGGATAAAACATTTTTAGCAGTAGTCAGTTGACCGGGAAAGGGGCGCAGTCTATGAAGCTTTTCATAGAAAGCCTTATCGGTTGCCCGAAGTGCTTCATGGGACAATGCAGCAGAAATATCCGCAAGCTTTATCAGTTTTTTAGCCCGCATGGAAATAAAAGATGCATAAGCTGTCATCATTTGAGTTCCGTTTATTAGTGCCAGACCTTCTTTTGCTTCAAGAACCGCAGGGTTTAGATCATATTTCTTTAATCCTTTTGAAGATGCAATTATTTTGATTACTGCGGTTTTATCATCACTTATATCTTTAATTAATTGGACATTCCCTTTTCCAATCATTGCTAAAACCAGATGTGCCAATTGAACCAGATCACCGCTAGAGCCGACAGAGCCTTGTGAAGGAACAACGGGGATTATATTATAATTAATCATTGAAATTAATAGCTCAAGAGTTGACATCCTTATTCCCGAATAGCCTTTTGCAAGTGCGTTTAATCTTAAAAGCATCATGATTTTAACTATTTTGGGAGGCAGATATTCTCCGCATCCTACGGCATGACTAAGAATTAAATTTTCCTGCAGTTTCCTGAGATTGTCTCTTGAGATATTTACATTAGCAAATTCACCAAAACCGGTGGTTACCCCGTATATTATTTCACCATTCTCAATCCATTTCTCTACCAGTGCTCTCGAATCGTTAATCTTTTTTTTTGATTCTTTGGATATAACTATTGAAGGGTTGTCATGAAGGAAGGATTCAATTTTATTAATACTTAATGAATTACCATCGAGAATAAGCTTTTTAGATGCCATGTACCAATTTTTTAATTTTGTTGGAGTTTTCCCTATTTGTTTTGTATGTTATATGGATTAAAGACTCATCATAATTTGTTGAAATAACTTCAGCTAGAGTATGAATTTTTGCCGCCGTTTTTGAATCCGCCAGATCCAGAACAATTTCTTCCTCAACGTATGTCTCATCAATTATATGACTCAATTTTTCCTTAAATTTAGTAATATTAATTCCTCTTTCTGCTGATATAATAACAGAATCTTTATATTTGTTTCTAACATAACTGATTCTGCTTTTATCATCCACCGCATCTATTTTATTGAATATTTTCAATATACTCTGTTTATCAGCACCAATGTCTTTTAAAGTTTGTTCAACAACTTTTATATGATCTTCAAAATAAGAATGAGAAAGATCAATTACATGCAGTATGATGTCTGCTTCTCTAACTTCATTTAACGTACTCTTAAATGATGCTACCAGATTAGGAGGAAGTTTTCTTATAAATCCGACGGTATCACTCAAAAGCAATTTCTGATTTATTCCGATATCCAGTGAACGGGTTGTTGAATCAAGTGTTGCGAATAGTTTATCCTCTGCAAGGACTCCGGATTTAGTAATTAAATTGAACAAAGTGGACTTGCCGGCATTTGTATAGCCTACCAGTGAAATCCTGATAAAATCCTTTCTGCCTTTGCTTTGAGTTTCTCTCTGCAATTCAATTTTTTCCAATTTCTCTTTTAGATGGCTAATCCTTGTCCTAATAATTCTTCTATCAGTTTCGATTTGAGTTTCACCGGGACCCTTAGTACCAATGCCGCCAAATTGTTTTGAAAGGTGGGTCCATGCTCTGGTTAATCTGGGGAGTAAATATTGAAGTTGTGCAAGTTCTACCTGTGTTTTTGCTTCTTTGGATTTTGCACGGGAAGCAAATATATCTAATATAAGCCCGCTGCGGTCAATAATTTTTCTATTTATCAAGTTTTCAAGGTTTCTTACCTGAACGGGGGAGAGATCATCATCAAAGATAACCAGGTTAATATCATTAGATTCAGCCAGATTTGATATTTCTTCAGCCTTTCCTTTCCCGATATAATATGCTGAATCTACCGAATTTTTATCCTGAGTTATCTTAATTATTGTTTCAGCACCTGCAGTTAATGCTAATTCCTCAAGTTCTGTTAAATGTTCTTCAACTAATTCTTTACTAATATTTTTTGTGTTAAGAGCAACTAAAATTGCTTTTTCAGCACCATTCCTATTTATATCTATCATACCCTATGAACATATCCTTCGGTTTTATAAAAATAATTTATAACAAAAGTCTCATTAATTTTAATTTAAATTTACCATTTCTTTCTTTGAATTCCTTGCAATCATCATTTCTATCAGAGCTAGTATTAGTGCAATAAGAAGAAAATATTTCCATAATTCAGAACCGAAACGGGACTGCAGAACAATTTTTGCCGGATCATCTTTTTTGTCAACTTTAATATAATGACCCTTAAAATTTATTTTATGTAAATAATCCTCAAATTCATTATTATCAACATATTTTGTTACCGATTCAACAGGATCGACATTAACTGCAAAATCATCGAAGAGTTTTTTACCTGAATATATATGGTAGTCACCCGGTATGTTAGTATTTTGATATGATATAAAGTTAGGATTATTTTTCTCCTTAAGGTCAATAAATTCTTGAGATTTATCCGGCTTCTCAATCATTATTTGGGGAATACTTTGATCTGAAACATCGATATTAACCCCGCTCGAAACCAGATGTTCATTTTCGGTTCTATCTTTTGATGCGAGATAAAATGCAGATTTATTTATTAAAGGAACAAAAATACTTTTTAAAGGAAAATTGCTCCAGCTAAGTACCGGAGCTGTATTCAACAATAAAATTTTTCCTTTTCCTGTCTTATATTCGCTCAGAAAAGATGAACCATCAACCAATGAGATTATATTCTTACCTTTTCCTCCGGGAGATATTTTAAAATGATAGTATATATCCGGAGATTCTATTTTTTTCTTCTCTTTGGTAAAAATATTCTGAAATAAAGGATGGTTAAAATCAATATTTTCAAATGAAACTGAACTTTCTTGAGAATTTAATTTCCCGGCAGTTCCTTCAGGTAACGGCAGTCCAAGTTCAGCAGCAGACTTGTGAAAATTTTCCAAAGTAGATTTTGAATCCGGAAATAAGAATAGTCCGCCTCCGTTATTTATATAAGATTTCAATTTAGGATAATTACTAAAGTCGTCAAATCCTATAATGATTAATATGTTGAATTGATTCAAATCGAAGGAAGAGATTTGATTTATATTTTTTTCGGTAACTTTTAATGCCTTATTTTCTCCGGCAGTCAAAGCTAAATTGATAAATTGGGCATCTTGACTTTCTTTTGTAAATACCCCTACAGTGATTTCATCAGGTATATAAAAGCTTGTATACCTTTTATTATCCTGCATAATGTCATCATCTTCTATTTCAGCGAATGCATCAACATAACCTGTGGATTTAGCCGCGGATTCCATAGTTAATATCTTTGTTTCACCCGGTTCCAGTTTTACGCTTTGCTGTGCACTTCTTTCATTGTTTATAAAAAGTGAAACGACCGCATTTTCGGCCGGTTTTGTAGAATAATTTGTTACTGTTGAACTAAAGCTGACGGGTTTATCTTTTTCAAAAATTTGTGTATTCACCTTCAAATTATCAATTCCAACATTATATACTTCTTTCCCTGAATAATTAAAGGTATAAAGTTTAACTTTATCATTTAATATCTCACTTAAGTCAGACAGGGATGACTGATCATATAGCCTTCCTTTTTGGAAGTCACTTAAAAGGTAAATTTCTTTATTAAAATTTTGAGATTTTGAAAGTATTTTAGCTGCTCTGATAACCGCGTCGTTCAAGTTGCCGCTGTAATAAGATATTTCTACGGCATCTACCTGCTTTTTAAAATCGGCTAGGTTTGATGTGGTTTGTTGTTCATTATTATTTATTTGTCCGGATGGCGGATTTGATAAAAGTACTAATGCCGCTTCATCTCCTTCCTGTAGCTGGTTCAGCAATTCTTTTATCGTTCCTTTTGCCTGATTTAAATATGAGCCGTTATTATCGACTACCGACATGCTAAAGGTATTATCAAGGATGAAAACTGCTGTGGTTTTAGCTGCAGAAGCTGTTCCTCCAATTGAAATTCCTTTTAAGGTTGGACGGGCAAACGCCATGACCAGAAAAAGAATTATCATAACTCTTAAAGCCAAAAGAAGTAGCTGCTTGATTTTAATTTTCCTGATTTTATTCTTTTGAAGTTCTTTTAGAAATGCCAGGGTGCTGAAATCGATCTTTTTTAATTTCCTAAGGTTTAAAAGATGAATTAAAACCGGAATTGAAGCAGCAATTAAACCGAATAAAACTGCGGGATTGAGAAATATCATTAAATTAAGCTTTAACTTTTATTTTGCCGGGCGATAAGATTCAAGGCGCTGCCGGCTTTAAACCATTTAATCTGTGTCTCATTCATGCTATGGTTTAATAATGCCTCATCTTTTGAACCATTTTCGTGTTTAATAATAAGCTTCAGTTGTTTATTAGGAGCTAGTTCAGTTAATCCTATTATGCTCACCTTATCATCTTCCTTAATTTTATCATAATCGGCAGGATTAGCAAAAGTAAGAGGGAGCATGCCCTGTTTCTTCAAATTAGTTTCATGAATTCTTGCAAAGCTTCTTACGATTATTGCTCTTCCGCCAAGATGTCTCGGCTCCATTGCTGCATGTTCGCGTGAAGAACCTTCACCATAGTTTTCATCACCGACAACAACCCAATCGTGTCCATGCCTTTTGTAGTCACGTGCTGCTTCCGGTACTGATTTATATTCACCTGTATAAATATTCTTTACTTTCCCGGTTTCACCCGTAAAATAATTAATTGCTCCTATAAACATATTATTAGATATATTATCCAGATGACCTCTAAATCTTAACCAGGGACCTGCCATTGAAATATGATCGGTAGTGCATTTCCCTTTGGCTTTTAATAGAACCGGTAAATCTTCAAGATCTTTACCGTCCCAGGGTTTAAAAGGAGTAAGTAATTGGAGACGTTCACTATCAGGATTAACTTTAATTTCAACATTAGAACCATCTTTAGCAGGAGCTATATACCCGTTTTCGCCGGAATCAAAACCTTTTGAAGGAAGTTCTTCTCCGGTAGGCGGATCCAGTTTTACTTTTTCTCCCTTTTCGTTTTCAAGTTCATCTGTTAAAGGATTAAAGGATAAACTTCCCGCAATTGCTAGTGCAGTTGTTAATTCAGGGCTTGCCACAAAGGCTAAGGTTTCAGGGTTACCGTCATTTCTTTTGGCAAAATTCCTATTAAAAGAAGTTACTATTGTATTCTTTTCTCCTGTTTTTATGTCCATCCTTTTCCACATACCGATGCATGGACCGCATGCATTAGCCAGAATTAAGCCTCCAAAATCACTTAATGTTTTTAATTGTCCATCTCTTTCTATGGTTGCTCTTACCTGTTCGGAACCGGGAGTTACTGTAAACTGGGATTTTGACTTTAGACCTTTTGCCATTGCCTGTCTTGCGATACTTGCTGAGCGATCTATATCTTCATAACTTGAATTAGTACAGCTTCCAATTAATGCAACTTTTATTGTATCAGGGTAATTATTTTCCTTAACCGCTTCTTTCATCTTTGAGATTGGCCAGGCTTTATCGGGAGTGAAAGGCCCGTTTAAATGAGGTTCTAGTTCACTTAAATTTAATTCAATTACCTGGTCAAAGAATTTTTCGGGATTTTCAAGAACTTCTTTATCCGCAGAAAGCTCATCCTGCAATCCTTCTGCTAATGCAGCAACATCTGCGCGATTTGTAATACGCAGATATGCAGACATTTTTTCATCGAAAGGAAATACTGAAGTAGTTGCTCCGATTTCCGCACCCATATTACAGATAGTACCTTTTCCTGTGCATGAAAGAGAAGTAGATCCTTCACCAAAGTATTCAACTATTGCTCCTGTCCCCCCTTTGACTGTAAGAATCCCGGCTAATTTAAGAATAATATCTTTTGGTGAAGCCCATCCATTTAATTTACCTGTTAATTTAACACCGATTAGCTTAGGCCATTTTAATTCCCACGGCATACCTGCCATAACATCAACAGCATCGGCTCCTCCGACTCCAATTGCAATCATTCCAAGTCCCCCGGCATTCGGAGTATGAGAATCAGTTCCTATCATCATTCCGCCGGGAAAAGCATAATTTTCGAGCACTACCTGGTGTATAATACCGGCGCCTGGTTTCCAAAATCCAATTCCGTATTTTTGAGAAATACTTTCAAGGAAATCATATACTTCTTTATTTTCGGATGTTGCTCTTAGTAGATCATCCTGTGCTCCAATCTGCGCCTGGATTAAATGATCACAATGTACTGTAGTAGGTACCGCAGTCTCTTTTTTATTTGCAGACATAAATTGCAATAATGCCATTTGTGCAGTTGCATCCTGCATTGCTACTCTATCGGGAGCTAATTCTGCATAATCTTTTCCTCTTTCCAGTTTTGAAGAAGGATTTTCCCAGAGATGTGTATACAAAACTTTTTCAGCATATGTTAATGGTCTGTTTATGATTTTTTTAATACCGGTTAATTTTTCTTTAAACTGAGAATATCTGTTCTTTATCATATCAATATTTGCTGCCATAATATTTCCTTGAAATTGAATTACTAATTTTTTTTACTAAAATAGTAAAAATGTTATTAAATTACCCCATACTTTTAATTGAATAAAAATCCATTGCCGTTTATCTTTAGAGCCTGTGTGAAAATACAGAAAAAGCGTAGGAGGGGCTTAATTTTCCTCTTAAACCAATGGATAAATCCATTGGTTAATGATATCCACACAGGCTCCTTTTTGTGAACGGCAGCTATTTCCTTCTATTTGAGCTGTTCGTAGTCATTATATATGACTGTCATATTGTCAGACGATTCGATTTTTGTTAACAAATTTTAGGGGATTTTAGGGTTCTGTTCACTTGGTGGTAATTTGGAGTTACCTTGGAGTTACCTTGGAGTTGTACCGGTGGTGCATAGGAGCAGAATAGGGTCTGCCAAAATGACAAAAAATGGAGATGGAAAGAGGAATGTTAGAGATTATAGATTCTTCATCCATGCATTTCTCAAATCCAACTGTTCCGCATCCGGGTTATGGTTAACTTCAAATATAAATTTCCTTTCTGCATAGCCTAGTTTTATGTCAACATCGACTTTCTTTTCGTTTCTTATAACGACAGCCTTTACTGTATCTCCTATCTTTTTGTTCTGATACTCTCTGAACTTTTCACCTATGTTTGCAAAAGTAAGCTCATCTCCGTCAAAGGAAAAGATTATATCTCCCGGAAAAATCTTATCCTTATTCGGGGAGATATCTGAAACACTGCTTACGATAAAATGATTCCCTTTTACCCCTAAGCTAATTCCCATGCTTGCTTTACTGCTGTCAAGTCCTTTAGATTCATAAAAATCAATCCCTAATTTTTGATAGTATTCTTTAACCGGTAAATCCTCCGTCCCCTCAATATAATCTTTAATAAAGTCTTCAATCTCGGGGTAAGTCATTTTAACAAGTTCATCAAAGAAATTGGTTTCACTGAATGACTGCTTCGGACCATATTTTTTAGATAGTTCATTGATAACTTCCCTCAAACCTTTGGTTCCTTTTGAAAGTTCTAATAATCTAATATCAAGCAGTCCGGATACTACTGCTCCTTTATTGTATATGTTTATATATTCGTCCGGCATTTCAACAGAATGAACCCCCAATTCCGTTAGACTTATATTTTTATTAAATCCCTGCATTATTATTATTTTTTTGCGGATTATATTCAGGTAATCTTCCAATGAGATTAGTGAATCACGGAGCTGCAGAATATTAGCAGCCCATTCTGTAGTACCTTCATATAACCAGAGATGCTTTGACATTATAGGTTTAACAAAATTGAATTTTTCAACCAATTCACTGTGAATATTAAGAGGTGTTACAACATGAAAAAATTCGTGAGCAATAATAGATCTTGTATTTTGCAGGTTCAATTTATCTAAAGCGTTTTCAAGTAAAACATATTCGGAACTATAAGAATGTTCCCACGCACCGGCATTGAAGCTGCCAAGGTGGAATAAAAATGTATAATGATCAACAGGCAGACCATTTGTAAATTGACTTTCTGCCTGAAGGATATCTTCAATGGATGATATCAAAGTATCGGATTTAATAGCTCCCGTTTTAGAATAAGTGAATATTTTTATTGCGGCGTTGCCTACTTTAATTGAATCTTCGGATAAAATGCCGGTAAGGATAGGGGAATCGACAACATAATCATAAGTAGGCGCATCATAAAAACCGTCTGAATCTAACTTTAATGCGGTTCCGGTTTTCCAATCTTCCGGGCATTCAATTTTTATTTTTATAGGATATGTTTGGAGCCCTTGAAAATACCCAAACACGCATTCACCATTAATTAATGAATTATCAGTATCTATATTTGAACCGCACATTTGATAGATCATTTCACTATCATCTTTAGCATCCCAAGTATCTTCAATCGTATATTCAATTTTTTTAATTTTTTGCGGATTAGTTAATTTCCATTGGTTCGTAGAGATATTTTGGGTAGGAATTTCATTTCCGTCACCATCAAAAGCCATGAATGATTTTACAAACCTTCCGATATCCAGTGCCTCGTATGTACCGGGAGCTGTTGAAGCAAACTGATAAATATTATTATTAGTGCTAAGGCTGTCAGGGAAAAGGTTAACATGAAACAAATCATCGTTAGTATTAATTCTTACAATAAACTTTCCCTGTGAATAAATTATGGAACTGAATAGAAGTAGAAAAGCTATTGAAATCTGCACTAATAAATTTTTTTTCATGAAAACCTTTGATTATTAAGAAATTATAAATGAAAGTTAGATAATCATCGATAATTTAAAACGTTTTTATGTTAAACGGTTATTATTTACGATGAATTACACTTTAATAAAGACAGATATTTATTAAATTTTGTGATTACGGTTAAGGATTTAATTTATAATAATAATTGATTAGATGAAGAAATTTGAAATTCCTCAAATATACAGAAGTTCTTTTATATCCAGTATTAAATATAAAAGGAATTTAAGCGATCCAAGAAAAAAAGACTTCACTCCTACTGTTCTTGACTTCGGACCCGTTAAGTTTTTTATTGCAAGGCATTTTGGATTCTGTTACGGAGTTGAAAATGCTATTGAAATATCATACAGGACATTAGAAGAAAATCCTGGTAAAAGGATTTTCCTTTTAAGTGAAATGATTCATAATCCCGGCGTAAATAATGATTTACAAAGTAAAGGCATCCGGTTTATTATGGATACATCGGGAAATCAGATTATTGATTGGGATGAACTGAACAAGAATGATATTGTAATTATCCCGGCATTCGGGACTACTCTGGAAATTGAAGCAAAATTAAAAGAAATAGGGATTGATGCTCATAAGTTTAATACTACATGTCCTTTTGTAGAGAAAGTCTGGAACCGTTCGGAACAATTGGGAAAGCAGGATTATACTATTATTATTCATGGAAAACATTCCCATGAAGAAACGAGAGCTACATTTTCTCATACTGTCAGGAATTCCCCTTCGGTGATTATCAAAAATATTAAGGAAGCCGGACTTCTGGGCTCTTTTATTCTCAGGGAGAGGGGAAAAGAGGAATTTTTTGAAATATTCAAAGGAAAATATTCGGATGGTTTTGATGTAGAAAATGATCTTCGTAGAATCGGGGTTGTAAACCAGACAACTATGCTTGCTGCCGAAACGCAGGCAATTGCTGATTATTTGAAAAAGGTAATGATCCGGAAATTCGGAAGTGAAAATTTAGCGGAACATTTTGCCGATACAAGGGACACCTTATGTTATGCAACCAATGATAACCAGGAAGCAACGTATGAGTTATTAAAACAAAAAGCAGATTTTGCGGTGGTAGTAGGTGGTTATAATAGTTCAAATACCAGCCATATAGTTGAACTTTGTGAAAATAAGCTTAAAACATTTTTTATTTCTTCAAGTGAAAATCTTATTTCCGGTAAATTAATTAAACATTTTGATATTCAGTCAAAAAAAGAGTTAGTCACTGAAGACTACATACCCGAAAAATATCCGGTTGAAATAATCTTAACCAGCGGTGCATCCTGTCCTGATTCTGTTATTGACCAGGTTATTCAGAAATTCCTATCATTTTTTCAAAATCCAAAATCATTTGAATCCATTCTTCAGGATATTGTCCTCTCCTTGGAGAAATAATTATTATTTGGAGTTATGCAGTTGAGGTATTATGTATTCATAAATTAGTTGTTATTATTTTGGGGAATAACTAATTTTATAGACTAATTTAAAATAATAAAGAGATATATGAGAGCTATAATTCCCGTTGCAGGGATCGGATCAAGATTAAAACCGCATACTTTCTCCACTCCAAAAGTTCTATTAAATGTCGGCGGCAAACCAATTATTTCGCATATAATTGATAAACTTTTAGAAGAAGGTATAAATAAAGCCACTTTTGTAATCGGTCACCTTGGAGAAATGATCAAGGAATATATCCAGACCGAATATCCCCAGATGAAATCTGAATTTATCGAACAAAAGAATAAAGAAGGATTGGGACATGCTATTTATACCGCGATCCCGACTTTTGACGAAAAGGAGATATTTATAATTCTTGGTGATACTGTTTTTGATGTGGATTTGAAAAATGTATTTAAGATTAAACAATCGTCTTTGGGAGTAAAAAAAGTTGAGGATCCCAGAAGGTTTGGTGTTGCAGTAATGGAAGACGGGTTTGTTAAAAGGTTAGTGGAGAAGCCACAGGATTCAATTTCCAAACTTGCATTAGTCGGCCTCTATTATATTGCCGATTCCGGTGCTTTAGCCAAAGGCTTAAATGAATTAGTCTCCAAAGATATCAGAACAAAAGGTGAACTCCAGCTTACAGATGCACTTCAGATTATGATCAACAACGGAGAAAAGTTTAAGACTTTTCCTGTTGAAGGCTGGTATGATTGCGGTAAGCCTGAAACGCTACTCTCTACAAATAAATTTTTACTTGAACAAAAAAGTTATCAAAGAAACTTCGATAATGTTGTAATAAATGGACCGGTATTTATTGCCGATAGTGCAAAAGTTGAAAATTCAGTTATTGGACCATATACTACTCTTGATAAAGATTGTATTGTAAAGGATAGCATTGTTAAAAATTCAATAGTTGGTTCTAAAGCAGTTGTATCTAAGGCACTGCTTGATAATTCAATAATAGGAAACAATTCAATTGTAAGAGGACTCTTTAAAAGACTCAATTCAGGGGATTCATCAGAAATAGATTTTTATTAATTAAAAAAGGGTAAAATAAATATGTCATATCTTTTCACATCGGAATCAGTTTCCGAAGGGCATCCCGATAAAGTAAGTGATGCAATATCAGATGGAATTTTAGATGCAATATACCGGCAGGATCCTGATGCAAGGGTTGCCTGTGAAACTTTTGTAACCACCGGGCTGGTATTGGTCGGCGGTGAAATTACTACAAAAGCTTATATTGAAGTTCCTGATATAGTAAGAAAAACCGTAAAGGATATCGGTTATACAAAAGCTGATTATAAATTTGATGCAGAATCATGTTCGGTTCTAAATGCAATTCATTCGCAATCTCCAGATATTGCTATGGGGGTGGATAGAGGCGGAGCCGGAGATCAGGGTCTCATGTTCGGTTATGCTTGTGACCAAACTCCCGAACTGATGCCGATGCCGATAATGTATGCGCATAAACTGGTAAAAACTTTAGCTGATATTAGAAAAAAAGGAAATGGTTTAATGCCGTATCTGCGTCCGGATGCAAAATCTCAGGTTACGGTTGAATATGATAATGATAACAAGCCATTAAGAATAGAAGCTGTAGTAGTCTCAACTCAACATGACCCGGATGTTAAGCAAAAAAAGATTAAAGAAGATGTTATTGAAAATGTAGTAAAAAAAGTTATTCCTGAAAAGTATATTGATAAGAAGACAAAATATTTTGTAAATCCAACAGGCAGGTTTGAAATTGGGGGACCTCATGGAGACAGCGGACTTACCGGAAGAAAAATTATAGTTGATACCTATGGAGGCTGGGCTCCCCATGGCGGTGGAGCATTTTCCGGGAAAGATCCTTCCAAGGTTGATAGGAGTGCTACTTATGCAGCCCGGCATATTGCAAAAAATATTGTAGGTGCTAAATTAGCTAAAGAATGTCTCGTCCAGATTGCATATGCTATTGGAGTTGCCGAACCTGTTTCCATCTACATATGATACAAAAGGTTCCGGAGCTATACCCGATAAAGAAATTTCCAACATGATCAGGAAAGAAGTTGATCTTACTCCTAAAGGAATTATTGAAAGACTTCAGCTTAGAAGACCTATTTATCAAAAAACTGCAGCATATGGACATTTTGGGAGAAAAGAAAAAGAGTTTACATGGGAAAAATTAGATTTAGTGCCTATATTTAAAAAATACTTATAAAAAATGGTAGAAGATTAAATTTTATTCAAGCAAATTATTAATAATAGAAGGAAGAGAAATGAACCAGGTAACAGAAAAAGAAGTTGCAAAACTTCCATATAAGGTAAAAGATATTTCACTGGCAGAATGGGGAAGGAAAGAGATTACATTGGCAGAAGCAGAGATGCCGGGTTTAATGGCACTTCGTGATGAATATGGAGAGACAAAGCCATTAAAGGGTGCGAGAATTGCAGGTTGTCTTCATATGACAATTCAGACTGCAGTCTTAATTGAAACACTGGTTCATTTAGGTGCGGAAGTTCAATGGTCTTCCTGTAATATTTTTTCTACACAGGATCACGCAGCTGCAGCTATAGCTGCTGCCGGAATACCTGTTTATGCCTGGAAAGGTGAGACCTTAGAAGAATATGAGTGGTGTATTGAGCAAACTTTATTCTTTGGTAAAGATAAAAAACCGCTTCAGATGATATTAGATGATGGCGGAGATCTTACCAATACTGTGCTTGATAAATACCCTGAACTTGTTTCGAATATAAAAGGAATATCGGAAGAGACAACCACCGGAGTTCATAGATTATATGATAGAATGAAAAAGGGAACTCTTCCTGTAGCTGCTTTTAATGTTAACGATTCTGTGACAAAGTCGAAATTTGATAATAAATATGGATGCCGTGAATCATTAGTTGATGCAATTAGAAGGGCAACCGATTTAATGCTTGCCGGAAAAGTTGCAGTAGTATGCGGTTACGGAGATGTGGGTAAAGGTTCAGCCGAATCTCTTGCCCATGCAGGAGTTCGTGTTATAGTAACAGAGGTTGATCCGATTTGTGCATTACAGGCTGCCATGAACGGATTCCAGGTTAAGAAACTGGAAAATGTTGTCGGAGAAGTCGATATAGTTGTTACTGCAACCGGGAATAGAGACATAGTTACAGGTGAGCATTTCAAAAAAATGAAGGACAAAACCATTGTCTGCAATATCGGCCACTTTGACAATGAAATAGATATGGCATGGCTTAATAACAATTACGGTAATACAAAAGATACTATTAAACCTCAAGTTGACATGTATAATATTGACGGAAAGGATATTATAGTTCTGGCAGAAGGAAGGCTGGTAAATCTTGGCTGCGCTATGGGTCACCCTTCTTTTGTAATGTCAAATTCATTTACAAACCAGGTCCTTGCACAAATCGAACTGTGGAAGAATCATGACAATTATGAAAATAAAGTTTATGTACTTCCAAAATACTTAGATGAAAAAGTTGCAAACCTGCATCTTAAGAAACTTGGAGTTGAACTGGAAACTTTATCTCCTGAACAGGCAGAGTATATCGGAGTTACGGTAGAAGGTCCTTTCAAACCGGACTATTATAGATATTAAGATGGAGGAATGGAATCCTTCAGCCTAAAAGCTATCTCGGAATGGATGAATGACTGAATGATTATAAACAACAATCTTACTTATGTATTTGGCTGGGATTTTGGATTCTTGGAATTTTGGAGTAATGAAATTCTCCACTATTCCAATATTCCGGATGTAGAGATTAAAAAAATTGTATCAGTTAATAAATGAATTCCAATTCAAAAATTTTTTACTCGCTGGTTCCAAATTATGCTGCACTAAGGGAGCTTGAAGAAAAGTATTATCATAAACCTACTGAAGGCGAAATAAGACAATTTTTGGATTTTTGGCAGGGAGTTTATGATGCATGGAGACAAAAAAACTCTCCTTATGAATTAAGCTATACCGATGAAAAAATAAAGGTTCGTAAATCCTTGATTGAAATATTAGGTATTAGAAATTGACCATTTTTGAAGAAACATTGAGGCATAATTTTAACCTGAGACATTTGTTCCAATTAAATTTTTTATTGCCTTATTCAAATTCCCAAACTTAAATCCAAACCCTTCATCCAATAGTTTTTGGGGGATTACTTTCATGCTTGCTGTAATACTTTCTGTAACCTCACCAACAGCTATTTTTAATACAAATTTTGGAACTTTGAAAAGAGAGGGTCTGCTCATAACTTTTCCTAGAGTTTTTGCGAATTCATTCATTGTTACTTGGTCAGGCGCACATGCGTTGACTGCCCCTTTTAATGAGCTATTATCCAGGCAATAGCAGTATAGATTTACAATATCTTCAATGTGAATCCAGGGGAACCATTGTTTGCCGTTTCCTAAGGGACCACCGATAAATAATTTAAATGGGACCAGCATTTTTTTCAATGCACCATCATTAATAGATAAAACAACACCGGTTCTGATGCTGATTCTTCTTACTCCTAACTTTTCAACTTTAGCGGCTTCATCTTCCCATATTTCACAGACTTTTGCTAAAAAATCATTTCCAGCATTTGAATCTTCGGTTAGAGCATGATCACCTGAATCACCATAATAGTTTACACCGGAAGCGCATATAAATAAAGAAGGTTTTTCATTTAATGAACTAATTGCGCCGACTAAATTTTTAGTACTTATTTCTCTGCTTTTTAGAATTTTTTTCTTATAATCTTCAGTCCATCTTTTGCCGGAAAGGTTCGCTCCTGCCAAGTGAATTACTGCATCCTTATTTTTTAAATAGTCTTTCCATTCCTCAGGTTGATTATAATTCCACTCAATATATTCTTTTGCACCGGTAATTATATTTTTAGTTTTGTTAACGTCTCTGGTAAATATAGAAACTTCATCACCTCTTGAAATAAGTACTCTACATAAATTATGACCGATTAAACCGGAAGCACCGGTAATTACTATTCTTTTAGTCATGGTATAAAATAAAACCCAATAAACTTCAAATTACAAAAAACAAATAAGTTCCAAACTTACAATTTCAAAATATAAAACATGGCAATAAGAGAAATTTAGTACTTTTTAATGGAATATTTATTACCTCATGTTACACAAGAATCGTTATTTGAAAGATGACATCTTTAATAATTAAAAATAAGGATTTATCCGAACTTACTTTTTAATACAAATTGGAAATAAATTTCTTTTTAAAGATGTCATCTTTACATCTTTGTAAATTTCTCTTCAGACAAGCTAGTTCTTTAAAATTCAAATTATCATTATCTTTACTATTTATTAGAAAAACAAATTAAGGATAAGGTATGGTTGACCTTTCCATTAAAAGACTTAATGAATTAAGGAAAAACTTTAATGGATTAAAAATAGCAGTTATAGGTGATATGATGCTTGATTGCTATTTCTGGGGTGAAGTTAAAAGGATATCGCCGGAAGCACCAGTACCGGTAGTTGAAGTAGGGGATGAGTTTTACCGGTTTGGGGGTGCTGCGAATGTTGCTTTAAATATCTTAAAGCTTGGAGGAATTCCTATTCCTATCGGTGTTATTGGATATGATAACGACGGAACGATTTTCACATCTTTGTTAAGGGAAAATAATATTGAAGCTGTTGGTTTAATTGTTGATGAAAGCAGACCGACAACTTCAAAAACAAGAGTGATTGCACATAACCAGCATGTTGTAAGGATCGATAAGGAAAGCAAGGATTATTTAAAGAAGAATATACAGGCGAAATTATTTGATTACCTGAATCAATATTTAAGTTCTTTAGATGGAATAATCTTGCAGGATTATAATAAGGGAGTCTTATCACCTGCATTGATTGAAAAGATTATTTCTTCAGCGAAGAAGAGAGATTTATTAATTACCGTAGATCCAAAGTTTAATAATTTTTTCAATTATAAAAACGTTTCGGTATTCAAGCCAAACCGGAAAGAAGCTGAAGATGTACTCGGAATGAAAATACGGACTGATGATGATATATTATATGCGGGAAATAAGATAATGGATAATTTAAATGCAAAAAATGTTTTATTAACACTTGGTGAAGGAGGGATTGCAGTTTTTTCAAGTGATGCTTCAGATGAGAAAGAGAAGAAAGTTAAGCGTATGCCTACAAAAGCTCGAAAAGTTGCTGATGTATCAGGTGCAGGGGATACTGTAATATCTACGCTTACAATGGCATTAGCGGCAAGTGCTGATATTTATGAAGCATCATATATCGCTAATTATGCCGGAGGTATTGTTTGTGAAGAGGTCGGTATAATTCCCATAGAATTAGATAGATTATTCAGTACTATTAAACTCGAACGAACGGATAAAACTCATAAAGTATATCCTGGAGGAAATTGAAAATGAACGGGATAAAAAACAGGGAAGAGATTATATTATTACGACAAAAATTTAAGGAAGAGAATAAGAAGGTTGTTTTTACTAATGGGGTTTTTGACATACTCCACTCAGGTCATGTTGACTACCTCACAAAATCTAAAGCTTTAGGTGATATATTATTAGTGGGTATTAATAGCGATAAATCAGTTAAACTGATCAAAGGAAATAAAAGACCGGTAATAAATGAGCTAGAAAGAGCATATTTAATATCTAGCTTAAAAGCGGTTGATTATGTAACATTGTTTGATGAAGATACTCCGCAGAATCTTATTGATGATCTTATTCCCGATATTTTAGTAAAAGGGGCTGATTGGCCTCTTGATAAAATTATAGGGAAAGACGTTGTTGAGAAAAACGGGGGTAAGGTTAAGACGATTGAATTTATTAACCAGCAATCTACTTCTAAAATTATCGAATTAATTCTGGAAAGATATGGAAGGTATTAGTCATTGGTCAATAGTCATTTGTCATTGGTTTATTTGTTGACATAGAAATAAGGTCCACAATTTATAAATTAAGAAAATTGGATAATAAAGAGGTTAACAAAAAAAAGAAGAAGCGTACTCTTCTGCAAAGAGTAGTTAATATATTTTTATATATAGGACTGGGTATATTAATTTTACTTATACTTGCCTTCGGGTTCAGCCAAACATCAACATTCAGGAATTATTTGAAGGGTTTTGTTGTTGATAAGGCTGATTCAGCTTTAAACGGAAATCTTCATATAGGTAAAATAGAAGGGACAATTCTTACGTCACTGATTCTAAAGAATACTGTGATAAATATGGGGAAGGATACCCTGCTTAAAGCAGAAGCAATTTCCCTTAAAACCAGCCCTCTGGAGCTTCTATTTAAGAAAATTTACGTGAGAGATTTTGAGATCCGCAATGCAATTATATCACTGAAAAAGGATAGATCGGGAGAACTGAATATTTCAAAATTATTTCCATCCTCGTCGCAAAAAGATACTTCTAAATCCACCTTTCCGTTTGATATTCAAGTAGCAAAATTATTATTAACTAATGTGAATTTATCTATGCAGGATTATAATAAAGTAGGGAGTAAGGAGATATATGATAGTTTGAATATTAGTGATTTGCGGGTGGATAAGGTTAATCTTGAATTAAATGCTTTTGCAGATATAAATAAAAACGATTTTCAAATAGAAATTGAAAGATTTAATGCATCTCCCAATATTTCTCATTTCTTTTTAGATAACCTTGAGGGAAAATTTCATATAAATGAAAAAGGAATGGAAGTAAATGACCTTAACATAGTTACCGGAAGGTCAAAGTTCACAATTAGTTCCAATGTAGTTAAATTCAGCCCCTTTGATTCCACAACAAGTTTTAGTGATGCAGATATAAATTTGAATCTAAATGCAGATTCACTAAACTTTGCTGATTTATCGGCATTCGTTCCTTCTACAAAAATACTTAAAGGTAAAGTTAATGCAAAGGTAAAGACATCCGGCAGTCTGGATAAAATGAATATAGATTTACTGGAAGTTCTTTATGACAGTACTCAATTAAAAGCTAAGGGGAGTATTAAAAATTTAGCAAACGCTGATAAAATGTATATAACTACCTCTTTTTATAATTCTTACGTAAACCAATCTGATGTTAATAAGCTTCTGCCTTCTCTGCAAATTCCGGTTTATCAGCAGCTTGGACTATTAAAATTTGATACTCTTTTATACTATGGTAATCCCCTGAATTTTAATACAAATGTTTTCTTGAATACAAAAAAAGGAGATCTATCGGTTAAAGGAAATTTAAACCTTTTAAATCCCCTTTTTCAATATAATATCAGTTTTAGGACTATTAATTTTGATATCTCCCCTTTTGCCGGTATAACCACTAATTTAACTTCCAGGGGACGAATTAAAGGGGCAGGTACTTCTCCTCAGAACCTGGATGCAAATATATATTATAGAGCCGATGGTTCAATAATAAAAGGGAATAAGCTGGATACCTTAAGATTGAGGGTTTCAGCTAAATCAAAAAATATTAAATACCGGCTTGCAGCATCTTCGGATACTATGAATACTTCTTTGACAGGTAATTTTGATTTTACTAATAATGTTCCCTCTTATAAACTTGAAGGGGATATAAAAAACTTTAATGTTTCTAAATTAACATCGGATTCGAGTCTTAATACCAGTCTTAACTTCAGCATCAATGCAGAAGGAGATAATTTTCAATTAGATAAGATGAATCTTTATTTAAGTATGAAACTTTATAATTCAGAAATAAATAAAATCCATATCGATAGTACAAGAGCAATAGTAGATTTAAGGAGCAATGACAATGGCCAGAGAATAATAGATATTATTTCCGATCTGGCGGATATATCTTTAAGTGGGAATTTTTCAATGAATCAGGCTATAAACCTTGCAAGTGCTGAGGCCGATTTAATATCCAGCTCTGTGGAGAATAAATTGAATGAGCTTTTTCCAGATTCCGGTACGGTAAATCTAAACAGTAATATTTCAGAAAGCAGAAATAAATTTGCAGATGTGGATTCTTCCATTAATATTAAATATCTGATTGATTTAAAAAATTTTGAATTAATATCATTGTTTTTGGGAAAGAATCATCTTGAAGTTGATGGTGATATCAGCGGTGAAATAAAAAATAATAAGGATAGTATACAAATTTCATTGGATTCCAGGCTTAATTATTTGAAATACTGGGGCAGCGAAGGGGTGTATTTTCTTTCTAATTCTAACCTGGATTTCAATCTTAAAAACTCATTTAATTCAAATTCACTTAAGGATATTTATGCAGGACTCCATATTAAGACTGATAGAATTTTTGCAGGAAGTGATATAAAAAATATAAACCTTAATCTAAACATGGCAAATAATAATGCTGATTTTGATTTAGCTGCCAACATGGAAAGTACTACATCAAAATTAGCAGGCAGTTTTGATCTAAACAAAAATAATATAAACCTTTCTCTTGATACTTTATATCTGAAATACAATCAGTTTATTCTAATCAATCCCCAAAGAATAAACCTTGCATATTCTTCGGACAGTATAAAGATTGAAAATTTTGTCATGGAAAGGGTGAAAGGTTTGGGGAAGATTGAAATAAATGGAAATCTCCTGCAGAACGGAAATCAGGATTTGAAAATTTCATTAAAGGATTTCAGAGGAAGAGACTTAAGCAAAAATTTACTCGAACTTAAAGAAGGTAATACGCTTCTTGGGAGTTTAAATATCAATTCTGAAATTACAGGTGATTTTTCGAATCCGGTAATGAATTTAAAATTGGAAATAGACAGTACAACTTTTAAAGGAAAGAATTTAGGAGCATTAATAGGGAGTCTAAATTATAAGGATAAAAGTCTTGATGTGGATATGAGATTTGTAGATTCTATGAATAATTATAATAATCCTGAACTTTTAATCTCAGGAAATGTCCCTATTGATCTGGGATTGAAAGGAGTAACTCAAAGACTTCCGGATAATCAGCCTGTTAACCTGAAATTGCTGGCAGATAACTTTAATTTGGCTGCTTTTGGAAATGTTATCCCCGAATTGAGGGAGTTGAAAGGTAATTTAAATGCTAATCTTACTCTGTCAGGCAATTTTAATAATTTGGAGCCAAATGGAACTCTTACACTAAAAAATGCTGATTTTATCTCAAGTTTTAATAATCTGGAGTATTACGCCGGAGTTAAAGTAAACATTTCACCGGGTTCACTTAGTTTAGACAGTTTAGTTATTGAAAACAGCAGAGGAACAGAGAATGGGGGAAAAATGACCGGCAGCGGTAAGGCTGAAATGGAAAATCTGGATATTACATCTTCACAGTTTGTTATAAATGGAAATCTTAAAGTTCTCAGTGAAGCTTCAAAAGATGTAAGTCCCACTGTTTATGGAAATCTTGTTATTTCTACTAATGGAAATGTTGAATTTACGATGGATAAAAATGGGATTTCTTTAACTGCTCCTGTTAATGTAACTAAAGCAGAATTAACTTTTCCACCTACCCAAAGCGGTTATCAAAATAATCTTCAGAGTTTTATTTACAAATATTCTCAAGATACATTGAAAAAAGAGGGACAAAATCTTGATTTTGAAAATTTAGTAAAACTCTCACAGGATAGAAGCAACTCAAAAACCGTTAGTTCTGCCAATGGATTCACTTTTGATTACAATATTGATGTTAATGTTGAAAAGGAAGCAAAGATTATATTTATACTTTCAAAAGAATTGAATCAAAAATTAACTGCTGTTTTAGATGGAAACTTTCAATATAAGAAGGTAGGAGGGATACCTAATGCTCAAGGTGAATTAAAACTTTTAGAAGGTTCTAATCTGCAGTTTTTTAAAACCCTTACGGCAGAAGGATCAATAAGATTTGAAAGTGAATTAAACAATCCTTATCTTGATATTGTAGCAACTTATACCAGCTACTATACACCAGCGGCTGGTGACAGTACGGAAGAAAAAGTTGCTGTAAAAATAAAAATCCAGGGCGCGTTAAATGAGTTGAATAAAAATTTTATTCAGGAAAAAAATAATATAGCTGTTTATGTGGGACAATCTGCAATAGATAATGATGAACCTGCACCGAACCTTGATGCATCTGATGCAGTTTACTTTATAATTTCGAATCAATTTTTAAGTACAGATCCGCAGTATGCCGAAAGCAAGACAAGCGGCGGGTCAGCTTTTGCTAGTACCTCCACATCTCTTGCAGGTTCAATACTGGGAGGATTTCTAAATTCTTATTTAGGGGATTATGTTAGAAGTGTTCAGCTCAGGAAAGTGGGTAATCAAACTAAGGTAAGTTTAACTGGTAGTGTTAAAGACTTTAGATATACTATTGGCGGTTCACAATTGGATCTTAATCAAGCTAATGTAATGATTGAATATCCAATTTTGAAAAGTCTTTTGGCCAGATTGGAAAGAAAAGAGGCTATAGGAGAAAACACTGTAACAACAGAAATGATGTATGAACTTGGACTTAAATATAAATTTGAATTCTAAATGAAGAAGAAAGTTATTGCATTTTTTAAAAAGAATGCCGGCAAAGGATTTAAGCCAAAAGAAATTTCGCAGAGGCTGAATTTAAATCCTGATTATGAATATAGTGCTCTTAAATCGGTGCTCTACAACCTATATAATGAACAGTTTATTTCGAAAAGCGGTAAAAAATATAAATTAAACTTTATCCCCAATATAAATAAGATAACCGGAGTTTTGGAAATTAACCAGGGCGGGTATGGATTTGTTACTATAGACAATCATGACATTGGAGATATATTTATTGCAGCCAGAAATTTAGGGACTGCTTTCAGCGGAGATACTGTTGAAGTTTCTCTGTATGCAAAACAAAAGGGAAAAAACCTTGAGGGTCAGGTAATAAATGTATTGAAAAGGAAAAGGGAAGAGATTATCGGGATACTGGAACACTCCCACAATTTTTATTTTGTTAAACCTGATGATCATAATATTCCGAGAGATATATATATTGACGGGGAGAATTTAAAAAATGCTAAAATCGGGGACAAAGTTATTGTCGGGAAGATTGAGTGGGATTCCTCTCTTTTAAATCCCGAAGGCGAAATAATTGAAGTAATCGGGAAAGCAGGATCACAAGACGCAGAAATTGCATCAATTGCAAAAGAATTCAACCTGCCCTATAAATTCCCTCATGAAGTAATTGATGAGACGGAAAAAGTTAATATTTCAATAAGTGCCGAAGAAATAAAAAATAGAATTGATTTCAGGCATAAAAATGTTTTTACTATTGATCCGGCTGATGCAAAAGATTTTGATGACGCACTATCCATTGAGACGCTCGAAAACGGAAATTTTTCAATAGGAATTCATATTGCAGATGTAGGACATTATGTTAAATTAAAATCGAATATAGATAAAGAAGCATCAAAAAGAGGGAATAGTGTTTATCTGGTTGGAAAAGTCATTCCTATGCTCCCAGAAAAAATATCCAACAATATATGCTCACTTGTTCCCGATGAAGATAGATTAACCTACTCTGTAATTGCTGAATTAACAAAGCGAGGTAAACTTGTTAAATATGAAATAAAGAAATCTATCATTAACAGTAAAAGAAGATTCAATTATGATGAAGTCCAGGAGATTATAGAACATGGGAAAGGTGATTTCTATAATGATATAAGGGAATTGAATAGCCTGGCCCAGACATTGAGGAAAAAGAGAATGAGGGAAGGAAGTATAGAATTTTACACGCCTGAAATTAAATTCGAACTGGATGAAAACGGAAAACCTTCTGCTGTTTTCAAAAAGGAATTAAAACAGAGCAATATGCTGGTGGAAGAGTTTATGCTGCTTGCCAACCAGGTTTGTGCAAAACATATAGGCTTTTCTAAAAAAGGAGAGGCAAAACCATTTATATACCGGATTCATGATATTCCGGATCAGGAAAAAATAATTGAATTTTCTAAATTTGTGAGGTCACTTGGCTATTCATTCAATCCAGATGCAATTTCAAAATCCAATCAGCTTCAAATATTGATTCAGCAGGTGAGAGGAAATGAAGAAGAGGATTTAATAAATGAACTTGCAATAAGATCCATGGCAAAGGCTGTCTACTCTCCTGATAATATCGGACATTACGGTTTAGGATTTAAATATTATACACATTTTACATCACCAATCAGAAGATATTCAGATCTTATCGTGCATAGACTTCTACATCACTATATTGATGGTGCAAATGACACTTTTTATTCATATAATATACTTAAAGATATAAGTGAACATATTTCCCAGACTGAAAGATCTGCGGTTGAGGCTGAGAGATCATCTGTTAAACTAAAACAAATCGAATATTTAAAAGATCATCTAGGTGAAGAATTTAAGGCAATTATTTCCGGCGTTACGCATTTCGGGATATTTGTTAAAATTATTGATAATCTGGCAGAAGGCTTAATTAGAGTTAGAGATTTAGAGGGAGATTTTTACGTTTACGATGAGAAAAAATATTCGTTAATTGGTAGAAATTCAAAAAAACAATTTCGTCTTGGAGATAAAGTAGAAGTAAAGCTCATCAGGGTTGACCAGGAAAAAAGTGAATTAGATTTTACAATAATTGATCATAAACAAGAGTTTTTCAATAAAAGGATTGAAAAATGAGAAATTTTTTACTTAAATCATTTTTTATTTTTATAATAACACAACCTCTGCTATTTTGTCAATTCGGGCAGAATAAAGTTCAATATAAAGATCTTACCTGGTATTATATTCAGACAGACCATTTTGATATATATTTCAGTAAAGAAGGAGAAAACCTGGCTGAATTCACAGCAAAAGAAGCCGAAAAAGATTTAAAATCAATTGAGAAAAGTTTTAGTTATAATATAAATAACCGGATTGTCATTATTGTATATAATTCGACTAATGATTTCCAGGAAACAAATATTACAGATGAATATTTAAGTGAAGGCATTGAAGGATTTACCGAACTATTTAAGAATAGAGTAGTTGTTCAGTTTATGGGTTCTTATAAAGAATTTCAACATTTAATACACCACGAACTTACACATAGCGTAATAAATGATATGTTTTTCGGAGGTTCGATACAAAATATTATTTCAAACAATATAAATATAAATATTCCCACCTGGTTTAATGAAGGGATGGCGGAATATCAATCATTAGGCTGGGATATAAATACCGATATGTTTATAAGGGATGCAATCATCTCGGAGTATTTACCCGATATTAACCAGTTGAACGGTTATTTAGCTTATAGAGGGGGAGAAGCAGTATGGCATTATATTGCAGAAAAATATGGAAAAGAAAAAATAGGTGAGATAGTAACAAAGCTAAAAGAAACAGGGAGTGTTAATGAAGCTTTTAAAAGTTCACTCGGACTATCTCTTGAGGAATTTAACGAAAGATGGAAAAAAGAAATTAAGAAGACTTATTGGCCGGATATTGCCATTAGGAAAGACCCTGAAGAGTTTGCTAAGAGGTTGACCGATCCTAAAAAGGATGGCGGTTTTTATAATACAAGTCCTGCTATTTCACCTCAAGGAGATAAGATTGCATTTATATCAAATAGAGATACTTACTTTGATGTTTTTATTATGAATGCAATTGACGGGAAAATTATTAAAAAGCTGGTGAAAGGAAACAGGACGCCGGATTTTGAGCAATTAAATGTCGTTACTCCAGGTATGTCGTGGTCTCCAGATGCATCAAAGATAGCCCTTACAGCCAAAAGTGATGGATTTGATGTAATCTATATTATAAATGTAGATTCTGAAAATAAGGGGACTCTTCCGGTAAAATTGGATGGAATAAAAAGGGTAGCCTGGTCTCCAGACGGCAAATTTATTGCATTTGTGGGTCACACTGCTGCACAATCTGATATTTATCTTTATAATCTCGATTCAGAAAAATTAGTAAATTTAACGAATGATGAATTTACGGACGATGATCCTTCATGGTCTAATGATAGTAAAGAAATATTCTTCTCATCGGACAGAAGAAATTATCTGAATACTGCAGCATTACCCGATACTTTTAAGATATATAAATTTAATTTTAGCCAAACCGACATATATTCCATTAATATATCAAATAAACAGATCACACGGATAACAAATATGCCCGAAAGTGATGAGAGTTCACCAATCTGCGGACCTGATGGAAAGGAAATTTTGTTTATTTCAGACTTAAACGGAATTAGTAATATATATAAGAAACGAATTGTATTAAATAATACAGATTCGGTTGTTAGTGTTGCAGATATAGAACCGGTTCCGGTTACTAATTCATTAACAGGAATTTCCCAGTTATCAATTTCAAAAGATGGGTTGAAGCTTGTCTTTGCTACTCTTTATGGAGGTGCTTATAATCTTTTCTTAATGAATAGCCCTTTCGAACCTAAAACAGATGAAAAGACTCTCAAACCAACAGAATATGTTGCTGAATTAAGAGAACAGGAAACAAGAAAACAGGAAAAGAAAGATTTAGCTGAAGATAATTTGGCGGTAGATTCTTCTAGAACCAATTCACTCGCATTTTTTACCGGGAGTTATGTGGACACATCACATACATACGGTGATTCAATAAAAATTGATTTTGGAAATTATATTTTCGGTTCGGGTACAAAAGTCAAACCTGATACAGGCAATCCGAATGCTGGTAAATTTACCCTGGCTGATAAACTGGATTCAGAGGGGAATTATAGGGTGAACAGGTATAAAATTACTTTTTCACCAGATATTGTTTATGCTAATGCAGGATACAGCTCATTATATGGGTTACTTGGCACTACGGTCTTTTCGTTTAGTGATGTCCTTGGAAATCATAGGCTAATAGGTGTAACCAGTCTTCAGATTGATTTGAAAAATAGTGACTATGGATTAGCTTATTATTACCTGCCTAATAGGATCAATTATGGTATTGAAGGTTTTCACACAGCACGTTTTGTTCTTCTTTCAAGAGCCATTGGAACCAGTCTTTACCGTTTCAGAAATTTTGGTTTTGTCGGTTCTCTTAGTTATCCTTTGAATAAGTTCTATAGGATTGAAGGAGCTCTAAGCTGGCTTAATATTTTAGAAGAAAATCTCGACGATCCGCTGATTCCTTCAGATAAAGTATCATATATAATTCCGTCATTCAGCTTTATTCATGATAACAGCTTATGGGGTTATACTTCACCCATTGACGGTACAAGATATAGATTTGATTTTCTTGGAAATCCTGGAATTGTTCAAAAAAACCTGGATTTTTATTCTGTGCTTGGAGATTTTCGAACTTATTTTAGATTCTGGGATGATTATTCTTTTGCCTTCAGATTATCGGGAGGTTATTCGGGTGGATCTGCACCGCAAAGGTTCTTTATCGGCGGTATAGAAAACTGGATAAATAGAAAATTTGCTACAGGAGATATTCCTCTGGAATCTGCTTCTGATTTTGCATTTCTTACACCTGTATTACCTTTAAGAGGTTTTGATTATGCTCAAGAAATAGGAACCAAGTATGGTTTATTAAACCTTGAGTTAAGATTCCCCTTAATCAGGTATCTTGTTACAGGACCTCTTCCAATATTGTTCAGCAATATATTCGGAGTAGCATTCGTTGATATGGGAGCGGCATGGAATAACAATCATCAGTTAAGATTTTTTGAAAGAAACTCCGATGGAAATGTTATTTCAAAAGATTTATTAATGGGAACCGGTTTTGGTGCAAGGATCTTTTTTCTCTATTTCTTAACGAGGTTTGATGTTGCATGGGCGTATAATGTTAAGGGCTTCTCGACGCCTAAGTTTTATTTTTCGCTGGGTTATGATTTTTAATTATTCATAATGGCAGCAAACGAGGAAGGATTACCACTAAGTCACTAATGACACGAAGGAGCACGAAGTCAAATGAAAGTCAAAGTCAGAAGTCAAAACAGGAAACGAGCAGCAAAATGACACTAAGTTTAAACATACAAGTCACCAAGGACACGAAGTTTCATTAAGGATTTTCATTTCTGTACGTTCTTTTAATTTCAAGTTTTATCTCCGCTTGAGGTTGAGCTGGTTTTATTTTCTGAATTTGTTGTATTTTTCTTTTCATTTTTAGAAGTTGAATTTTTATTCTCTTTTTTAGGCGGATTCTTATAATCGGTTTGATAAAACCCATTCCCCTTAAAAATTGGTCCGGATCCGGTCCAATTAATCTTATAACTTCACCTTTACATTGCGGGCATATTTTGAACTAGTTCAGCGGTCATAGTTTGAAATAATTCGAATTGGTATCCGCAATTTTTACATTTATAATCATATGTGGGCATAATATAAACTCCTTAAAATTAATAGGGGGAAACATAATGAAAAAAAGCATTTTTTTCTATAAATTAAATTAACCATATTAAATAGATTATTGTTCCAATATTGACAAATGTGAGACTTTGAAGAAAATACTACTTATACTCCCACTTCTGATAATAGCAGGATGTTTAAATTATATACAAGATGTTCACCTTTATCCCGATGGATCCGGGAAAATGGCTGTCCATTATTGGATGAAGCTGCCGGATTCAGCAAGCATCAAAATCCTGGATAGAATCGGTATTTTTAACCCTGATTCAGTTAGAAAGGAATTTTCGAGTATATATACTAAAATTGAAAATGTTGAAGTATTTTCTGATACTACAGACAGTACTACACATGCAAAAATAAATTTCTCATTTAATAATATAGATTCTTTAAATAATATAAAAGCTTTTTCCGAAGCTAATTTTTCATTAAGGGATGGTGCTGCAGGGCAGAAAATATTCTCACAATTTATTCCTCCTATTGCCACCGGTTTTGGAATGGATGGTAGTAATTATAATGTCACATACAGATATTTTTTTTCAGGGGAAATTATTACTCATAATGCTCAAAAAAAAGAAGGCGGTGCTTTAGTCTGGCATTATACACTTGCCGAAATAGGCAGAGGAAAAACTATTTCCGTAACCTTCAGACCGTACAAATTAAAAGAGACTCCCTACTGGATTTATGTAGTTTCGGGTTTGGTTCTGCTTATTGTTATTGTTTTTCTTTTCAAAAAGAAGAAGGACTAAATAAGTATTGAGTAATGAGTACTGAGTATTGAGAATCGGAAGATACCAGATTCCAGATGTTGTATGAAAATACAGAAAAACCGTTAAACGGTTGTTGAAAGTTTCGTTTCTGCTTCATTTTCCAACGGTTAAAACCGTTGGTTAATGATATTCACACAGGTTCTCTAGCACAGTACCAAGTAAAATTCCGGTTTTGAAATTAAATGCGTTTGTAACTATATTTACAGGCTAAAATTTAATTGGCGGGGTAGCTCAGTTGGTTAGAGCAGTGGAATCATAATCCACGTGTCGGGGGTTCGAATCCCTCCCCCGCTACTAATAAATGAATGGATGAATGATAAGGTTAAAGATACCGATGATAGTTTTTCCATTCGGGATTATTTTTTAATTAGGAGATAAAGAATATGTATTTTGTTTTAATAGTGATTATATCGATTATTGCGATTCTTCTGATGGTGATAGTTTTACTTCAATCGAGTAAAGGAGGCGGGTTAGCCGGAACTTTCGGAGGTGCCGGTAATATGGGCTCTATGTTTGGTTCTAGAAGAACGGCTGATTTTTTAAGTAAGGCAACCTGGTGGTTAGGCGGCATACTTGCATTTCTTGCGATAATAACTAATTTATTCTTTTTACCGGGTAGTACGACTTCGGAACAAAGACAGAGTATAATTCAGCAATCGGGTAGGCAGACTGTTCCGCAGCAATCAACAGTACCTCAAACTCAGGTACCTCCTGCACAGCAACAGAATCAGGGTACGCCTCCCGGAACAACTCCTGGTAAACCATAATTCATAAACAAATTAGATTTCGGGGCTGACCAAAAAGTAATTATTTTCTTAAAAATAGCACGCTGATGACGCAGATCCGCAAGCGGGACAGGTTTAACGGATTTTCACTGATTTTTGAATTGAAAATTACTTTATATGGTCAACCCCTCTTTCAGCACTATTATCTTGTAATTCTTTCACTATTCCCAGTCAGCTAATATTTTTACAATATCATCCTGGATATTCCGGTAATAATTTTCACTCCCTTTTTTAAAGTCGAAAAATATACTTAATATGAGATCATCATGATGCTTTGTGGTAAGATAACCGGATAGAGAGGATACTCCATTTAATGTACCGGTTTTACCATGGAAGTTATTTTCTGCAAAAGTTGCATTTAAGCGATGCCTCAATGTCCCATCCACTCCGGCAATGCTTAAGGAATTGTAGAAATCCTCAAAGTTTACAAGATCGAAGTACATTTTTTCTAAAAGACCTACTATTGCTCCCGGAGTAATCTGATCAAACCTTGAGATTCCCGAACCATCTACAACCGCTGTACCTTTTGAATATATTCCGTTATCATCAATAAAATTTAAGATAGCCTGTGTTGAATAGAAAGAGTTTCCCTGGTTGTTACTGGAAACTGCTCCGATTGTTTTAAATAGACATTCGGCTAAAAAATTATCACTATGTTTATTGATAAGCCGTATTAGATCTCTAAGTAAAATTTTTGATTCTGCCAGATTAATAGTATTGGGAGGAGTAACCCCTTTTTCTGCCGTACCATTCACTTGAATGCCATTGCTTTTAAGCTTTTCTTTTAAAATCACAGCGGCATTTAAAGGAGGGTTTTTAACGAAACCAATATATCTTCTATTATAGCGTCCTCTTTTTCGATATACAACGGTTCTGTTTCTATCGACTACAAGAGCAGAAATGGGTGGTAATTTTACATTGGCTTTCTCATCTTTTATCCAGTCATCTCTTGTATAGACTTCGTCAAAGTAAGAATCATCACCGATAATATTCCCGGTGACTTTTTTTATTCCTTTATTAATCAGTGCCATAGCCATTGTATCTATATCTTCGGTTGTTAAAACGGAATTTCCAAAACCCTTTATAAAAAGATCACCATCAATTACACCATCTTTAATATTTTTATCTGTAGTAAAAAGAACGGTTTTAAGGGGAAAGTCCCCTCCCATTATAGACAAAGCAGTCGCAGTGGTAAATAGTTTTGTATTTGAAGCCGGGATCATGGAGCTTGTGTAGTTTTGCTGAAATATGGTGTCTTCAGTTAACGGGTTAAAAATTAAAATTCCCGCCACTGTGCCGGAAGGGAGATTGTCTAAAAGATTTTCAATCTTACTTTTAATTACTTCCTTAGAAGTGGAAAAAGAAATAGTGGAGATAAACAATACAAGTAAAAAGCTTTTTTTGATCATAGGTTTCAGAATGTAATTTCATGTTTAAAATTTAGAGTCACCTGCATGTAAAGATGACATCTTTAAAAAGACAAATCATTTTCTTTTTTCAGTTAAATATAAGTTCAAATTATAACTTATTTTTAAATAATAAAGATGTCATCTTTCTAATGCGGACCTTGTGTAACTTCAGCTAACTAAGTTACTACATATATATTCGAAAAAATTATAAAAAATTTTATTTTTATAAAAAATTAAGATAAGTTAACGAACATTATAAATTTTAGTTGGATAATTTTCTGAAAATTACAGCTAAATATAAAATTTATATAAATAAATAAAAGGCGAACTCTGTCGTATTGCTAAATTTTTTTTAACATATTCAAGTAAATATTATGGCAAAAGATAAAACTCTGCTTAAAGCTTACGAAAACCTGGATTTTATAAATGCATCGGAAGGAAGGATTATAAGAATATTATCGGAATTTCTGTATCCGCAAAGTAAGTTTAAAAAGCATAAGATTGTTGATACGATTGTGTTTTTCGGGTCTGCAAGGTTAAAATCGAGGAAAGAAGCGGTAAAGGATTATAATAGATTTAAGACAATAAATCCCCAGAGCACACCAAAGTTAGCTGAAGAGCTTAGGTCTGCACAGTATCGGGTTAACATGTCCAAATATTATGAAGATGCAGTAGAACTTTCAAAGAGATTGACTGAATGGTCATTGAGCCTTGAAACCCATGCAAACAGATTTATAATCTGCACAGGGGGCGGACCTGGTATTATGGAAGCTGCAAATAAGGGGGCAAAGTTAGCCGGAGGATATTCCGTAGGTTTAAATATCAGTATTCCTTTTGAACAATTCATGAATAAGTACGCTTCACACGATTTAAGTTTTGAATTCCATTATTTCTTTATGAGAAAATTCTGGTTTGCTTATCTTGCTAAATCATTAGTTGTTTTTCCCGGGGGGTTTGGAACAATGGATGAATTCTTTGAAATATTAACTTTAATTCAAACCGGAAAAATTAAGAAGAAGATGCTGCTGGTGGTATATGATGAAAAATACTGGAAATCTATAGTAAATTTTGAGGGATTGGTGCAGCATAATGTAATAAGCAGGTCAGACTTGAATTTATTTTCGTTCTGCAATTCTGTTGATGAAGCATTTGATATAATTAAAAAGCATTTTGAAAAGCATTATTTAAATGAGAATGAAATAAAAAGGGAAGAACCTAAAGTAGATTTAAAATAAAAAAGCTGTCAAAGACAGCTTTTAATTTTCCATATTTTCTGTTCGATGAGCTCTTCTAGCGGCTTTCATCTTCTCCATTCTTTTCTTAATGGAAGGTTTAACAAAGAATGTTCTCTTTTAAATTCTTTAAGAATCCCGGAGCGTTCATATTTTTTCTTAAATCTTTTTAGAGCTTTATCAATAGATTCATTTTCGCCAACATTGATACCAACCAAATTTTTTCACCTCGCTTTATTGGTTTCTACCTTTGGCAGTTTCTGCCACAGGCAGTTTTAATTAAGATAATGATTCAATTAATTTTTTATGACCGTTTTTTTGAAATTCAACAGCGATTGCCTTTTGACCGTTAGACATAACATTTTTAGAGACGACTTTTCCGAAGTCATCCCAGTTTTCATGATAAATAGATTCACCTACAGCGAAAGATTTCTTAGGAGAGTACACCGTGCAGTCTTCGTTTTCAATTCCTTCAAGAGAAGGTTTATTATCTTTTACGTCTTCAGTAAGATCAATCATCATAGTTTGTTTACATTTTTTGCACTTAGCCCATCTTTTATTACTTTCTTCCGTACCTGATACTTCATTTGCCAATTCCATTTTTGTAACCGTATTACAAAAACTGCAAAAAGCTTCAATATTTTTTACTCTTGCCATGACAATACCTTCTTTACATTTTATTTAGCTTCCAAATATATCAAAGAAGAAATGGATAATCAAGGAAATATCACTTCTCTTTACCGGTAGGAGTTATAACTAAAACCGGACGTTTGGCATATCTAATAACTTTTTCAGCTGTGCTTCCCAGAAATGTATGCAGTATTCCGGTTCTTCCATGTGTTGCAATGACAATCAGATCAACGCCTTTGTCTTCTGCATATTTGTTAATTTCGATATAATCCAGACCTTTCCTTAACACTGTTTCTAAATTCAGGTCTTCATTTTTTGAGCTTTTCTTCACCTTTTGAGCAGCATTTTCTAAAGATTTCCTGGCTTCTTCTTCAAATGATTTAATAATCTTTTCTTCTGATAGATCCAGGGATCTGATTGCGAGAATTGGGGGTGTCTTTTCCAGGACATACAATAAGTGGACTTTTGCTCCATATTGTCCAGCGATATCGGTTGCATATGGAGCAGCAGATAGAGACAGATTGCTGAAGTCGGTGGGGAGCAGAATATTTTTTATATTGAACATTTTTGTCACCTAGTTTGTTTTATAATATTTATTGGGCCATTAAATGAGGGTGATTAAAAAGTAAAATTTCTTAGTGATTCTTAGATTCTCTGTGCCTTCGCGGCAATTAAAAGCAGATTAGATAAATAGAAAAAGTTAGAATAATTGCCACAAAGTCTCTAAGGCACAAAGTAGCACTAAGTACTTTTTGGTCACCAGCATATTAATGGAAAACCAGAGCGTTTATGATTTTTCCTTTGGATTTTTCAATATCGTAAACAAACCCGTTAATTACAACGTATTTTACTTCATTGTTCTTTCTTATTACAAGGTTAGGTTCTGTCTGCAATTCAATTTTTGTATTATTTTTAGGTGAAGTATTAATCCATATATTGACCGGTAGTTGAGAATAAGATTTATTATAATCTTTAGAAGTTAGGATTACATCCGTATAACCTAATTTATAAAGTGAATTGAGGTCTAATTTTTCAATTTCTTCTAATGAACTGAATTTCTTATCATAAATTTTTCCCGGTTCGACAGTATATCCAGAAAAATCAAAGTCGTTGTATCCGTAAAAAGTTGACAAGTCTCCGATATCTTCGATAGCGGATTTATAATAAAAATTTTTGTAATCATCTATAGTAATTTCTTCCTGGTTAATACCAATGTCAATTATGTAAGAATTTCCGTCCATTTTATATTCCAGATTTCTAAGGACTGTATTCATGATAAATTCTTTATTAAATGGAATATTTTCATAAATGGACTGAGGCTGTTTTTTATAAGTATCATTTGCAATACTTTTGAAGGAAGATATAAGAGCAATGAAATTCATTTCCCTTAAAAACTTTTTTTCAGGGTCATCTTTCCAGCCGCCCGATTCAATTAAAATGGTACTGGCACCCCATTTCTGGAAATTGTCTCCAAAAGCACGCGGTTCAAAATCATCCGGATACTTAGCAATGTGTCCCGGAATATATTTTGACAATATTTTATAAAGTTCCCCGATTAATTTTATGGCATTTTTTCTGATAGGATTAACTGTCTTTTCATAATTTACAGCTGGTGCGAGGAAAGATAATGCAGCTATATCTGAATCTCTTCCAACTGAATACCTCGAATTCTGATCATGCAGATTAAACCCAAAATCCGGTTTAATATTTTCAAATGTAGTTCTTAAAATTTTACCTTCAGGTGTCTGCTGCCGGACAGCATCTCTGTTGATATCTATATCGATTGCATTCCTTCTCTGGAAAACTTCAGCGCCGTCCGGATTGACCATCGGCATAATATATAAGGTAAGCTTTTCTAAGATATTTTTTTTGACTTTATCCAGACTATCTTTTGCATTGAAAAAATTAAAGATATCAAAGAGCGCCATTGTAGCGGTAGGCTCATCACCATGCATTTGAGACCATAAAAAAACTTTTTTCTTTCCTGTTCCGAGAGAAATTAAATAGATATCTCTTCCCTGAATTGATGAACCGGCTTTTTTAACGGTGAAAATATCGTTAATTTTCAAACGATTGATTAAAGGAAGGATATCTTCGTGTTTAATCCTTCGCGTGGATAAGGTTTTTTCCTTATAATTAGAATATCTGTTATAGAGATGGTCAGCTAGGTCAAAATCTTGTGCCATTAGGTTAAAAGTAAAAAAGATAATAAATGATAAAAGTTTATACATATTTTTATTCAAATTTAATTATAACTTATTTTATTTACTAAAGTTTGCTATTACCGGTTTAATAATTAAAGGAGCTTATTGTATGTCAACTAAAACTTTAGATATAGGTTCTAAAATACCATATTTTAAATTAAAAGGTGTCGATGAGAAAGTATACAGCCTGGATGATTTTTCAGATAAAAAAATACTTGTGGTAATTTTCAGCTGCAATCACTGTCCTTATGTGCAGGCTTATGAGGATAGAATAAAGGAGATTCAAAGAGAGTTTGATGAAAAGGAATTAGCAGTTGTTGCAATAAATTCAAATGATGATTCTCAATACCCGGATGATTCTTTTGAAAATATGAAAAGAAGAGCGAGTGAAAAGCATTTTAATTTTCCCTATCTCAGGGATGAAGATCAAGCGATAGCTAATGCATTTGATGCTTCACATACTCCTGAAATATTCCTTTTTAATAGGGAAAGAGAATTAGTATATCACGGAAAAATTGATGATAACTGGAAAGATGAAAAAGCGGTTAAAAATAAATATCTGTATGATGCAATAACTGAATTATTGGAAGGTGAGGAGATTTCAATTCCCGAAACTTTTTCAATCGGATGCACTATAAAGTGGAAAACATAGTTGTTATAATTCATCTCCCATTCTTTTTTCAAAGTCACCCTGTTTAGGTATTAATACATAAGCCCTAAATTTATTGAAAGGAATACTCCGCCGAAATTATTTTTAGGTTTATTAGTAAGGCTTTCAACCCCTTTATTGAATAGATGGATATAGTAATAACGTATATTCAAACCTATCAGGCTGGATTTATCAGTGCCGAAATTTGCCCCAAACCCTGCATAGCTTCCGAAGGCGTAATTAGCATGTGCACTTCCGAAAGCGTTAAAAAATTCTTTATCATACGGGGAAGTAAGAACAAGTGTAGGTCCAGCGCCTATGTTAAGATAAGGGCGTAGGTTATCATAAATGGCATGTTCAAATAATCTATATTGAATACCGAAATTTAAGGGAAGGAGAAATATTCTGTTTTTTTTGCCGAATGTATAGGAATTACCATAAATATCTACATAATCGAATTCCTGTTCATCTTTGGCTTCAGAAATGGAAAAATCTGCAAAAGCAGTAACTTCCTGTGAGAATTGATGATGATAAAAAGTACCGAGACCAAAGCCTCCTTCGCTAAATAAAATATCAATGCCATAAGCATTATCCGGAAAAGTCATAGGTTCTTTCGGAGGAGCCAGTTCCCCAATTTCCTGTGCATTTACATTAAAATATGTAATTATTAAAATTGCTAATGAAAAAAGTAATGTTTTCATAAGTGTTTCCACTTTTATAGACAAATTTAGTTATCTTTAGTTTATTTTCAATACTTAAATTTGCCCGTAAAAAATTTAATTATGTTTTAGTGAAGTAGAACAAAATCTGTGAATGAATTTAAAAGAAAAAAGAATTTATTCAATTTATATGATTTGCGCTAAATAATTATTATTCACATTACTAGTATTTGAAAGATGACATCTTTACTTTTTAAAATTAAAGATTTATCTGGACTTAGATTTTAATAAAAAATTTAATATAATTTTTCTTTTAAAAGATGTCATCTTTACTTTCTTAATAAAGTAGTTTGATATGCCTAAAAATCTTGAATTAAAAATTTACTGTAGTTCTTTTCGCCGGTTGAAGAAAGCATTAAAGGAAATTAACGCTGAATTTTCCGGTGAATTAATTCAGAAAGATGTTTATTATAAAAATGAAAAAGGTTTATTGAAGCTTCGTATAGAAAATGGGGAACAGAGCTTAATAAAATATTTAAGAGATGAAAAGGGAAAAGACAGATGGTCTGATTTTCACGTACTAAATTTTTCGAGCGGGAATGCAGAAGAATTTTTAAATGATATTTTGAAAGTAGAAGTAGTGGTAGAAAAGAAAAGACTTTTATATATGTATGATAATACAAGAATTCATCTGGATGAAGTAAAAGGTCTGGGAAAATTTTTAGAACTTGAAACTTTAGTATTATTTGGATTAAAGGATGCTAAAAATAGATTTAATAAAATTATAGGTTTGCTGGACCTCGATATTAAGAAACAGATTAAAAATTCCTATAAAGTTTTAATTGAAAAGAAAAAATGATTTTAACAAAATATAAGATTGATTCTATTGATTTAGATCAGATAAGGGATGATAAAATAAAAACCAGGTGTTTGAATGAGATCCTGTTAATTGTACCAACAAACAGAAAGAGCAGATATTTAAAAAAAGAAATAATTACATACTCTCCCGGAGGTGCCGCAGGGAAAATAAATCTGGAAACGATAGGAACTTTTGCAACGAATTTATTTTTTTACAATTCTTCAAATGGAAATACCGCTCCCCCAAAATTAAGAATATTAAGTGACGCTGCATCATCTATTTTGCTTAAGCAAAGTCTCCAGGAATGCAGCCTAAAATACTTTGGAAATAAAAAAGAAATTCCCTCAGGAACATTACAAAGAATAAAGAATGTAATATCGGAGTATAAAAAGAACGGGATTACTCCGGACAAATTAAAGTATGAAGCAGTCTCATTAAAAGGAATTGAAAAAATAAAAGCTGAAGATATCGCAGATGTTTATGAAAAGTATGAAATTAAGTGCAAAGAACTTAATGTAAGAGAGATCGGTGATATTTACAGGGAATTAATTCAAATAACTTCCGAGGATTTTAACAATAGATTTCACGGATTATATCCGGATGTAAACTTGATAATAATTAATGGTTTTGATGAATTTACTAAACCGGAAATAGATATAATTGATTATACCGCAAATATAAAGGATTCTAAATTATTTCTTTATTTTGATTATTATAACTACAACCCTTTAATTTTTTCACATCTCGATAGATGCTATGATTATTTTATAAACAAAGGATTTAATCCTACAATAGATAAATCTCAAAGTGAATTAAGAAAATTTCAAATTGAAGCAAGGGAAAAGTTATTTAGGAAGAAACCTTCTCAATCGAATAGCAGTTTCAAACATTTAATATCTGAGATAACCGGAAAAAACAGGGAAAAAGAGGTTGAATTAATTGCAAAAAAAATAAAAGATCTGATTACAGAAAAAAGAATTGAACCCCACCT
>CAVUOL010000020.1:0-38610 GCA_963742995.1 uncultured Ignavibacteriales bacterium
TCTTAAAACTTCCGGGAGAAATACAGGAAAGTTTAATAAAAGAAGAAATATCTTCCGGTCATGCCAGAGCTATTATAAATTTACCGAATGAAATTTTACAGCTTGAAGTTCTGCAGAAAATAAAAGAACAGAATCTTTCAGTTAGGAAGGTTGAGAAACTTGTTAAAAAACTACTATCTTCTCCGGAAGTGAGAGGAAGGTCAGTTACCTATAATATAAGTAATGCGTCTTCATCAATACACACATCTAATTTAAATGATGTAGAAGATAAGTTAAGAAAGACTTTTGGTACTAAAGTATCGTGTAAACAAAAACAGGACGGTTCAGGAGAAATTCATATAGAATTTTACTCAAACGAAGAACTTGAACGATTATTTGAACTTTTTGAAATCATTGACAAATCATATAGTTAAAACAATATTTCTTTTTCTTTTTTTTTGCGGATGTTTTTTTGCACAGACAAACGATTCTGCTAAAAATGCTATAAATGATTCTGTTTTTGTTATGCAAAAATCTCCTCTGGGTGCTGTTTTGAGAAGTGCAATAATTCCGGGCTGGGGACAGATTTATAATGAATCGTATATTAAAGTTCCCTTTATCTGGGGCGGAATAGCTGCCCTGGTTTTAGGATGGAGGTTTTATAATAATCACTATAATACCTCTAAGGATTTATATAATAAAACTTTAAACATAGGATATGCTAATAATAGGGATTTTTATCGTGATCAGAGAGACCTATTTTCAATATATATCGGGCTAGTATACGTGCTTAACCTGGTTGATGCCTATGTTGATGCTGAGCTTTTCGATTTTAATGTAGAGGAAGATTACAGGACTCACCAAGCAATGTTAGGATTAAAATTTAATTTTTAATTTATGAGCTGAATCTAAAATGGATCAAATAATATTTCTATTTAAAATATCTTTTGGAGCAGGTTTTTGAAAAATTCAGTCATCTGCAACAACTGTAAATCTGAAAATCCTTTTTACAAAGCAATTTGCGAAAATTGTAAGTCTTATATAAGAGACAAAGTCTACAATATTGATCTTGGAAATGTTCTTGCGCGGCTAATAGAAAGTCCCACAACCGGCTATAAAACAATTATTTTTTCAGAACATAAGAATTTTATTACCTTTCTGATTCTTTTTGCAGTACTGAAATTTGAGATTGACGCAACATTTCTTTCGCTTTTCTTTAATAAGCATTCTATTTCTTTAAATAATTTTTTTGGGGGATATGTAGTTTTATTAATAATTATTGCTGGTATAATACTGTTGTTCTCTTATGTTGTTAATGCATTTGATAAAAACATTGGATATACAACAAGAATTAAAGATTATTTTTCTATTTATATTTATTCTTTTATACCTCATATCTTTGCGCTAATAATCCTATTCCCCCTGGAATTAGTAATGTTCGGAGGATATATTTTCTCAGCCAATCCTTCTCCTTTTGATTTAAAAGAATTTATAGCATACACATTATTAATTATAGAACTTTTAATTATTATATGGTCCTTCTTTTTAATGATAATGGCAAACTATTCACAAACTAAAAACTTAATTTATTCCATAGTCATTTCTTTTATATTCTATTCGTTATTATTTTTCATTTTATATTCATATCCGAAAATTATTTAGGTATAAAGTAAAAAATAATGAAGCCTTCGATTTTTGAAAAAGAGAAAGAATTATTTCTCTCTACATATAAAAGAATACCGGTTAGGATTACACACGGAGAAGGAGTACATTTATTCGATTCAGAAGGGAATAAGTACCTCGATTTTTTTTCAGGTTTGGCGGTAAATACACTAGGATATGCACACCCTAAAATAGTAGCTGCTGTCTGCAGTCAAATATCAAAATTCGGACACCTGTCAAATAATTATATAACGGATATTCAAATTGAATTTTCGGAATTACTGCTGAAATATTCCGGGATGTCGAAAATCTTTTTAACCAACAGCGGTACCGAATCAATTGAAGGTTCAATAAAAATAGTTAGAAAAAAATTCGGTCCTGATAAAAAGATATACTCTTTAACGCATGGATTTCATGGAAGGACTTACGGCTCCCTTTCATTAACAGAAAAAGAGAAATATAAAAAAGGTTTTGAACCATTCCTTCCTAATATTTATAAAATTAGTTTCAATGATGTTGAAGATTTAACTGCTAAAGTCAGTGAAGATACTGCCGCAATATTTTTGGAATTTATTCAAGGAGAAGGGGGAGTAAATGTTATATCTGAAGATTTTATTTCGATTTTGAAAGACCTAAGAGAAAAATATAAGTTCGCTGTGGTTGCAGATGAAATACAGACGGGAATCGGGAGAACAGGCAAACCTTTTGCCTATGACCACTATGATTTCCCGCCGGATATTGTTGCATCAGCTAAGGCAATCGGGGGAGGCTTACCGCTTGGGGCAATATTAACTTCCGGTGAATATGATAATGTACTTGAGACAGGAAAACATGGGACTACTTTCGGCGGTAACCCGGTTAGCTGTGCTGCCGGAAAGGTTGTTCTTGAGGAAGTCTTTAAAAATGGCCTAATGGATTTTGTTAAAGAGTACGGGATTTATTTTATTGATCAGTTAAATGAGCTAAAAAAGCTATTTCCCAATGACATTAAAGAAGTGAGAGGAAAGGGCTTTATAATCGGTGTTGAATTATACTATGAGGGGAATAAAATTGTTGAACTGATGAGAGAAAGAAAAGTATTGACAAATTGTACAAACAATACTGTTATAAGAATTCTTCCCCCACTTATCGCTGGTAAAAATGAAATCGACTTTTTCCTTTATAATTTTCATGAAGTATTAAAAAGCATTAAATAATGGAATATAAAACAGATGTTTTAATTATAGGGAGCGGTATTGCGGGGCTTTTTGCCGCTCTTAAAATCTCAGAGTATGCGAATATAATTCTGGTTACAAAAAAAGAGAGCACAGAATCAAATACAAACTATGCTCAGGGTGGAATAGCTTCGGTTATGAGCGAAACTGATTCTTTTGAGAAGCATTATAAAGATACCCAAATTGCCGGAGCAGGTTTATGTAATCCGGGAGCAGTTAAAATTACTGTTGAAGAAGGCCCTGAAAGAATAATGGATTTAGTAAAGGTTGGGACGGAATTTACTAAAAAGAACGGGAAATTTGATTTAGTAAGAGAAGGGGGACATTCAATGCCTAGAATTCTGCACGCCGCTGATTTGACAGGAAAAGAAATCGAAAGGGCATTAATTGATAAGATTAACTCTTTGAAAAATATAAGAGTTATTGAGAACACTTTAGCTATAGATTTGATAACAGAACATAATGCTCTCGATTTAAAAAATGAGCCCTTAAAGAATAGAAATTGCTGGGGTGCCTACGTTTTAATGTGTGATGAAAACAAAGTAATTAAGATCATTTCTAAAGCAACAGTTCTGGCAAGCGGTGGTTTGGGACAGGTTTATCAGCATACTACAAATCCTTTAATTGCTACCGGTGATGGTGTTGCTATGGGTTATAGATCCGGAGCACGGATTGCTAATATGGAATTTATTCAGTTTCATCCTACTTCACTTTATAGAGATAATAATAAAAGTGAAGGATTTCAAACTCCCTCATTCTTAATCTCGGAAGCGGTGAGAGGATTTGGCGGAATATTAAGATCTGCTAAAGGGGAGAGGTTTATGCTGAAATATGATGATAGAAAAGAATTGGCTCCAAGGGATATCGTGGCAAGAGCCATTGATAATGAATTAAAAAAGAGCGGGGATGATTTCGTTTATCTGGATATTACTCACAAAAATAAAGATGATATTCTGGAACATTTTCCGAATATATATAACACATGTCTAAAATATGAGATTGATATTACAAAAGATTTTATCCCGGTAGTGCCGGCTGCTCATTATTCATGCGGCGGAGTTATGGTTGATGAATATGCCAGAACATCACTAAAGGGATTATATGCATGCGGAGAAGTATCAATGACCGGTCTGCATGGTGCAAACAGACTGGCAAGCAATTCACTTCTTGAAGCCGTCGTTTATGCAAACCGCGCAGCAATAAATATAAAAGAGTTCTTTAAGGATTATTCAGCTTCAATTCCTGATATTCCTGAATGGGATGATTCGGGGGCTCTTTCGCATGACGAAAAAGTGCTTATAACTCATAGTGTGAAAGAAGTGAAACAAGTTATGTGGGATTATGTAGGTATTGTACGTTCAAATTTAAGACTCGATAGAGCCGAAAAAAGAATTCATAATATTTATATGGAAACTGAAAGTTTATATAAAAGAACAAAAATTTTTGAAGATATACTCGAATTAAGAAACCTTACAGCTTGTGCGCATATTATTATTAAATCGGCTAAAATGAGGAAAGAAAGCAGGGGATTACACTATACACTTGATTACCCGGAGCTTTTGTCAAATGCTGAAAATACTATACTGCAGAATACAAATCCCTGATAACCACATAGACACATAAGAAACATAGAAAACATAGGAAAATAAGGGATGCTTTTTAATAAAAGCTAGGTCCTATCAAACTCCTTGTAGATTGCTCCGTAACGTATTCCTTTTGTGCTTACAGTAATAGCCTCAATTTTTAGTATCATCATGATATGGAATAAAATGATTGTGCCGCTCAATATTACATCCTCACGTCCTTTAACAACAGAGCTGTATTTATCAAGAATTTCCAGATCAGTTAACTTTGATAACTCCTCCAACAAATTTTTAACTTCATCATATTTTAGAATAGAGCCTTCCAGTTTATCTTCATCATATATAGGCAGGTTTAATATTATAGCCGCCAATGTGGTAGGCGTTCCGGCTATAGCAATTGCTCTTTTGAAATCGAATTTCTTCTCTGCTAAGTCTGAAAATATTTTCTCTAATTCGTCTTCTAAATTTTCTTTTTCTTTTTTTAATGGGGGTGAATGCTTTAAATATTTTTCTTTTAAGCTCACAACTCCAGCCTGATAGCTCTTTTTGAAATGAATCACGGCAGTATTTCCATAAATAATTTCCGTACTCCCGCCCCCGATATCTATTACAAGAGAATCTGCGGTACCTTTATAGGAAGTAACAGCACCTTTGAATGTTAAGTCAGCCTCCTGATCACCGGAAACAATATTAACATCAAAATTGAATTTCTCTTTAATGATATTCTTTAACTTGTTACTATTTGAAGCAATCCTAAAGGCATTAGTTGCTGTAATTAGAATTTTACCGCACTTAAATTTTTTTATTATTGAATTATAATCTTCTAAAATCGACATCAATTCTGCTGTTTTTTCCCTCTTGATAGGTTTTCCCGGAACCAGGCCATTTCCAATCCTTGGGATTCTCTGTTCGTTATATAATGAAGAAATAGTCCTTTTATCAACGTCTATCGCTGCAATTAACAGAATTACAGTATTTGTTCCGATATCTATAGAAGCAATAGTCATTTTTTTTTCATAATTTTATATTACCGATAGAAATTATCTATGTATAATCTAAATAAAACTTCCAAAATATTTTTATTTCTGACAACTTTGTCGGGTACATTGTGGTTTGGCGCTTATTTTGCCAGGCTTATAATTTTTTATCAGCTTTTTGAACCAAAGGACTTTATTATTAAACCTGTATTTAATGAACAGAATCTCCGTGCTCTCTTAATTGATTTGAACTCTATAATTATTTTAACCATAGTAATGTATTTAATTTTTATAATAACATATTTCTTATTTATTACTGTTTCAAAAATAAGTCTGAAAAAGAATGGGTGGTTGTTCATAGTTACTGTAATAATATTTTTAACCTTCCCTTTTGAACTTTATTTAATCAGCATTGATTATAAAATAATTACAATGGTACTTCCCGGAAATTTTAATTCAATGCAGATAATTCAATTAATAATTAAAAGGTTTGTGGTTTTAAGCAGCTTCCCGCTCATAGAATTACTCTGTTATTTCTCTATAGTTTATTTTATTTTATTTAAACCATTAACATCGAAAAAACCTGTTTATGAAAATTAAGGAAAAAGAATTTGAAGAAATAATACAAGACTTGAAAAACCTCGCTTTACAAATGGGAGCTGAAGTCCGTTTTGAAAAAGGTGATTTTAAGGGCGGATACTGCTTATTGAAAGAGAGTAAAGTAATTGTTGTCAATAAAATGGCAAACCTTCAAAGAAAAGTTATGATACTCTCTATGGCTTTAAAAGAACTGGGAATTGATAAGATATATTTGACTCCGAAACTAAGGGAAATTATCGATGAAATGGCGGAAGTCCAATGAAAATTCTTATAATCAATGGACCGAATCTAAATCTTTTAGGTAAAAGAGATAAAGATCATTATGGAAACCTTTCTCTGCATAAGATAGAATCGTACATTAAAGATCAGTTTACAGAGATAGGCTTTGAGTTCTATCAATCAAATGTTGAAGGAGAAATAATTAATAAAATTCAGGAGGCAGGAGATCTTTTTAATGGTATTATCATAAATCCGGGCGGATATGCTCATACATCTGTAGCTATCCGTGATGCATTAAGCGAGCTGAAAATCCCAAAAGTTGAAGTCCATTTATCACATCTGGTAAATAGAGAAAGTTTTAGACAATCTCTTATAACTGCTTCTGGTTGTGATGGTTATATATCTGGATTTAAAGAAGATAGTTATAGCGCTGGAGTGTTTTTAGTAGATAAACTTATTAAAAGGAATAAAGGTATGTGAATGATAAAAGCTGTTGTCTTTGACCTGGATAATACTTTAGTCGATTTTATGAAGATGAAGAGGAGAGCAATTGAGGAAGCAATTCCCGCAATGGTTGATGCCGGGCTGGAGATAACACCCGACGTTGCAGATAGAATAATTGATGAAATTTATAAAGAACAGGGAATAGAATACCAGCAGGTTTTTGATGAATTTCTAAGCCGTGTATTAAACAGGATAGATTATAAGATCCTTTCTGCTGGAATAGTAGCTTATAGACGTGCACGGGAAGCCTCACTAATCCCATATCCGCATGTTTATTCTACACTTAATAAACTATTAAAGCTTGGGATTAAAATGGGAATAGTCTCAGATGCTCCCGTTAAAGAAGCATGGTTAAGACTGGCATATTTAAATTTCCATCATATAGTTGATGCAGTAATTACATTTGATGAAACCGGAGTTAGAAAACCTGATCCGAAGCCTTTTATGATGATACTGCAGAAACTTGAAGTTAAGCCGGAAGAAGCAATTATGGTTGGAGACTGGGTAGAAAGAGATATTGTTGGTGCATCAAAAGTCGGAATGAAAACCGCATTTGCCCGGTATGGTGATACTTTCGATACAAAAGAACATACCGCAGATTATGAACTTAAAGATATTAGCGAATTAATAGATATTATTATTAAAGAAAATGATTTATAAGATTCTTTTAAAGTATTTTATCTTGCTATTATAAATCCAAATAACTATTTTTTTTCTAAACGTTTAATTGGATTTGTTATGAAAGATCTTTCCATAAAAAAACTTTATTATTCAATAAGCGAAGTGAGTAAAATAACCGATGTTGAACAATATGTATTAAGATATTGGGAGACGGAGTTTGAGCAGCTTAAACCTCAAAAAAACAGAGCAGGGAACAGGATTTATACCAATAAGGATATAAACCTAATCATGCATATAAAGAATTTATTAAGGGAGAAGAAATATACAATTGAGGGAGCAAAGAATATACTGAATGATGGAAAGATAGATCAAAAACCGGAAGAAGATGAAAAGTTTCCTGCAGATCTTTTTATTCCGCAGATAAACTCGGAAAATAAAAAAGAGAAACCATCGATAAAGAAAGATCTTGAAGATATAAAAGAAGTCTTGGAATTTTTAGTTACAAAATTATAATTCGGAACGTGGCGCAGCCCGGTAGCGTACCTGAATGGGGTTCAGGTGGTCGTGGGTTCAAATCCCACCGTTCCGACTAAACAAACGTTGCTCTTTATTTTGTATATGAACATTCCTTTATAGGGTTTATTCTACCTCAAAAATCTCTATCTCACTAATATTTATCATAACAACAAAGTTGTATTTTGTAACCGGCGTTGGACAATCCCCTTATTTCATTAGAATTAATTTTTTAGTTTGTTCAAAACTACCCGCCTGCATCTTGCAAAAATATATTCCGCTTGTTAGTTGGCTTGCATTAAATTTTATAGCGTATTTTCCTGGATTCCTTTCCCCGTTGACTAATGTTGTTATATATCTCCCCAAAATATCAAAGATTTTTATAGTAATAAAACCCGTCTTTGAAACAGAGTAGTCAATTAATGTTACCGGATTGAAAGGATTAGGATAATTTTGAAACAATGTAAATCCCATTGGAGTTTGTTCTTTCTCTCCATTTATTCCATCAATCACACCGTATTCAAACTTTTACTAACCCCCGAAACCCCCTAGCAGCATAATATGATTCTGCTCCGTTATGGTATAAAAACACTGTATCATAGCGGCGATCACAAAAGACAGCTCCGCCAAGCTTTCTGATATCTGCAGGTGTTTTCACCCAGCTCGATGATTTTAAGTCAAACTTTCCAAGTTTCTGCAGCTCACGATACTGTTCTTCCGTTAAAAGCTCAATACCCATTTCCGCTGCCATATCAATAACGCTGTTTTCCGGTTTAAATTCTTTCCTCTCATTCAGCGCTTTACGATCATAGCAAAGACTCCTGCGCCCCTTAGGACTTTCTGCCGAGCAATCATAAAAAATGTATTCACCCGTCTTTTCATCATAACCCGCAGCATCAGGCTCTCCACCGGTTCTTTCCATTTCATTGAGAGACCATAGCTTTTCAGCATTACCTTCAAGCTTTGATTGTACTTTACCCCATTCAAGACCCTTATGCCGGTTTATATTCTTCTCAAAACGGGTCTTCAATTTACCGAGTAATTCTTCTTGTTCTTCCTTCGATAATTTTTTTTTACTGCTCATTTTAGTCCCATTTATTTATTATTGAAAATGATTTTTCTATTTGCCGGTCTGAAATACCATGATAATATAGTCAGGATTAGAAGTAATAACGCGGGGAAAATTGCATTCACTGAATCACCTGCTGCTATATGTGAATATATCGCACCGGTCATTACAAAGAAAAAACCTGTATAAGCCCATTCCTTTATTAAACGAAATCTAGGAAGAAGCACTGCTATGACTCCCAAAATTTTCCACATCCCCAGCAGTGTCAATAAATAAATAGGATAGCCCAGATGTGTAATAGTATCAACTCCTCCTGTTCCTTCTTTGCCCTTGAATAACTGTACTAATCCGGTTGATATCATTCCTAATGAAAGCCAGATAGTTGAAATCCAGTAAATTATTTTACCTGTCCGTCCGGAAGACGGGTTTATCTTTGTCATAGTATATTATTTTAATTTGCTCACAATATCCTGTATACGGTTATGCGCCATATTTATCCCTTTAGCAAAGGGCAGCTTCAGTACCTGGTCTCTTTGTCCAGCCGATTCATATATTACATGCATACTTAATTTGCTTGTGTCATCATTAAGCTTTTCAAATTCATATATTTCAAGCTGGACACCGAAAGGTGTATTATCCATCTCAAATGTACGTGTGATTTTCCGGTTTGGAATGAGTTGATGGATTACTCCATTCGCCTGAAATACCGCATTTCCCTGAGCATCTTTTGTTTCAAGACGGTAACCTCCATGTTTTTTACTTTCAAGTTTCAGCACTTTCGTTCCCATCCATTGTTCAATAAGATCCGGTTCCACATATGCTTTAAAAAGTAACTCAACCGGTAAATCAAACTCTCTTGTAATTACTAGTTCCTGTTTACCGTCTTCGGCATGAACTTTCGTCTTTTGTTCCATATTATTCCTATCTATTTCTTTGATTTGTATTTTTTCATTATAGTTTCCAGTTTATTGAACCTGTCATCCCACAGTTTGCGGAACGGTTCAATAAAATCCAGTAACTCTTTTATCTTTACTGGATTTAACTGATAATAAACTTCTCTTCCGCTTTTCTCCTGTTCAAGCAATTCGCACTCAGTAAGTATTTGTAAATGTTTTGAAACCGTTGGTCTTGCAGTATCAAAGTTAGAAGCTATGGCTCCGGCAGTCATGGCTTGTGAAGCAACCAGCAGAAGTATAGTTCTTCTTGTCGGGTCTGCTATTGCTTGAAATATGTCTCGTCTTATAATCATTGCGTAGTTACTTGACTACAAATATATACGAAGTTATTTAACTACGCAAATCATTTTTGAAAAATTTATAAGTATGAATGTTTATTTAACCACGGAAGTGATTTCCGTAACAGCGAGGAAAGTATATGAGCTTCAAAATATAGTTCTTTATATCTTAACACCACTATTTTTCTTATTGAAATTAAATTAAGGTCACATTAAATTTTGCTGGGGTACAGAAAATGAGCAAAGAGCAAACAAAGGATTTATTAATATTCCTAAAACCTTTCGGTGAAGATATTATAGAATTAGTAATGTGGCTGCGGGAATTTGTATGGGATTTATATCCACAGACGAATGAGTTAATCTATGACAACTATAACGCTCTTGCCTTTGGATGGTCACCAACCGATAAAGTTAATCATACTTTTTGTTCCATCGCTGTTGGGTGAACAAGTAAAAACATACATTTCGGTTTTTATTGGGGAAAAGAGCTTTCGGACCCTAAAAAAATTCTCTTGGGAGGAGGAAATCAGTACCGATATATTCTAGTAACTAATAAAAATAAATTCCCAAAAACATATATTAAAAAACTTACAGGTGAAGCGTATAAAAATTCCCTTGCAAAGGTAAAGGATAAATATCAAATAATGAATGGGCACACAATAGTAAAATCAATCTCTGAAAAGAAGCGGACTAAAAAACTCAGCAAAATAAAAAATAACTAGAATTGGATGGAATGAAAATCTATATTCGCACAGATTCTAAAATCAGATGTTTATAAGGAATAGGGGAAGTGCAAAATAAAGCTCGAACCTTTAGTTAATTCACTTTTAAGCGTTATACTTCCACCCATCATTTCAGTATATTTCTTTACCAGAGTTAAACCAAGACCCGTCCCTTCATGATGCCTTGCAAACCCTTCGCTCACCTGTCTGAAAGGTTCAAAAATCAAATCAAATTTGTCTTCCGGGATACCCATCCCGGTATCCTGAACTATGATCTTTACATAACCCGAATCGTCATTTATTTCTTTAGTAACCTGTATTGTAATCCCACCTGATTCCGTAAACTTTATCGCATTACTTAATAGATTATTTATTGTGCTGATGAATAGATCCTCGTCTAAATTTAGAACGATATTTTCTTTAGGTATATCCTGATTAATGTAAAGATTTTTTTTATTTGCTTCAGGCTTAAACGTTTCTATTGATTTTTTAAGGACCTCACTAATAATAATATCTTTATTATAAAGGGTTATATTATCGGCTTCTATTTTTGAGATATCTAATATTTGATTTAGAGTCCGCAGTAAGCGTTTGGTACTTTCTTCAAAGACATTAGTAAAAGCATGGACTTCTTCGATAGATTCGGATTCTTTTAGTAATTCAAATGTACCCATAATCCCTACCATAGGAGTTCTTAATTCGTGACTCATATTAGCAAGGAAATTGGTTTTCAATTTATTCATTTCTTCAGCTTTTTCTTTTGCCAGAACTAACTCTTCTTCTGCATTTTTCCTTTCGGTAATGTCCTGTATTTGAGAAATAAAATATATGGGAACATTATTATTATCCAGCAGCAAAGACGAATTCAGTAATGCCCATATTTCGCGTCCTGATTTATGGATATAACGTTTTTCTCTATTATATGCTGTAATCTCTTTAGCTAACATTTGCCGAAACTGTTCTAAATCTTTATCAATATCATCAAGGTGACTAATATCTCTTATGTTTATCTTTAGCAATTCATCTTTTGTATATCCAAGGATTTCACTTAAGGCAGGATTAACCCTAAGAAAATTACCTTTGGGACTAACAAGCGCCATTCCAATTGATGCATATTCAAATGCATTAAAAAATCTTTTTTCACTTTCTATTAATTTTTTTTCCGCAAGTGTTCTCATCCTTTCAGCTTCAAATGTTTCCAGAGCAAAGGAGACATCCTGAACCATTTCACTTAAAAGTAAAATTTCTTTTTCCTCAAAGAAGTCTTTCTCACCTGAAAACAAGCTAAATACCCCTATAACTTTATCAAATACTTTTATAGGGAAAATTATTGCAGAGTCAAGTCTGTACTGAAGTGTGGATTCAAAAAGCAATTCATTATTCTTAAATTCCTCCTTTAAGTCATTAAAAATTAAATAATTCTTTGACCGTATGACTTTGGAGGCATGATCATAAAGGAAAATCAATGGATTGGAGAAATTATCCTCAAGTATTTCATTATTAACAGAAGATGAAACTATTTTAAGTTCACCGGAATTTTCATCTAGGGTTGCAAAAGCTGCTGTTTTGAATTGTCCTTCTTCAACAGCAATTTTTGAGGCAGTATCCATGAGCAGCTGCTCTTCCTTAATATGAATTATGGCCTGATTTATATTGCTTAATACTCTATATATCCTGTCCAGCCGCGAAATTTCAAGCTGGGCTACTTTATCGTGGGTAATATCAGTAGAGAGAATAAGAATCCCTTCTGGTACCGGTTCTATTTTAAGATAAAACCAGCTTTTTGTCCCATCCGGATAAGTAAACTCATTTTCCATGCTGCTGGAAACATGGTTCCTTAAACAACTATCAAGAACCTCAAATAATTTAGTATTTTCAATACCGGGATATTTTTCCATCATAGTATGATTTAGTAATTCGCCTTTGTTCGTATGTCCGTGTACGGCAGCAGCATCATTTACATAGAGATACTTCCAATCGAAGGAGATAATTTGAAAACCTTCCTGCATATTGTCTAAGGTGCTTCTGTATCTTTGTTCAGCTTCCTTAAGAGCTGTTTCGGCTTTCATTTTTTCGGTGACATCATTTACAGTAACAAGCCTTGCCTTTCTGTTGTTAAAAGTTATCTCATGAGATAATATTTCGACATTTATAATAGTCCCGTCCTTTTTAATATGTCTCCAGCCTGCGGACCATTGGTACATATCGGATTCTGTACTAATGTTTTTCAAAAGTAATTCAGCATCTTCAGGGGGTCTGATATCCGGTAGGGTCATCTTATCGAACTCTTCATTAGAATAACCATACTTTAAGAGAGCAGCATCATTTACAGCTAAAAATTTTAAGGTTTCCAGGTCGTATACCCACATTGGAAAGGGATTTGATTCAAAAAGAACTCTATAATGTTCACTTTTAATAGGATGATCACCATTTAACGACATATTGCATCAACTATCAATGATTAAATTATCGAAGCTAATGGAAATAGTAAAATTTTACTTGATTTAACAAACCAGATTTGAAGATGAGGTTAACAAAAGGAGTGAAACTTGGTTTAATCTTATATCGTAGCTCATCTTTATAATATATATATTGGAAATTTCAAATCTATATCTCCTTGTATATTTTTAATGTTAAAATAATAAAAATAATATAAGTAGTAAGAATATGATGAAGTTAAATTTAATAAATGTGCTGTAGAATATATTCTTAAAGTAATAAAAAGATCATAAGAGTCCGTGATGTGTTAACATCTGTACTATTTCTTATTCATACTCATTTTAATGAAATTAAAGAATATTCAGAAAAGAAAATAACCCAGAAATTTTCAATCTTCAATTATTCTTAATCTAAAGCAATTATAACTAAAGATAGAAGCTTACTATTGCAGAATACCTATAGCTTTTTGAAGTCTCACATAAGCAACCTGATAATCATATAAAGTTTGAATATAGGCGGCCTGAGAATTAAAAAGTGTTACCCTTGCATCGGTGATTTCAAGCGGACTTCCGACACCTTGAGAATATCTTCCTTCTGCCAGCTTTAATGTCTCTTCGGATTGATGAACCAGAGATTTGGTTGCTGTTATTTTACTTTGAGCTAATTGAAGATTTGAAAATTGTTGTTGAACATCTAGTTTAACAGACTGAAGGGTTAAATCATTTTGTGCTTCGGAATTGTTCAGATTGGCTTTGGCCTGTTCTACTCCTGCATCAAGACCAAATCCCATTTTTTTTAGAAACTAATTACTTTTTAGTCACCTTCGAAATAAATAATTATTGGTAAAGGCTAGTTTATTCGTACCTTTGTCTACGCTGTGTAACTGTGTGCCTTAGAGAATTTGTAGCAATTGGGAATATTAATGGGATTAAAACTAATTAATTTGATAAATTTGAAATTGATATCCTACAAAAAAAAGTCATCTGTGATAAAAGGTAACAGCTCACATTTTAATCCTATTTCTTCTTGACAGTAACTTATTCATTAACTAAAATTGCCTGTCTATTCCTTATTCTCTTGTACTTCAGTTTATTATTTCCCTGAGAATTAAAGCTGACTGTTTACCCTAAAACTTTTACTGTTTCATATCATACGGTTCTATAATTAAATATTAATTAATAACGGAGGAGTTATGTATTTGATCAGAGATGTCTTTAATGCCAAACCAGGGAAAGCAAAGGAACTGGTAAAAAAATTCAAGCAGGCAGCCCCCTATTTTGAAAAGCAGGGGATGGGAAAGTATAAAATAATGACTGATATCGCTACAACTTACTGGACAGTTGTTATGGAATCCGAGGTTGAAGATCTTGCCGTTTTTGCAAAAGAGATAAGGGGAGGAACTTCAGAACCGGAAGTTGGAAAAATAATGGAAGGTTATATGGATCTTTTAGAAGGCGGACACAGAGAGATTTATTTAATTGAATAGTCAAAACAAATCCATTAAAATAAACTCTATTCTAGAAAGTTCATTCCTTAGCCTCATTTGTTCTTTTTTAAAATGGCAATCCTAAACATTTTTAATTAACTAATTTTTAATTTAGGAGGTTACAATGATTGAAGAGTCAGCCGTCAATAATTTCAAGTCCATGTTCAGAGGAGATATTATATTAGCTGGGGATGAGCAATATGAATCTGCAAGAAGAGTCTACAATGGGATGATTAATCGCCGTCCGCAAATAATTGCAAAATGTGCCGATACAGCTGATGTAATTAGTGCAGTTAATTTCGGCAGAGAAAACAAGCTTTTAGTAGCAGTCAGAAGCGGAGGGCATAATGCAGGGGGATTAGGGGTTTGTGATGATGGATTAGTTATAGATCTTTCAAAAATAAAATATACTCATGTGGATCCTGAACAGGATACCGTACGCGTAGGAGGCGGCTGCACATGGGGGGATGTTGATCATGCAACCAATGGTTTCGGCTTTGTTACTCCAAGCGGTGTCGTATCAACTACAGGTGTTGGAGGTTTAACCCTGGGCGGAGGGATTGGTCATCTTACCCGTAAATTCGGTTTAACGATAGATAATTTGTTGGAAGCCGATGTAGTTTTAGCAAACGGTAAAATGGTTAAAGCCAACAAGGATACTAACCGGGATTTATTTTGGGCCATTCGAGGCGGCGGAGGCAATTTCGGGGTTGTTACTTCCTTCCTTTTCAAATTAAATAAATTAAGTAATGTATTTGCAGGGATAACACTCTGGGAATTGGACAGAGCAGCCGGAGTAATGAAGTGGTACCGTGACTTTATAAAAAATGCAGATGAGGATATAAACGGATTCTTTGCCTATTTAATGGTACCTCCCGGTGATCCGTTTCCCAAAGATTTACATTTAAAAAGAATGGGCGGAATAGTATGGTGTTATACTGGTTCTGTAGAAAAAGCAGATGAAGTATTTGCACCAATCAGAGAGCAAAAACCTGATTTTGAATTTTTAGGTAATATGCCGCATCCGATGCTGCAGAGTATGTTCGATCCTCTTTTACCGTCAGGTATGCAGTGGTATTGGAAAGCAGATTTCTTTAATGAATTACCGGATCAGGTAATTGATTCGCATATTAAATACGCTAAAGAACTACCAACTATGCTTTCGTTAATGCATATGTATCCTGTAAATGGGGCTGCCGGAAAACCCGATAATAAAGATACAGCATGGGGTTACAGAGATGCAACATGGGCTGTAGTAATATGCGGAGTTGACCCGGATCCTGCAAATAAGGATTTAATTACAAAATGGGCTAAAGATTATTATAATGCTATTCATCCTTTCTCTGCCGGAGGTTCTTATGTCAACTTCCTTATGCACGATGAAGGTGATGAACGTGTAAAAGCTACATATAGAGAAAATTATGAACGCCTAGCTAATATAAAGCAAAAATATGATCCGGATAACTTATTTAAGGTAAATCAGAATATTAGCCCGTTAAAACCCCAAGAAGCAGCATAGATATAGAGATTATCAAAATTAATCAATGGCTTCAGCCACCTCTGTGTATCCTTATGTGGCTAAAGCCATCTTATTTTTTATTCACTACTCCCTCGACTGAAAAGATTGTGTGAAAATACAGAAAAACCTCTACCTTCTGTAGATAAATTGGTTAATGATATTGTCTACAACACCCACAAACCACAAACAAAAACCCACAAACATCGATCAAGTTAACTACTTTGTAAAAATTTAACTATTTTTTGATATCAGATTTTTAGAAAGTACAGACCAGAATGAATTGCCCCGCTTGTAATCACCCTCTTATAATTCTTGAACTTAATAATGTCGAAATTGATCATTGCACAAACTGTGAAGGAATATGGCTGGATGGAGGTGAACTGGAGATTCTACTGGAAAATTTTCGGCACAAAGATGAGCTATCGGCTTCATTATTAGTCGATAAAAATAATCCTGAGAAAAAAATAAAATGCCCCATTTGCGGAAAGAAAATGGAGAAAGTGCTTTGCGGAAAGGGAACGAATATATTGATTGACAGGTGTAAACATCATCATGGATTGTGGTTCGATAAAGGTGAACTTCTGGAGCTGTTCGAAACTGGTGGTTTGGATAAAGAAGATAAGATTTTAACTTTAATTAAAGATATGTTCGATCATAAATTTAAATGATTAATCCGGGAGAATATAAATGACAGCATTAATTATCATTTTAATTATAATCGTTGTGGCTGTACTTTTAACTATATCCATGTATAATTCACTGATTAGATTAAGAAATCAGGTGAAGAATGCATGGTCGCAGATTGATGTCCAGTTGAAAAGAAGACACGATCTGATACCTAATTTAATCGAAACCGTCAAAGGTTATATGACTCACGAGCGTGAAACTTTGCAGAATATAACTAATGCAAGAAGCCAGGCAATGAATGCCACAGGAGTTAAAGAACGGGCTCAAGCTGAAGGCGAACTCAGCGGCGCAATGAGTAAGTTTTTCCTGGTCGTTGAGAATTACCCTGACCTTAAAGCTAACCAGAATTTTTTATCTCTCCAGGAAGAATTGACTTCAACAGAGAATAAAATCTCTTTTTCACGTCAAAATTATAATGACCAGGTACTTTTCTATAATAATAAAATTCAATCTTTCCCGGCTAATATGATGGCTGGAGTGTTCAATTTTAAAGATGAAGCCTTTTTCCAGGTCGAAGATAAAGCAGATAGGGAAGTACCTAAAGTTAGTTTCTCTTAATAAGAAAATTTTTATTAAAATATTTATTTCTATAGGATATGTGGGAAATAATTCAGTCGAATAAAAGAAAGACAATGTTTTTATTTACTGCCATGGGTATTGCACTTATCTTGCTGGGATACTTTATAGGCAGTTCTTTCATCCCTGAAGGCGGGGGAATTATGGGGGTAATATTTGCATTATTTATATGGTTTATTTTGTCAATTATCTCCTATACCGCCGGCAGCTCCATATTGCTTTCTGTCAGCAATGCAAAAGAGGTAACACCTGATGTTCATCAGCAGTTATTTAATATTGTTGAAGAAATGAAAATTGCATCTAATCTTCCTAAAATGCCTAAGATTTTTATAATTAATGATGCTGCTCCAAATGCTTTTGCTACAGGTACAAAACCGGAAAACAGCGCAATTACTGTTACTGCGGGATTACTTGCTAAATTAAACCGGGATGAACTTCAAGGTGTTATTGCACATGAAATGTCTCATATAGCCAACAGGGATATATTAGTGATGACTTTTGCCGGAATTATGCTCGGCTGTATCGTATTAATATCGGAAGTATTTTTGAAAGGTTTATGGTTCTCCGGCGGTTCGTCTGCTCGCTACCGGTCGAAATCATCTTCAGGCGGAGGACAAGCCCAATTGGTAATGATGGTTGCCGCTATAATATTGGCTATTCTGGCTCCAATTGCTGCTCAGCTGCTTTACTTTGCAATATCCAGACGCCGGGAATATCTTGCAGATGCTAACGGAGCAAGGCTCACCCGCTATCCGGAAGGCTTAGCTTCCGCTCTGGAAAAAATCTCTTCAACCGATCTTGATTTGAAAACTGCCAATAAAGTAACCGCACCTATGTATATCGTCAATCCTTTGAAACGGAAGGGAATGAAGCTTTCCGATTTAACAAACACTCATCCTCCCACATCGGAAAGAATTAGAATTTTAAGAAGTATGGCAGGCGGGGTAAATTACATTAATTATCAAAATGCATTTAATATGGTAAAAGGAAAAAACTCTGTTCTAATGCCTAATACTGCCTTAGCCGACCATACAGCTATCGGCATTAGAAATCCTTCTGCATCTCCAGAAATTACAGATAAGACAAAAGAAAAAAGAACACTTGGTGATTTAATGATGTCAGTTAATAATTATGCATTTATCGTTTGTGCTTGCGGATTAAAAATGAAAATTCCCCCCGATTATCATGAGAAGAGCATTATCTGCCCAAGATGTGGAAGAAAAAATGAAATCCCATTGAATAGTATTTCAAATATATCCGGTGTCATGCAGAACATTAAAATTTAAGCTTATGAATTAAAAGAACAAAATTAGCTTTGATGAAGTGCTCTTCCTCAAAAAATATTTTGTACTTTAATAGATTTTTTTTCTTATTTTCTTTTTATCTAATTAAAATCATTTAGGAGGGTCTAATGAAGAAGGTACTTTTTACAACGATTATTTTTTTTCTTATAGTCCTTAATGCTGAAGCACAAGTATCTCTTTCACTATATACTGGTGTCGGCAGATCTTCTTTTGATAAAGATTTATTCGGTAATTCACTGGCAAGCCAGGCCGATTTTTCGCAGGCTCAATATATTCCGGTAGGAGCTCAATTATCATTTAGTTTACCTTTCCTTTTTACATTCGGTGCTGAAGTCAATTATGCCGCTGCTCCTTTTACATTTGATGTAAGTGCTAATTTAGGCAACCAAAATATTCAGGTAGCAGAATTAAAGGTACACCAGTTATATGCAGGCGTTTTTGTAAAAGCAAGACTTTTACCCGGTCCTATTGTCCCATATGCAAAAGTTGGAGCAGGTTTAATCAGCGGTAACATTGACATTAACTGGACCGATCAATTTAAGCAGCTTGCATCACAGGTAGGTTACCAGCTGCATGATTCGACATTAAATGTTAAAGGTGCCGTGGGTGTAAATATCGGCGGCGGAGTAGAAATTAACTTTAGTGATAAAGGAGGATTATTCGGAGAGCTGGTTTATTATTTTGTTCAAAGAGAAGAGGATATAACTGGTGCCAATTCATTCCAGGCAAATAGCTACGCCATATTGGTAGGCTGGCAATTTAAATTTTAATTAGTTCTGCGTAAATATTAGTAAGTGTGACCCGAAAGTAATTTTGGGTCACACTTCCACTTACACTTGCTCTTGCTCATGTTTCAATTCTCATGAATTGAAAACTAATGAGATTTTTCGAAAAGGTTCAGAATCCATTTTTATCAAAGCACATATGTAGACACCCTATCTTTTTCTTCTAATTGCTTTTATCAATTCACCTTTATTCATTTTACTGCGGCCGTCAATATTTAATTTTTTAGCTTCATTATAGAGTTCATCCTTTGTTCTGTCCTCTAGTTTGTGAGTAGGATTCCCGGTACCCTGTGTTTTTTTATTCGGGGTTTTTCCCTCTTCTCTTCTTTGTTTATTTACTGTACGTGCGGCTATTTCCTTTGCCCGTTTTGGACTCTTACCCCTTTTCTTTGCACTCTTCTTAATATGTTCATATTGTCGTTCTTTTTTGTTACTCCATGCGTTTGGCATTTTAATCCTCCTTATTTTTTCTAAATGAATTATAAAATAAAATACGATAAGGCTGGGTGATTAAATTCAAAAAATTAATCCGTTATGACATTGAACAAAACAAAGTTCTTTCTCTAGAAATCTAAGTTCAAATTAATAACAAGTTAAATTTATTTCTATACTCCTTCGTCTCCTTCATCATTATATTCAGGTCCTTTATCCTTAGACGGAAACGGATCGGTTGGATAAACTCCCAGATTATCTATTGTCCCATCCTTCTTTAATATTACAAGTTCTGCTTCTCTACCTATTGCTATTTCTTTTGCAGCCTCTATCGCTTCTTCTTTTGTATTATGAACAGATATCATTGCATCAATCCCTTCCTGTTTCACTGCCCAATCATTAATATGCGGGGTCACATAAATTTTCGTCATAACTACCTTTCAAATTATTTCTTTATCAATTTCTTAATTTTTATCAAAAGCTTTTGTGATCGATAAGAGAGAGTATCATAGTTATCACATTAAAATAATTACTTGAACTTTATCTTCTCTATATCTGTTATTTACACTACAAGAATAATACTGATAATGATAGAGATTTTGGATTTTAATAAAAAAGATTTACTTGCTATCCGCGTAAGCAGCAAGATAACGAAAAAAGACTTCGTTATTCTAAAGGAAGAACTAGACAAGAAATTTGAACAGTTTCCGAAAATAAATTGGTATTATGAAATGATCAATTTTAAGGGCTGGGAATTAAATACTTTTTTTGAAGACCTCCTGTTTAGTATGAAAATCAAAAATAGATTTAACCGCGTAGCATTTGTTAGTGAAAAATTTCTTGAAAAAATTATGGCTCAATTTTATAAGATAATAGCTCCTTCCGAAGTTCGATATTTTGATATAAAAGAAAAAGTTTATATGGAATAGCAGTGATCTATGTCATCTATTAAATCTTTTATTATTATAAAAAAATTAATCGCCGTTGCTTTTCTTCTTCTTATTCATAATATATCGTGTAACTAATACTCCAATAGTGGCAAATGTTGATATATAACCCGCTGCTTTTTTTATCTTTGAAAAACCTTTATTTGCTTTTTTGACTTTCATTTTCTTCTTTCGCTTTATTATTAAATATTTATGTAACAACATAGATTAAAACAAAAAAAATATAAATGAGTATTATCAATCAGGCTTATGATTATGCTTATTCGGAAGGTTTAACTCTTCGAAATGTGATTTAACATATATAATTGTAACACAGACATTCTTGTCTGTGTCCTTGACTCCTCTAGCACCAACCATCAACCACCAACCTCCTACAAACCACAAACCAACTACTATATACAAAACACCTCTACCTGGAGTATTTCTTTAGTATTTTTAAAACTACCTTTTCAACTTTATCCAAACCATACTTACTGTTTCTCAGCGATGATGCTGATGAAAATACCTTTGAAAGATATCCTTTCCGGTATGCCTTAATAATATCCGGATGTATATAATATTTTCGACAGACCGCAGGTGTATTATTTAATTCTTTGGCAGTTTGTTTTACGGCCTTAACTATATTCCTTTCATTTGCCTTTTCGTCATTTTCAAGAGGGAATTGGTTTAAGCTTTCTGCTGCTAATATAGTAGCTCCCCATGTTCTGAAATCTTTAGCAGTAAAGTTTTTCTCTATAATACTATTTAAATAACTGTTTACATCAGCCGATTCAATAGGCTGACAATTCCCTTCTTCATCTATATATTGAAAGAGATATTGACCGGGCAGATCCTGGCACTTCTTTACTATTTTTGATAAACTTCTATTTGAAATAGTTAAATCAAATGGTTTTCCCCCTTTACCGTTGAAATGGAAGTTTAAGGTAGTACCCTTTATTTTAATATGTTTGTTTTTTAATGTTGTTAATCCAAAAGATTGATTTTGTTCGGCATATACTTTATTTCCTATTCTAATTAATGTCTCTTCCAGCAGCCTTATTATGACTGCTAATATCTTATTCCGAAGTAAAGATCTCTTTCGTAAATCTTTCTCAACATATCTCCTTATTATTGGTAATGATTCTCCAAATTCAATTAATCTGCTAAATTTATTAGTATTACTGAATTCTTCCCACTTTTTATGATATATATATTGCTTTCTTCCTCTTTTATCTCTACCTACAGATTGTATATGTCCCTTTTCATTATCACAAATTAAAACATTCTCCCATGCTGGGGGAATTACAAGTGATTTAAACCTTAAAATTAATTCTTTTTTACGAACTATTTCCCCTTTGGAATTAACATATATAAATCCCTTACCTCTTTTTATTCTTTTAATCCTCAGATCATGATCATTTACATATAGAAGATCTTGATCTTCAAATAATTCCTTCAATGATTCTGTCAAATTATTTTATCCTTTTATCCCTTTATTAGATTGTTTTTCTGCGATTCTATGGATTTCATTAAATCTAAACTATTCGGATTAATTCTAAGAGGTATTGATTTCTCTCAAAATAAAATTTATTTCAAATATAGTATTGCAGCACTCACATTTATTTGAGATTCATTATAATTACTGTGATATTTATTTAATCTATTTATTCAATCACAGAATAATTAAAAAATAATTTTAAGTTGGATAATGTTAAAGATCAATATTCCTAAACATCAAAGGAGATATTCGAAATGAAAAAGTTATTGAATTTCATGGTAACGCTTTTAGTTTCCTTTATAATGATTAGCGGATTTTCATTTGCAGGAAATAGCCATTTCAATAAAAGTAATAAGAAGAACAATATAATAAGTAATCAAAATGCTCTTCAGGATAGTACGACTTATGGCAAACACAATGGCAACAATATGGATACTACTTATATGGGGAAAAAACATAAATATAATAACGGAAATACAAATAGAACTGATACAACCGGAACTTATAATCAGAATAATAATGATTATAATAATGGGAATAATGGGAATATGAACGATACAACACGTACTTATTAAGAATTATTCAATTAGAAAACATTGAAAGGATGTTTTAAGCTTTTCTTAAAACATCCTTTTTTTTATAAAATTACTTTTAGTTTCCACGCAGATCTAATTACTACTAATAAAATAAGTTATATCTTCACAATCGTTTTATTTTGAGAAAAAAGCCTCTCAACCCCCCTTTTTTGGAGAGAAAATTATTTAGGCATATATAACTATGCCTCCCCTTGAGTTTTTTAAAGGAAAAAATTGGAACAAACCTACGCTATTTCATAGGATATTTTTGAGTTATGTTAATGAAATTGTGAACAAAACGGTGATAAAATATTAAGAAAGGCAAAATATATTCCTTCTCGTTGAACAAAACTTAATTGATTGTAAAAATTTTTTATTTACTGTATATTTGAAACAATAAAAATGCGCCCGTAGCTCAATTGGATAGAGCGTTTGACTACGGATCAAAAGGTTGAGGGTTCGAATCCTTCCGGGCGTACTTAGATACCTTCTTTTAAAATAATAACTATACAAGCTTTTCCATTTGCATTACGGATTATTCATCTAACATTTTTGTAAAAGATCTGTGTCAAATCCAATTTACTTCGAATAAATTTATTAAGTTATAGTTGTAATTTCCAAAACCAAAATCTTAAACGAGATTGATGATAAAATTTTAATTTCGCTGCCACAGGAAGTCACAACAATACGACAGTAGTTAATTCTATTGCCGTACTAATATTAATAATTCATTCACACACAACAGTCATTCTGAACGAAGTGAAGAATCTCAAGGTTTATAATTTGCACAATTTCGAAATATTTCAATCCGCTCAGAATGACAAAAAAAATAATTTTGCGTAGCATGAGTTAATAAGTAGATATTCCTTTATTACATCATTTCATCCAAATGTATTTGCAATTCCTAATAAAAGCGATAGCCTCAAATTAGAAATTTTGAATTTCGAAATTGTTATTTATTTGTAAATTGTATTATGTAGTTTAGAATTTTAACATCAGAGAGGTAGTTTGCTGCCAAACCACCCCTCTATAATAACTAATGCTGGATGAGCCTGAAATTAAGATATGTCAAAGCGATCTAAATTCATTACCTTAGTCCATGCCGACACAAAATCCTGTATGAACTTCTTTTGAGAATCTGTACAAGCATATACTTCCGCTACAGCACGAAGCTCAGAGTTAGAACCGAAGATGAGATCGACGCGCGTACCGGTCCACTTGAGTTCGCCGGAAACACGATCATGACCTTCAAACAAATCTTCGGATTCCGAAGTCGCCTTCCACTTTGTACGCAAATCTAAAAGATTGGTAAAGAAATCGTTTGTAAGTGTCTCGGGACGTTTAGTAAAAACACCGTGCTGCGAATGATCAAAGTTCGTGTTAAGAACACGCATACCTCCAAGGAGAACTGTCATTTCCGGTACGGTCAGCGTCAATAGCTGTGCACGGTCAACCAGCATTTCTTCTGCCGATACTGAGTACTTGGTCTTCAGGTAGTTACGGAAACCATCTGCAGCCGGCTCAAGCACAGCGAATGCTTCTACATCAGTTAGCTCTTGCGATGTATCCGCACGTCCTGGTGTAAAGGGTACTGTTATTTCATGACCTGCTTTTTCAGCTGCCTTCTCAATACCTGCGCATCCGCCTAGAACAATCAAATCGGCAATCGATACCATTTTACCACCGGATTTAGTGAATTCTTTTTGGATACCTTCAAGTGTCTTCAGCACCTCATCTAATTGAACCGGGTTATTTACTTCCCAATCTTTCTGCGGCGCAAGACGTATACGTGCACCATTCGCACCACCCCTTTTATCAGAGCCGCGAAATGTTGATGCCGATGCCCATGCGGTGGATACAAGCTGGGATACCGTTAATCCCGAAGCAAGTATTTGATTCTTTAGTTCGATAATATCCCGGTCATCGATCAGCTTATGCGTTATAGCTGGAATAGGATCTTGCCATATCAATTCTTCCTCCGGTACTTCAGTACCAAGATAACGTGCACGGGGACCCATATCCCGATGTGTTAATTTGAACCAGGCTCTTGCGAATGCGTCTGCGAATTCATCAGGATGCTCGTAGAAGCGTCTCGATATTTTTTCGTAAGCAGGATCGAATCTTAAGGAGAGATCGGTCGTTAGCATAAAGGGTGCATGTTTCTTTGAAGAGTCATGTGCATCCGGCACTAAACCTTCACCTGCACCATCCTTAGGTTTCCATTGATGTGCACCTGCCGGACTCTTTGTCAATTCCCATTCGTAGCTAAACAGGTTTTCAAAGAAATTGTTGCTCCATTTAGTCGGTGTTGTAGTCCATGCTCCTTCCAAACCACTAGTAATCGTATAACCTGCATTACCGCTGCCGAAGGCGTTTTTCCATCCGAGCCCTTGCTCTTCCATGCTCGCTCCTGCAGGTTCCTTACCAACATATTTACTTGGATCCCCTGCACCATGCGTTTTTCCGAATGAATGCCCTCCGGCTATAAGCGCAACAGTTTCTTCGTCATTCATTGCCATACGCCTAAAGGTCTCACGAATATCATGGGCTGCTGCTACCGGATCAGGGTTTCCATTTGGACCTTCCGGATTCACGTAGATTAAACCCATCTGAACTGCAGCAAGGGGATTCTCCAGATCGCGCTCACCGCTATATCTCTTATCGCCTAACCATTCTCCTTCTGAACCCCAGTAAATATCTTCCAGAGACTCCCAGATATCTTCACGCCCACCGCCGAAACCGAATGTTTTAAAGCCCATTGACTCGAGTGCGCAATTGCCTGCTAAAATAATCAAGTCTGCCCATGAAATTTTCTTTCCGTATTTCTGTTTAACCGGCCAGAGCAGCAAACGTGCCTTATCAAGGTTAGCATTGTCAGGCCAGCTGTTTAGCGGTGCAAAGCGCTGTGAGCCTGTACCGCCGCCGCCGCGCCCATCAGAGATGCGGTAAGTACCTGCGCTGTGCCATGCCATACGGATAAAGAAAGGTCCGTAATGACCATAATCTGCCGGCCACCATTCCTGAGATTTGGTCATCAGATCAAAAATGTCTTGCTTTACTGCATTAAGATCAAGCGTCTTGAATTCCTCTGCGTAATTGAACTTCTCTCCCATAGGATTCGATAGGGGAGAGTGCTGCCGGAGTATATTTAAATTCAACTGATTCGGCCACCAGTCACGGTTTTTTGTGCCGCCTCCTGCACTATGTTTTGCATGCCCGGTAACCGGACATTGACTTTCATCATTTACATCATAAACAGATTTTTTCGGATCTAATTCTTTTTCCATTTTTATTCCTTTTGATTAATATATTTGTTAATAATTCAAATTTTCTATAATGTTTGTTGGTAATTTTGTTTTGTTTGTTAGCTTCATTTAAGGCTCCGGATAAGCATTATAAATTTAAAGAATTATTGATAGTTTAACAAGGTAAAGACGTGTTTTTAATCCGAAAAATCACTCGCTCAATATTCCTCTTGAGGATTCAAATCCATTAAGGCATGCGCTGTACGTGGTTCTATCTTAAGTTGGTTTAAAATAGAATCAAGTTCCATTTGGAATTGCATCTCTCCCCTCCATTCAACATCTGCTATCTCTAAAAGTTTATTCTCTTCCTGAATTAATTTCTTTGGGCCATGTAATATTACCTCATCCCATAAATTACGAAGCGTTCTGCTTGCAAGTTTATTCGAATTTTTTATCAGAAGTTTAATTTCTGATTTCAATCTGTCAATACTTTTTTCATTGTTGAGAGAAGAATATAGTTGACTTTCAAAATCTACTTGCTGTAATCTTGCTGCCAATCCTTCGGAATGAAAATTTCTTACAGTAAAAATTCTTTGAACAAGAAAAGCATACCAGTTTAGGGTTGGGTCTAGAAAATCATAATCAGGATTTGATAAAGTGCCTTTTAATCTGCCGTCGTGTATGAGTGATTTTTCGATAGGTGTACCGGCATAGGGTAACATTTTACAAAAATTAATAGGGAAATATCCGTTTTCCCCTATATTTTCTAGAAAAGATATATTTTCTTCAACAGATTTCATTGTTGAAGAAGGATCAAATAACATGAAGCCAATTGCTAGAGCAATTTTGTTCTGTTCAATTAGATCGATTGCTTCTATATTTTGCTTAACATTTACATGCTTATTTAATGCTCTTAATCCTGATTCGCTGCCTGATTCAACCCCTAAATATATTGCCATTAGTCCATGTTCAATCATTTTCAGTAATACATTTTCTTCTATATCATCAACCCTGCATGATATTTTCCAGCGTATGATATTTGAAAGATCGGCTTTATCTATTTCTGATAAAAACTCTGCAATCCATGCTTTTTGCCGTACTGAACGGGCAGCAAAATCATCATCCTGGAAACTGAAAAACCTTATATCGTATTCTTTATATAAAGATACCAATTCCTTAACTACTTCCTTCGGTGAACGCGTTCTTCTCAGCTTTCCCTCTGCTGAACCATAGAATTGACGAATACTGCAAAAAGAACAATTATAAAAACATCCCCGACTTGCTAACATTGAAGCCATTTTAATTCCGAATCCCAGTGTCTTTGGCTTATTACGATATACTATAGGTAAACTGTCTAAATTATCTATCAGCTTTCTCACTGGATTAATGATAATATCTGAATTTTTTCGGAATGCCAAACCATCTATTTTAGTCCATTTATCCGGTTCCTCTAAATACTTTAGTAATTCAGATATTGTCAATTCTCCTTCAAATCTTACTATAGTATCTAATTCCGGGATTAACTCCAGTGTCTCTTTTGGACGTAAACTTGGAAAATGTCCTCCGGCGGTAAAATGTGATTGAATGCCATTTAACCTTAATTTGTGCATAAGTTTTCTGAAATTTTCCAAGCTAAATTGAAAAATAATTGAAAATCCGATAAGAGCCGGATGCAAATCTCTTATGGCATTTATTAGTTCTGCATCAAAATCCGGAAAAAAGGGAATTAGTATTACTTTATATTTTTGCCCTAGAAGATATGACATAATTGAACGTAAACCTAAATTTTCCTGATTTTCGTACCCAATTAGAATAACATCTACGGAATTATTCTGTTTTAAATTCATGTAGTTAAATTTATTTTTATTTTCATCTGAATTTAAGGCGGTTAATTAATTAACCGCCTTAATAAGCTATCTGACATCCATAATTTTTGAAATTTCCTGCAATTTTTGTTGCTGAAGTTCCAGCTCCTTCAAATGGAATTTTATCTCCATCTGGGCAAATTGCTTCTGCAATTTATCATCCAATTTTAACCACGGAGGTATTGGATCCCATGGTATTGGACGTCGCAAAAGCTCAAATAAGAATTCAAGACGGTTTTCATCCATGTGGCGCTCCTTGTTTCTTTTTATTCAGGCACTCCAATCCATTGCCTGAGAATAGGATTTAAGAGATGATTGGCTCCCATATTTTTATAAATTATTTTTGAGGAAATTTAATAACCTAATAATTTCCGGTTATTTTTGATGATGTGAAGTTGGAAGATTCGATACCGGAATTTAATAACCGGAATAAGTTTTTAATAGAACACTGATTTTAACAGATTCAAAAAAATCACAATGAACTATTCAGTAAATGTTGTCGGATAATTTGGCGCCCTATTTAGAGTGCCCCTGGATTATAAATGAAAACTTGCATAATATGTTGCAAAATGTCAAGTAGATCCCTAATTTAATTAATGTCTATTGCATCACAAAATTGAGGTAGGTGTGACACTTTATCTTGGTTTTTATCAAATATGGTTATAATTTAAACTATCCCTTAATAACATCCCTCGTTATTTTGGGGAATATATATTGTGAGTGTGCCCGCTGTAAAAAGCGGGCATTCTTTTTCCCCTCCCAACCTATCCATATATAAAATATAATTCTATATAATTATTAAATATCATCTTTACATCTGAAACAATTAAACAATTAAACAATTAAGCAATTAAACCAATAATGATAAGATAAATTTTATCATAATTCATTATATTTATTCACATTATTTTATATTTATATTTTCATGAAAAAATTTTTTCTGTTTTTCTTGTTTATTTTCTCGTTTAATATATTTGCACAACAGGATACAATTAGTTTTGATAAATTCTACATATTATTCCAGGGAAACCTTCTCCAGGCATTTGATAATAATAATCAGATTTTCTATCAAAAGAAGTTTAACAATCCGGAACCATATACCGCTGATTTAAATGATGACAATAATGACGAATACCTGGTACTCGATTCAACCCTCAATAATAATATCTCCCGGATTTACACTTTATATTTATAATACTAAAGATAATTTCTCCTTTATCGATTCAATATTATCCGGTTCCACCGAACCCGTTGAAACCACAAACGGAGATCTTGGCGGAACAATTATTGTTGCCGGAAATCCTGATTTCGAAAAATTTAATCAGAAATGATGAAAATTACTTTCTTCCTTTAAACTGCTGGCGATATGAAGATTCATCAATATTTCTGGTTAATGATGAAGTTTATAATGTCTTCATTAACGAAAATGAAAGCATTATGAACTTTATCGATGACAGTCTTGAAGGTAATTCAAAAAATTGCGGGACATCTAAATCATTAATTGCTCCCATTGCTGCAGTGTACGTTAATTATATAAATGCGGGAGAAAAATCCGTTGCCTCTCAGTTTCTAAAAAACTATTATTTATGTGAAGATTTAGAACAATTTAAACAAAAGTTAAACGAACTTATTAAGAGGAGCGAATGAAGATAGACTGGAATGAATTTCTTGGCAAAACTCTTAATGTTACACTTGTTGAGAATTACGGCCTTGTAAAGGATTCTTCTAACAACACTCCTTTATATGAAATAGTTTTCAAAACAGGCAAACTGATTAATGCATATGACGATGGTTTACTGCTCGAAATTGAAAGGGAAAAACAGGTAATCAAAATATTTGTTTCTTATCAATATATAAAATGCGTTGAAATCTTTAATCTTTAAGGGGACTTTGTGTACCGGTTAAAATTGTTATTTTTATCTCTCTTATTCACTGCTTCAAGTCTTTATTCTCAAAAGATCGAAATCAAAAGTTTAAAAGTTTTTACCGACGATGAAACTGCTCTGCCTATTCTAATTTCTAAAAAATTAAACATTGAATTCGACTTAAATTCGCCGTATGAACCCTCACTCATAATTGTTTTTAGGTTTTGTGATAAAAATTGGAATCCATATCAGAATATTTTCCTCTTAAATTATGGAAAAAATATAGAATATAATCTAAAGTTTGACCGGCTTCCGAATACTGTTCTTGATGCTCGTTACCATTTTCGCGGTTATTTTCCCAAATAAAAATAATTATGTTGATTTTCCTTTCTCTGGTAAATGGATGTTCTTTATTACCGATTCACAGGACACTTCAAATATATATGCATCTGGTAAATTCTATGTTATAAAACCTGATGTAATTATGAATGCCGCCAAGAAAAATGAAGTATTGGAAGACAAGGTTTATTCCCCTCCGGTTCTAGCCAAAATTTTTAATATTACCGCCTCATTTGATTTACCTAATGAATTCTATCCTTCTTTTGTCGATCATGTCGAAATCATTGAAAACCAAAAAATATATTATCCTGTGATTATTGATAGAAACTTCAATACTAACACTAGGCAATATTATTGGGACGGCGATAGAAAATTTTCATTCACTGCAAGGGATATTCATCCGGGTAATGAATACCGGCAGACGGATTTGAGAAATTTTAATAAATATAATAAAAAAGATGTCTCTGCGCAGTTTGACGGTTTGGAATATTCAAGATTTTATAAGCAAGGACAAAAGGATCTGAACGGCGGTTCCCTTTATCTGTTTTTTGAAAATGATTATGCTGATTATCTGAATGTTACCTTTAAAATTAGACCCCCTGATAATGGTTTTCAAAGTATTTTTTTAGTTGGCGCGTTTAACCATTGGCAGATTTTACCCGAATTTCAGATGTCTAATGAATATGGCGTGTTTACTAAAACTGTTCCTCTCAAAAGAGGGATCTATGATTATCAGTATGTCGCTGCAGATATAATAAACAATAAAATTGAAAATCCCGACTGGCTTGTCCTTGAAGGTAACTTCTGGGAAACTTCAAATGTTTATTATATATTTTTATATTACAATGATCAAAATTACGGCGGTTATGACAGAATAATCGGCTATCAAAAAATAATAACTAAATAATTGAAATTACTCAAATATTGTCATTCTGAACGAACGAAGTGAAGTGAAGAATCTCGTACCTAAAATATTAAAAATCGGCGTTATCGGAACCGGGCATCTAGGCAAACTTCATGTAAAAATGTTTAAACACATTAAAGATTGTGAATTAATTGGAGTTTATGATACTAACTTTATTCAATCCAAAGCTGCCGCATCAGAATATAACGTAAAAGAATTTGAAGATATTAATGAACTCTTTCAGGCTGTCGATGCAGTATCAATTGCTGCTACTACTACATCCCATTATAAACTGGTAAAAGATTCTCTTGAGAAAGGCAAGCATGTTTTTGTCGAAAAACCAATAACTGCAGCCATCCCTGAGGCTGAAGAGTTGGTTAAAATTGCTGGTGAAAAGAAATTAAACCTTCAAGTTGGTCATATAGAAAGATTTAATCCGGCACTAGTATCTCTTGAAAAATATATTATAAAACCTATGTTTATTCAAACCGATAGGCTTGCACAATTTAATCCCAGAGGTACCGACGTTGCAGTAGTATTAGATCTAATGATTCACGATATCGATATTATTTTAAGTCTGATTAAAAGCGAAGTAAGCCATATTGAAGCTAGCGGAGTAGCCGTTGTTTCAGATAATATTGATATTGCCAATGCACGTATCCAGTTTGAAAATGGAGCAGTAGCGAATGTGACTGCAAGTAGAATTTCTCAAAAGAAAATGAGAAAGATGAGAATTTTCCAGAAAGATAATTATATTGCATTGGATTTTATTACAGGTGTATCTGAAGTTTATAGACTTCTCCCCGTTGAACAGGATCTTAATAGTTCGGCTATATCTTTTGGAGAAATCGGAATCGGTGATAAAAAGAAACGCCTTATATATGAACAACCTGAAGTAAAGGAAATTAATGCTCTCTCCTATGAGCTCCAGCTATTTATTGATTCTGTGCTTAAAAATGAAAAACCAATTGTCTCAGGTGAAGATGGTCTTAAAGCACTAAAAGTAGCAGAACATAATTATAAAAAAAATCGAAGAACAAAAAATTATATAAAATAAGCTTCTGATTTGAACAGAAATGTAAAACAATTTAGCAATTTAGCAATAACAATTAAACAATTAAATTTTAATATGAAAAAACTTCTAATACTATTACCCTTTTTATTATTCACAAATTTAAGCTGCAGCGTTTATCAGACAATAGTGAATATTTCAAGGCTGCAGTTTAAACTCGGAAATGTAAATAATTTTACACTCAACGGTGTTTCATTGAATAATAAAACTAAATTCCAGGATTTCTCCGCATCTGAATTATTAAGAATTTCTTCGGCTGTTGCACAAGGGCACCTTCCTGTCTCTTTCATTTTAAATGTTGATGCTAAAAATCCAAATGATGGTTCGGGCGGATACCAAAAAACTAATGCTACACTTAAGGATTTTCCATGGAGACTTTTAATTGATAATAAAGAAACAATTTCAGGTAGTTTAGGATCTCCTGTTTCAGTTCCCGGAACCGGGGAAGCTGTTGTTTTACCTCTGCAAATGAACCTTGATTTAGTCTCTTTCTTTAAAGACAAAAATTATGAATCTTTAATTAATTTAGCATTAAATATCGGAGGGTATAATAATTCAACTTCGGCTTCATCTAAACTTGAGCTTTATGCAAAACCTGTCGTAACTACAGTTATTGGCGATGTTGCATATCCGCAGGAAATAAAAATCGTTAGTGCAGAATTCACTAAATAGGTCCATTTTGTAACATTAATCAACAATATTTCGTCTACTTTTTATAAAGATTATTTATGACAAAAAAAGAAAAATATGCAGTGGGAGTTGATTTGGGAGGAACAAATATTAAACTTGGTTTAGTCTCTCAAAGCGGAAAAATTGTCAGAAAAACTTCTGTGGAAACTAAAGCTGAAGAAGGTCCTGATGCGGTAATATCACAGATGAAAAAAGGTATAAATCAAATTTTAGCAAAGAATAAAAAGGAGATTACCGGTATCGGTATTGGCGCTGCAGGTGTTGTAACTGTCAAGAAAGGTATTGTGGAAAATCCTCCTAATATTCCGGGCTGGGGAAAAGTTAAGCTTGGCGAGATAATCAAAAAAGAATTTAATATTAATGTCCATGTTGAAAATGATGCTAATGCAGCTGCTATCGGAGAAATGATTTTTGGGAATGGTAGAAAATTACACTCTTTTGTTATGGTTACTTTGGGAACTGGTGTCGGCGGTGGAATAATAATAAATAGAAAATTATTCCGTGGTGAATTTGGAGCAGCAGGAGAAGTAGGTCATACTACAATTGAATATGGAGGACCTAAATGTAATTGCGGCTCTTTTGGCTGTGTCGAAGCTTTTATTGGAAATTCATATCTAATTAATATTGTCAAAAAATCATTGCCTGAACATCCTGACTCTCTTATTTGGAAAATTATTAAAAACGATCTGGAGCTTCTTTCTCCAATTACTATTCAAGATGCAATGGAACACGGCGATAGTTTCGCTCAATCAATCGTTAATGATATGGGGTTACATCTAGGTTCTGCATTAACATCTGTAAGCAACCTCCTGGATATTAGTACATTTATAATTGGAGGTGGAGTAGCAGGCTTCGGAGAACCCCTTTTTGATGCCATAAGTAAAACTATCAAAACGAGAGTTTTAACTCCCTTAAGAAAAAGAGTTAAAGTATTACCCGCAAAATTAAAAAATAATGCAGGAATAAAAGGAGCATCAGCATTAGTATTCTATAAATCCGAATAATGACCAATGACCATTGACTAATGACAATGATACAATGACCAATTATTTTTTGCTATCAATTTTTCTATTTTTCAGTATATCCTTCCTGCCCGCTCAGCAGAAAGATTCCTTGCTGCAGAATTACCCGAATATTTCCCCTGAAATTGATTCAACCGGTTTAATCAGCCAAAAAGATTCATTATACTTGCCTGATTCAACTGCTAATTTGACTCCTGTTGACACAGCAAAAAAAAAGACCTACGATGTTGATTCCGTCATCTATTCTACAGCTTCCGATTCTTTAATCTTTTTTGTTAATAAAAAAGAAATGGATATCTATGGAAACGGTGAGCTTAAGTATAAACAAACCGACTTAAAAAGTGCTAATATTTTTGTTGATTTTAATACTAATAATATTGAGGCAAAGGGTGTACCTTCAGATTCTCTGCCTGAAAAGCTGATAGGTACACCTATACTAAATGAAGGGGGAGAGGAATATACCGGAAATAGAATGACTTACAATTTCAAAACATCTAGAGGGTTTCATTGTCTCAGCCGGTACTAAATCCGAAGGCGCAATATATACAGGTACAAAAATTAAAAAAATTGATAAGAATGATTATTTTATAAAAGATGGTATCTATACAACATGCGATAGTGACACTCCGCATTATTTCTTTTATGCAAGCGAAATGAAAGTAGTTCAAAAAAAAGAGATTAGTCGCAAAATGGATATGGTTATATTTCGGCGGAGTTCCGTTCCCCATTCCTCTCCCTTTCGCTATGTTTCCCATTCAATCCGGGAGACGTTCCGGTATAATACCCCCGGTTTTCGGACAAAGTGGAACTCAGGGAAATTTTTTCAGAAATTTCGGCTATTTCTGGGCCATAAATGATTATATCGATTTGAATCTGCAGGCAAGCTACTGGACAAGAGGAAGTTATGAATTTAATAGCAGGTTTAGGTATGTTAAAAGGTATGATTTCTATGGCAATTTATCCGGCGGATACCGGTTAACAAAATCAGGTGAAACTGGTGATCCTAATAGCGCAAAACAAATTGATTGGAATTTACAATGGACTCATAGCCAAAAAATTACTCCTACTCTGCAGCTTGATGCTAATTTACAGTTTAGTTCTAATAATTATTTGCAAAAAACTAGTTTGGATGTCAGCCAGGTTCTTCAAAATCAAATTGTTTCTAATGCAACTTTATTCAAAAATTGGGAAGAATCAGGTAATAGCCTTTCGCTAAATTATAAAAGGACTCAGAATCTGGAAAATGGGAATATTCAAGAACTTCTTCCGAATATTAGCTTTACAAAATCTCAAAGCTATCCTTTTAAAACGGAAGGATCTGCAGAACAAAAATGGTATCAATTGTTCGGTTACACTTATTCAGGGCAATTTGAAAATGAAAGAAACAAAACTAATGGCAATTTAAAAATTAGAGGCGGTTTCCTTCATACCATTAGCACAAGCTTTTCACCCAAAATAGGATATTTTAGTTTTTCTCCAAATTTCCAGTACCAGGAGAAATGGTATAACAAAAGAATTGAAATGTTTGCCGCTAAAAACGACCAGGGTAAGGATACGATTATTACTAAAGATGTTAATCAAATTAATTTCGTAAGAACATTCAATACAGGCCTTACAGTTTCTACAAAATTGTTCGGTATGTTCCAGCCCAATATGCTCGGGATTTCTGCAATAAGACATACAATAACTCCATCTGTATCTTATTCCTATCAGCCTGATTTTTCAAAACCGCACTGGGGGTATTATTCAACTTACACAGATACAAATGGACATGTTGTAAAGTACGATAAATTTTCAAACGGAATATTTGGAGGCGCTCCTTCGGGTGAACAGCAGAATATTTCTTTTAGAATTGGGAATCTCTTTGAGATGAAAACGCAGCCTGATCCGACTGATACTACTTCTAAGGAAAAGAAAATTCAGCTCCTTAATCTTGATGCTTCAATCGGTTATAATTTCGCTGCAGATAGCCTTAATTTTTCTAATTTGAATTTAGGTTTTAGAACACAGATTAGTGATTTATTAAGTTTTAACGGTTCTTCCCAGTTTACTCCGTATGATTATTCCCCGAATCAAAATAGGATAAATAAATTTTTAATTAATGAAGGGAAAGGTCTATTAAGACTAACTAACTTTCAATTTTCTATTTCAACCAGTTTATCCGGTGAAAAATTAAAATCGAAAACAAAAGAAAATAATGTTCCTGAAGATACAACCGGAAATGTAAGAGAATTAAATCAAAATGAGAACAGAATCTATAAAGGAATTTATGAAGAGGGAAAAGAAGCCGATTTTTCTATTCCCTGGAATGTTTCTTTAACATATAATTATAATCTTAACCGTCCCACGCCTTTAAATCAAATAGAATATTCTACAATCAGCGGAGGTTTTAATTTTAACTTAACTCCTAACTGGAAATTCTCTTTCTCCGGCAGTTATGATCTAAAGGATAAAGAATTTGCCGCACCCGAGATTAAAATATCCAGAGATTTACACGAATGGATTATGAATTTTTCATGGCATCCTATCGGTATCACCCGTGGTTATTACCTGGAAATTAAAATAAAAGCACCCCAGCTGCAGGACTTAAAATTAACCAAAACAGGCAATTTCTTCAGCAATAGATAACTATTCTTATATCACTTGCCGTTGGATTTAGAGCCTGTGTGAATATCATTAACCAATGGATTTATCCATTGGCTTAACAGGAAAATTAAGCCCCCTCCTAACTGTTTTTCTGTATTTTCACACAGCCTCTTTTAGTCGGGTTTTTAATAGGAAAAATACACTTTAATCTATGTGAATATCTTTACCATGGATTTAACAATATAAGTTCAAATAATTAACCTTATAATTATTTTAAATAAAACAAACGATGTTATTTTTCAAATACAAATTATTCTTGTTATTTGAGTTATTTTATAAAATCTTAATCAAATCTTTTAAGAAAAATATGAAGACCTATTTAATTGATGGCAATAACCTAATGCCAAAAATTAATCAAATAAAAAATCAGGATAAACAGTCCGCCAGAGAAAAACTGGTCTTTCTTCTAGAAAACTACTTTTCATCCAAGAAATCAAAATTATATTTACACTTTGACGGCTTTGAAAACTCTCCCCTCGGACTTACGAATGGAAAAATTATCTATTCTGGAAAGTCATCTGCAGATAAAAATATAAAAGACCAAATTGAAACTGCTAAGAACCGGAAGGATTTAATTATAATAACTTCAGACCATGAAATTCAAAATTTTGCCAGAGTATGCAGCTGTGAAGTTATATCAAGTGAAGCCTTTGCAAAAGAACTATCAAAAAAAAATAATTCAGATGAGGAAGCGAGCAAAATAAAATCTATGAACAATATCAATGAGTTCAAAAAACTATTTAATATAAAAGATTGAATTTTTTAATAACCTCAATATTCATCCCATTCATTCATTCATCCATCCATCCCAAGAAATTTATCCCGAGATTTAATACCTATATTTACCTTGTGCTGCTTTGTGGCTAAAACTGCGTTTGAAAATTTAATGTCAAGCCCGAAGGAATATCTAATTCATTCGAAACTCCAACTGATAAATTCCACCCTAATTCTTCCGGAGCAAGATTTCTATTGTACCTTGAAACTAGTCTAACTGCATTAATCGCAGAAACAATTCTATTCAAAATTAACCCCCCGACTATAAACCTTAAATTATTAAAAGCATGTTCACTTGAGAGCCACATATCCCTGTAAGTTTTCCTATCATTACCTGTCCAGTTCCAGTAATACTGCTGCTGGTTGTACATTGTTCCGAAATCTCTATCAAATGCTTTTGTGTCGTTATACTCTTTAATGCTTGTGTAAAGCCCAACATTTGCATAATAATCACTATTCTTGTTGATGTTATTTACACCTCCATTGGAAGCAGCAAAAGATTTATAGTTGTCTTTCTGCCAGTTCCCGTATGAATTAAAGCCGATATATGTTGTCCATAAAGCCCCCTCAGCAATAGTGAAATATTTACCGCTCGAATATGAATCGGCATAAAGCTCTCCCATTCCCGGAAGAAGTAGGGAATAGAATATTGCTAGTCCCGGACTTTTCTTATCATTCACTTGAAATGAATTTATATCTTTGGAAACTGTCTCCGGATTTTTAAAGGATTTATTTACTTCGTTCCTTAAACTTAAAACTTTTGAAGAATTTATTGTTTGAGAAAATAAAGGTATTGATAAAAGCAGAAAGAGAATCGGAATTTTTTTCATTTTTAGATGTAATTTTAGAATTAAGATGCCAATTTATCAACTGAATTATTAATCTCTTTTAGATTATTTTCTAAAACTTCCCCCTGGCATATATTACCCTCAATACTGGTTATTTTTACATCAGAGAATCTGTTAATTAGAAAAGGCTTAAAATTATTTATTACTCTTACATAATTGGAAGTGAAACCCTTTACATTTCCATCACCATCTTCTGCTTCGAAAAGAACTTTTAAT
>CAVUOL010000021.1:0-40197 GCA_963742995.1 uncultured Ignavibacteriales bacterium
TTAAATCTCCTTCCGCATTTATTACTCTTTTTCCTCCCCAAAAGCGGCAATTATTAAAAGTTATGTAAGAAGAATTCTTTATAAGGATTGGATAAGCCCACGCATTCTTAAATTTCAATCTATTGATGCTTATCCAGTTTGAATTGGTAATAAACATCCAGTAGCTTGATGAATTATCGGTAGGTTTTATATCTCCTCCGTCTATTATCGGAAAATCTTTTTCATTTTCCGAAAATCCTAAAAGAACAATTGGATTATCCGGTTCACCGTTCTTTCCGTCAAATGAAATTGCTTCATTATAAATTCCGGGAAGAATATAAACAGTATCTCCCGCTTCAGCCATATCTACAGCCTTATTAATAGATCTGAAAGTCTGCTTTATTGATAAACCGCTGTTAACATCATTACCGTTAACCGAAACAAAAAATGTTTTTGAAAAGGTAGCAGCGATAAGTAAAAATGAAAAAAATAAGCTTTTTAATAAACCTGTCACTTACTTTTATCTCCAAATTTATAATTGTAATAGGAAGCTAAAAATCTCATTCCGAAAGATGTTCCGACATCACGCTGTGTAATCCAGAGTTTTCCATGTCTATGGCGGGTCCTTATATTTATTACTGCACCCCGCAAATTAGGATCCGGATGATCGACAGCAAAACGGTTTTTTAGAATCCAATTATATGACCTTTCAATATTATCTTTAAATTCATCTCCTACCCCGTAACCAACAAGCCTTATCCACAAAATTCCCGCAAAAGCAACTGCAGATCCTGTAATCGATCCTTCCTTATAATTACCGTTCACATAATTTTCATAATAAATAGTACCGCTTTTCTGTTGAGCCTTTTGATACATGAGCAAAGTCTTTTTAGCAGATTCCAGATATCTTTTATCGCCGGTTAAATCATATCCTTCAAGAAGGGATTCCGCATACCATAAATTAAAACGGGGATGATAAGTTCCTTCTTCTTTATAATTAGGCATAAAATCCATCCATAAACCATATTTATCCTGTTTTTCTACAAGACTTTCACATAGCTTTATAAATACTTCTTTGTATTTCTCATCCTTGGTGAATTCATACATATCTTTATACAAATATCCTTCATTATTCGGTCGTGCAACATCATTAAGCTTTTGTTCTTTTTTATCAGGCCAGAATGGACTGTTCTCTTTCTTAACATCACCTGATTTAGCATCTACGGCATCGTAAAAAAGCCCTTTATCAGGGATATACATATTTTCAAGCATCCATTTACCAGCACTGGTAGGAACTTCTGCATACTTTTTAATCCCTGTTTCCCTGTAAAGATTAAAAAGCCCCGGGGTTCCGTCTGTAACTGTTGCAAATACTATATCCTGAACATAATCACCATGTACTGCATCAATCATTCCTTTTAATTTGGGATGATCAGTTATTAATAAGCTGCACCACCAATCCCCCCCTTTTTTTGCTGCAGTTAAATATTTTTCATTATTTGTTATTTTATAAGCATCAACTAATCCGTTTATTATTTGTCCCGTATGCCAGGGCTCTTCATATCCGTACCATTTACCCTCTGTAAGATTATAATCGCACTTTGATTTGCCTTCTTCATCTAGAAGAACATCGACAGAATAATCCGCACATTCATTAAGTGCCTGTAAAATCTGCTCCTTTAAATTTTTCTCTTGAGCCGGTATATTATTATTACAAAAAAGCAAAATACCGATCAAAAGATATATACCCTTAAATTTCATTGCTTCTCCAATTATTCTTAACCATACTGTACTCTTCCTCCTAAATTGGCAAATCTAGAATACTTGTTATATTGTTTTACCTTCAACAATTTAACAATTAAGCAATTAAACAATTTTTCTCCATTTTGCTCACAAATAATTAATTAAAGTATTATTCGTACATTTCAGTCCTTAATAATTATCCTGTATTTAATTTCTTTTATAAAAGAATTTCTATCCGGTTTTACTTTTATAATCACAGGATACCCCTTTAAAGCCGGAAACGGCTGTCGATAATATTTTTCATCTGTCCCCAATTCAACCTGATATCCTTTTGTTAAAAGTTTAAAGACAAACATCTTATTATTGTCTGAGATCTCAATTGTTGTATCATTTATCCGTTTAAATACACTGTTCTTAGATTGAACAAAAGGTTCAATAATTTTCACTTCCGGTTTCTGCCCGTGAAATCTAAGCTTAATGTTTTTTTCTATATAGTTATCAGCAATTTTATTGGTTAAATCGTAAGCTACTCCACCCTCCCACCTGTTTTTATCCTTAAGCTCACCAAAAGACTCAACCGAATAAATTCCATTGTTTTCAGAAATATTCATATGGGAATCGAATTCATATAAATTAGTGTAATAAGCATTTGAGTCCGTGAATTCTATTCTTGGAGTAATGGAAATTGCACTGTCAATTTCTGGATAATTCATCTCCCATTTATGATATTCTGTTTGGCTTGATGCCTGTAAATAACCGTAGTCTTTTACCCATAAGTTAGTAATTGATCCGCCGCTCGGTCTGAACATATATTTGAAATCCGAACCTCTTCGAATATCTTTATACCGGTATCCGGTTATTGTAGCCATGAAATTTTTTGTTCGAACTAATGCCACGTCGATTGTCTTAAAATACTTTATCCAGTCTGTTTTTTGTGAAGGGAGTTGTTCTATTTGTCCTTCTTTTTGATCCCCGAATATAATTGCAAGCGCTAAATTTTTTGCTCTTGTAAATGTCGGATAGATACATGGCGGTTTGTTAAACATTTCGGAATAATCCGGACCGTATGTAAGAAGACCGTTTACTCTCATCTTCATAAGATAATTGAGATTTGCCAATGCAGCACCGCGGTAAACCGGCTCTCCCGCACAGTATAAGGAGAACAGGATTTGAGAGCCGTCCGCGGTAAAACTACCGTATGTTGTCCATTTGCTTGATCTTACACCCCAGGAGTTATCTATTGAACCATCAGGATAAATAAAATAGATCATCCTCTTTAATGATTCTTTTACATAATTATTTACAAATTCATTACCGGATAATTTTGCATAAAGTCCCAATCCCCATAAAGACATATCTATGTTATAACCTAAATCAATTCCATATTTTGTTCCCCTAACTCGATTTCCTTCCCCGGTCAAAAAATAATCTTCATCAAACTTTGGAAGAATATTTAAAGCAAGTTCTTTAGCTTTTACTTTATAAGCTGTATCGGGAACTATTTGATAGGCAAGCATTAAAGATGCAGTTGTAGTTGCACAATAATTAATGCTTGCAAACTTTTGATTCATATTTTTTACAAGCCAATCTGCAGCAGCTTTGATAGCGGTTATCCAGCTTTCACTTCCCTTCTTTGATAGATGCTTACTTAAGATTGGATATGCCGAGGAAATAGACAAAAGCTGATCTGCAGTTGTACCTGTCCATGTATCCGGTGTTTCAAACCATGAACCGTCTTTCTGCTGTTGCTTCGTAAGCCAATTCCCGGTGATTATTGCGGAGTTCAAATATTTTTCTTTTCCGCTTTCCTTGTATGCAGCTGCAAAAGGTAAAACTGATTCGGAAGCTCTGGTATGATAAGATTGACACGCATCGCAGTATAAAGCACCAAAGTATGGATCTGATGGATTTAGGTTCTGAAGCTTAATAAGATCATCTCCCAGTATTAAAAGATTTTTTGTGCATTCATATTTCAAAGAATATAATCGACCGCTTTGCGCCCGGAAAGCTGGTAAGTATATGAAGGAGATTATCGCAATCAAAATATTTTTATTTAAAATATATTTCATTCTTATAATTCTATCCTAAGCTTGCAGTAAATAACCCGATTCCTATAATTATAATTACAAGAACTACTGCAGCGGCAAAACCGTAAATATCTATTTTATATCTTTTGAGAGAGAATTTGTTCTTTAATTTAAGGAGATCAACTATCATCAAACCATGCCCTTTTTCTTCTAAAGATTCTTCCTTCATCTTTTTCTCATCTATAAATTTATCGACATGTACACCGTCAAGGATAATATCTATTCCTGCTTCCTTTAATTTATATTCCTCCCCTACAGGTGTATGAAGTAAAGTATAAAATTTATCAAGCTTCTCTTTTGGTTCAGGCTTTGTAAAGAGACTTATTAAGAAGAATGTTATAAAGCCCAGCGGAAGGTAAATCGTTATTTGCCATGCTATATTTAATCCAAGCCCGAAATCAAAATATTTGCCTGCATATAAAGAAGAAATAATTGTAACAATTAAACTTCCCCATACTGCATACCGGTTTGATCTTCTCCAGATAATAGCCATCCAGAATGCTATCCCGAAAAAAGCTGTCATCTGCCAGACTATCTTTAATCCCGCCACTACACTTGGCAGCAGTAACGCAAAAACAACTCCTCCAAGTACTATAAAAACCGATGAAAATCTTGCAACCTTTAAATAATGTGTTTCATCCTCTCCTTTTCTCAAATATTTTTGATAAAAATTCCTTGTAAAAAGTGCAGAACCACCAACCATAAAATTATGACATGCAGCCATTACTGCAGCAGACATTGCCGCTATCATTAAACCGACAAGCCCTGCAGGAAGTAAATTTACAACTGCAACTCCAAATGCAAGCTCTCTGTTAGATGAAGTCAATCCTGGGTAGAGAGCAGCTGCAAATACACCTACAAATGCCCACCCTAATGTTGCTATTCTTTTTACAAAATTTCCGTATGTCCAGCCTGTCCTGCAGTTCATTTCTGTTTTACCTGCACCGCCAACTGACATATGATGAGGTTCCACAACAATACCGACTAGACTGTTAATAACAACAGTTATAATAAAGAAAAGAGTTACTTCTTTAGGAGCAACAAAACTGAACATATAAGCCGGTAAATCGGCTTTTATGTGAGAAATTCCCCCTGCTATATTTAGTGCAAAAGGGATCAACAGAAAAGATAGAATTAGAATAAACATTCCTTGAATAACATTTATTACCATTGCTGAAACAAATCCGCCAAGGACACTGTATGTTAGAAAAACAACCAGCAATATCAATACAATAGTATCTGTTGGAATATGTGTTACTGCTTCTATAGCTGTCCCCGTTCCCTTAAGCATTAATCCGGCATTTAAGGTAAAATACAATAACCCCATTGCCGCATAAGCTGCACCAAGCTTTTTTCCGTACCTTTCTTCAAAAAAATCTCCTGTGGTTATATATCTCAGCCTTCTGTATATAGGAGCTAGCAGCCAATAAAAAGGAGTGTTAAAAATATAAAGCCACTGATACCATATTCCTGCAAGTCCAATCTGGTAGCATGCTCCGCTTACCGCTACAGCCTGATCTGTTCTTGTTCCGGCACCTAACGCATTTGTAATCATCATTATTTTACCGAATCTTCTATTCCCCATGAAATAATCGCCCGTCGATTTAATTGCTTTTTTGGTCCATAAACCCAATACAATTAGTCCGCCGAAGTATACAGCAATAACGATTATATCTAAAATATTCAATCCAAACATTTAATTAACCGGAAATAAATAAGAAGATAAGGTTCATTTATTCTTTAACCATAATTCACGCAATAAAAAAGCCGCAGCTTTCGGATCACGTGTTCTTGTAAACACCCCTTTTAAATTATAAACAACTCTTCGAAAAATCTGAGGTGTCTTAAAATCCGCAAAGTTCCATATATGTTCACCAATGGTATATTCTTTGGATTCAATTAGATTGCAGTATGCCTTTATAAATTCCGATTGATATTCTTCGGTGAACATAGCCGGTTCGGTTGAATGAAATCCCGGCATTGTATCTGTCCCAAACTCTGAAACCAGAATCGGCTTCTTAAAAGTCTCTGCAATATTATCCATTTCTTCCTCCATTCTTTTAACTCCTAATTCAATCTGTCCCGGATTCTCATACCAGCCGTAATACCTATTAATAGATATAAAATCAGAAAGGAAATAAACAGGATCATTTTGCCCGGCACGGGGACAATTCGGAACAGTCAATGGACGGGTATTATCGACAGTTTTTGCATAATTAAAAACCTCCTCCCAATATTTTTTCCCGCTGCCGTTATGATATTCATCTTCACCAGCAAGGTTCGGTTCATTTCCCAATGCCCAGGCAATTACAGAAGGATGATTTTTATCTCTCGCTAATAATTCTTTTATTGAATTTTTATGATTGTTTAATGTTTGTTCTGTAACATGTCTAAAATCCAGGCTTACGGCAGGCACTTCATCAATAATAAGAAAACCTTTTTTATCGGCAAGGTCTAAAACCTCTTCTGCATATGGGTAATGAGATGTGCGAAATGAATTTGCATTTACCCATTTTAAAAGGGAAAAATCTTTAATTAAAAGTGGTAGGTTTAATGCTTTCCCTGTTATGGGAAAATCTTCATGCTTGCCGAAACCTCTCAAAAATACAGGTTTGTTATTTATAAGTAGCTTAAATCCATTTATTTTAACTTCTCTTATTCCAATCTTTAATGTATATTCATCAATTGTATCCTGATTATCCATCAGCCGGATTTTTAAATTATAAAGATGCGGATCCTCAATTGACCAGAACCTGCAATCATCTATTTCAAAGGATGTGTTAAAATCCTCATTAAATTTCCCATTAATTACTGAACCTTTACCCTCATCTTCTAAAGTAAAATACACGTAAAAATTCTTATCCGGATTAACTTCTACATTGATATCGGCTTTGCCTTTTCGAAGAGAAAGAAAAAATGTTTTTACAGTTATATCATTTATAAAATGCTCAGGGGTAGTAAAAATATAAACCGGACGGTGAATACCGCCGTAAGGGAAAAAGTCAAAACGGGCAGGAGGGAATGTTTCCTCCCTCATCCTGTTTTCATCTATATAATTCTGTTTTCCAACACCCTGTGGGATAGTATCAGAAGTTAGTTTATTATCAACTTTAATTATCAATTCATTAATTGAATCAAGTTTTATGAAATCTGTAATTTCAAAGAAGATAGGAAGAAAACCTCCATTATGTTCTCCAAGCAAATTTCCATTAATCCAGGCTTTACAGTAATAATCCGCTGATCCAATCCATAACCAAATTCTTTTCTCTACTACATGCTCCGGAATAAAAATCTGTTTTGAATACCATGCTGTTCCTATATAATTCATCAGCCCCTCCTCCTGAAGCTGCTCGTTCCAGCTTCCGGGCACAGCGATATCAAATTCCGAATCAAATCCGTTAAACCAGTTTAATTTTTCGCCCGTATTTTCCGGATCTATTTTAAACTTCCAGAACCCGGATTGGTCGTATAAATTTCTAAACTTATTAAATTGAGGTCTCAGCATATATAAAATTATATTTAATAAAAAAATCTTTCTTTTCCCCTTGGCTTTATCCATATATATTGCCGTTGGCTTTTAGCCAACGGTTAGGTTTATCTAAAGGTTAACACCGTGGCTTTAGCCCGGTGTTTCTATTTAGGCACCCGCGTACAGTCGATAAAATCAACAGGCTTTAGCCGCATAAGAACAGCCATATGCGGCTGAAGCCTAAAACTACTTTTAATAGTCTCTTTATCATCTTAATCCATAAAATCTGCATCAAAGATCTGTTTTAATTCGCGCCAATTTATGTCTTTTATTTCAGCAGCAGCATCTTATTTGTCTTTACAAACCCGTTTGTTTCAAGTTTATAGAAATAAATTCCACTGGAAAGATTTGAAGCATCAAAATGTAATTCATAATGACCGGCCGCTTGCTCTTTATTAACAAGAGCCGCTACTTCTTTTCCAAGTATATCATAAACTTTTAGCGTAACAAAACTATTAGCCGAAATACCATAAGCTATTGTAGTTGAAGGATTAAACGGATTCGGATAATTTTGATATAGTTCGAAATCAGCAGGGACTTGATTTACATAGTCTTTAACTCCAACTGTCATTCCAAACCAGGTCAATGCTCCGATAGGCTGTCCTCCTGTTCCACCGGTATACGACTGAGCAGTCGTTTCATATGAGAAATCAAAATTTGCATGATTAGTTGTATCTAAAAATCCTTCTGCTGTACTTGCATCTTGAAAATATGTGGTTACTTCAGATATTGGAGATTCAGGTCCATCGGTAAAAGTAACATTCTCAGAAATGTTTGTACCCGCAAATCCCCCTTGATTTATGTAGAAATTGGATAATGAATCATAAGCAATAGGGTCTCCCACAGAATCAGGGAAAACTGCTAACAGATTAGGATCATCAAAAATATTGTTGTTTTTAATAATGATATTTGGTGTTTCCGATCCGCTCCAGGGAAGGAAGTGCATTACATAATCTCCGGTTGCATCATTTACACCTAGAAAGTTTCCATTTTTGATAATATTATTTGCAACATAACCATTAAGAGTTTCCCCAAAATCAATAGAACCGAATCCAATATTTACAATTGTATTGTGATTAAAGTAAGCATAATTAATCCTGCCGCCGCCGTCTCTAAGAACTTTGAATGTAAGATTATAAAATGTACAGTTCTCTACAAATAATGTATCAATATCATTGCCTCTATCATCAAACGCTCTTCCGTTTTCAGGGCTGTCCATTTTTCCTATATTACTAATAATAGTATTAGTAAGAAAAAGTTTATCGTCTGATGTATTAATTCTGAAAGCCGCTTGAGTAGCAAGATCAAGGACACAATCATCAATGATAACTTTTATCCCATTCTCTTCCAGGCGGATTATTCTTGTGCTTACACCTCCTAATTCATCCTGTGCAGAAACATAACATCCTTTAATCGAAAAATTAGCCCTTGGTCTAAGTGTCTGGTCCGGTGTTGTTCCGCCTGAAGGCACACCTAAAATAATCCTGGGACGTGCACCGCTCCCCTCTGCAGCCGCTATATTTACGGGATATCGAGGTGAATATTCTCCATCAAGAATATATTCACCATTTCTTTCCAGGATATATACAGTATTCGTATCTACTCTTGCACCGGAATTTGTTGTATCACCGTCAATTGTAGAGCCTAATGTACCAAATCCTGGAGGAACATTTACTGTCCTTTGGGCAAAATTATTACATGTTAAAAGGACAAAAAAAAGTAAAAGGAAAGATGTTAAAGTAAGTTTCATACTGCCTCCGATATAATTTGTAATTAATTATTTAATGATTATAAATATTCATCTTTTTTCATTAACCCCGGGATTAATCCCGGGGTTAGTGTGAACCTGTTATTTAATCAAAGAATATCAAATCAAAAGTTTATTTTTGCACCGAGATCGGCCGTCCATCCGAAATATTCTTCATTCACTGGAAATCTTTTTTCATAATAGTAAGCACCTTCACTTACATTAGTTATATTATTTAGATTTACGAAAATCCGCAGGTTATTATATATCTTTTGAGATAGTGACATATCCACTCTTAAAAAAGAATCGGTATAAACATCATCATCGCTCCGAACTCCAACCAGGTATAAAACATCATCCTGGTGTACGAAAGATATCCTTCCTGAAAAACCCCCTTTTTCATAACCGACTGTTAAATTCCAAACGGTATTAGGCTGTCCCGGTAACCTTCCCCGTCTAAATTCAGCCAAACCAACGGCGCGCCCATTGATTCTGACTATCTCGAAATATGGGAAATATGTTTCGGAATGAATTTTTGTAAAATTCAGATTAAGAATTATTCCATCCAGCGGTGAAGGGAAAAATGAAAAGTTAGATTCAAGATCAAGTTCAAGGCCGTAAACCTTTCCTTCGGGACTGTTGATCGGCTGAGTTATATTATAATTTAAATATTGAGATGCCCTGTCTGTTTCGCGATATGAGAAAAGATAATCAATATTATTTAATTTTTTATAATAGCCTCCGGCAGTAAATAATCCATATCTGTTATATAAGGAGAGAAAAACATCATAATTTCTTGCTGTTGTATGTTTAAGATTAGGGTTTCCTCTTGATATTGTTTCCTCTGCAGTATTTACATCTTCAAAAGGAACCAGGTTGAAATAATCAGGTCTTGAAATTGCTTCTGTATAAGCTAATCTAAAATCAAGCCCATCTAAGATTCTATATCGTAAATGTAGCATAGGGAAGTATTCCTCATAGTTTTGTCCCCCAACAGTATCTTCGAGTACGCCTTGCTGACCTAGATTACCCGTTAATTTTCCTGCTTTACCATCATAAGTAGTATTGGTCTTTTCATACCTTATCCCGGGAAGAATCATAATATTTTTAAGAAGATTTACTTCTGCCATTAAGTATCCCGCATAAATATCTTCAGATGCGGTATAATCCCCCGTTTCAACAAACTTGTTTAATTCATAATATCCGCTGAATTCCGAATGGAATTGATCTAATAATCCGGCATTAAGACCGGGACCAAAATTATATTGACCATTAAGAAAATTATCGGGGGAGAAGGAAGGATCAATAAAATTATCTATCAGAATATTTGTATTCCTGTATAAAGACCACCTTCCGGGGTTTGCAGCAGCTATTTGATCTACAACAGCGAAATCAGTCCTGTATTCATTTATATCGCGGTCTCTATTCTTTCCTCTATATTTTGCACCTGCTTTTATAAATCCTGCCAGGTCATTCGAAAAAGAGAATGGAGCCTTTAGATTTAGTTGAAAAGTTTTATTTTCATCCTTAACAGATTCGGGATTATATGTTCCGTATTGGAACCACGTTGATGATAAATCATTATCGGCAAATTGAGGGATTACATTCGGCCCCTGATCTTTAATTAATCCATTTTTATATGCACCTATTTCCTGAAACCTGGCATAATTTGAATATGGTATTTTTCGTTTGGAAATTGAATAAGAACCCTGCCAATCGAGCTGAACAGGATCTAATAAGAAATCACCTACGAGACTTGAGTTCAATACACTTGTATTTATCTGGACATCTGTTAAATCATATTCAACTCTTGTTTCACCGACTCTATAACGTTTTCTCCTTTTAATTTCATCTCTGCCTGTACTGCTGTAAAAATTATTAAACTTTAAATTCAAATCACCTACTGAGTAATCAAAATTTAGTCCCCCGCTGTAGCGTGTTCTAATTTCATTTCTATCGGCAAGGTTTAAGTTTTCAATCTCAATTTTTGTTATTGTTTGTGTGGGGGGATTATAATCGGCATTTAAGATATCCGAACTTCTATTTGCTTTTTGAGCGGTAAATGTACCGAGAATTCCAAGTTTATTATTAAAAAATCTGTCACTTCCGGATAAATCAAACTTATAATTACCGTAGTATTTTTCATGATTGTTATAACCGCCTTGAGCAAGAATTTCGTAATGAAGATTTTCGGGGGCACTCCTGGTAATAAGATTTATTGTTCCGCCGATTGCATCTGCATCCATATCAGGAGTTATTGATTTAAATACTTCTATACCTGCCAGTATATCCTGGGAGATCATGCTTAAGTCAACCGATCTATCATTTGGATCAGTTGCGGGAATCCTCTCTCCATTTATAGTTACGGAATTAAACTTGGGAGACAGCCCCCTTACAACTACCTTTGTTCCTTCACCGGCGTCCCTCTGAAGCGCAATCCCGGGCAGTCTGCTTAAAGATTCTGCAACATTAGCATCCGGCAGTTCCTGAATTTTATCGGAGGAGACAACATTAACTATAGTATTTGAAGACAGCTGCTGATTTATTGCCGCTGTTTGTCCCTGTAATTGAGCAGATACAACTACTTCTTTCCCTTGAAGAACAAGGGAATGAAGTGCCACATTAAGTCCTGTTGTTTTTCCATTTGATATATTAACATTAACAGTGTCCGGAGAATATCCCAGGTAGCGAAAAACGACTTTTGCTTCACCTTCCGGTATATTAGTTAACCTGTATTTTCCATCTGAGCCTGTGGCAGTTCCATTCGATGTACCTATCAGAATGATATTAGTACCCCATAAAGGGGAACCATCGGCTGCATCTGTAATTTTTCCGCTTACACTGCCGGATTGCGCGAAGGCATTAACCAGCATTAAACTTACAAAATATAAAATTTTCAATATGTTTGAATGGATATTCATTCGTACCTCATTGTCTATTTACAAACACAGACAAGAATGTCTGAGTTACAAAAGCTATTTTTAATCCGGCTTCTCCATACGAGAAAACCTCCGGGATTTTCAGAACCCCGGAGGCTGAGACTATCGTAGGAATCCAGATTCTTTGCATAACAATATTTAATAATATACCAGGCATACTAGGTTTATATAAATTTTTTTTTATACAGCATTTTTTTTATTCTTATTCAGCGTTTGCGAAGCACCGCAAGAATTTCTAATTATTAATTCAGGTTCGATTAATACTCTGACACGCGTTGATTTGCCATCTATTCTATTAATGATTGACTGAACAGCTAATTCACCGATTCTCTGAGTATCTTGCCTAACTGTAGTTAATGGAGACGGAGCATATTTAGCCATATCAATATCATCAAATCCTACAACAGCAACATCATCCGGAATTTTTAACCCGGACTCAATCACTCCCTGCTGAAAACCCAATGCTGCCAAATCACTATAAAAGAATAAGGCATCGGGAACTGTTTTTGATTTTTTATAATTTCTACCCATCATGAAACCTGTTTTATATCTATCAGTACCAATTTCAAGGTTAAACTGATAACTTTTATTCAACTTTCTTCCATATTCTTCAAGAGCTTTCGTATATCCTTTCCGGCGTAATAAACCAAGTAAATTTCCCTTACCGCCGTTAACATATCCGATTCTTTTATAACCTAGTTTTATCAAATGCTCGGTAGCTAAATAAGCCCCTTTTTCATTATCAGTGCCCACATAGTAAATAGACGGATCTTCCATATAGGAAACCATTACATATGGAAAATTCCGTTTATGCAGTGCAATAATATTTTCAGTTGCCCGGTATAATAAATTCATTGATGCAATAATTAATCCGTCAACTCCGATACTTTCAAAATGTGAAATCTGACTCTCTTCTTTTTCCTGTTTACCGGATGAGCTTGCTAGCAATGTATTATAACCAAGCTGCGATGCTTTCGCTTCAACAGATTGTACAATTAATGAGAAGAAAGGATGTCCTAAATCTCTAAGAACTAAACCAATAGATTTATGTTTTGATATATCAAACGCCTTTCCCTTTCTTGCTACATAGGTGCCTTTGCCAACTCTGCTGAATAGTATACCTTCGTTAATTAAGTTTGACAAAGCTTTTTTAACTGTAATCAAGCTGACATTATATTCTTTAGATAACTGGTGCTGCGAGCCTACCTGATCACCGATATTCAATTCGCCTCTCGATATTTTTGTTTTAATATCATTCTCAATTTGTTCGTATAATGCCTTTTGGCTTCTAAAGTCTATCCCCATCCTATTTCCGTATCAAATTAAACATTTGTTCCTAATGTCCTTCTAAATTAGCATTTTTAAGCGGTTGGATTTTATCAACCGGTTTAATATTCCATCTCCGGTTTTCTTTTAATAAGACCCAATCATGACCAACCCATTTTGCTTTAGCATCATCCCTGTGAAACTGTACAGCATAACCAGAAATCCTTCTTCAAGGAAAGTGCTGATCTCTTTTTCACTTAAATATTTGACTTTAATCATGCGTTATTATTATACTTGGTATACTAAGTTAAACATAAAGAGAAAACTTTGGTTTGTCAAGATAATTTCTCAAATTTTTTAAGGTATAAAAAAATATGACTTCAAAAGAAAGAATTTATAATGCCATGCACATGAAAACGGTTGACAGAGTACCTGTTATGTGTCAGATTTCAATTGGACACTACTTCTTATATTCTGGCATTGATCCGGTGGATATCTGGTTTACATCGGAAGGATTTGCAGAAGCTTTAACGATACTGAGGAAAAGATATTCCTTTGACGGAGTCTTAATTAATCTTCCCGGCAGAGATCCTGATTATAAAAAATATATCGATAGAATTGAAAGAAATGATTATGAAACCTTCATATTCTGGAAAAATGGGAATTATACAACTATACCGAGGGATGATAATCCTCATTATTACCAAAAAAACGGGACAAGGTATTTTCCTGCATTTGAAGAAGTCATACCTGAAGAATTGTTTTATGTCGAGCCTTGGGATCTGACAGATATTACTTATCCTTTTACCTGGGGGTTTGAAAAAAAACCGAGACTATTTGATGATTATTTCCCCGATTATCATTTTGACACTATAAATCTTGTTAAGCAGAAAATTGGAAATCAGTTTTCAATTCACTCGGAAGTATTTTCTCCATGGTCACAATTTCTCGAACTGCTTAATTATGAATATGCCTTAATGGCAATCATGGACAATCCGGATAAAGTCAGAGCATGCTTAGAAAGATTAACTGAGGGAAGCATTGAACTTGGGAAAAAACAAGCCAGACTTCAAGTTGATGCAATATTAATTTCATCTGCTTTTGCAGGCGGCGGTTTAATTTCCAAAGAGCAATATGCAAATTTTGTTTTACCGTATGAGAAGAGAATAATAGAAGAAATTAAAAAGGAATTCGATATCCCTATATATACTCATACATGCGGAAGTATTGGCGACAGATTAGATTTAATGATGGAAACAGGGACGAACGGAATTGATACTCTTGATCCTCCCCCGCTTGGTAATGTCCATCTGAAAGAAGCCAAAAAGCAATTATCCGGAAAAGTTTTTATTAAAGGTAATATTGACCCGGTCAATACACTTCTAAATTCCGATTTATCCGGTATTGAAAAAGATGTTGAAGCAAGAATAAACATTGGGAAACCAGGCGGAGGGTATATATTAAGTACTGCTTGTTCAATTGCTCCACATACTCAACCTGAAAATATTGAACTTCTTCATAAGCTGGCCGAAAGATTTGGAAGGTAATTCATTGGGAAATGGATGTAGTTGAATACTATTGTCTTTCAATGGTCATTTTGTTGCCATTAGTTGGAATGTTTTATATTACTTATTTCCGCATCATGTTTATTATTGAGTTAATAAAAGCTAAAGGGTGAGGCGGACATCCCGGGACATAAAGATCAATTTTTACCTTATCAAAAAAGGACCGGTTTAATGAATCCGATTCCGAAAATATTCCCCCGCTGATTGTACAAGCACCAAAAGCTATAACAATTCTTGGAGTGCTGATACTGTCAAATGCATCTTGAAGAGAAGGTGCCATATTTCGTGTAATTGGACCTGTTATTACAATTCCATCAGCATGTCTGGGTGATGCAACAAAATCGATACCGTATCTCCCCATATCAAAATTTACATTTCCGCAGGCGTTTAATTCCAATTCGCATCCATTGCAGCCTCCCGCAGAAACCTGTCTTAATTTTAATGAATGTCCGAAAATTTTATAAATCTCTTTTCTGGCCTCAATAGCATCTTTTATAAATACTTGATAACTTTCACCTGACGTTACGACTAAATGCTTCCTGCTTGTGCTCCCTAGCTTATAATCACTTGTAAATTTAATTGCTCCTTTTGATGCTCTTTCGCATTCACCGCAAAATATACATTTACCAAGGTCAATGGAAAGAGGATTTTGTAATATCGCATTAACAGGACAAATATTAGCTATGTCTTCATAATCCCCAATAAATTTTGATTCATCAATTACAGGAAATCCTCGATGAGTATCAATTACTTCAGCATTCTTTAAATCATCGATTACGGGAAATCCATGTTTTATTCTTAGTTTAATCAAATCAAGCATTCTATTCTCATAATATATTAAAGATCAAATCCGCAATATGAAAGATTAAAACTTTTATTGCACAAAGGGAAATCTGAAATTCCCTCATTACGAACAGCAAGCGCCAGTCCGAACCAATTATTAAAGGAAGGATCTTTTATTTTTATATGTACAATCTCTCCCAGGTTGTCTGTTATCAAAGAATGGGCAATTTCACCGCGCCAGCCTTCTGAAATTGAAATGACAAAGCTGTCCTGCTGAAGTGATGAAATGCCTTTACTGGAATCACTCTCGGGCAGACTTTTAAGCAGTTCATTTATAATTTTAATCGACTGCTGTATTTCAATGAAGCGGATATATGCACGGCTGAAAACATCACCTGATTCCATCGTAAGTTTGTGAAAAGGAAAATATTCGTATGATTCAAACGGATGATCCGAACGAACGTCAATTGATAAACCGCTTGCTCTTGCAGCCGGACCGACCATTCCGATTTCTGCAGCAGTTTTTTTATCGACTATCCCGGTCTTTTCAAACCTCTCCATAACAGAGGCAGATGAAAATAAAACTTCTGCTGCTACTGCGGTATCATCGTTTAATTGATTAATAGTTGATAATATTTTTTCACTTAGTTCAGTTGACAAATCAAAATTAGTATATCCGTAATTTAACATTCCTCTGCCGAATCTATTGCCGCAAATAGCCATTGTAGAATTAATTATTTTTGTCCTTAAGGCACTGAATACTGCATTTCCCGTTAAGTAAGCAACATCATTTGATAAAGCAGCTAAATCTCCCAGATGATTTCCAATCCTTTCAAGCTCGAGCATTATCGACCTGATATATTTAGTCCTTCTGGAGACATTTAATCCGGCTAATGATTCCACGCCTCTAACAAAAGTTCCGGCATGCCCTATGACGGAATCGCCTGCAATTGATTCTGCAAGCTTTATTAAATAAACGGGATGATTCTTTTTTTCTATAAATAAATCTTCAACTCCCCTATGCTGAAATCCCAGTTCAATTTCAAGGTGGTATACTTTTTCTCCATGACATGAAAATCTGAAGTGTCCCGGTTCAATTACTCCCGCATGAATCGGTCCTACACCGACTTCATGAACTTCATCACCATTCATTGAGAAGAATTCGTATTTATTTTCCTCACTATCTATTCCGGCAATCCCTTTTCTTACAGGTTTGAGCCACGGATGCCCTTCAGGCTTTATTCCAAATTCTTCATAGAATTCTCTTTCGAAGAGATGAGCAGATGGAATTTCAGTTGTGATGGAAGTGTAGTTCCTTTCTTCCTTGAATTCGGATGAAGCTAAAAACATTTTTGAAGTGTTATCGTCTGCAGCGATTGCGTATAAAATAATTTTATTTGAATCTTTCTTACCAAAAAATTGAATCAGCCTTTTTCCGCTTCTGACTTTTTCAATCAGCTGAAATCTTAAATCATCAATTGGAAGAACTGGAATTTCTTTCAAATAAACCGGCTGAAGGTTTTTAATCTCTATCCAATTCGACATATTCACTTTCATTTTAGAAAACCTGAAGCACTATTAAGAAGTTCTTGAACCTGAGATGGAATACCAAGACCTAGAATTGCCAGAATAATTATTAATGCAAGCTGGGGAATATATGCAAACCATGATAGTTTTTTATTGCTTATATTTTTTGATTCATCTTCTCCGAATGACATACTGAATACTGCCGTAAACATACCATAAGAAACAATGATTATAAATAAAAAGAATAATGCTGCGAACCAGCCGGTCCCATTTACCCAGAAAGCTTTTATAATTAAAAATTTACTTAAGAAAATAGGAGATGGCGGGATGCCGATAATCAGTAACATTGAAATAATCCAGAACCATCCTGTTAATGAATCTTTTTTAATTATTCCTTTTACATCCGATATTTTTTTACTCTTAAAAACATGAAGTATATTACCGGATGTTAAGAATAATGATGTCTTTGCCAGGGAATGAGAAAGCGTATGCAGCATAGCCGCAAATATTCCAGCGGGTCCTAAGGTAATCCCGATAAATAAGATTCCCATATTTTCAATAGAAGAATATGCAAGCATTCTTTTATAATTTTTTAACCGGAGCATAAATACCGCACTTACCATCATCGACAGAAATCCTGTAAGAAGGAAAAAGAAATTCGAAAAACTTTCTAAGTTCGAACGGATAAAAATTTCCTGAAAACGTAGTAAACCTAAAAAAGCCGAATTCAATAAAGTGCCTGAGAGGAGTGCAGATACTGGCGACGGTGCTTCTGAATGAGCATCCGGGAGCCATGCATGTAAAGGTGCTACACCAATCTTAGTCCCCAGACCAACAAAAATAAATGCAAAGGATACTTTTAACCAGAAAGGATTTATCCTGCCGGCATTTGAATACAAATCCTTAAAAAATAAAGAATCAAAACTCCTGCTTCCAATTGAAAGTATAATTATACCGACAAAAGCTAATGCTATCCCGATTGAGCAGATGTAGACATATTTCCACGCAGCCTCAAGCGATGATTTTTTCTTTTCAAAATAAATTAACAGTGCACTTGTTAAAGTTGTTGCTTCAACAAAAACCCAGAGCAGGGCGAGGTGGGTTGAGAGTATAACTCCTGTCATTGCAGCCACAAAAAGTAAAATCTCAACTATATAAACAGCTTCTTGAAAGGATGATAATTGATGTTCTTTAAAATAATAGATGCTGTAAAATGAAATGCTTAGAAAAACCATGGTCATGATCGAAAAGAAAAATAAACCGATACCGTCGAAGCTGAAATATTCAAGGAGCCATCCCGGAAGCCAATGCCATTCAATCCTAAACCATATTGAAATTGCTACTGCGGTAAATACCAACGGTATGCCAAGCATAACAATTCTGTTAGCGATTCTATTTCTGATAAAAAAGACTGCTAACGCCGAAATTAACGGAAGTATCAGAATTAAAAAGATCATATTTTAATCCTTCAACTCCGTTAAAATGTCTATATGGTCTCCATCATACATCTCTTGTATTTTATTAAAGAAAATGACGAACAGATAAATGCCCACAAACAAATCAAGCAATACACCGATATTTACAAGCATGGGCATTTCATTAGCCACGGAAAGAGAAAGGAGGAAAATTCCATTTTCCAGCATCATGTAGCATAATATATGTGTAATTATTTTTTTACGGTTGATAATTAAAAATAAACTTGAAATAATAACTACTATTGAAATCCCGAAATAAAGCGGTTTTATTTCGCTCCCAACTTTTACAGACCAAAATGCCGCAACGAATCCAAATATGAAAATAGCACATCCAATTAAAAGTGAATAAAATTGCGAAATATAGGGCTCGATTTCCCGGCTGATTTCATTCTTCCTGATAATAGTTAGTAAAAAGAAAGGAATGAAAATTGTTTTTATAAATAAAGTCTCGATACTAAGGAAAGCTATATTTATCCAGTTCAGTTGTTTTATATCCAGTATGACTAAAAGAAATAAGAGAAATCCCTGAAGCGATAAAGCTTTTACGTATGCTTCCAGTCTGCTGACGGCAAAGATGTAAAGCATGCTTGTTCCAAGAAGAATTATTAAAATATCAGTCATCAAATTCCACCAAAAATAAAGAAAGCAATTACCGCAAAAACTGTTAAAGAAAGTGCAGTCATTATAAAAATAAATTGAGGGACATGAGAAATTCTCGAACGCGCTATCATTGATTCAACCAGACCTATGCTAATAAAGACTAATATTATTATCAGCAGAAATAATATTAAAGCCGCAGATAAGCTGAACGATGAAGGAATTAGCAAGTTAGCTATAAGCATTGAAATAATAAGCATTTTTAATGCTGACGAATAAAGCATAAATGCCAGATCCGGTCCGGAATAATCCAGAATCATCACTTCGTGAATCATTGTAAGTTCAAGGTGAGTATTCGGATCATCTACGGGGACACGACTTCCTTCCGTAATGAGCATGATAAATAGAGAAATAACAAACAATATTTTTATAAGTATAGTATAACCGGCAGCCGCATTTAAAATATTAAAAATTGATTGAAATGATAACTCATTCGTTATGAGTGCAAGTGAACCAGCTATTATAAAGAATGCCGGCTCAACTATTGATGAAAAAGTGACTTCCCTGCTTGCGCCCATTCCCTCAAAACTACTGCCTGTATCCAATGCAGCCAGTACTGTCATAAATTTTGCGAGCCCTAAAATGTAAGCAAATAAAACGAAGTCGCCCGGAAAGCTGATTATGGATCCCATAAACGGAAGCGGGATTATTAATAATGAAATATAAACTGCAGCAATATTAATTGAAGGAGCTATTATAAAGACTAAAGAAGTGGTTTTACTTATAACTTCTCCTTTTTGCATCAGCTTAAAAAAATCATAATAATTCTGTAATAAAGGAGAACCTTTTCTACCTGCCCATACTGCTTTAATCTTATTAATTACTCCTGTAAAAAAGAAAGGTGAAATTGCTAATAGGAGATAAAATAAAATTCTTAACATTATTCAACTCCCAGAATCCAGATTAGAAGAAGGATTAAAAAAATTAAACCATAAAGAATATACTGCTGCATTCTCCCGCTTTGAATCCAGGAAAACAAATTCATGAATTTATTGATGAAACGGATGAAAGGATGTACAAGGAATCTTTCCATAAAATCCTGCGAATGGCTTTCCAGCGACACTTCTTTTGGAAACAAAACTTCCTCACTTTTAACCATGATCTTTTGAGATACCAGTCCTGAGACAAGCTGTAAAAACGGATGGGCAAATGAACTGCTGGTATACTGCATACGGCTGCTCCCTGCCTGGTAACCGCAATCCCATGTTTTAAAATTTCTGACCTCTTTCTTTCTCAGCAGCATCTTCCTTATTAGATAAAGGAGAATGGAAATAAAAATAAAACCGGTTAAAGAAATAGATATCTTGGAAAATATTGAAATGACCTCCTGTGGAATAAATAACGGCTTATTTGGTACAAATTGATTCACCGCGTTTACAAGGAGATTAATAAAGAATAACGGAAACAAACCTATTAAAAAAATAGCAACTGTTAAAACACCCATGGGCAGAAGAAGTAAAATATCTTTTTCATTTGGCGCGGATTTAAAATCTGAACGCGGGATTCCCAGAAAACAGATCCCGTAAACTTTAGTAAAGCATAAGAAAGCCATGGAACCAATAAATGCTAAACCGCTTATGCCGAGTATAGATATAATATCCAAATTTAGAACACCGGCAGAAAAACCTTTTGCCATTCCGAGGTAAATTGCAAATTCACTAATGAATCCGTTAAAGATTGGCAGCCCGGTAATTGCCAGGGAAGCTATAAGAAACATTATTGAAGTCAAAGGAAGGTATTTACCAAGTCCCCCAAGTTTATCTATAGTTCTTGTGTGAGTCTGCATATATATTATTCCAGCTCCATAAAACAAAACACTTTTAAATGTAAAATGATTTATTGTATGCAGAAGCGCACCTAGAAATCCTAATGCTGCAATCAGAGAATTATTATATGCTAAGCCAATCATTCCGAGCCCAATTCCCATCCCGATAATTCCAATGTTTTCTATACTGTGATAAGCAAGGAGTTTTTTAATATCGTGCTGTGCAATTGCATTTATTACTCCCGAAATACCGGTTAAAAGTGAAAGTATAAAAACACCGTAAGCTAATGTTAAATCGGGAATTCCGATAGACAAAACGATTCTTAAAATCCCATAAATTCCAGTTTTTATCATTACACCGGACATCAGTGCTGACACTCCTGTCGGGGCTGCCGGATGTGCACGCGGGAGCCATGTGTGCATAGGAAGAAATCCGGCTTTAATTCCAAATCCTATGAAGAAAAGAATGAATAAAATTATGCCGGTACTCCCCAAATTATTAAAAACTAATGAGAACGATTTAAAGTCTAACGATCCGGAGACTAATGATGCCCAGCTAAATGCAGCAATTAAAAAAGCTGCTCCGATCTGCATAGCTGTGAAATAATAAATTCCAGCTTTAAGTACTTCTTGATTTTTATTTTCAAAAATTACTAGAAAAAAAGAAGCCGATGACATTAATTCCCAGACTATCAAAAACAATATTGAATTTTGAACTACAACAACAAGAAGCATTGAAAAGTAAAGTAAACCCAGGAAAAAATAGTAATAGGATAGTCCGGACTTGCTGCCGCGGTACATTTTCATATATCCAATCGAATAAATTGCAGCTAATAAAGATCCGGTCGAAATTATTAATGCAAAAACTGCGGAAAGCGGGTCTAACCTTAAATATGATATACCGATTGGTTCTGAAAGTCTTATAACTAACTGGCTTCCGGTGCCATTCAATGCAGCAAAGATTTGAGGCAAAATAAAAAATTGACTCGCAAGAGAAAAAGACAGGAAGATAAAGCCTTTGGACTTCTCATTGAAAAAAATTGAAAATATACCTCCGGCTAAAAATAAAATTAGTCCGGTAATATATAGAATCATTATTTACTTGTTTCCACTTCTAACCATTCCAGCTCTTTTATTTTTATAAAATTCCGGATCGTTTCTTTATCTTTTTTGTCGTTAAGTAATTTCCGGAATTTTTCATCCTGGCACAGATATGATATTTTAGAAAGAACTTCCAAATGCATCTTAGGACTTGCAGTTAAAAGAATAATTAAAGTATCAACAGGCTGACCATCTAAGGCACTGAAATCGACAGGTTTATGTAAATAGCAGATAGTAATACTTGCATTATTCGGATTTGTGATAATTGGAATTCGAGGGTGAGGAAGTGCAATCCCTTTTCCAATTGCAGTAGACATTAGATCTTCACGATTTAATATAGCATCTAAAATCTCCTTATATGATAAGTCCGCGGGGAGTAAAATCTTAGCAGAAGCATTTTTTAATACATCCTTATTATTGGAACCCAGGATATCATTTATAATTCCTCCTTTTTCAATCAGTGGAATTAAACTATATCTATCTGCAAGTCCTAGTTTAATTAATGAATTTGAAAATTCTACTTTATGAATTAATATCCATTCAGTAATCTCAGCCCTATTAAATCTGTATTGATGATTTATATTGTGATACGGAATTTTCTTTTCTTTAATCCATTGATGGATTGTCTTTTCATCCACATTTAATAAATCAACTATATCTTTTATCTTAAGATCCATCTCTATAAAAATTTAAAGATCAAAAGTAATTAAATAGTTTTAAATTTACTAAATGATTTTTATTTAAAATTTATAAATGTAAAATTAAAATTAGGGTAAAGGTGCGAACCTGATGCTATTGTTGGTCTGCCGGATTTATTTGGATAATAATTAAAAGTTCGACTAATAATTTTTAACAAGTATTTCCGAAATTTTTCCGCGTTTATTAGCTTTGCTGTTAATAACCCTGTTAGCTAATATCCTCTTAATAGTAAATTTATCATATAAACCATCTAGAAATTCATTGTGCGAATTGTGGTTCTTTAAATCTGAATTACTTAATAACTGACAAATACCTTTTTTATCCAACAAAGTATATAATTTCGCTAATTCTTTTTGCTCCTCCATGGAGAATTCAAATTCACTGTACGAGGTAAAATTAGAGGTTTTATTAAGAGGAGAATACGGAGGATCATAGTATATAAATGAATTATTTTTAACAATATTCTGGAGTGTTTTAAAGTCTCTAGTTTCCAAAATAACATTTTTCAGACAAGCTGAAACTGCGGTTATATTTTCTTCATCAAATATTTTAGGATTTTCATATCTTCCGAACGGGACATTAAATTGTCCGGATTTATTAACCCGGTACAATCCATTGAAACATGTTTTATTCAAAAAAATAGTTAACGATGCTTTTCTAATTAATTTCTGTTTTCTTCTTTGAATTTCAATTAATATTAAATTATTAAACTCTCCCCTTTTTTGGCTGTAATATTCTTTTCTATGTTCCGAATCTTTAGATTTAAATTCTTTATTCAATAATTTCAATTCTTTTATTAATTCGTTTTTATGATTTTGAATGATCTTAAAGGTTGAGATTAAATTAAAATTTATATCATGTAAATAGGCATTTTCAATACCGTATTTTTGCTTAAGGTATAAAAATACTGCGGCACTGCCTAAGAATGGTTCATAATAATTTTCAATACCATTTTTTTTTATATCCGCCGGGAGATTATTATCTATATCATTTAATAATTGAGTTTTACCGCCAGCCCATTTTAAGAAAGGTTTCGCTTGTTTCATCAAGTTATAATAATAAAAATAAACTTAGTGTATCAATGATATCATTCCATAACTAACGAACCAGCAAGTAATTTCACTACTCTCACCTTTTCTTTCAAAATAAAATTGCAGTATGAAATCTCTCAAAATACTTTCAGATACGAGAGTGCTGCTTCACTTCAATTTGGATCGAATACTGCCTAATAGTACTAATGCAATTGCAAATATAATTGAGCTTACTATTATAGTAATTGTTTGCGTAAGAAGAAGTATAGCGAGAATTACACATACAATTAAGAAGGAAATGCCAGCAACTTTTCTTTTCATTTTGTTTTCCTCTCTGTTATATCAACTGCCTAACTCAATATCTGTTAAGATAAGGATATTATAAAGAAAGTTTAATTCGGTTACTTAAGAATTATTTGTTTATTTCTTTTGTTAAAATATAAATTTTCTATGTTTCATATATAGGTATAATCCATTTTACCTAAGTTACCGCAGAAAGCAAGTATACGGCTTTTCTCAGAATAAAAATTCCATGGATAAAGAAAAATTGCGGATCGTAGCAATGTTGGCGATGAGTTCAACATAATTGTAGTTGAGGGCGTTATTCACATTAAAAAATATTCTTGCGGGGAAACCAAGATCAGAGAAATTGTATCCGGCTCTGAAATCAAGAACGTAAACCGGGACTCTTACCCTTCCGTCTTGAATAAGTCCCAGGTCAACAAGCTCGAAATCCATTTGCTCAATTTTGCTCCAGTAGCGGAAGTCGGATCCAATTTCAAATCCCGCCAAGTTGAGAGAAATGTTTGCGGTAAGCAGATGGCGGGGCCTGTATTTGAGTGCTATATGCTGCTGAATATCTCTTGCCCAGAGATATGTGTAATTCAATTTAAAAGAAAGATGATTGTTAAACATTCCGGAATTCATATTCAACTCAGCCCCTTCAATCCTTGCCCGCTGAATGTTTGCAAAAAATACATTGTTATCAACATCGATTGCCCACTGAATGAAATCATAATACTCCGTCCTGAACAGTGCAGCATCAAAACTCAACTGGCTGAAAGGCTTATAGTTAGCTCCAAATTCAAAACTGATATTTTTTTCGGGCTTTAATTTTGGATTTGGTTTCAGAGTAACACCGGCTTTGAGTGAAGCCTTGGTAAAAACTTCTGCAGGCGAAGGGGCTCTGAACCCGGTTCCGAATGAACTTCTTAAAATCAGATTTTTAGTGAGCTTGTAATTTAGTCCTATTTTGGGAGCGGCCGCGGCAACAGGACTAATAGTATCGAGCTTGACAAAATCAAATCTTGAGCCAGCAGATAATGTTAAGGATGAATCAACTTTAAAATCGGTCTGGAAATAAACACCCAGACTGTAACCGGATGGCTGCCCGAAAATATTTGAATTGACAATTGCGCTGAGCCCCTCAAATCCGGTAACAAGAACTATCTTGTCGGTTAAAAGAAGATTTGATTGAGCCTCCAGCCTATAAATATCGGCAAAAGATGCATTCCTTGCTCGAGTATTATCATGCCAGAAAATCTTATAAAAGCTTCCCTTCAAATCAAATGAAAAGTTTTCGCTCACAGCATTATTATATTTCATACCGAGCATATAACGTTCCGAAGTGATAGTCTGCCCAAGATCATTTATGGGAACGAGTGCATGTTGGAGATCTTTCCAGTAAATCCAGTCCCCCTGGTTCTGGTTTAATGAATTTGCAAAGAAAGATAAAGATGATGTCGGGGAAAAATTATAAACTGTCTTTAAATATCCAATGTATCTTGTTGAAAAGTCCCCCTTCTTATAGCTCATATCGTTTAACCGTGTAAGTGCGGCAGTAAACCCGAACTTACCGAATCTGTTTGTATGCGCAAGAGTAAGAGTGTTATAAGTTCTTGTTTCTGATGACCAGTCCCATTCACTATAATATGGTTTGCTGTAGATTCCGCCTCCCGCTTTGAAATAAGTTCTTGCATTATTCGATATTTTTTTTGTAATAACATTTATAACTCCGCCCAATGCGGTCGATCCGTAAAGAGAACTGGCAGGCCCCTTAATAATTTCCACCCTGTCAATTTCCGTGACCGGGACCATCTCCCATGTAATTTCACCGGTGTCCCCAGAGTAAATGGGGAAACCATCTATCTCAACAAGCACCCTTGTACCGGCGCCTCTGCTATACCCGCTTGAGCCCCGAATGCTTACCTGGTCCTCAACCATCTGCACACCGGGGGCAAATCTTAATGCTTCGCTTAAAGATGTAAAGTATTTTTCTGAAAATTCGCTTGAAGGAATTACCGTTGCACTTACCGGGAGCTCAGATATTTTCTGTTCATATTTCCCTGCTGTAACAACTACTTCCTCCTTTGTTTGAATTATCCCGGTAGTCATATGAACATCAACTGTAACGGAACTGTTTGTAATTTTTTTACCCGCTATCGTTACACTGTTGTACCCGATCATTGAAAATTCCATAGTATAGCTGCCGGGGTTCAGATTATTTATTTCATATTTACCATTTTTATCTGCAGCGGCACCACGACCGGTTCCGATTAATACTACATTTGCACCTGTGAGCGGTTTCCCATCTTCATCAGTTATAATTCCGCTGATGCTGTAAGTCTGCGCAAAAATGCAAAATGAATTCACTAATAAAAGAAACAGGACTAAAATAAGTTTCATTATTTATTTAGAGTTTTTTATTATCCTCCCGGAGGCTGCGGAGGAGGATTATTAAAATCGCAAATAATATTAATATTTCTTACAAAAGTATTCGGCGGAATTACCAGCTTGCCGGGATGTGAAAAATCATTGTTTGCATAGTAAAGACCGGCAACTCTCCAGTCTTTTCTGTTAACCGAAATAGTCGGAGATGTTATTTGTGCGACTGCTACATAATCATACTCTCCATCGGCAAGATGTCCTTGCTGGGGAAGATAAGCCGAATCAAGGGAACTGAAATTAAATGTTGTTGAACCGAAAGGTATTTCAAGACTTACAAATTTAAGGTTGAGAATGTTGAAGTCTAAAAGAGATTTCAGATCGTTTTGAAAAACAACAAGATATGTCCCTGAAACTGAATCAGGCCAGGTACCCTTAAATGTGATAGTTCCACTAAATCCTGTCTGCTGAACTGAATTACCGGCGGAAGTTGGTGAAATTCCTCCATCGCATCCGTTGTTTAAACTGAAAAGAATAATCAGAAATGATATTGAGACTCTTGTAAAAATATTTTTCATAGAAAAATATAATCAGGCAGCAGGTAAGAAACAATAAACCCCCGCAAAGGTATAAATGGATGTCACACATATACAACTGTTATTTTAATTGCCAGATTTTGTCTGAAACAAAGGTTAACACCGGACTTCAGTCCGGTGATTATTCATAATCCTAATATTACCCCTCCCGGACTTTAATCTAACCTCCCCCTCTCTTTCTACCTGTCCCGATTCTATCGCTGATTCTATCCCTGCTTTACTTCTCTCCAAGGACTTTAACCCTGTCCTCAAGTATATCTTCAATATACGTTGTTTGAACTAATACAACAATTACGACCCCCAAAGGTGTTGCAATTAAAACTCCCAATGGACCAAAGAGTATAAACATCATTATCTGCATTATTATAAGAAATCCGGGTGGAATTGAAACAACATGTTCCTGGATAATAGGAGTCAAAACATAGCCTTCAATATTATGCAGAACAAGATATACAATAGAGGCATAAACCGCCAGTGTGGGAGATTCGGACAGGGCAACTAATATTACCGGCACAAATGCGGCAAAGGCTCCAAGGTAAGGGACAAATGCCAGAACACCTGTAATCAATCCCAATGCAAATGGGAGCGGCATGCCTATAGCATATAATCCTCCGATGGTTAATATAGTCATCGATACCATTACAATAAAACGTCCCAGCAGCCAGTATCTTAAAGCATGCCCCAGTTTCCATGTGATCTCATGTGCTCGCTCTCTTCTTTTCTGCGGAAGAAGCAAAATCAGGTTATCTATATATAACGATGGTTTTATGCCTAGATAAATCCCCAAAACTAAAACCAGGAGTGCATCCACAAGTCCGCCCAGCACCGAAGAAAATGCCCCGGTAAAAAGCTCAAATGTTTTCCCGTTATCCTTTCCGCTAAAGTCGGGCATCCCTGATAAAATAAACCGTCCAACCTTCGATTCTCTTAATGAAGATTCAATACTATTTATTGACTGTGGGATACTCTCAGCAAGTTTGGACATCTGTTTATATACCGGGGGACCCATTAAATATCCCGATATACCAATCAAACCAATAATTAAAACTATGACAATAAATATTCCCCATGGACGGGATATTTTAGTCTTTTTATGAAGATAGTTTGCTGTCCCGTCAAGGAATACTGCGATCAGAATACTTATAAAAAGTAATAATAATAAGTGGGGTATATTATATAACAATGATATAATGATAAAGAATATAATTACTATACCTACAGTAATTAATACTTTTGAAGAATATTTACTTATATGCAAATTTGTTTCCGGCATAACCGCCTATTTCTCTTAAGTGATTCTCTTATTCTGACAAAATAATGCGTCTGAAAATAATATTATCGGGCTTTTTAAATCTTTTTTTGTAATATATTGTAACGCAATTTTCAATTTATGATTAATTTATAATTAATAAGACGATACAAATCATAATAATATTATCCGCTTATATATTATAAGACCTTCCCCTCTCAAAGGGACATAGGCGTCAACTAGAGGAAGATAAAAGTTAAAAGAAAATTTTTATGTTGAAGGGGGAATATATAGAGGTGCTTTAAATCATACCTAAAATTGCAAATATTCGCAATATTCGATTGCTTTCTATAAAATTTAATTAATATCACAATTTTTAACTTCTTTCAACAAATTCACAAGGAGGGAATCTATGAAAAAACTACGATTTTTTACTCTCATTCTTTTTTTGTCTGTTATAGTATTTGCCGGCTGTGATTTGGTAGATTTATTTACCGGTCCCATAACCAAACAGGATGTGCATGCGGTTTATACGCTTTCCAATTCTGCAGGGGGAAATGAAGTTATAATGTTTAAGAGATCCTGGGACGGGTCTCTAACAAATGCCAGAGCTTTTTCTACGGGAGGAACCGGCACTGGAGCCGGACTTGGTTCACAGGGTGCTTTGGTTTTAGATGGAGGTTTAATATTTGCAGTTAACGCCGGAAGTAATGATGTGTCTGTTTTATCTGTTGGAGCAAATGGTTTAACCTGGGTAGATAAAAAACCTTCAGGGGGAACTATGCCAATCAGCTTAACTACACATGGCAGATTGTTATATGTGCTAAATGCCGGGGCACCTGAAAATATAACCGGATTCAATATAAATAGGGACGGTACAATTGCACCCATTCCCGGTTCAACTCAGCCATTAAGCGGTTCCGGTGTCGGTCCTGCTCAAATTGAATTCAGTCCCGATGGTCAAATTTTAATTGTTACTGAAAAAGGAACAAATATGATCGATACTTATGTAGTTGGAAAAGATGGTATCGCAAGCCCGCCAAATTCTCAGCCTTCTTCCGGAGATACACCATTTGGATTTGAATTTGATAGGTGGGGTCATTTAATCGTTTCAGATGCTTTTGGCGGTAATGCACTTGCAGGTGCTTTATCCTCTTATAATGCAGGTACAAGCGGAATTAGTTTAATTACCGGACCTGTATTTAACACACAAACCGCACCCTGCTGGGTAGTAATAACAAAGAGTGGAAGATTTGCTTATACAACAAATACCGGAACACATAATATTTCAGGATATGAAATAGAGCAAAACGGAAGCCTTAAACTTTTCAATGACGGCGGCAATACAGCGGAAACAGGTCCTGGTTCAAATCCAATTGATATGGCAATTAATAGAGATTCTCAATTTTTATATGCCTTAAGTGCAGGTACAAATACAATTAGTATTTTTAAAATAGATAACATTCATGGCGGATTAAAACCCGTCCAAACTGTTGCCGGACTTTCAAGCGGTACTGTTGGCCTTGCTGCAAATTAAATTTTACGTAATTACTATTTTAGAACTGTCCTGAAATTGTTTAATATCAAAATAAACATTTCAGGACAGAATGAATTTTCTAAACATGCTCTTACATTTGCCTTTCATATAGAATTACAAATCAGTTTGTTATCGCTGTCCGGATTGGCTTATGTTTAACAAAATAATTTTTTTCATAAATTACTGCTTTAATCTATTTTTCAGGATACTTCTAACTGTTGTGTTTTTACACCTTTAATTAAAAGCCAAAGCATTATTGAAATTTCTCCTAAAATCCAGAATGGTACTGCAAATTGTCTTACAATAGGCAGGCAGCCGGGAATAAGGAGATATATAAAAGCAGGGATTATGTAAGCTATCCCGTTAAGAATTAGAAATATCCCCAATATGCGGGGAATAAATTTCGACTTATAAACCAATTGACCAAAAATTTTGAAGTTAGGAAAGTCTGTACAGATAAAGATAATTTGTTCAGTATCCAATATTTAAGAGTAAAAGCTTAAGATATAAAAACCTCCAAAGTTTTAAGAACCTTGGAGATTTCTTTATAAATTCAGATTTAATTTTTAACGAAGAAGAATCATCTTCTTTGTTTGAATAAAATTTCCTGTCTGCAGACTATAGAAATAAACTCCGCTTGCAAGATTGCTTGCATCGAATTCAACTACATAGCTGCCAGTTGGTTTTTCTTCATTCACTAATGCTGCTACTTCTCTTCCAAGCACGTCATAAACTTTTAGTGAAACAATTCCACCGGTCGGGATCTGGTACTTAATCTTAGTCGTTGGATTAAACGGGTTTGGATAATTCTGCGAAAGATCAGATTGAAAAGGAATTGCTGATATATTTTCATTTTGATCGACATCTGTTAATTTAATTAACCCCTCATAGATCAATTGCAACGAATCAACTAAGCCGACAAATCCGGGATACCCGCCTCCACTCAAATCTATCGTTTTTTCAGTGTAGTTGTAATTTGCAAAACTAGAATCCCAACCACCTGTTTCTTCACCACCTTTTGGATCAGTATGAAAAAGACCAATAACGTTCATAACTTTTGTTGTATCGATCTTAAAAGATGTTCCTTCAAAATTAATATTTGCGGTTCCTGGCGAACCCTCCTCCCCTGAGGGAAGGCAGTTACCTGTGCTGCCAAAAGGAAGATTATCAAATGGATCTGAAAGAAGAAATAATGGATTTGTATTTATAGCATACACTAATTGCCCTGAGGAGGTAGTGAATATTGTATCCTTAGGATCAACTTTAAGAGTGTTCATGTTTATTCTCACACGATTATAATATGTAATTACATCTTTTCCATAATACACCAAATAACCATCTAATAATGGATCACTTGCAGGAATAAAGCTATAATTATATTTCATCGGTTCACCTGTGCTGGCAAAAGTTTTTACCAATGTCAAATATTCTCTTGGCTCAGGAAGAGTATCTTGAGTTTGTGGATCATAAAACATACAGTAAATATATACCGGTTTATTTTCGTCACCATTTAAGAATAAAAGATAATCACCCCCTGGATTTGGTAATAATGTAGAATTTTCTTTTACATCTCTTGCAGATGAATATAACGCGGGGAGAATTATTTTAGATTTGACAATATCTCCTCTTGCATTTTCTACTTTTACTTCACCGTCAGGTTCAGCAGGACTATCAAATATAGTTGAATTAGTGAAAAAAGGCCCATCACCTTCCGTTAAAGATACTTCTTTCAGCATACCGTTTATTTTCACATTTGCTTTTACAGAAATAATGGGGAAATTATTTGGTTCGGCGCTTACATAAATTTTCTTAAAATCCGATGAGTAAGTTGCTAAACTAACAATAGGATTAGGATTATTCCCAGCTGTTATCATTGCAAGCAAAGTATTTTTGAACATCCTCAATCCCAATAAATTTTGTTGTCCGTTATTATTCCATTCATCCGAAACTTTTTGAGATGAAGTTGAAAAATACCACTCTCCAGGGAACTTTCTTCCCTCAATTGTTGTGTCTCCAACTGCATCTTGAACATTAAAAATATTTTTCAGCAAATCATGTAAAGTATATTGTGGATCCCAATATTCTGTTCCTGCAAAAACATGATAAATCTTAGATTCGTCTGTGCCGAATTCAGCTCTCAATTCAACTGAAACAGGGTTAATTTCATTTTCAAAACTTGTCCAACTTATATTTGAAGTCCAATCCTGCGTTGCTGAATTCCATCTAACAACGTTAGCATCTACCTGAACGACAACAAGAGAAATAGGAGCACCCATTTGTATGGATTTTAATTCTTCCAGAGATAAGATTATATCGTTATTATTTTCATCTTTGTCAATTACAATCGTCCCTGTTTGAGGATACCTACTGTTACCAGTCCCTTTGGCTGATAGGATATTTGCTGTTTGATTTGCTGTTATCGTGGCAAAAGTTTTATTTCCGATCATAAGGTTAAAAGTTGGTACAACATCGAGAGCAGAGGCACTTCCAATATTTTCCATAAAAACTCTGAGTTTTAATCTAGCTGCTTCACTTGGATTGGAGGATTGTGTTTTGCTCCAGTTTGAACCTAATGTACTTGTTGTACTTTCTGTATGTACCCAGGTGTGTGAGTATGATCCCTCCACGTTAACTTCAGCCAACTTAGTGGGTTTTACTGAAATTGTAAGCCCAAGGGTAACCCCAACTTGATTCTCATTCGAAGTTTCATTTGTAAACGCTGAATCCTGATTTCCGCCTTCTGTAGTTGTAATGTCGCCGATAGGAATTACATCGTAACTATCCATTCCAATTCTTATAATTGGTACCGCAGCAACCAATGGATTATTTTCCGGTGCTTGTACTCCGGCAGGCATATTTGCACCGGTTACTTCCATATAATCACTGTAAGGATCGCCATCTGTACTCCACCTCAATGGATCAGTTATGTAATGTTTTACATTCGGATCACCGTTCCAAGGCATAATCCCATTTAAAACATTGTAAGTGAAACCGTTTACTTCCAGTTCATTGCTTATACCATCACCATCAACATCACCGGTATCTGCCAAAGCGGTTTCCGTTCCATTTGGTGCTGTTAAATAAACAAAACCGCCATTATTCTGTGGATGGTTAGAAATTTGAGAATAAATTAAATCGCTTCCAACACAAAGAATTAATGTCGTGAAAAACATCAAAAAAGCTTTCATCATGATATATCTCCTTTTATTTGTTTCAAAATCTCATCACCAATAAACAATAAAGGAGAGGTGGCTGCATATCAGGTATGCTACAAATGCTTGCAGCTATGCTACAATCTTTACAAATTTCGCAAAATTTAAGAGAATAAAGATTTATTGACTGGGAAGATTACTTCAAAAATTATTAATTTGTTAAGTCGCTTGGCGGGAAACCGAACTCTTCTCTGAAACATTTTGAAAAATATGCCGGGCTTCCAAATCCCACAGAATATGCTATCTCTGAGATATTTGCTTTCTTTTCTTCTATCATTTTCTTTGCTCGTGCTAATCTTATCGACCTGATATACCGGCTTGGCGATTTGCCGGTTAAAGCTTTAAGCTTTCTGAAAATCTGCACTCTTCCCATTACTAATTCCTTGTCAAACTCTTCAATACTAAATTCCTCCTCAGATAAATGCTTATTTATTACTTCTAAAACATTATTCATAAAATGCTCATCCAAACTGCTAAGTTTTTTCCTATCAGATTTTTGAACTTGTATTTCCTTACCGTATTTCTCTTGTAGTTTTTTCCTGATATTTAGAAGGTTTTTGATACGTACTTTAAGTTCATTCGTGTCAAAAGGTTTTGTGAGATAATCATCCGCACCGGTTTCTAAACCTTCAAGTCTGCTTTCCTGCTCTGCTTTCGCTGTTAATAATATTATCGGAATGTGACTTGTCTTTTCATCATTTTTAAGAATTCTGGTGAGTTCATTTCCATCCATCTTCGGCATCATCACATCGCTGATGATAAGATCCGGTATTATCTGCTCTGCTTTTCTTACACCCTGTTCACCATTTGCTGCTTCTTCTATTTGAAACTCATTACCAAGTGAGTCTTTTATAAACTCACGAACATCTGCATTGTCTTCAACTACCAGAACTATGTTTTTATCTTCGCTCGTATTGTCTGTCACACTGAGCTTAACCTGCCCCGCAATAGCCGGGTCGAAGTGTGACGGGGAATCTGTTTTGTAAGAACCATCCATAACAGGTTCATTTAGATTCTTCAGAATGACATCTTCCTCTACAATCTCGTCGTCTTTCAAATGTTTTCTTCCAACAGGCAGTGTTACCGTAAATTCGGTCCACGCACCAAACTTACTAGCGGCTGAAATTGTTCCCTGATGAAGTTCCACCAATTCTTTAGTCAGTGCTAATCCTATTCCTGTTCCCTCATATTCTCTTGTTTGCGAACTGTCCACCTGGTAGAATCTGTCAAAGAGTTTTGGAATTTCATCTGCCGGTATACCGATTCCGGTATCTCTTACTTTTATTTCGACCGAATTGTCATGCTGAACTTGGTTTAGCATCTGGTTTTTGAGAAAATTCATTGCTGAAGATTCCGAAACAAGTTCGGAATGACATTTAGCAATTGATACCGTTATCTCTCCACCTTCCGGTGTAAACTTAAAAGCATTTGAAAGAAGGTTCGTCAATATCTTCGTCATCTTTTCTTTATCAAAGTATAGTTCTATTTCATCTTTCTCTGCTTTTACTTTTAGAGTTATATCGATTCTTTCTGCAATCGATTCAAATGACATTGTTATTCCTTTTATAAAAGGAACAATGTTCGACTTCGATGTCCTGAGCTCAAGCTTTCCTGCTTCAAGTTTAGATAGATCGAGAAGCTGATTAATAAGACCAAGTAAACGGTTTGCACTGCGTTTAACTATACTTAGCTGTTTTTGAGTCTCATCGTCAACCGATTTGGAAAGAACATTTTCTGTTGGACTTAAAATCAATGTAAGCGGTGTTCTGAACTCGTGGGAGATGTTTGCAAAAAACCTTGATTTCATTAGATCAATTTCGGCTCTTTCTTCCAGCTTTACTTCATCCAATTTAAACTGGTTTTTCCAGTTCAATCTATTAATCTCATATTTTCTTATCCCATACAGTACAGAACCGAAAACTATAAGATAGAATCCATATGCCCACCATGTTGCCCACCAGGGAGGTGTGATAATAAGTTTTATTGAAGTACCTGCTTCATTCCAGATCCCATCGTTATTGGAGCCCTTTACTTTGAATGTATATTCACCGGGATCTAAGTTTGTATATGTGGCAAACCTTCTGTTAGCATCAGTATAAGTCCATCCTTTATCAAAACCTTCCATGATGTATGCATATTTATTTTTATCAGGAGTATGAAAATCCAGGGCAGCAAATTCAAATGAAATTATATAATCTTTATAGGTTAACTCAATCTCATTTGTTTCAGTTATAGATTTTGACAGGATAATACGGTTGGTAATTGTATCTAATCCCACAGGTACAGAACGATTAAATAATCTAAAATCAGTTATCACTACCGGGGGAATTCGATTATTATTTTTTATACTATCAGGATAAAAACTATTAAACCCATTGTCTCCGCCAAAAAACATTTCACCTTTTTTGTTTTTAAAATAAGCCCCTCCCTGAAAATAATGAGCTTTGAAGTCCATCTTTTGTCGAATAGTTTTTGAATGTCTTAGTTTTGGGATTAAACTTAGATAAGCCATTACTTGTGCTGACCCATAAGTTTCCTTCATTATCCCCCAGTATTCCACTTACTGAATTATCAGGTAATCCATCTTCCACTTTAAAGTGAATAAATTGTCCGTTCTTTCTATCAAATTTATTTAAGCCCCCTCCTTCTGTCCCAATCCAGAAATTTCCTAAATTATCTTCAAACATTGAAATTACCTGATTACCACTTATACTGGAAGGATTCCTGGAATCGTGTGTGAAGTGAATAAAAGTAGCGTGCGAATGTTTATTATTGGGAGGGATCAATTTGTTTAATCCCTCTGAAGTTCCGATCCAAATAGTCTCTTGTTTATCCTGATAAATACACCATACCTGGTTGTTACTAATGCTCGCAGGATCTTGTGGATTGTTTAAGTACCGTACGAAAGTAGCAGAAGGCATTTCATCTGTCCCGCTAATTAATTTATTTAATCCGTTGTCGGTCCCAAACCAGAGATTACCACCTTTATCCTTGAAAATTACGCGGATGGAATTATTACTCAGGCTTGTTGGATCATTTGGGTCAAATTCATAATGAACAAATTTAGGATTTGATTCCTTCTTTTCGCTCTTAATAAGTTCATAAACACCTCCATCAAGAGTACCAAGCCAGATGTTGCCGGAATTATCTTCGCAAATTGAAAACACTGAGTTGATGCTTTTAGGATCATTAAGGTTGTGTGAATAACGAAAAAAGGAAGGAGTGGATTTTTTTCCATCGTCAGGAAGGAGTCTGTTCAGTCCTCCATAATAGGTTCCAATCCACAGAATACCATCACTATCTTCATATATGGAAAAAACTCTATCAGAGCTCAGACTCTTAGGATCTTTCGGATTAACTTTATAAAGTTTGAACTGATTTTTCAACGGATCAAACTTATTTAATCCACCAGGCATAGTACCAACCCATAATATCCCAGAGTTATCTTCATAAATTGAATAGACCCAATTTCCATTCAAACTTTTAGAATCGTTTGGATTGAATTTATAATGAGTAAACTTTTGATTCACTCTGTTAAACTTATTTAATCCTCCACCCCAAGTTCCTACCCAGAGGTTTCCAGATCCATCTTCGTAAATTGACCCGACAACATTGCTACTTATACTTGTGGGGTCATTAGGATCATTACTGTAGTGAATAAATGAAGGAGTAGATTCCTCAGAATCGCCGGGAATAAGTTTATTTAATCCGCCGCCAATTGTTCCGATCCAAAGTGTTCCTGAATTATCTCCAAAGATTGAAAAAACACCGTCGTGACTCAAGCTGTTCGGATCCTCAGAATTGTGTCGATAACGAATAAATGTAGGCTTCAATTTATTCATTTCTCCAGGGACGAGCTTATTTAGTCCATAATCGGTTGCAATCCATAGATTCCCCGATTTATCTTCACAAATTTTTCCGACAACATCACTGCTTAAACTTGTTGGTTCATTAGGATCGTTTTTGTAATGAATAAACGATGTAACAGAATCATCAGTAATCAGTTTATTTAATCCGCCGCCATTTGTTCCAAACCAGAGATTACCGGATCTATCCTGAAGAATGCCGAAGACTGTGTTATTACTTAAACTTTTTGAATCATTCGGATCATGCATATAACGAGTGAATTTATCTGTTTCCCTGTTATATTTATTTAATCCGCCGCCTTCGGTTCCAATCCATAAAAACCCTGATCTATCTTCAAAGATTGAAATGACACCATTGTAACTTAAACTTTTCTCATCATCGGGATTGTACTTAAATGTTTTAAAATTATAACCATCATATCTAAGTAATCCGTTACCACCAAACCACATGAATCCTTTGCTGTCTTGTAAAATAGCAGAATACTACACCTTGTGAGAACCCTTGTTCGGATGAGAAATGTTCAAATACAGGTATTTTCCAATCTGTAAACTCGTCTTTGGTTTGAGGAAGGATGTCTGAATTTATTGAGGACAAAATAAGAGTAGAGATACAGCAGTAAAACAGATATCCAAAAATATTTTTTCTGAATTTCTGAAAAATTTTAAAACTCCAATTTTCAAATAGAAATTGGGGATTTAAATCATAAATTCCAAGCAGAAATTATCTATCTCCGCAAACTTCTTTAATTGAATTCGTTATTACGGTATTTTCTTTTCTTAAAAAAGTTCTTAAAAGTTTTTTTCTTTTTTTGTACGCATTAATCTTTTTCAGAAGAGGAGGACATATGTCTGATACCTTTTTAGTAGGAACGGGGAAATATGATATAACCGGTTCTAGAAGAGGTAATTCATGTATGAATTAGAAGAAATCTATAGCAAGAAAACATATGACGAATGGTTTAAAACATATCCATCTGATCTAAGACCGACCAAAGTCAAACCGGATATTGCTAAACAAGAAATTTGGAAGGTGTTATCTTTTAAAGAACTTTTCAAGTGCGTTACATTTCTAGCCACAATGAATAAGCGGCTAGTTTTATATTATAGAGGTCAACCGGAGAACTGGGATCTTTACCAACTCTCTTTCGAGATAATTGGAAATGTTTCGATTCGGATAGGATTTCAATAAATTCCAAAAACCGACAAGAATATTGGAATAAGCATGAGGATATCGGTCAGCAGGTCTGCTATACTCTAATCATTACGGTCAGTCCTAAGGAGCCTGTTAGGAAAAGTAAGCTTGGCTCGCCCGTTGACCAGTGCACTCCCATTTGTAAGAATCACACCTCCCAATGAGCCCACAACCGTAATCTTTTCGTCTGCTTTCAACAGGGTGTTCACCATTATACCGGTAAAAGTTAGATTGAACTCTCCGGTATCCAAATCAGAAGACCTATACTCTTCTGTTTAGGATCAATGCTAATTTTACTTTCGGCAGTATTCAGATGACCCATTTCAAAAGGATCCAATTCGAGGTTTAAGCTGCTCAACTGGACAATTTTCACCTCAGGGTTTTCCGTCTTCAAGAATTCTACTGCAAATGATGATGCAGGCTTTAGCCCGGCCAGCACTGTTCCACTAGCGAGCTTGCCCGGAGGATGTATTACAAAATATGAAGAGCCGGCTTGATCACCTAAAGCAAACTCTGCTCCTTGCGAGTAATTAGGTGGTTTTGAACTCTGGCCAAAGAAGTAAAAGAACCAGCCCCCATCTTCTTCTTTCTCGGCAACAATCGCTTTAATTACATACCTAAAGTATATTAGGGAACCGGCTATACAGATGCGGCCTTTGACGCCGTAATCTCCGAAATATTTCAGGCGATTGATGTCGGAGACGTCGATTTCCACCGAATCTAAATCATAAGGCCAATCCCGGCCATTATCCTCGACGTTCTTATGATCATAGCCATCTGAACCTGTAGCACCATGTATCTCCAGGTTGTTGCCAAGACTTTGCTTAAACTTGAGCGTATACTCAGTATCTACCGGATTGCCTGCCTTATCAACAATGACAATCTCGGTGTCTATCAAATGCGTGAAAGTACCTGGCGAAAGACCTCTGAGTTCATCAAGGCTCGCATTATTGAACCAACCTATTGCTTTGTCATTCCTGGCCTTGTCGGCTGCGTCCGCAATCCAGCTTCCAATTGCTAATCCGAGTTGTCCGCATTGCTCCCAAAACCAAAACATTCGTCCTGCGAGTCTCCCCGCACCTGAGCTAAAGAGCTCGAGGAGCCTTTTCAAAAGACGTTTGGCAAGTTTGCGTGCCTCGGCAATCGCCTTTTCCTTCAGCTTCCTCTTGATTTCTTCGTAGCGTCTTCGTAGTTCTCGACGGGCAGCTTCATCAGGAATATCTGAGAGCATTTCGTCAAAGGCTCGATTTGCTGCTTCTTGTTCTATCTTGTCCTGCTCATGTTTTGAACTAACTTTTGTTGGATTTGTAATTTTAGCCATAACAGTCTCCCGGGTTTGTAGTTCGAATTGTGCTGTTGTCAATAGTTTAACGCTGGTAACAGTTAACGGAGAACTTCAACGCACAAATCTTCACGTTTAGTCAAAACTTTAATTAACCGGCTGTAGTGCAAAAATTCTAGATGAACAATTCAATATTATGATTAAAAAATTAAAATTTCAATAAAAATTTTTAAGAAACATAATCTAAATCTTTCGGAAAACATTGAGTCTACTTCCCTCCCCGTTTCAGTTTGGACACAAATAATTTGGATCAAATACAAAAAATCATAAAAATGTACGAGGCAAACATTCGGATCATTCAATAACTAAAATGTTCCATTATGAGAAAAACGCCTCTCAACCCCCCTCTTTTAAAGAGAAAATTTTTTAGGCATATATAACTATGCCTTACCCCGAGTTTTGTTTAAAAACCGCTAGTTGAGAGGCTGTTTTTAACGAAAAATCGAAAAATAAAAGACCTTCCGTTAAAATGTGGAGCTGGTTTTGGTGCAAAGTACCAAATGTTAGGTTTGCTTCGTCAAGTTTACCAAATGGAACAATTTATTGAGAGGGTTGGCTTCGGCATCAATTCCTTATAATATTATACCGTTTTTCCTACAATCCAGTAATTTTATAAGTTGCAATTACCATAAGTTGACTTAAAATA
>CAVUOL010000022.1:0-32838 GCA_963742995.1 uncultured Ignavibacteriales bacterium
GTTGCTCTTGAACTTACTCTTAAGTTTCCCTAATCCATTCCCCTAATTCTTTCAGTGAAGGCCGTTTACCATAAGATAAAATTCCAATTCTAAAAATCTTCCCTGCAAATTTTATAGCAATATAAATTGAAATGAGCATTATAGCAGATGTAATTACCTGAATTAATATAGGAACGGGGGTTAAATTAAGCCTCAGCAGCATTGCAGTCGGAAGTGTAAGGGGGATATATGATAAAATTTTAATTAATATTGAATTGGGATTTTCCATTACCGGTAATATCAAAACAATAGGGAGGAGAAGCAGGAAGCTTAAATAGGTAGTTATCTGCTGGGCCTCCTGTTCGGTTGTAACGATTGAGCCGATTCCGACAAAAATTGCTGTATAAAAAATGTAGCCTAACAGGAAATAAATCAGCATGGGTAAAATATTATTTAAAGCAGTAAAAGGGATCAACGATGCTCCAAGTAATGCAATGGCAATCAATCCCCATATTAGTAATTGAAATAATCCCAGTGCACCGAGCCCTAAAATTTTACCTGTCAATAATTCATCCGCCGAACAGCTTGATATTATTATTTCTATCAACCTGTTCGATTTCTCTTCTACCAAGCTTCTTACAAGCATCTGACCCGATAACATAATCAGCATGAACAGCAGCATCACAAAAATAAATGCAGTAAAAAAGGTTGTAAGTGAATCGCTTCTGTTTGCTTTCCCTGTCTCTTCAAGTTTAACAGATTTTATATCAACATTTCTTGAAATATAATCCATTATTTTAGAACTTATTCCTTCTGCTTCTAACCGGCTTTTAATCCTTGCTGTATTGAAAGCTTCGTTAAACTTTTGTGCATCCTTAAAATTACTTACAGATTTAGTTCTATATTCCACACTAACAGAATCCGTTCCGCCGTTATTTACTAAAAGATACCCCTCTACTTTTCCGTTAAGAACATCTGAATCGGCAATATTCCTCAGGCTGTCAATGTTATTATGATCTTGTCCTGCAGAAAGGCTGATTAGAATATATGCCGGCTGATTCTTTTCAATTCTATATTTATCAAGACTCTCCTCCATCGGTCGGAAGAAAATCTTTGAAGTATCAACAATTCCTATAACTTTTGTTGTATCCGATTCTTTTCCTGACAGGAGTGTTGGAGCAAGAGAGAAAAATATTACTATTGTTGGTGTAAGTATAATTGAAATTATGAATGCTTTTGTTTTTACTTTTTCAAGAAATTCCCATTTGGCGACCGTTAATATTTTCTTCATAAAATAATTAGTCTACGTTTTGGTTTATTACATCAATGAATATTTTATTTAGTGTCGGTTCGATTACAGAAAAATTGCTGATACTAATTTTACCAACTATAGCTATTAAAAGCTCATCGGGCGGTGTACCATCGTTCATTTGAACTTCAGCATAATTGCTGTAAATATCAACCTGCTTGACAAATGGAAGGTGTTTTATAAAAGATGCATCGCCATTATATTCTATTTTAATATTGTTCCCTCCATATCTTTTTTTAACCTGGTTTAAGCTGCCGCTTACAACTTCCTTGCCTTTATTTAATAATAAGATTTCCGAACATAATTTTTCAGCCGTCTCCATTTGGTGTGTAGATAAAATGATAATTTTCCCTGAATCAACGAAAGAAAGAATGGTTTCTTTTATTAATTGCTGGTTAATAGGGTCAAAACCGGTAAAAGGTTCATCTAGTATTAATAATTTCGGATTATGAATTACAGATATTATAAACTGAATTTTTTGCTGGTTTCCCTTCGATAATTCCTGTACCTTTTTGTCCCTGTATTCAGAGGCTTCTAATTTCTTTAACCAGTAGTCAGCCTCTTTTAAGGCTTTTTCTTTTGACATATTCTTCAATCCGGCAAAATAGAGGATTGAATCAATTACTTTGCTTCTTTTATAGAGTCCCCGTTCTTCCGGAAGGTATCCTATTATATTAAAAAATTCATTTGTTATTTTCTGACCTTCAAAAGAAATACTGCCTGTAGTGGGCTTTATAATATTTAAAACTATTCTTATAGTTGTTGTCTTTCCTGCACCATTCGGTCCGAGAAGTCCAAATATTCTCCCCTCTTCAATTTTAAATGAAATATTATCAACGGCTTTGACATTTTTGAATTCTTTTACCAGGTTTTCAACTATCAGCATAAGCGATTTTTAACTTTCCGAGATTATTCAATTATTTCACTGAAAATTACACAACATTTTTAATCGAACAAAGTTTTTCTTGGTTAACTGACCATGAATCTGGTCCATATGAAACAGCAATTTGTGAAGAATGACCGATATTAGGCATCACTATTTTAGAAGTTTATGGTGTGCAGTATTTTCAGTCTTTTTTCTTCATACTAATGAACAATAATGCGGCTAAAGCCTTTAAGTAAATAGTATATGGACTGTTGGATTAGTTTATGGTCCGTTGGATAAAAAGGCTGTGTGAAAATTTATTTCACCCCTTCGGGTTTAGAACATTGGTGCTATTAGGTATTTTCTATAATAATATCACACCTTCGGTGTTCAAAAAATTAAAGGGGCTGTAGTTTTGCTGAGGGTTATGTGATGCACCGGACTAAAAGAGGCTGTGTGAAAACCTCACCTCCCGGAGGTGCGGAGCTTAATCTTCATGTTAAACCAATGGATAAATCCATTGGTTAATGATATTAACACAGGCTCTAAATCCAACGGTAATGGAATGGTTAATTTGATTTTCATGGTTGGATTCATTTAATTCAGGGTAATAATTAGAATTAGTTTTAAAGTATGAAGGGAAATTAAAAAATGGAAATTGAAGAAAAGAAAATAAGCGAACATAGGTTTATTGAAAAATTGGGGATTAAAGAAAGGAATGCAGGGAGTTCAACGGGACAAAGCTGGTTAGAAAGTTCGGGAGAAGGTGAATTAAAGATATATTCACCTACAAACGGAGAAATGATTGCATCGGTTTACCAGGCTTCTGAAGAGGATTATGAAAAGATAATTAAAACTGCTGAAGAGGCTTTTAAGTATTGGCGGAAAATTCCAGCTCCTAAAAGGGGGGAGATTGTAAGACAGATAGGTTTAAGATTACGGGAATATAAAACGCCTTTGGGAACACTGGTTTCTTATGAAATGGGGAAATCACTGCAGGAAGGTTTGGGTGAGGTTCAGGAAATGATAGATATCTGTGATTTTGCGGTGGGGCAGTCAAGACAGCTTTATGGTTTTACTATGGCTTCCGAAAGGACCGATCATAGAATGTATGATCAATATCATCCGCTTGGAATAATCGGGACAATTTCGGCATTTAATTTTCCAGTAGCAGTTTATTCATGGAATGCAATGATAGCTGCAGTCTGCGGAAATGTTAATTTGTGGAAGCCTTCTTCAAAAGTACCTCTTTCTGCAATAGCCGTTCAAAAAATTATAGGTGAAGTTATTAGAGAAAATAATATGCCGGAAGGGATATTTTCTTTGGTAATTGGAAGAGGTTCGACAGTAGGTGAAAGAATGTTAAATGATAAAAGGGTGAAATTAATTTCTGTTACAGGCTCGACAAAGGTAGGTAAACATGCAGGTGAAGCAATAGCAAAAAGATTCGGTAAATCGATACTGGAATTGGGAGGGAATAACGGGATAATAATAACTCCAGATGCCGATCTTAAAATGGCTATACCTGCAATTGTATTCGGGGCTGTCGGAACATGCGGGCAGCGATGTACATCTACAAGAAGATTAATAATTCATGAATCTATATATGAAAAAGTTAAGGAATCTTTAGTAAAGGCATATAATACATTAAAGATTGGCGACCCATTAAATGAGAAGAATCATGTAGGACCTTTAATTGATAAGGATGCAGTGAAAATGTTCTTAAATGCTCTGGATGAGATAAAAAAAGAAGGAGGTAAGATTATATTCGGTGGTGAAGTATTAAACGGTGAAGGATATGAATCAAGCTGTTATGTAAAGCCGGTGCTTGCGGAAGTAGAAAATCATTTTAATATCGTTCAGGAGGAGACATTTGCTCCAATACTTTATCTCATTAAGTATAGAGGGGATGTACAGAATGCAATTGATATTCATAATGATGTAGTCCAGGGATTATCTTCGGCGATATTTACAAATAATTTAAGGGAAGCTGAACAATTTTTATCAAGCAGAGGTTCTGACTGCGGTATTGCAAATGTAAATATTGGTACTTCGGGTGCCGAGATAGGCGGGGCTTTCGGGGGTGAGAAGGAAACAGGAGGAGGACGTGAATCAGGTTCAGATGCATGGAAGGCTTATATGAGGCGTCAGACTAATACAATTAATTATGGAAGTGAATTGCCATTGGCTCAAGGGATAAAGTTTGAGATTTAGAGACGAAAGAAGGTAGATGGGATTTATTGGAAACCCGCAGTTAGGTTACTGCGGGTTATTTTTAACATATTTAAGATGAAATCACATGCCCGGGCTTATCATGTAGCCGCTGAATACTACTGCTCCTACAATTGCTCCGATAATAAAATATAATACTATAGCAACTATTATTATAACGACGAAATATCCAACCATTTTATCATCAGGAACAGTCTTTACTCTTTTAAGGCCCATATACAGCAGGACTAAACTGTATATACTTATAAGACCGGCAAATACCGATAGGTATGGAAGAATATGGAATATTCCGCCAACCCATGCTGCTGTATATGAAAAGACGGAAACTTTCATGGAAGCAACTAAATCTTTTGTTGATCCGAAAGAAGGTGCAAGGGCATCTATTATCCAACCCAAGATATAAACACTGACCAGGGATAAAATATAAGTTAATATAGCCCATGTAATTATTGTTCCCATACCAAGGGTTATCCTGCCTAAACCGAAAGAGATTCCAAAAACAGTATAACCAATTAAACCTGCAATAGCAGGAATAGCAGCTAAAATAACTGCATACCTGGTAAACAGTTCGTTGATTGTAATTGGTTCTGCTTTAATAGTCTCCCATTCAGAAGCCGGAGAAAACAAAATGTTTTTAGCTCTGTCAACAAGGTTCATATTTTTAGGCTCCTCTATTATTAATTGGAAGTAAATATAAATTTATTAACGAAGGATATTTACGTGATTAAAATTACATTAATCATAGAAGTTAAGCAAATGAAACAAAGGAGTAGTGGAGTGTTGGAGTTTGGAGGAATGGATGAAAGGATCGGCTGAAATTTCAATAGTCATTCGGTGGTCATTCGGTGGTCATTCGATAGTCATACAATGGTCATTCGGTGGTCTATTTAGGGGTTATTGATGGATTTTTTGGGGAAGGAATAATGTGGTATTATGTGACTTTAATTAACTATACTATATTCAAGGTGGGTGATTGAAGCGGAAATTATTACATGATTAAAAATACGTACATGATTGTTTTTAATAGTTAACACATACTTTTACAGATTATTAAATATATTTTATAAATAATAGAATTCTAAAGCGGTTAACCTTGTTATTATTACTGATTTTTAGCTTATGCTGAAATGTCTAACTTGTAATTATATTGTGGCATAAAAATTGTTTTGTTAAAATAAAAAGAGGTAATGATATGGAAGGCTTGAAGTTAGAGACGTTTTTATCTGCAGACAGAGATCTGGAAATGAATCAATACAGAGTATTGGGAGGTATTAAAGAATATCATTCCGAGTTAACTAAAAAGAAGGTTTATCCAACTCTTGCAGAATTAATTCATTTGGCTTCAATACTGGAAAATATCATTGAAAATAAATCGAAGCTGAACAATGCCTTCCCCAAACATATAAAAGATTTCGATCTAAAAAACCAGAAAGTTAACTTTGAAACGATTGGAAAGTTTGCGCCTGATGTTGAATTTTTATTTGAATTAATTAACTGGGCTTATCCATTAATTAAAAATGAAATAGAGGAAGCAATAATCCTATACGATTTTGTAGAAAATAATATTGAAATAGAAAATGTAGGGCTTGTACCGCTAAATAGGAACGAAGGTTATTTTTTAGTGCCCAGCAACAAGGATTCGAAGATACAGGTGCATAGATTTGAGTCTACAATATTTTCTTCCGAAAGCGAAAAATACCGATCTTTAAAAACAAAACTGGTACAGGAGATAGAAAAAGCAGTAGTAGAAAAATCACCAGAATCAATAAAGCTTGATTTGATAAAGCAGTTTACTGATTTGCCGAACCCGGCAACTTTTATTTGCGATACGGATCTTGATTTTCCTTTTGAGGAGACAATTTTTCCGGTTGCTAAAAGAAAACTAATGACAATGGTAGCATCCGCTTAAATTGTTTAATTGTTTAATTGCTTAATTGTTAAATTGTCAGATAATCAACAATATTATAATAAGCAAATTACAATCCTACCGAAGGGTTAAATGTTTTTAGAAATTAATGTTAAAGGTAATTATTTCAGTATAAATTTATATGAAAGAAAAAAATACTTAAACTTATTAACTGAAGTAATGGGTAGGAAAGATGGGAGCTGTTTAAAAAAATACATTTTTCTATCATTCTAAAGAATCCCATTATATATTGGGGGATAAAGAATCTCGATAATTATATATTTCACCCCTTCGGGGTTTTGAATATTATTTCTATTTTATATTTTCTATAATAATATCACACCTTCGGTGTTCAAAACATACACTTTTTGGTCACCTTCTTAATGTTTGGCACAGACATCGTTAATTAAGGAATTAACTGATAATACCAATATCAGATTTATAGAGGCAGTTGGATAATTCTATATAGTTAATTGGTTTTTTAATAAATGCTAATGGTTCCAGATTATAAATTTCGATAATCCTTTTATAATCGTCATATGCCGTAACAAAGATATAGGGAATAGATATTTTTTCAGATAAACGGGCAATAGCTTCAATGCCGTCCAGCTCCCCTTTTAAGTTTATATCACTTATAATCAAGCCGGGTCTTTCTTCTCTTGCTTTAGTCAATAATTCCTCGCCTTTTGAAACAACATTAGAAATATTATAACCCAAATTTTCCAGATATTTCCTTATATCAAGTGCGATTATAAAATCATCTTCGGCAATTAGGATATCATTTTCTTTTTTCATTTAGACCATCCAATAAATTACAGTAATTATACTGATCATTACGAATTAAAATTTAATTATTCAATGTTTAGTATCACCATTGAAAGGGTAATAAGTCATATCCATTTAAGTTAATATTGAGTAAACATAGATTTATTTCACCCCTTCGGGGTTGGAATATTGCTGCTATTTTATATTATCTATAATAATATCATACCTTCGGTGTTCAAAAATTTATAAAAAGCAGAGAGGGAGTTGATTTTATTTTGGACACATATAATTATTTTTATAAAACTTTTCCAAGTAATGGATATTTCTTTCAAAGTTTAATGTTTATCTTTGTTATAAAGATGTGATTTTATATCCGTTAAAATGGCAATTAAAATATTTAAATGAATAAGAAACTAATAAATACTGCTTTGGTGCTAAGCATCATAACCATTGTTTATAATATTGCAGAGGGGGTTGTATCTATCTTTTTCGGGTTGAGTGATCAAACACTTGCATTATTCGGGTTTGGTGTAGACAGTTTTGTTGAAGTTATTTCCGGAATCGGAATATTTCACATGATTATTAGAATTAAAAATTCTTCTCCTGAGAATAGAGATCAATTCGAAAGTACTGCATTGAGAATAACCGGGTTCGGCTTTTATATATTAACGGCTGGTTTAATAACCGGGTCAATTATTAATATTGTTAACGATAACAAACCGTTGACTACATTGCCTGGAATTTTAATCTCTATTATTTCTATATTAGCTATGTATTTTTTAATGAAATCAAAATTGAAAGTAGGAAAGGAATTGAATTCCGATGCAATTATAGAAGATGCACACTGCACGAAAACATGTTTCAATTTATCGATCATTCTTTTGGTTTCAAGTTTATTATATAAATTTACAGCAATAGGATATTTTGATATACTTGGTTCATTAGGGATTGCATACTATTCGTTTAGGGAAGGGAAGGAGTCGTTAGAAAAAGCAAAGGATAATGAATTAAAATGTTCATGTCATGACTAACAAATTATTCTTCATGTAACTTAAATTTATACTATTTGTAATATTGAACGAAGCGATATGCCTTATGACGCTGCAAATTATAAATCTTGAGATTCTTCCCGCAAGCGGGACAGGTCACTCCACTTCGTTTCGTTCAGAATGACATCTTTTGAGTAACTTGAATTATTATTATCATTAAATAACAACTTGACAAAGCGACTTTCTTTCAGCCTTATTATTTTAATCTTTTTTTACAATATCAAAATCTTTGGACAGGATAATTGCAATGATACTATGCATACCTCTGTTATCCAGGATATCAATTTTGGTATACAAGACGGTATTAGATTATTTAAAGCACCTGCGGATTTCACAACGAAGGATTGGATTTATTTAGGGGGTATAGCAGGAGTTACAGCCGGCTCTATTCTGCTTGATAAAAGTATCAGGGAGACCACAGCAAAGAATCATAATAAAACTATGGATGATCTCATTAAGTTTGGGGGATATTACGGAACCGCATCGTATATGATAATATTATCAGGAGCAACATATTTTACCGGGAAAATAATCAATAATAATGAGATAGCTGAAACGGGGAGGATGTTCTTAGAAACATTGGCTTATACCGGGATTGTTACAACAGTCCTTAAGGTAGGATTAGGAAGAGCGAGACCTTATACAGGTAAAGGAGCTTATGACTTTTTCAACTTTAGTTTTAATAATGATTTTATTTCTTTTCCTTCGGGTCATGCGGCGGTTGCTTTTGCAATATCTTCTGTACTGGCAGCAAAGATTAAAAATACTTATGCTTCAATCGCATTATACGGCTTAGCCGGATTAACGATGTATCAGCGGATTTATACAGACAATCATTGGTTTTCAGATACATTTTTAGGTGCGGCTATTAGTACGGTAATCGGAAATGCGATAGTAAAGTATAATGAGTGTCAGGAAAGTGGAGGTGAGAATTCATTAATTATTTTGCCGGCAGCGGGAGTTCATTCAATGGGGTTGAGTCTAGTCTATATTTTTTAAGCAGGTTTATAGTGGAGTTAGCTTGGGTTTGACGGCTGTCAGATGGCTGTTAGATATTAATTTAGGTTTTGTTGATCCTCTACGAGGATCCCGGTTTGCTGTTTTTTCTATATACTACAATAATTAAACATCTACGATGTTTTTGATTGAGCTACGAGGATCCCGGGTTACTGTTTTTCTATTTACTACAATAATTAAACATCTACGATGTTTTATTGCATAAATTGTGTTTGATAAAATATTTAAGTTATTCATAGAATGCAAGTATTTGAAAGATGGCATCTTTTCTTTTTAGAAATTATTACTAAAATACCTCTTTTGCGAACGGAGTTTCGCATTACATGAAGATTAGCATTCCCGATAGAATTGGCGATAGAATCGGGAGAGGCCGGACTGAAGTCCGGGAGGGTAATATTGGGATTATGAAAAATCACCGGACTAAAAGTCCGGTGTTAACCTTTGTAGGATAAATCCCCGTTGGATAAGCTGACGGCAATTTTCTTTGCTTTTATATAGACCTGTATTTATATTTGATGATTAAATTTTTTGAAAGATAACAAGACGATTAATGCAGAGAATCTTAATAAGCGGTCTATCGGAATATGTAGGCAGGGAAATTACATTAAAGGGGTGGCTATTCAACAAAAGGTCAAGCGGTAAGATAAAATTTCTAATTTTAAGAGACGGCACCGGGTATCTTCAATGTGTCTATTTTAAGGGGAATGTTAGTGATGAAGTCTTTGAAACAGCGGATAGGATAGGACAGGAATCTTCAATTGAAGTTACCGGAAAAGTTAAAACAGAGCCAAGGGCGCCGGGCGGTTTTGAATTAGATGCTACTGATTTGAAGATCATATCCGAAGCACACGATTACCCAATTACTCCAAAAGAACATGGAATTGAATTCTTAATGGATCATAGGCATCTGTGGTTAAGGTCGAGTAAACAGGTAGCTATTTTGAAAATCCGTCACAGGATTGTAAAAGCCATCAGAGATTTTTTTGATGGGAAAGGATTCACACTGATGGATCCTCCGATTCTAACTCCGAATGCTGTTGAAGGAACTTCCACGTTGTTTGAGACAGAGTACTTTGATCTGGGAAAGGCATATTTAACACAATCAGGGCAGCTTTATGCTGAAGCGGGTGCCTTGGCATTAGGTGCCGTATATACTTTTGGTCCTACATTCCGGGCAGAAAAATCGAAAACAAGAAGGCATTTAACCGAGTTCTGGATGGTTGAACCGGAAGTAGCATTTGCAGACTTAAATGATGATATGGATCTGGCAGAAGAATTTTTAGAGTATGTTGTACAGACTGTACTTAAAGAGAAAGAAGAAGAATTAAAAGTGCTGGAAAGAAATACCACTAAACTGCAGAATGTGAAAAGACCTCTGCCGAGAATTTCTTATGATGAAGCAGTAGAAATTCTTAAAAAAGGTGAAGTTAATTTTGAATACGGAAATGATTTCGGCGGTACAGATGAAACAGTAATATCGGAAAATTTTGACAGACCGGTAATGGTACACAGGTATCCTTCTGCAGTTAAGGCATTTTATATGAAAAGGGATCCGGAGAATGAAAAACTTGCTCTTGCTGTTGATGTATTGGCTCCAGAAGGTTACGGCGAAATAATCGGAGGCAGCCAGAGAGAGGATAATTTAGAGGCTTTGTTAGAGAGAATTAAAGAACATAATCTTCCGCAGGAAGCCTTTGAATGGTATCTTGATTTGAGAAGATATGGTTCTGTTCCTCATTCAGGTTTTGGATTGGGTCTGGAGAGGACTGTCGGGTGGATTTGCGGGCTGGATCATGTTAGGGAGACGATACCGTTTCCGAGGATGATTTACAGGAATACTCCTTAGATGGCAGGTTGGTTGTAGGTTGTGGTTGGTTGGTTGTTGGTAGGATTTAGTTTTGTACTAAAATTAATGTGAGAGATGTCTTTAGAATTAATATTATTTATAATTTTTGCGACGGTTTCGGCGGTTTCGGCGGTATTGATGATAACGAGAATGAACCCGGTTATTAGTGCTTTATTTTTAATTTTGAATTTTGCCTCACTTTCCGGATTGTATTTATTACTGAATGCACAATTTATAGCTGTGGCTCAGGTTATTGTATATGCAGGGGCAATAATGGTTCTTTTCTTATTTGTTATTATGCTGTTGAAACCTGAACATGAAAAGAAATTACTTGCAGTTAATAAGAATGTCAAGATTTTTGCATATATAGTTGCTGCGCTTGTATTTCTTCAGCTGGCATATATGATATTTTTCAGTAAGCCGACCTTCGGTATGAATGCTCAAACTGCAGCCAGTATTCATGCAGGTACAATTGAATCAATAGGATTTGAATTATATTCAAATTATGTACTTCCATTTGAAGCAGCAGGTTATTTATTACTTGCCGCAACAATCGGAGCTTTGGTTTTAGCAAAAAAGAAATTTGAGTAAATATGACAATCCCGATAGAATATTATTTGATACTGAGTGCTTTCATGTTTGTTGTTGGTGTAGCCGGAGTTATAACCAGGAGGAATGCAATAATTGTTTTTATGTCAGTTGAGCTTATGTTAAATTCCGCAAATTTAACATTTATTACTTTTTCATCTTATCTGGGAGATTCGGTAGGGCAGTTATTTGTATTTTTTGTTATGACGGTAGCAGCAGCGGAAGCAGCGGTAGGCTTAGCTATAATTATTGCATTATTCAGAAATAAATTAACTGTAAACATTGATGAAATCAATATTTTGAAATGGTAAAAGAGGTTGTGTGAAAAGCCAAGAACCGTAAAAACGGTTCACAAATTTCCAACAGTTGAAACTGTTGGTTAATGATATGCGCACTGGCTCTGAAATAATAGAAGACTATTAGGAAAATGACTCATCTTATTTATTTAACTATTTTATTGCCACTTTTAGGGTTTTTAATTAACGGACTACTGGGAAGCCGGATTAAAAATGAAAAAGTAATTGGTATAATCGGAAGCGGGACTATCGGATTATCATTCCTGATAGTTTTAGGAGCATTTTTCCAGACATTATCCTTACCGGTCGATGACAGGCAGACAATTGTAAATCTTTTTACATGGCTCAATGTAGGAAATCTTCATATTGATTTTTCCTACCAGGTGGATCAGCTTTCATTAATCATGGCTCTGATAGTAACGGGAGTAGGATTTATAATCCATGTATATTCTATCGGCTATATGCATGGAGATAAAGGTTTCTGGAGGTTCTTTGCATATTTAAATTTATTCATCTTTGCAATGATGAACCTGATTCTTGCAGATAATTTTGTACTGCTGTTTTTAGGATGGGAAGGAGTTGGACTCTGTTCATATCTTCTTATTGGATTCTGGTATGATAAAAAGTTTGAAAAGGGTACTACCGGTGATGCTGCAAAGAAAGCATTTATAGTTAACAGAATAGGCGATTTCGGGTTTCTCTTGGGAATGTTTTTGATCTATTTAACTTTCGGCAGCTTAAATTTCAACGAAGTTTTTTCGAAAGCTAATATACTTAACATAAACACAGGAATTTTTAATTTAATTGCTTTATTTTTATTTATAGGAGCAACGGGTAAATCTGCACAGATACCATTATTTGTATGGCTTCCTGATGCAATGGCAGGTCCTACTCCGGTATCTGCATTAATCCATGCAGCAACCATGGTAACAGCGGGAGTTTATATGGTTGCAAGGTGTTCAATTATATTTGCATCGGCACCAGCAATATTAACCGTTGTCGCTGTAATCGGAGTTTTCACTGCATTATTTGCCGCTACAATAGGTTTAGTTCAAAATGATATAAAAAAGGTACTGGCATATTCAACTATAAGTCAGCTGGGATATATGTTTTTAGCACTTGGTGTGGGAGCTTTCAGTGCGGGTATTTTCCATGTAATGACACATGCATTCTTTAAAGCATTATTATTTTTGGGAGCGGGTTCAATTATTCATGCTATGCATGATGAGCAGGATATAAGACACTACGGCGGATTGAAAAAATATATGCCGCAGACATATATAACTTTTTTAATCGCATCATTAGCAATTTCAGGCATACCTCCTTTATCAGGATTCTTCAGTAAAGATGAAATATTATGGTTTTCATTTGCAAACGGGAGCTTTTTTTACTGGTTTATCGGGGTGTTCACTGCATTGTTAACCGCATTTTATATGTTTCGCTTATATTTTCTTACTTTTGAAGGTAAGGAAAGATTTGGAAGCAGCAAAACAGGCCATCATAGCCCGCATGAATCTCCGAAAGTAATAACAATACCATTAATAGCTTTAGCTGTTCTATCTGCGATAGGCGGTTTTATTGGAATACCGGAATTATTTTCGGGTGAAAGCGGGAACAGTTTCCATAACTGGTTAGCTCCGGTTTTTGAAAATGCAGAGAGAAAAATGGTTATTTACGGTACGCATACCCATACTGAAGAAATAATTTTTATGGTGATTTCTATAATTGCGGCAGTCAGCGGTATTTTAATAGCGAGGAATATTTATATTAAAAACATTTCAATTGCTACTAATACAGTAAAAAGATTTAAAGGCGTATATAATCTTCTGCTCAATAAATATTTTATAGATGAAGGTTATGATGCAGCGATTGTTAATCCCATAAAAAAAGGATCAGAGAAAGTTTTGTGGAAGTTTACTGACAACAATATTATTGATGGATTTATTAACGGAACAGCTTCATTAGTTGGAATTATTTCTGGTAAGATAAGGAGAATACAAACCGGAGTAGCTCAGGTATATGCAATTGTAATGATGCTCGGAATACTTGCTGCGTTGTTTTGGGTTATTTTAACGATTTAATTACAATCCCGCAGGGCAGGACGGGAATTACAGGATTGGTTCTAGCTTTGCCGTTTAGGATTACGAGTACGATTAAGAGCAAGAAGAGAAACGTTACTAAATATGAGTAGTTAATTTTTGGAAGTAATATTTATTCGTTTAGGTTTATTAAAATCAAATGGAAAATAGTTATTTAATTAGTTATTTATTGCTTGTTCCTCTTGTTGGAGGAGTATTGCTTTTATTTTTCGGAAATAAAAAAGAAAATCTTGTACGCTATTTTGGATTAGCTGTTTCGATTATTACTTTTTTAATTTCACTGGTAATTTATTTTAGTTTTGATTTAAACAATCCTTCATTTCAATTCATTCATAGATTTGAGTGGATTGAGAATTTGCATATAAGCTATAATGTAGGAGTAGACGGTTTATCATTGCTGCTTGTTTTACTAACGACATTTTTAACTCCGCTGACATTAATTTCAAGCTGGTCGAGCATTCAGAAGAAGGTGAAAGAATTTACATTTTTTATGCTTATGCTTGAAGTCGGAATGCTCGGGGTTTTTGTATCTCTTGATCTGTTTCTGTTTTATATTTTTTGGGAAGCCATGCTAATTCCGATGTATTTCATTATAGGGATCTGGGGTGGTGACAACAGGATATATGCATCGGTAAAATTCTTTTTATATACATTTTTCGGAAGCTTATTGATGCTAGTAGCAATAATCTGGCTGGCAGTTTATGCTTCCGGACCTTTAGGACATTTTTCTACAAACCTGATAGAACTATATAAAGTGGGACCTGAAGTTCCACAGAACATACAAAACTGGATGTTCTTAGCTTTTACATTCAGCTTTGCCATCAAGGTTCCGCTATTTCCTTTGCATACATGGTTACCGGATGCACATGTTCAGGCGCCGACTGCTGGAAGCGTTATACTTGCGGGAGTATTATTGAAAATGGGAACATATGGTTTGTTAAGATTCTGTCTCCCGTTATTTCCACAGGCCTCTATTCATTTTGCTCCGTTTATTTCCATCCTTGCAATAATTGGAATTATATACGGAGCTCTGGTTGCAATGGTTCAGAAAGATATGAAAAAATTAGTTGCATATTCATCGGTAGCACATCTAGGATTTGTCGTACTGGGAATATTTGCATTAACTCAGGAATCGGTACAGGGGGCAGTGATACAAATGGTGAATCATGGATTATCAACAGGAGCCTTATTCCTTTTAGTAGGAATTATTTATGAAAGGACGCATACAAGGGAGATATCAGAATACGGAGGGATAGCTAAGATAGTTCCTATCTTTGCAACCTTTTTAATGATTGCTTCCCTCTCATCAATAGGGCTTCCAGGATTGAACGGGTTTGTCGGAGAATTTTTAATTCTCTTAGGTTCATTTAAATCAGCGGTTCTGGACAGCTGGTGGTATACCATATTTGCTGCATCAGGAGTAATATTCGCAGCTATTTATCTTTTATGGATGTATCAGAGAGTAGTATTCGGTGAAGTTAAAAATTCTAAGTTAAATGATCTAAGTGATATGAACACAAGAGAAATACTTGTATTAATCCCGATATTCATTTTTATAGTATGGATTGGAATATATCCGAGCACATTTTTAAATGTTTCCAAAGCTTCTTCAAAAAATATTATTGAAAAGGTAATAACTCCAGAAAGGGCGAGTTTAAAATAATCAGCTATGAAGAATAAATTAAGTAAAATCATTTTTCCTAAAAGAATAGTTCCCGGTATAATAATATTCTTTGCATTATTATTGCTTGCATCTCAGAACATATTTGCACATGAAATAATAAATAAAACTATTGCCGATACATTAAGTGTTCAAACAACTCAGGCGGCGGTAGAGCATGAACTGCCTCAAACTTTTATGGTAGTTCCGTTCATTATTCTTCTTTTAATGATTGCGACCGGACCATTATTTTACAAACATTTCTGGGAGCATCATTATCCCAAAGTATCAGTAGTTTTAGGGGTTATTGTTGTAGCCTATTATATTTTTTATTTACATAACTTCCATAGTTTAACACATACACTAGCGGAATACATATCATTTATTGCATTATTAAGCTCTTTATTTGTTGCTTCGGGCGGAATTCTAATTAGAGTTGACCGGAAATCTACTCCGGTTGTAAATGTAATTTTTTTGTTGATAGGAGCAATAATATCAAACGTTATTGGAACTACCGGTGCATCAATGTTATTAATAAGACCGTATATAAAGATGAACCGTGACAGACTTCAGCCGTACCATATAATATTTTTTATATTTATAATAAGTAATGTCGGCGGAGCGCTTACTCCAATAGGAGACCCTCCTTTATTTTTAGGCTTTTTAAGCGGAGTGCCATTTTTCTGGGTGATTCAAAACGTGTGGCATATATGGATTCCGGCATTAATCCTCATATTAGCAGTATTCTATTTATTTGACGTGCTTAACAAAAAAGATGTAGATATAGTTGAATACACCGGAAAAATAGAATTCAAAGGGATGAAGAATTTATTTTATCTGCTTGTAATAATACTTGCTGTTTTTATCGATCCGTTGGTAATTCCGGGAGTTCCCAGTCTTGCACCGCTGCCGTTTGGAATAAGAGAAATAATAATGTTTGCTGTGGTATTTCTATCCTATAAACATGCTAATCCGGAAATCCTTAAAGCGAATGAGTTTGATTTTGAACCAATAAAAGAAGTAGCATATTTGTTTATTGGTATATTTGCTACAATGGTACCTGCTTTGGAATTGATAGCACATGAAGCTAATGTACTTGGTGATAAGTTAAATCAAGGAGTATTTTACTGGGCAACAGGCACATTATCAGCAGTTCTTGATAATACACCCACATACATGAACTTTTTAAGTGCGGCGATGGGAAAATATGCGCTGAATGTAACAGTCAAACAGGATGTACTTCATTTTGTTAGAGTAGATGATGTATACCTGGTTGCTATATCTGTGGCTTCGGTTTTCTTCGGTGCTGTAACATATATCGGCAACGGTCCTAATTTTATGGTCAAATCAATTAGTGAGAGAGCCGGTATAGATATGCCTCCGTTTTTTACTTATGTAATTAAGTACTCTCTTCCAATTCTCATCCCTATTTACGGAATTATTTGGTTTATCTTTTTTAGATAAGGAGATTAAAAAATGAAAACATTAACAGAGGCAATGGAAAACAAAGATAGTGGTTTATATTATAACAACCGTCTAATTCTCCCATTCCATGCACATTTTCTCAAGATTATTATTGATGATGAAGTTATAACAGATTTTTCACCGAGTTCAAAAGGAGTATATATCAGGGAAGAAGAAAATTTCACAGATATATATTTTCTTGAGTATAAACATATTAATGATGTAGTTTCAAAATATGAAGCTATAAAAATGGTGGTTGCAGAAAAAGGAGAAAATATATTTGATTTCAGCAATCATAAAAAATTAGCCGTTTATATTGAAAAGAAGCATAAGACAAGGATCGAAAAATCGGATGAAGATATTTTATTTATTGAATAAAAAGCTAAAGGTTTACATTCATGTTCAATAATTTCCAGGAATTTTTGAATATCCTACCGCTAGTAATATTAGGATCAGGAATTTTAATTTCCTTAATTGTGGAGATGTATTCCAAAAAGGGTAAAGAAATTCTCTCATGGATAACAATAGCAGTTTTTCTTGCTGCAGCATTTTATTCCCTAGCAACAGTGAATTCCGTATCTGTTGTTATGCAAAATATGCTGGCAACCGGAGGAAATGTTAATATATTTTATTTTATCTTCTGTTTCGGTGCAGCAATAGTTTCCTTACTCTCCATAGATTATTTAAAAAAATACGGGACATATTACGGCGAATATTATATACTTCTCCAGTCTTCAGTGCTCGGGATGATGTTTATGGCAGGAGCAAAAGACTTGTTTATGATATTTATGGGTCTTGAATTGATGTCAATATGTTTTTATGCATTAGCGGGGATAAACAGGAAAAGGTTAACGGCCAATGAAGCATCGTTAAAATATTTTTTACTGGGAGCTTTTGCAACCGGATTTACTGTATACGGTATAGCTCTTATTTATGGTTCAGTTCATACAACTTCAATAGATACAATCATTTCTAAATTTTCATCCTTAAAAGAAGACGTTTTATTTATAACAGGCATACTCCTTTTCCTTATTGGTTTTTCATTTAAAATAGCAGCATTCCCGTTTCATATGTGGGTACCGGATGTATATGAAGGAGCGTCTACTACAATTGCAGGATTGTTTTCAACAGGCGGGAAAGCAGCGGCATTCAGTGCAATTATTGCGACTTTAAGCGGTATATTCAGCAATGTGCAGATAAGTAATTTATTTGAGCCTTATTTAGCTGTAATAGCGGTTTTCTCGATGTTATTCGGCAGTATTGTAGCTATTTCTCAGAATAATATTAAGCGGATGCTTGCTTATTCATCCATTGCACATGCAGGTTATATGATAATCGGACTTGCAGCAGGAAATTATGACGGTATTGCAGGTATTATATTTTACTTATCGGCATATACATTCATGAACCTTGGTGCTTTTGGAATAATTGCATTAATTGAGGGAGAGAATGACTCAAACCTGGATATTAATAATTATGCGGGATTGAGTTCAAGAAAACCATTGTTAGCTGCTTTACTATCAATATGTATGTTTTCATTAGCCGGTATTCCGCCTTTTGCCGGATTTTTTGGAAAATATTATGTATTTATTTCTGCAATACAAGCTCATCTGACATGGCTTGCTATTGTTGGAGTCTTTTCAAGTGTAATAAGTTTGTATTTTTATTTGAGAATTGTAGTACTGATGTATTTCAGGGAAAGTACTTCAGAAATAGTGTTTACGAATAGTAATACAGGATTGCTTGCTGTAGTTATTTCCGTGCTTCTTGTCATAGTACTGGGAATAGCACCGGGAACTTTTATAAGTTTAGTATCATCATTCTTATAGTAAATTAATTTCCATTAAAGATGATTCCGTTATTTTCTACAAAACATGTTAGAGAAGTTGATGGCTATTCCATTAAAAAAATGGAAATGCCCGGAATCATTTTGATGGAAAATGCAGCCTTGTCGATTTATAAAACCGTATTAGAGAATACCGGATTAAATGTTGTTAATAAAATCGGATTTGTATGCGGCAAGGGGAATAATGGTGGGGACGGATTTGCAGCAGCCAGACATTTCGCCAATAATGGATTTGAAGTTGTTGTAATTTATTTAAGCCCGGAAAGTGAGATGTCTTCCGATTGTGCGATTAATTATAAAATATTAAGGAATCTATCCGGAGAAAATAAAAGAATTACGTTAAAGAAATTCTCTTCAAATAGGGATTTAACCAATTTAAAGAACTGCGATATTATTTTTGATGCCATCCTCGGCAGCGGGATGGAAGGGGAACTGCGTGAGCCTTATAAATCCATAATAGAAAATCTAAATAAGGCAGCATCATACAAAGTTGCAATAGATATTCCTACCGGACTTGATTCGGACAGGGGATCAGCTGAAACTGTTTTTAAGTCTGATTTAACCATTACACTCGGTGAATTTAAACCTGGATTATTTATAGGTGACGGATATTCATACGCCGGAAAAGTTTTCAAGGGAGATATAGGGATCAACAATGATTTTTTTGACAGATATGATACAAGTGAATTTTTAATTGAACCAGAAGATGCATTAAGTTACTTACCTCATAAAAATAAATCCGAACATAAATACTCGGCGGGTAAAGTATTTACCATTTCAGGATCAGCTAAATTACCCGGGGCTGCAGCTTTAAGCAGCAAAGCTTCCTTGAATATTGGTGCCGGTGCATCTATACTGGCATTTCCCGAATCAGCTAAAAATTTAGTGCATGCAAAATTAAGTGAAGTTATAGTTGAAACTTATAATGATAAAGGCACCGGATTTTTAACAGAGGAAAATGTGAGTAGTATGCAAAAGAGGCTGGAATGGGCTGATGTTGTGGCGATAGGCTCGGGATTAGGCAGGGAAAAAGAAACTCAGAATGCCATTCTGAAAATTATTTTGGAAAGAAAATTTAAGAGAATGGTAATTGACGCAGATGCTATTTTTGCCCTTTCACAAACTGAATACCAAAAACTGAACTTAAATAATCTTATTTTTACGCCCCATCATGGTGAATTTGCCAATTTAATCGGAAAAAGTACCTCTGAATTAAAAAAAGATATTTTGAGATATGGAAAAGAATTCGTACAAAGTACAGGAGCATATTTAGTACTGAAAGGAGCACCTACAATAATCTTTACACCAGGTGAAAGGGGAGAAGTATTTATTAATACATCAGGGAATCCGGGTATGGCAAAGTTTGGAACGGGAGATGTACTAACCGGAGTTCTGGCAGGATTGATTTCGCAATCAGGAGAAATTGAAAAAAGTATAATTGCGGGGGTATATATTCATAGTCTCGCAGCTGACCTTCTGTTAAAGGATTTTACCGAATTCGGATATACGGCAGAAAATATTATAAATAATTTACCATCAGCAATAAAATTTTTGAGAGATTCGATTGTTTGATTATATAAATAAAAATAAAAAAAGAATAATCTATTTACCTTTGACAATTTACTGGATTATTTTGTTGATCTTAACTACACTGCCGGGGAATGATTTACCTAAAACCGGAGTTAATGATAAAATTGAACATTTTTCCGCATATTTTATTTTAGGGGGTTTACTAAGCCTGGCTTTATTATTTCAAAATAAATATTATAAGTTAAAGAAACATTTTGCAATATTTACAGGATTGATTGTTGCATTATATGCTGGATTGGATGAAATTCACCAGCTTTTTGTGCCCGGAAGAGAGTGTGACATTTTGGATTGGACTGCAGATATGGTAGGAACTAGTTTGGGTATTTTATTAATTATTTTTTTAGTAAAAATTTTAGAATATAATCAAAAATCACAATTTAATTAAAAATATTTTCAATATATTTAACTATATAATGTCGAAAGATTTTTTTATAGAATTATTATTATTTAATAAATTCTAATATATAGGAACTTAAAATAAATATTATAGTAAAAATAACAGTTCTTTGATTTGACAAAGAAAACATCATTTGTTAAATTTATTTAAGTAAAAAGCTATTAGGAGCAAAAAAATGGCATTGGTAAAAAGTCCAAAAGCAGATTTAAGGGCTCAATATAAGCGGGTAATCGAACTAAGCTTAATTGTTTCGTTAGTTGTTCTAATTGTTTCCTTCAAATATTTTCCAAACGTAAAACAAGAAAAGCAAGTGGTACAGGGTCCACAGGAATTGATTAATATGGAAGATATTCAACAGACGAGACAGGAGAACAGACCACCTCCTCCTCCGAAACCTCCGATCCCGATTGAAGCACCTTCGGAAGATGTATTGCAAGATATAGAAATTCAAAGTACGGAACTTGATGTAAATGCCGATGTTGCTCCGCCTCCGCCACCAAAAGAAGAAAAGAAAACGGATGAAGAGCCTCAATACTTTGTAGCCGTTGAAGACATGCCCGAACCAATCGGCGGAATTGCTGCTATTCAAAGTAAAATAGTTTATCCGGAAATAGCAAAAAGAGCAGGCGTTGAGGGAAAAGTTTATGTTAAAGCTTTTGTTGATGAATCCGGGAATGTTACTAAAGTAGAAGTTCAAAAGGGAATAGGAGCAGGATGTGACGAAGCTGCAATGAAAGCAGTTAAAGAAACGAAATTTAAGCCTGGTAAACAGAGAGGTAAACCTGTTAAAGTTCAGGTTTCTATACCTGTTGTGTTCAGACTGCAGTAAATAATCGAAAAATATTTGGAAAAAGTCCCGGTTTATCCGGGACTTTTTTTTAAAACTCATTTCAAACCCTATCTAAATCTTTCCCTTGTGAAAGCTTGTGAAGGGAAAGACTTTATTATCAATTATGCCTTTACATTTGTCATTCTGACTTTTGGGTCGTTCAGAATGTCAATGTTTCATAACTTGAGTTGAGCAACAATTATTTCAGATTTTTTGTTTATGAATTGTTCAAATGGAATGACAGACTTTTTTAATAATTGTTTAGTTCTATTGTTAATAGAATCAAAAAGTTCAATTTCTATTTTTACTGTATCTTTCTTTATTAATCTTTTCCAGGTACCTTTTACCTTTTCATTTATTAAAATGACTGGCCGGAAGAGCCCGTTTGACGAAATTGCTTTACTATTATGTTCAGAGTGAATTACAAAAAACCTGCTTTTATAACTAATAATGAATTCATCATATGCAGGTAAAAAATGAACAGATAATCTATTTAAATCCGGTATCGAAAAAGAATTAGGTAACCAGTATGTCTCTGAATTAAAGGATTCCGAAATAAAATTTGATTTTACAGAATCCAAAGCAATTTTTGCATCTTTGGCAAGGAGACCCGACCACCATATAAAGTCTTTTAATGATGCAGGAGAATGGCTTGAAAAATAAATATTTGCCAACTTAGCCAAAGATTCTTCTTTAGTCAAAGTATTTTTTTTAGGTACTCTTTCAGATAATAAGGCATAAGTCTGCTTATTACCTTTAATAATTCCGCTGCAGATTAAGCCGTCAAGTTCGGCATTAAGTAAAAGGTGGGATAGCCTATTGTCTTTAGTTGATATTTTAGCTTTTTCAAATTCCTTTTTTAATTCTTCACGCGTTGTATATTTTCTATCCGATAAAGATTTCTCAATGATCGTATTACTTTTGTTTAATACGGCTTTTGTAAGTCCCAGTTCTTTACTCCTTGATTTCATAGAAGATCTTATTTGCGGTGCAGTCAGTTCAAGCATCCAATAAATGTCATCAGAAGAAACAAAATGTAAAGTTGGTCTTAGAAGATGTGTTCTAATAATATCCCCCTTATTAATTGCAGATTCAACAGTATCCAAAGTCGAACCGGGAAGACGTATACCAACAGCCCATTCAGCCATTAAAAGATCCTGTGCCTGCATGGCTCCCATATAACCGACAACTTGTTTTGCTGTTTTAAAACGAGAGTTAATTAGTAGCTGATTATAAAGCCTAATTTTGGAGATTTTAATTTGGGTTGTTGGATGTGGGGGGCAGGTTGTTGGTTGTTGGTGGTGGGTAGTTGGTTGTGGGGATGACATGTTTTTATAAAATTTATATATTCTTTTATGTTATAATTATGATTAAGATTATAAATAAACTTAGCAAATATTTTTAATTTTTATAATTGGAAAGATAAGAAATAAATAGGTGTACATGCATAAAAATAAGGTAATATGTTTGTTCAGATGGATAAGTTGCTAAGGATTTCAATAATAAGATTACGAAGAATGGGGGAGCCATCGAAAAATCATTATCATTTCAATTACTCAAGTTGACCGCTTAAATTGAAAACTGTCTACCTTAAGTAGATAAATTAAAACAGTTAAATATCAAGCTTTTGGTTTACATAAACCCCCGGGATTAATCCCGGGGTTAATAAAAAAAGATGAATATTTGTAACCATTTCCAAAAAGGTGGTCAACTTGAGTCAATTAAATTTTTTTTTTATTTGTTTGATATTAAAGTATAACATAAATATTTTCAATGAGTTGTTCGTAAGAATTATTAAAGTATTATCACTATATATACAAATGGAGTAAAAAATGGAAGTTAAAATTGAAAACGGAAAGCTTATTATAAGTATTGAATTACAAAAACCAACCCCAAGCGCTTCGGGAAAAACATTAGTGGTTGCAACTACACACGGGAATGTGGTTACAGAATGTATAATTGACGGGAAACCTGTGGTGATAGGCTTAAATGCTTATATAAAGAAATAGGAAGAATAGAAAGATGGAAAAGTTAGATGAGATTAGAAATCTAAAATGCAATGAAAATAACAAGAGTAGTTAAAAAAGATTCTAAAAATGTTTCAATTCATTTAGATAATGATAAAACTATTTTTATTAATTATGAAGTTTTTGTAAAAAGAGGTTTTAGAAAAAATGATGAAATTTCAGATGCTCAGATTGAGTCTTTAATTTATGAAAATCAAAAATTTGCAGTTAAGCAAAGAGCTTTTCGTTATCTTGCCAGAAGACTCCTTTCCGAACATGAATTACGGATTAAATTAAAGCAAAAAAAATATAATGAAGAAATTATAGAAGAAATTATTAATAATTTAAGAGAAAATAATTATTTGAATGATATGGAGTTTGCGAATGTTTTTTCGGATGAAAATATAAAGAATAAGTATTGGGGGAAGAATAAAGTTAAAGCCGAACTGATAAAAAGGGGAATAAGCGGAGAAATTATATCGCAAATATTGTCAAATAAATTTCCGGATGGAAATAATTTGCAGAATGCAATTGAACTAGCAGAAAAGAAATATAATTCCCTTATTTTCAGGAAACCGGAAAAGAAAAAAATGAAAGAAAAATTATTCTCATATCTTTTTTCAAAGGGATATGATTATGAAACCTCAAAAGAAGCGGTGGAAAGTTTAATTAAAGGGGACGAAGAAAGTTTTATTTAATCACATATTTCTTTTTATTTTTGCAGGGAGAGAGAGAATCATTGCGGATACTCCGGGTAAAGCAACCATTGAAGCAGCTTCGGCAACAGATAGCCATTTTCTTTTTCTCATATTCTTTTCGGGATAATCATCGAGCACTTTTATCACTTCCATGGAAAATATTTTAATAGTTTGATTTCCGATTGATTTATCTAATGAATAAGAGCCGAGCTCGATAGTTTCGTTTGAGCCCATAACCCCAGCTTCTTCATAAGCTTCTTTTTTTGCGGATTCGAATGGCGTTAAATTAAATTCCACATATCCTTTGGGAACGATCCACTTTTTCCTTTTAATTGAAGTTATTAAAAGGATCTCATATTCATTTTCTTTCTTTCTATAAGGAATGACCCCTGACTGATTAAAATTAAATTCAATTTCCAAAATAAAGCTCTTTTTTACAATTTAGAGAGTTTCATAAATAAATAAGACCCTGAAATAATCATTCCAAAGTTAACCAGATTTAGAATCATTTTTAATATATAAAATAAATAAATGATTTTGTTTGAGAAAAAACATTCTTTAAGAAAGAAATGAACCTTAAAAGATAAAGGTTAAGAAAATATAATAGCATTTACTTCTAATAAATTTTAGTTTTATTCTTTTATATATATTTTTGTTAAAACAGTTGTAAAATGGAAATAATAGAAAATTTTTCTTTAAAGAATCTTAATACTTTTGGAATAGATGTAAAAGCGAAATATTTTGCCAGAATTTCCTCTACTGAAGAACTAAAAGAGTTATTACTACTTGATGATTTTCTAAATACCCGAAAATTTGTTTTAGGCGGGGGGAGCAATATCCTTTTTACCGGAGATTTCGAAGGGCTGGTTATAACACTCATATCAGATAAAATTCAGGTTGTTGATAAGACAAAAGATAATACTTTTATTGAAGCTTCTTCCGGAATGATCTGGAATGAACTGGTAATCTATTGTGTTAAACAAAATCTTGGAGGAATAGAGAATCTTTCTTTAATACCTGGTAAAGTTGGTGCTGCTCCGATTCAAAATATAGGTGCATACGGACAGGAATTAAAGGATGTATTCTATTCATTAAAAGGGATTTTTATTAAGGATCTTAAGGAAAAGGTTTTTTATAAGGATGAATGTCAATTTGGCTACCGGAATAGTGTTTTTAAAAAGGAATTAAAAGATAAATTTATAATCACTGATGTGACTTTGAAGCTTAATAATGATCCTATACCTAATACTTCATATGGGGCTGTCGAGGAAGAACTTAAACAAAGAAATATAAATAAAATAACCATCGGAGATGTAAGCAGAGTAGTATCAGATATAAGGATGAGTAAACTGCCGGACCCGGCAAAGATTGGAAACGCAGGGAGCTTTTTCAAGAATCCGGAAATTACAAAAGATAAATTTGAAATATTAAAGAATGAATTTCCCGGAATTATTGGTTATAATATTTCCGATAGTAAGGTTAAAGTTCCTGCAGGGTGGTTGATTGAAAATGCAGGATTAAAAGGTAAGAGGGTAGGGAACACAGGGACTCATCCGAAACAGGCTCTTGTAATAGTAAATTACGGAAATGCAACGGGAGAGGAGATTTTAGAGTTTAAAGACTTTATCAAAAAAACGATTTTTGAGAAATACGGGATTGAACTGGAAGAGGAGGTAAATGTAGTTTGATAGTGAAAGACTCAAACCTCCGAAGTTTTGGAAACTTCGGAGGTTTTCTTAATTATCAAAAGTTATAGATAAAACCTATTTTTGAATTTGTATCAACATCTTTTATGCCTGCAGGGGTAAAGTGATCATATCTTAAATCAAACTCTACAGAAAGAGAAAAATTACCTGATAAATTTACAATTAATGAATTTTCAGATAATATCCTTACATCCTTCCATAGATCAAAACGGGGCTGGTAATATATTACTGATGAGATGCTTACATTTTCCTTAACGGATAAATTGAATGATAAATAATTACTCCATCTATTTGCTAAAATGTTCTTCTTATTAATATAACTTCGGGGGCTATTATATCTTTCATACTCAAGCATATAAGCCGAACCAAACCAGAGTACCGAATTATTTGTTTCATACAATTTGAACCTCAAACCGGTGCCTCCCAGAGCACGAAAGAGAAGCAGAAGGGATTTATCATAATTTATCTGGGTGAAAACTTCCAGTTTCAGATCTTTGTTGAGAGTCTGGACAAACCTTAAATGTGCCAGAGCTTCGTTTGAAAACTGTTTACCATCATTCCATCCGTAATCTCCTTTCAAAATAAACAGCAATGTTGATACTGGTTCTTTATAATTTACACGAATTTCGGAACCGATTTCCTGTAAATCCGTATTGCCTGTTTGGATTGAAGCATCTAACTTTGCAATTCCTGAAAATCCTGCACTATCTCCAAAATTTCTATATTTTTCAGTATTGACCTGGCAAAATAATAATTGAGTTAAAACAAAAAATAGAAAAGCAGTGTATCTCATTTTTGATATATTTAATTTTATTTTACTGTTAAAAAATCTTGAACTTTATTTTCAATTTTAATTATAATAAAAACATTAAACAAAAATCTTATAAGATAAATGAGAGTTGAACGAGTTGAAATAAGAAAGATATTTCTTCCATACAAAAAACCTTTCATAACAAGCGGGTGGATGGATGAAGGGAATAACGGGATAATAGTAAGAATTTATTCTGATGGAATGGAGGGTTGGGGAGAAGCACCTGTCAGTCTCAATCCTTTTTATATTGAGGAGACAAGCGGGACAGTCTGGTCAGTTATGAAAGATGTTTTAATACCCTTAATACTAAAAGCTGATATATCAACACCGGAAGATATTAATAGTATTTTTTCTATAGTTAGAGGTAATAGGATCGCAATTGCGGGGATTGAATTTGCGGTTTGGGATTTAGCCGGAAAGGTGTATAATAAAAGTATTTCAAATATGCTCGGGGGAGTAAGAACAAAAATAAATGTTGGAGTAAGTATTGGCATTCAGGAAGACATCAGCTCACTATTGAGTTCAGTAGAAAATTATCTGGATGAAGGATATAAGAGAATAAAAATTAAAATAAAGCCAGGATGGGATATTAAACCGGTTAGGGAAATTAGAAAAAGATGGGGAGATATAATGCTTCAGGTTGATGCAAATAGTGCTTATAATCTAAAGGATACCGAACATCTGGCAGAGCTTGATGAATTTAATTTATTATTAATTGAACAACCGCTTGGATATAATGATATATATAAACATTCCGTATTACAGAAAAGCCTTAGAACTCCAATTTGTCTTGATGAAAGTATAGTCTCATCAAAAATTGCGGAAGATGCAATAAATATGAAGGCATGTAAAATTATAAATGTAAAGCCTTCGCGGGTAGGGGGACTAACAGAAGCAAAAAGGATTCATGATATTTCGGAAAAGAATGAAATTCCGGTATGGTGCGGCGGAATGCTGGAAACCGGAATAGGCAGAGCATTCAATACAGCTCTAGCAAGTCTGCCCAATTTTAAATTACCAGGAGATATAAGTGCAAGTAAACGGTATTTTTCGAACGATATTGTGCTCAATCCTTTTGAATTAAATAATGACGGGACTTTAAATGTACCTGATATTCCAGGCAGCGGAGCAATTGTTAATGAAGAATTTTTGGAAAAGGTAACTATTGAACGATTAACATTCCCTGGAAACCGGATATATTAATTTGCTTTATATCTCATAAAACAAATCACTTTAATACTATATTAAACAGATTAAATGCAGTTAAGGAGCTATCATTCTGAATCCGGAAAGAGATAATGAATTTAATAAAGCAGGAAATTAATCCGTGGGTTGAAGTTATTGCAAGAGTGGGATTTGCAGCCAAAGGACTTCTCTATATTATAATGGGTTATTTGTCTTTTGAAATAGTGATAGGTATTGGGGGTCAAACAGCCGGAATGAAAGAGGTTTTAACAACCATACACCAGCAATCCGGGCCATTCGGAGATATTATCCTAATACTTTTAGCAGCCGGTTTAGCCGGTCACGCATATTGGCGTTTTATTCAATCGGTTTTTAATGCCGATAATAAAAAGATAGATTTTAAGAATTTACTCGATAGAGTAGGCTATTTTACGAGTGTCATTTTGTATGGGGGACTCGCATATTTCTCCTTAAAGATAATGGGCGGATCCGGAGGGAGCGGCAGTTCCACCGAGGGAATAACTGCATTGGTACTTTCAAAGCCATTCGGAAGATGGCTTATTATTATTGCAGGATTAGCTATTGGAGGCTCCGGGCTATTTCAAATCTACTTCGGCACTTTTTCTAAATTTGAATTTAAATATAAATTAGGGGAGATGAGCAATTTTGAAGAAAAACTGACAAGATATATAAGTATGGTGGGACTTACTGCAAGAGGAATTGTATTTATATTAATAAGTATTTTTTTAATTCAGGCGGCTATAGAATACAATCCGCAAAAAGCTGCTGGAATAGGTAAAGCGCTTTCAAAGGCTTTATATGAACCATACGGACATTGGCTGCTGGGTGCAGCAGCAGTTGGTTTAGCGGCTTATGGAGGTTATTGTATTATTCTTGCAAAGTTCAGAAAAATTCCGATTAATTAACAAAGTGGAATTATATAGAAACTATTAGAATCATTGATGACGATACAAGATTTTAAGAATTGAGAAGGAGCTGACATGAATAGTAGATTAAAAGATAAAGTGGCTATCATTACCGGAGGTTCAACCGGAATAGGGGAAGCAATCTCACATAAATTTTCCATTGAAGGAGCAAAAATAATTGTTAATGGATTAGAAAGTGATCCTGTAGATGATGTGGTAAGGTCTATTAATAATTACGGAGGAAAGTCTATTGCTTATAAAGGTGATATTTCAGAAGAAAAACAAGCGAAGAATTGTGTTGAAAGAGCAATCCGGGAATTAAAGGGACTCCGATGGGGAGAAGAGGAACTCCTGAAGAAGCAGCAAATGTATTTGTTTTTTTAGCTTCGGATGAAGCGAGTTTTGTGACGGGAGCATTATATTTTGTTGACGGAGGAATATCGATTGGTAGAGGACCAATAGGCTCGGATGTTCCTGATGAGCTTAAAAAGCAGCCGGAAAGAAGACTAAAACTGCAACATTCAAAGGAAGGATTGGAAAATAAAATTGTAAATTATATTCCTTAAAAATAATCTAATGACCGGCATTGATATTATTTTAATTTCTAATTAAGTTATCAGAAGATACATAAGATAGGTATTTGAAAGATGATATTGCATAATATAATTCAGTCAGTTAAAAAGTTTTACTGCTCAGATTAATAGTGAAGTTGCAAAAGGAGTGAATTTGATTTAAATGAATAATTGAATATGAATATGATTAGTTGGTGCAAAATATATGGGTTTTAACCTCACCCCCAGCCCTTCTCCTTAGTAAGGAGAGGGGGGATTTGTGTAAGTTCAGTTAATAAGTGTAAATTGCCAAAAGCAATTAAATCTTAAAAAGGAGAAAAAATGGATAATCCAAAAGATGAAAAAACATTATCTGCTTATGAACAGGCAGCTAAGGAGGGGATAGATCCAAGATGTATTCCGCAGAAATTAACAGGCCCGGTACCCGAACATGATGAAATTATATACCCTGATTATCCGGAATCTGACCAGGAATCATGGCGGTTTCTTTTTGACAGGCAGATGAAATTTCTTCCAGGGAGAGCCTGCGAAGAATACCTTGAAGGCTCAAAAAGATTAAATTTTACTCCTGACAAGATACCTGCTTTAAAAGATCTAAGTCATGTATTTTATAAAACCACCGGCTGGAAAATTGCCAGGGTTCCGGGCTTAATACATGAACAGGATTTTTTCAAAATGCTTCAGCGGAAAGTATTTCCTTCTACGGATTATATAAGGGGAAAAGAAGAGCTTGATTATACTCCGGCTCCTGATCTTTTTCATGATATGTTCGGTCATATGCCATTGCTAACAGACACAAATTTTGCTTCCTTTTATCAAATGTTTGGAGAAGCCGCACTAAATGCACAAGGGGAAAATAGGAAAAAGCTTGAAACCTTTCATTGGTTTACCGTTGAATTTGGTTTAATACGAAAGCCGGAGGGGATGCGTATTTACGGTGCCGGAATTATTTCATCTCTTGGTGAAATACAGCATGCACTCTCAAATGAAGTAGAGGTAATTGATTTCGATCCAGAAAGAATTGTTAATCAGGCGTATGATGTTTGGCATCTTCAGCCGGTACTTTTTGCAATAGATTCGTTTGAACAACTGGAGAATGGATTTAAAGATTGGACTAAAAAGCTGAAACTGCTGTAAATAAATTTTAGATTTCGGATTTAAGGACATCTCTCTATCATTAAAGGACTGAATTATTTGCAATTGAATTGCATTATTACTAAAATGAAATAATCAATTTAGCAATTAAGAAATGAAATGTATTATTTTGAAAAAATGTTTTTCTCCCTTATTTTGATGGCATATATATGTATTCAAAATTATGTTAATGCAATTCATGTTAATAATTCAAGTTGCCGATTGCATTAAGTAAAGCAAATTGTTTTGTATAATAACTATACTGTGCCTGTATATTGTTATTTAATGCCTGGAGATAATTATTGTAAGTCTGCTGAAAATCTATATAGGTAACTGCTCCTACATTATAACTTTCTTTTTTAATATCCCAGCTTTCTTTAGCGGAGAGTAAAGCTTTTTTTGATACGTCAAGCTGCAGCCGGGAAGTCTGCAAATCGAGTAAAGCATTTTTTACATCCGATTTAAGCTGTCTTTCCAACTGCTTTAGATCTTCGCTGCTATTTTGAACTGAAACATCGGCAGATTCAATTGCATATTCTGTATTCCAGTTGGAAAAGATAGGGATGTTTAATGATAAGCCAAGGCTGTAAGTTTTTCTGTTAAACATTGCGCTTAAATCTGTGGCACCGGTTGAAACACGATAACTTCCGGATAGGGTAGGGAAGAGATCGGAACGAGCCATAGTCAACTGATTTTGGCTCGCCTCAACAGAATATTTTTGACTTAAATAATCGCTGCGATGAGATAGTGCAAATTGGAGAAGGTCTCCATAATCTTCACTTGTTAAACTTGAGTCATACTCGCTCTTTGAGGGAAGGTTAAAAGAGTAGTCTTTATTAATATCGAGAGCTAAATAATTTAGAAGAGAAATCTTAGCCTTCTCAAAATCATTTTTGGCTTGAAGGTATGATAATTCAGAATTTGCGGTTTGTGCTTCCTGTGAATAAACATCGGCTAGAGTTACCATTTTTAACTGCTGTTTCTCTTTTATTTCTTTTAATAGTTCCTGATTGTACTTCAAATTTTCATCTTGATATTTTAAGAGAGAATCGAAACTGATTATAGAGAAATAATAATTAGCGGTCTGAAGGATTATATCTTGTTTTTGTTTTTCCAGGTCGTACTTAGCAGATTGGTAAGAATTTTTCTTTTGGGCTATATTAGCGAGGTTTGAAAGTCCATCAAACAGGGTAACATTACCGCCGGCGGAAAGAGAATAATTCCGAGCATCTATTTCAGATGGCGGAAGAGTAGTTTCCCTTCCGAAGAAATCTGTTTGAGATTCACCTCCTTTATCACTAATTCTCTGCCAGTTCCAGCCAGCACTTATATTTAAATTGGGTAATAGATTACCGTATGCACTTTTTATTGCACCAGCATTAGTTACCAGATTATTCTGAGATTTCAGAAGAGCTGTATTCTGGTGAAGTGCAATATTAATCGCATCATTTATTGACAGCTGCTTTTGTGCATAATTTTTTGAATAAAAAATTATCATAAAAAATAAGATGTAAGAGAAATAGGTTTTCATCATTTTATCCGATAAAAATTATTAGCGTTGAAAGATAGTTTTAATATGCAAAAGGGCTGTCATAGTGCTGATGATTAAAATATTCCTAATCTCAGAATTAATTCGATCCGGGCTTATAATTTTCTATCAGGTTTTCTAATTCAATGAACAACCATTGTTTCGATATATTATTTTTTAAGGCTGTCACGGATAACCAGTTAAGCTGATCAAGGTTCAAAACATTATTAACCAAAACAGTTTTAATTCCGTCCTTAATGAATATTTCAGCTAAATTACAATTGGAAAATAAAGGAGGTTCCCCGATTATATACTTATTATCAAAGAAATTGAGGAGTGCATTATCTACAAATTCATGGTCAAAGCCTAGAATATTTCCAATTTTTTTAATCAAATTACTTTCATCCTTGGTAATATTTTTATCTATTCCTATTAATACTAATAGTCCTTTAAAATAACTGCTTCTGTCCAAAGGGTTGATGATCATAGCATACTCCGATTTTAAGTGAAATTTTTAATTTAAGCCGAGATTTTC
>CAVUOL010000023.1:0-20377 GCA_963742995.1 uncultured Ignavibacteriales bacterium
TCCGCGCTAATAGGTTGTAAAATTAAATTTATAAGAATTTTCAATCGAAGTAAAGTATCCGAATTAAATTTACCAATAATTCATTTGGAGGGATGAATGGCTGCAGGCAACAGGAACATATACATACATTGTTAAGAATTTAATAATAAACAGGTTATTTAATACTGAAATCGATCCCATGGAGAGTACATGGTGAGTATCCTCACAAAATTCCCATATCTTCATTTCGGATCCCCAAATGGTTGCAAAACAAATATAATTTAAGAGTAAAAAAAGAAGGATGCGAAGCTGCAAAAATTTAATTTTAATAAGCAAACAGAATTTTAAATATGTGATAAATTATTATTACAAAAAAAATACGAGAGAAAAAGCATTGCGTTGAAATATTATTAAGATTAATATTCGGTTACATATTGATTATTGTTATATATCTCTTTAATTAATATAGCTCTCCTTGTTCCACTTATTTAATTGTAACAATATTTTAAGAGTCTTCTATTAAAAAGATTCAACATTTATAAAATTTGAGATAAATAAGGCTCTATCAATAAAATTCTATAAAACCTTTTATTGTAGAATGAATTAAATAAAATCATCCAAAGAATAGCTAGAAATTATTAAGTAAGGTAGGTTATGTTAAACAATAAGTTTATGTTTTATTTAATGACAATTTTTTTGATTGGCATCTCATTAATTTATCCGCAAAAAATATCACAAATTAAAAGACAAAATAGATCTTCAAATTATCAGAAATTTATTCAATCGATGAATCAAATTAAATCTAATAAAGTTTATTCTCATCAGCCTTTAACATCAAAAACAAATAAAAATATTTTTAAAACGGATGAAATTGTTGATAGCGTAATTTTTACATATGCAGACAACAGCAAATTGAAAAATAGTTATAAATATAATTCTGATTCAAAGATAGAATTAATGTTAAATGAAAAATTAAATGGTACTAAATGGGAAAATTTATATCTATTCGGATATTATTATAATAACAGTGGTAATCATACATACGAAGTGAAAGAAAATTGGGATGGAACAGCCTGGATTTATAATTATCTAATTACCCATTTTTATAAAGATGATAATAAGCTAGATTATGATTTAACTGAAATTTGGGATGGAAAAGTTTGGATTGACTCATCCCGCACCACATACACATATGACATCTTTGGAAATATTTACAAAGTCTTAAATGAAAATTGGAATGGAACTGATTGGGAAAAAGTAAGTGAAATTACCGCTGCATTTAATTCTGATGGTAAACAAACAATTGTTGTCGAAGCTTATGGTGCTAATGCTTATCAAACAACTTATTCCTACGATTCTGATGGAAATATTATCCACGAAGTCTCTGGAGTTTATTCTTCCGGAAAATATGAAAACCTTGATTCAACAATTTATACTTACGATTCGGACGGAAAACAGATAACAGGCGAATCATTTTACTGGGATGAAAATATCTCAAACTGGGCTAAAGATACCTATATACTTAATACTTATGATTCAAATGGTAATAACATAAATATATTGGAAGAACTATGGAATGGCACAAATTGGGTAAATGATAATCAAATTAAATATTCTTATGATTCTAATGGAAATGTTACATCCGCAATTGGTGAATTTCGGGCTGATCCGGATTGGGTGCCTTATGATATTGCCTATGTGGATTTTACTGATTCATTCGGTAATAATTATGATTATTTTAGTGCTGCAAAAATAGAAATATTCTATACATCAATTACAGATGTAAACCCTGCTAAAGTTATTATAAATAAATTTGAGCTTTCTCAAAACTATCCGAATCCCTTTAATCCATCTACAAAAATAAAATATGAAATCCCAATTTCTAATTATGTAACGTTAAAAGTTTATGATCTTTTAGGAAGAGAAGTAAAGACACTTGTAAATAAATATCAAAGCAAAGGTGTATATGAAGTTATTTTTAATGGGAATAATTTATCTAGTGGTATTTACATTTATCATCTAAATGCCGGCAATCATTCACGAAGTAGGAAAATGATATTACAGAAATAATTTTTATAACCAAGCATTTTCCCTCGAAGCGGGACCCCGCCTAATGAGGGGCAAGCAGGCAAGCTGGTTTGTGGTTTGTGGTTTGTGGTTTGTTGTATGTGGTTTGTGGGGGGTGGTTTGTTGTATGTGGTGGGTTGTGGTTAATTAGAAATAGAAGCCGGTTAATATTTCAAATCTGAATCCGGTCCATTCTGCTTTTTGCCCTAAAGAGAGCATACTATTATCTTTGGCGGTTAAATCCTTTGATATACCGGCATGGAAACCTAAGCTGGTTCTTAAAATTATAGGGGAACTGATTATTTCATAAGAAAAACCGGGTTGTATACCGAGTCCGACAGCGCTGAATTCACTTAATTGTGAAGCAGTATTGCCGTACAGCTTTAGAGATTCTTTAACTTGAAGTGTGGAATAGATTAAAGAAATTTGAAAGGTAAAATAAAAATTGCTGATTTTGTTTTCGAGTATAGCTCTTTCAAATAAAAATCCTAAGTTATAACCATTGACTACCTGATCTACACTAATTTCTCCCGAATAATCGCTAATGATATTGCGTCCACCGGTAGAAAGGAATTCAAAGAACAGACCTATATTAATTTTTTGAGAAACTTTATGAGTATACTGAAATTCATAGTTAAGATAAGGGGGAAAAGACTGAACAGCTTTCAAATTAAGACCGGAGAGTTCATTTGAAATTTCAGACTGCAAACTTTTCAGGCCTGCCATACTGTAAAAACCGTATCCCAATCCTGCCTTTACCGAATTATCCTGAGCACATGTATTTTGATAAAGAATAAATAAAAAAAGAAACAATATTTTATAAAATATTTTCATTTTAGTTTAACATTAAAGGTAAGTAATAGCCATATGCAGTAAACAAAATGGAATTAGCAAAATAGTAATTATAATAATCCGCTACCTGCACTTCTTTTAATTGTTCTCCATTCCTCAAATTATAGATTACAAAGTAATACTTATCATTTTTTTTCATAGTAATACCCATAAAATTGTCTGCAATATCATAATAGTAGTCTGAAAACAGATCGACGGGGAATGAATATAAATTTCGAAGATCATTTGTATTATTTACCTGAAGAAGATTATTATTAGAGACAATATATTTTTCCCCGTTTTCAATAAAATTAAACCGTGAACCCGGGATAGCAGCTATTTTGTTCAATTTATTGTTACTAATAGTGTAAAGATTATTTTTTGAAAAGAAGTATTTATTGTTATTGGCTATGGAGCAATTATAATCGGACACCGCAGCAGATAAAGTATCGATAATAGTTTTGCTATTCATATTAATAATAACATTGCCTGTAAATTTATAATTACCAATAAATGTTCCCGTCCCGCTTCCGGGGAGAAAAGATGAGAAGCAGATAATATTAGAATCGGTTACATTAAAATTTGATTTAATATAGGTGGTATAGCCCATAATGCTGCGCGTAGGAATACTTTCTTGAATTTCTAACGTCAACGGATCAAACTTAATAAATTTCGTATCGGCAGACATATATAAATTCTTTCCATCCGGAGATATACTAAAATATCTTGTTTCCGTATTGGGAAGGGAATTATGAGCGATTTCAGTGCAGAGGACCGGATCAATTCTGTAGATATCTAAAAAGTCAATTATATAAATAGAACTCATTGATGAAAAGAATTGAACGTAATCGCCATTCAGAATTTTATTACCGATAGAGCATTTTTGAGGGGTCCCGCTATTTCCCAAAATGCCCGTATAATCTTGAGTTCCGGGGAGATAAACTCCAACGCTGTATGTCAGCTGACTGCCAAAGACAGGTTCCCTATCAATAAAAGAAGTATCATTAACATTATTTATAACCGCAAGCGGTGCAGCATTGTAACCGAATCCCCCATACACAGCATAGCTGCCAAAGTTATTGTAAAAAAGATTTTTTGACCAGGTGATTTTTACATAATTTGAATCGGTAACAGTAAGATTTGTAATTTCTGAATAATTTCCTGAGTAGTTAAATGGAATGCCTATTGAAAGGCTGTTCGAAGCTTGTAAGTCTACACGGTAATCAGCATTACCGCAGACATAACCGGTATCAATCCAGTAATTGGTATCCTTATTTTTAAATACCCCAACCAGAGCATTATTTTTATAAAGGTAATAGGAATTAAAATTAAACTGATTAAATTTCTCCCATTCAATTCTTAATCTGCCATCTACCGGTTTTGCGGATTTGATCTTTAATAAGCCGGGATTTGCGTTATTTATAATCAGCGTCCATTCTTTAGTAAACAAAACTTTTTCAGCACCTAAAACATCAGATATACTTCCGGACCCGGAATTGGCGAGAACCTTAATTTTTATAGTATGAGTACCATCCGGATATAAATCAGAATTAAACATGATACTATCAGACAAAGACCTGCTGTAGGATATAAGCTTATTATCTAAATAAAAGTTTACGCTGTCAGGGTACCTCTCTCCTATATCTATCCAATAATCTAAATATTTTGAACCCCATATTTTTATAGTATCGACAGCAAAATCAAGATTTATGAAAGCAACAGGTTCTTTTGGGGAAATTTCGACATAATCCGTTCCGGTAGGAGTGAATTCGCAGGAGTTTGTCACAAATAGTAAAGTAAAAGTTAAAAACAGAAATGCTAGCTTACTATTTAATACCACATTTCGTATAAAATTTATTTTTTTGGCATACATTCCGGAGAAATTCCCCTTATCCCATTTTTTATATTTTCTAATACAGAAAAAATAATGTTTCTTAATTTCAAATTAAAGGTTAGAACTCATCTTATTATCGAATTTTCTATGGTTTATTTTAATATTGGGCATGAATTATTAGACGCAGATTTACGGAGATATTCGCAGATGAAATGAGTATGATATAATTTAGAATTGTTAACTACATACGTACTATGAAGTTGAAAAAAAACTAAATATACCTTTGATTATTGTAGTAGTGGTCATTTCATAAAGTATCAGAGTGCTTATTTTGGACAGCACTGATTTTTAATGATGAAATGATAAAAAATGTCTAGGGGGTGTTGGCAGGGTACAGGGACAGGCATTATGGAAATTTGGGGTTGTTGAACATGTTGGCATCTCTGGATTGTTAGGAAGGGGTTTGTTGATGCTCTCCGAGGATCGTTTGTTTGTAAGATTTGATTTACTACAATAATGAAACTTCTACAAAGTTTCATTTTATTTTCTCCTCTTGATGAAGTATTATCTTTATAGAAAATCGGAATTTCTCATTTCTTGGAATTATTAGATTCATTATTTAAACACTTTGGAATGGGTATAATATTTGATCATTTATTGGCATAATTTTTTAGAAGAATTAAAAATAAGTTAATATATAAAATAAAAGTATCGGGGAAGACTATGCTTTCCGGCGAATTCCGAGATACAGCTAAATAAAGTTATCCGTTTAATTTCATGTTACCTAAATCTCTATGTTAAGAAAAGTTAATTATACCCGTTCAGTGCCAGGATTTGCCATTCTGTTTGCAGTAACCTTTCTATCATGCAATTTTTTTAGTGAACCAGAACCATTTGTGAACAATAATGGTCGTCAGCCGGAATCTTTACAATGGAAAAATTTACATGATGGTGAACATGTCGCGGGGGCTATTCTCCTGTCATTCACGCAGGTTAACGATTCATCTGAAATTAATCAGGTTTTTCTTACTGTCGATACAGTAAATAAAGGTTTTGTTCAATATCCGGTAATTTTTGATACCAGGAACTATCCTGAAGGAGAACATTCTATAAAATGTGAGGTTTGGCTCAAAGATAAAGCATATGGAATTGGAAATATAGAGAAAGAATATACACAAGCAACTAAGATAAAATTATATTTTGATCAGACAGCCCCGCATGCACCGGATGATTTTATTTTAGATGAAGAAAATAATTATCCGCGTTTAACATGGAAACCCGTTTCGGACGATAATTTTTATGAATATGTCATTCAAAGAAATGGAAAGACAATTGCAAAATTGAAAGGACAGAATATTTCTGTTTTTATAGATTCAAACTATAATCTGTCCGATCTAGAAAATGTTTCATATGATATAGGCACATACAACAATGCAACCACAGCTTATACTAAAGCTCAAACAATAATAAGAAGTAAATCTTTATCATTTGCACCAGCTATTTGTTTATTTGACGGGCTGGATGATAAATGTATTTTACAAACTTATGGAGGATGGTATGATCAGTATATAATATCGTTATCAAATACTACATTAGATACATATGGCCAGGTATCTTCAGGTTATACTGCCGGTCACATTTATAATCAGACATATCCCTATGCTGTAAGTACCGATCAACAAAAACTATTTTGGTGGGATGGAAATGATCTATATATATATGATTTACCCAGACTATTTTTCAATACTTCATTCCAGCCTGAATATTTCGAGGGTCCTTTTAATTTTGCTGCCGGGTTAAACGATAATCTTTTCATTGCCCGTTCAAACGGAAAATTAAGAATTATTTCTACAAAAAATGATGGTCCTTATCAGCCCGGACATCCATATTTCGAAAGTAGTTTGTTCGAAGGACAGGCAAGATATTTAAGCATCTCCCCGGATGGACAATACATGATTGCTGCTGACAATAATGGAATTAAAAAACTTTCGCTTACAAAAACGACAGCAGCCGTTATTCAGAGATCTGAAATAGAAGATGAAATAGAAATATTAAAACCGGACTGGAGGAATTCGCGATTCTTTGTTACCCGTCAAAAAACTCTTTTGGAAGTTTGGGATACCGGGAATTTACAGATAAAAGGAGCATATGTTTTTCCCAATAACATTTTCATAACAAAAGAAATTACCGCTGTGTCTTCAAATACTAATAATATTTACGCTGCATACACGGTCGAACGTAATGATAGTGAATCAAGTATTATTGTAGAATATAATATTGAGACTAGAGAGCAGGTAAGGGTATGGAGTGTGAATAAAATTGTCCAATCGCTAGCTGTTTCACAAACCGGACAATATTTTTTTGCATTTACTCCCTCTGATCAATGGATCATAGAAACGGGAGGAAATTAAAAATGAAACAGCTTCTATATTTAACTACATTTTTATTTTTGCTGAATATAAATGTGTTCCCGCAGCAAACTAAATTTCCTACTTTATGGAAGGGATTCATTTCTCTTGGCTACGGAAATACAACAGCGGGTAATATAAATCAATATTATGATTTAATTATTAATTCATATAACAATTCAGGAGTTCCAATTAAAAAGCAGACGGAATTCGGTAGAACATTAATTTTAAATGGCGGATTTCTTTTTACACGAATTGAACGTATTTGGTTCGGCTTATCTGTTGAATATCTATATTCCCCATCTTATTCCGGCTATAAAGATTTTTTAGGATCATTGAAAGTTAATGGATATGTCAATTCATTTGGAATTTCTATTAAAGTGAAAACTACCGTTGCAAATATTGGAGAATTTCCTTTAAATATTTCAATACAACCGGGAATGGATTATGTCACTACTGAAATTATACAGGAATTAAGGTATCTTGACTTTACAAAAAAGAATTATGATATGCAGTAGACAGCAAATAGCTGGGGACCATCATTTCAATCAGTCATAGGCTCATCCATAAAAATCGGCAATTATGCCCTTTCGCTTGAAGCAGGATATAGATATACCTGGAACAGCCTTATCGACGATAAAATAGAACCGGAATTCAAGAAAGAATTAGGAACAGTATATATGGGTCCAAATGGAATTGTATTTCTAATCTCTTTAGAAAAAACTTTTTAATCTAAAATTTAATGAAATAATACGGACTTAAAAGCAAGTAACTAAGATGACGAATAAAATAAAATACTTATCAATTTCATTTTTCTTAATCCTGGGAATAAATATTTTCTCTCAAACTATCCTTAATAATAGTGATAGTACATGGATAATTAATTCTAATACTCCAAATGATAGTGTTAAGAGTAAACAAAACAGCCTTTCGCTAAGGGAATATAATACAGAGGTAAATATTAATGTAGTACCATTTGAAGCCAAAGATGCTTCTCTATCTATAATCCGTCAAACAAAGATTCTCATAGGAAAAGATTCAAAACTTATTGAGCCTGAGGCACCAGATTCATTGGGTACATGGAAAGCCCCCCTTTTTATTTCGCTGACTACCGGCATATATAATATTGTGGCAAATAAAAAAGGGTTTAGAGAAGTATCGACCAGAATAACTCTTGATAAAAAAACGAAAAAAGATATTCTTATAGAAATGTTGTCTTTAAAAGAATTACAGGAAAAACAACAATATTGGGGAACAATAAGATGGATATCATCGGGAGTTACAATTGCCGCGGGTGTCGCTGCACTTTATTTTAACAGCAGAATTAATTCTCTTAAAAAAGACTATGATAATGCAACGTCGCAAGAAATAATAAATGAAAAACGAAGCAGTATAGAAAAAAATAAATCACTATACCGGACATTTACCGGAATAACATTTACAGGTTTAACAGGATTTGCGGTATCATGGCTAATTCAAGTCGCATTATAGAAGAAAGATGGGTTATAAATTGCACGGGATAAACAAAAAAACTTTTATAGTATTTTGTATACTTATTCTTATTTCTTTTTCCTGCGAAAAAAATGTGGATTTAAATAATCCCTTCGATACAAATATACCTCTACCCCCTGTCGAAGATTTTCAAATTAATGCAATGGCAGAAAATTTTTTAACCATTTCATGGAAGGGTGACTTTCAAATTAATAGCCCGGAACAATCCAATGCTTCTTACATTATTCTAGAAGAAAGTATTGATGGTAAAATTTTTAGTGTAATGGATAGTATTAAGACAAAGGATACCGGACAAAAAATTAAAGCACATTTTTTAACGAATCAGCAGTATTACTTTCGTGTTAGAGCGAGAATAGGCTCGAGATATACATCATATTCCAATATGGTTTCAAATAAGATTGAATTTCTTGCTCCGGGAAGTCTTAAAATTAATTCAATGAACACAAATACAGCTAAGCTAAACTGGTATGATAACAGCAGCATTGAAACAGGCTTTATAATTGAAATGAGCAGAAACGGTTCATATTATGATTCGGTAATGACTGTCGGTCCGAATGTAAATTCAGCTCTTGTAAATAGTAATTATGATTCAACTTCAAAATATTATTTTCGTGTTTATGCACAGGGAATATATAACAGATCACCTCTTTCAAATATTGTTAATCAGGATATAAAGGGAAATTTTATCTCTCCAACAGGATTTGAAATGATATATGTTGAAGGTGGAACTTTTCTTATGGGATCGCCGGATAGTATAGGAAATGATGATGAACATCCGCAGCACAGAGTTACACTTAGCAGTTACTATATCGGGAAATATGAAGTGACAGTTGGCGATGTTAATAAAGTTGACGAATGGGTGCAGCAAAACCATTCCTGGCTGGATAATGTTTGTGCATATTGTAGTCCGGATAGTATGCCGATGAGTGATGTAACCTGGGGCTGGACTCAAACATTCATTAATTATTTAAATAATAAAGAAAAACCGAATAAATATAGACTTCCTACAGAGGCTGAATGGGAGTATGCCGCCCACGGCGGAAATTTGAGTAAAGGATATACATTCCGGCAGGTTTTTCTTCATTTATCAATTCTGTAATTTCCTTGCCAAGTACATCATATACTTTTAATGTCACGAAGGAAGGTTTCGGTAAACTGAACTCAATTGTTGTTGATGGATTGAAAGGATTTGGATAATTTTGTTGTAACGAAAACCTTAATGGAATATTATCAGTTAAAGTAGTAACACCAGTCCCGGTTTCTTGTTTTATTTTAAATGAAAGAAAATTCAATCCGTTTATTGAATCAACCATATCACCGCAAACATAAACATTACTGCTGTCATCTAAAAATATATTTTTACCGTCATTAAATTTGCTGTTCAGAATATTTTAGGATTAACAAATCTGTTCCATTTAGTCCAACACTTCTGCCCCTGATTATATGTTATAACGATTATCCATGTAAAAATCATTCGGTAAATCTACACTATTCCCCGGACCATCATAGATTCTATACCATGCTATTTTAGGAGTGACATTTTGAGAAAATCCATAAAAAGAAAATGTAATTGTGATTGCAATAAAGAAAATTAAATTTTTCATATCCTCCTCCTTTTAATTGAATTATTATCCTGCCTTGTTAGCTATATCTGTAAGTTTAATTTAAATATTTTTAGTCTAATAAGCTTTCTCTTCTTGCATTTCATGATTGGTCAATGGTCATTTGTCATTGGTTGGCTAATAATATACAGCTTCAAAAAGTTATCCACATTTAAAAAGCCATCTTTGCCTACTTGTATCATAATGTTACAGAATTTGAACTAGAATTGAACGTTTTTAGCAATTTTTGGGTTCTCATAGATGAGAAAATTGTATAGTGTAGTATACAAAATTTTCAAAAATTTCAGAGTTCGGCCGAACTTTGGCAAAGTTCGGGGGAACTTTACTACATAAAGAAAGAGAGAAAGAAAGAGAGATTAGGAAAGTAAAATAAAATGTGGATAACTTTTGGACGGGAGGAAAAAGAAATGAAATCGGGAAACAAAAAAAGAATTAAAAAGAAGTAGTGCAAGGAAGAAGAGTAGGAATTTCCGGCGGCGGAATCATTGGTCATCAGTCAATAGTCATTAGTCATTTGGTCATTCGTTGGAAATCCAGAGATGCATGAAAAATAAATGATGATGAGGAAACCTCCGGGATTTGGGTAGACCCCGGAGGTGTTGATGGTTTATTTGGATTGGTTGAATTGGTTTTTGAAAATGGTTTCGTAGGATTTAATTATTCCGTCCTGCTTTTCGATAAGCTCTTCAAGCTCCCCTACTCTTTTCTCTAATTCTCTTAACCTTGAACCTTCTTTGCCGCTTTTTCTATAATCATCTTCGTTCTTTAACGAGTTTAGATTTATACCGGCTTTTCGAACAATTGACATAAATTTTGCAGACTGCTTTTTCACACCTCTTGAAACTTTAGGTTCAGATAAACCCATTTCTTTTGCAAATTCGACCTGGCTGCCGAACTTATCAAGTATTGCACCCCGGAGGATTTCAGGATCAATGATGATTTTTTTACTTTTTCTTTCTTGCATATTATTATTATAACTATTATTTTATTTGTAAGAATTTTAATAATTATTACTTGTAAAGTCATAAATTATAGTCATTGGTCATTTATAGTCATTATGGTAATTCGATTTTTCTTACCCTCCGCCCCCTCTCCTTCCCGCTAGAATCGATTCGGGATGAACCTCTCACTTAAAATTCATCTCAGCAGAATCATCTTCCTGGTGTGAAAAAAACTACCTTTTTGCCCGCCGTTTGGCGTGGCTTCAATCGTATAGAAATAAACTCCGCTTGAAATTGATGAAGCATTAAATACCACATTATAGCTTCCTGCAAGTTTTTCTTCATTTAAAAGAGTTGCTACTTTTTTTCCGAGGATATCATAAATCTTTAGCGAAACAAAACTTTGCTCCGGTATCTGATAGTTTATAATCGTTGAAGGATTAAAAGGGTTTGGATAATTCTGATTTAACTTGAAAACAGTTGGAATTATTTCCTGCTCATCTGAAACATCAGTGACTATTGTTGATGAATATGCAAGGAATCCACTAATAACTTTTGAACTTCCATTTGAACTTATACCAATAAAAGATTGTCCTGCTGCGGATATTGTTACAGAGTTTGCTGAGTTAGAAACATTGAACCCGCTGCTAAATGCCGACCAGTTAACCTGGCTGCTTTGAGCCGTTAGCCGTGCAGCAAAAAGTAGGATTAGAACAAATAAAATATATTTCATAATATATTATCTCCTGTATTTTTAATTTCATTGGGGATTATTTGGTAAATCCACCTGGGGGATATTCGGATTATTTTGCTTTTTAGTTTCCGGTCTTTTCACATAATTAATTCCTTTTTCTTCCTGCTGCCCGAATAGTTCCGGTCTTAAATATTTTCCTTTATCCTTTTCTTCTTTCTCTTGTTCAACAACAAAGGGATGGGTTTTTGCATACGGGTCATTTCTAACTCCGGTAACCTGCCAGGAAACTTTCACATTCGGTTTATCTGTTTTAATTGTGAAATGATTATTTGAAATTTCATTTTCAATCCAACTCTGCGCTTGCTGGCCAATGGTAGTAAGCTGGTAGCGGTAATCAACATTTAAGGTTTCGAAATATCCAGGAAGTTCTACATCAGCTGAACCAGAGGCATCTGTAACAATATTTCCACTGTATAGATTCGTCCGCTCAGAACTTTCTACTGAAGAATGAATAAGGTATTTATTTGCAGGATCTAAAGGATGGTCAATCCTCATTGCAGCACCCGCATGTTCTACAAGCTCTGTAGCATAAATTTTTTGTGTTACATAAACAATTCCATCAAAAAATCCGGCATAATCAAATTCACCGCTTCCTTGGTGCCCATAAACTCCATAAGAATGCTGAGTGGAAGTGGAAGGATAACCTAAGGCTCCAACCGATCCTGAATTGACTCCCAAAACTCCTGCCCCCGTACTACTTTCACCATATACACCTTCACTCGAATTACTGAATCCTGCTATTGCAGAGCCGCTTGTTGCTAAACCTACAACACCATATCCTCCAAACTCATTATATCCTTTAACACCAGCTCCATTAGTATTCTTACTTATTCCAAAAACTCCCTCCGCAATATTACTTTCACCAACGACACCTACGCCATTTTGACTTAAGCCCCATACTCCGTAGGATGTAACGCTTTCACCCAATACTCCTTTACCATTTTCACCGGTGGCTTTACCATGAACTCCAAACCATGTTTGAGTTTGTCCATACACACCTTCCGCACTATTACTTTCACCAACGACTCCTGCACTATTCGGGCTTTTACCCCATACCCCATAAGATGTAGCACTTTCTCCAAATACTCCTTTTCCATTTGTTCCGGTAGCCTTTCCCCATACACCATACCAGGTACTTGTTTCTCCGTATGTTCCTACCCAGATGCTGCTTTCTCCTATTACTCCAGCACCAGATGGACTTATACCCTGAATTCCCGGTCCTCCATTGGTTCCAGTATTTCTACTTAAGAAAGTAGGATTAGTGGTTGACTGGGTAAGTGTTAATGGTACTTTCAGGTTTACTGTTGCAGTTGGTCCATTTGGATCTATTACATCTAAAGTATTGTTTGTATTCTGTACTCCCTGGATTCCGGTTCCGCCAGTTCCGCTGCTTGAAATTGTTATTGTATTACCGGATGCATTTATTGTTGTCCCGCCGCTTCCCTCAAGCAGAACATCATCTTTCAGATTGTTCAAACTCTTGACTACTTTTCCATCAATAATATTTTTTGCAGTATCGGAGTTTATTGATGAGAAACTATATGCACTAGAATTTAAAATTATTCTTGGGGATAGTTCCGGATCGCTGTTAATCTTTATTCCGAGCCAGTATTGTTTATCGAATTTTACTGAATCACTAAAAGCTGATTGGTCACCAAGTGAAGTTGAGAATAATCCTTTACTTACCTTTATAGTTTTGACCTCATTCCAGACTGCAACTTCTCCAGCATCAGAATCATAGAAGCTAAAGGTGATTGTGTAATCGCCATCCGGTTTTGGATTACCTGCATTATCCGTTAGTACTCCTTGATAAGATATTGTACGGGGAATTTGGGCAAACAGAGAAGGAACGAAAAGAATAATAAAGAAAAAGCTCCTCCATCTCTCACAAACGGAGAGGGAAGAAAAAAATGATTTCCCTATACAACGGTATTTCCACGATTGGATCGGGGCAGGCATTTTGCACAACATACGAACCTCCTTAAATTTTATTAATAAATCCCGAGGTTTCCGCTACTATAATTAATATAGTCAGGTATCGGAATATCTTCATTCGGATCCGAATCCATTATTGGTTTTTGAGCCATAACTTTTAACGTCAGCACACCCGCCCAAACTTCTAATTTCAAATCTTCTATTGGGAGTATAAGGGATTCTTTAAGCAATATTTTTGTATTTCTTGCTTCATCAACTTATAGATAGGATTCCTTTTCCGGTATAGATAAAAAGTACTAATTTGATAGTGCAGTGTTGGAGATTTGATTAATCAATGTTTAGGGATTGCAAAATCAAAATAATAAGAAATAAAATCAGCCTCATTTTAATTTCTTATACGGCATTGTTCTTTATTTTATGAAGCGGCAGAACTCTCTCCCTTAAAGCTTTCGAAATTGCCTGAGATTTAGAATGAACATGAAGCTTATCATAAATATTTCTAATATGGGCTCTTATTGTAAATGTACTAAGAAATAGTTTTTCTGCTATCATTTTATTATCAAGTCCCTGGATAAGCAAATCGAGCACTTCCATTTCACGGGGCGTAAGATTATAGTCTTCTTTTTTAGAGGGCACATATTGTTTAAACGTTTCAAGAACCCGCCTGGCAATATTCGGTGACATTGGAGAAGCACCAGCAAACGCCTGTTCAACAATATCCATTATTTGTGCAGGCATAATAGGTTTGGAGACGTAGCCGCAGGCTCCGGCACAAACTGCATTAAAGACATTCTCATCATCTTTAAATACCGAAAGCATTGCAATTTGAACATTCGGATGTTCTTTTTTTAATATGGCTGTAGCCTCAATGCCGGAAATTCCCGGCAGGTCAATATCCATCAGGATTACATCGGGTCTTATATTCTTAAATTTATTAATCAGATCTTCTGCGTAATTAAAAGAACCGACAACTTCAAAAGCATTGTTGCTTTTTAGGATATAGGAAATCCCCAGCCGTGTATCTTCATTATCCTCAACTATTGCTACTGCTATAGGCATATTTATCCCGATACTTAATTTAAATAAAAATTTTACAGATACTCATTAAAAATTATCCAATTAATTTTAGAACGAAATTTTTCCCACACTCTAACCAGCAAATAGCTGATGCTAAATATTATTCAATTTTGGAAAATGCTCAATAGTTAATTTGTACTATATTTTCAGAACTAAATTTATTAAAATCCCCCTGTTTTACCTGAAGAAATAATAATAGCAGCATCAATATCCCTGGCACGTTTCTTCATGATGCCTAAACCTTTTCCTTTGTGATCCGAAGAAGGTTCAAACCCCTTGCCGTCGTCCTTAACAGTTACAGAAATATTGTCTTTGTCTTCAACGCAGACAAGGAGAGATAATTCTTTACATTGACTATGCTTAACTGCGTTATTCATCGCTTCTTTAAGAATTGACCAGAGGTTTTTTCTCAATTCCGGTGATAAATTTGTTGAAGGAAGCTTTTCTTTCGGGGAAATAATGCAATTAAATGTTATGCTGCTCGCCATGCAGATACTGACATATGAATCCTTTATCCTTAAAAAGAGATCATAAATTGATTCTGATCTTGAATCAATTGCCCAGATTATATCTCGAATTGAATTTATTGATTCCTGGGAAATTATCGAGATCCTTTCAAGGAATTGTGCTACTATATCGGTATTCTTCTCCAGCTCTTCCTGAATTATTTTACTGAATAAGGATATGCTGCTTAAATTGGATGCAATTTCGTCATGAAGATCGGCAGCAATACGTGTTCTGATCCTCTGTTCATTTATTTCTTTTTCAGCTTCAGTCTCCTTTGCCTGAAGCTCAGCTTTTTCAGCTCTAAGCCGGGCATACTCAGCTTCCTGCTTTTTTTCAAAATTTATCTGCTGAAGTTCGGAATTTTTAATTAATTGTCCCGCCTGAACCGATATTATTGAAAGAAGAGTCAGGTCATCATCCGAGAAGGACAGCTCCCTGATATGCCCCGGTTTTTTATTCAGCATCTGCAATATTCCGATTATCTTACCATCGAACCAGATTGGCGAACAGATTAAACTTTTTATATTTTCCTTTTCTGTTTCTGTAGCCCGGAACCTTTTATCCTTGCTTAAATCTTTAATGATTAAAGATCTCTATTAGATAAAACCCAGCCGTTAATATGTTCACCTATATGGAGGGTTTTACTTAACCTACTATTATTTTCCTGTTTAATAAATGTTTTAAAAGTTTCCCGGTTTTCGGATATCAGGAGAATCGCACCATGTCCGGCGTTTACGGCATTTATAGTCTTGTTCAAAATTAATTTAAGAGTCTGATCCAGATCCCCAGCTCTTCCGGCTGCAAGAGCAATTTCATTCAAAACTTTTAATTCGGAAACTGCAGTTTGAAAACTATTGAGCTCTTTTTCAAGCTGCTCTATTCTTTGTTCGTATTGCTCTATTTTATTAGACATATTTTGGATTACTCACAAAAATAAGTGGATTATTTTAAAAACGGATTTTCAATCATTACAAACTTTGTGCTCCTTTTATGTTCTAAATAGATTAAATCTTTATCATCATTGCTTACATTAAATCCCAGTCCCCAATAATTCATTAAGTTGGTAAAATACCCAATTTTTTCTTTTCTTTTCGAAATAAAATTATACCTCCAGATTTCATTATTAATATTCTGCATATAAGCATAATTTTTGATTTATGATTTCCTGCAGGAAATTTTCAGATGAAAACAGATATGCGGGCGAATCATTTAAGGAATTAATTTTGTCTGCTCCTGGAACAAGATAATATTTCCCTGAATTCTTATAGTGCAGATCGCGGTAAAGAATAAATTTATTTGCAGCTACCGGGAAAGCCAAAGTCGAATCTTTATAGATCTTCTCTCTTTTAATTCCATCAATAGATATTATTATGGTAAAGTGATTTTCTATAAGGACCAATGAAGTGTTATCAATCCACATTTCGGCTTTTCCTATTCCTAAAAATTTCGGAGGCTCTGAATTTTCAATATTAATTAAGAAAGTTTTTCCAATATCATTTTCATTATTCGCGGAATATTGAGTAAATGCAAGATACTTTCCGTCCGGCAAGAAGATTAAATATTTTTTCTTCGAATTATCAAAAGTTACCTGCCTGAGATTACTTTCGTCCCTCTCCATAATGAAGATTTGGGTGTATGGTTCCGGTGCAGGTTTATGGAGAGAGAATGCTATTTTTTTATGATCAGGTGAAAAAGCAGGGTCGGTAATAAGCATTTCATCAAAAGTTATCTGCTGATATTTTGATTTAGCCAGGTCATCAATCCAGATATTTGAGAAATCTCTCAGCTGGTAATAAAGAATTTTTTTTAAATCGGATGAAGCAGATATTTCCAGGTCCGGCCCGTTGCCTTTTGTTATCTGGACAGTTTTCCAACCGTTGCAGGGATTGCCCAGATATTCATATTGCCGCTTTTATTTGATGAATATAATACCACTCCTTCGTCAGTCCATTTTTGATCTTCAATATTAGATTTATCAAATGTTAATTGCTTTTCTTCACCGGTAATGAGATTCCTGATGAACAGTTCATCAAATCCGGAATCAAAAAACGTGATCTTACTATTGAGTACCCGTCAGGTGAATAACTAAAGCTAAACCTGCCGTTTATTTTCCACCTGTCTTTTAAACTTAATTTCTTATTACTTCCGTCTATATTCATTGTCCAGAAACTGATTAATTCGGGTTTTGGATAATGTTCCTTAGAAAACCAATTGTTTGCCGTCCGGTCTCCACCCGGAAGCAATTACATTTTCAGCAACTTTCTTTTCAATACCTCCAACGGAAGGAATTACGTATAGATCTTTGCTAAGATTGTATAATATCAAACCTCCATCAGGAGAAATATTCGCGTAATGTATATAGGGAGAAAAATCATTGGTTACTCTTCTTCGGTTCCCTGGCAGAACTATGCATTAAATAAATATCCCATTTATCATTTTGATCGGAAGCCGGGAACGCGATCCAATTTCCGTCGGCCGACATACTTGGGATTGAAATATCCGTAAATGAAGTTGTAAGTTCTTCTATTCTCATATCAGGGTTGAGGGTTAAAGGTTTAGTTGAAAAAAATAAAAAGTAAATAGTTATGAAAACAATTCCGGCAGCTAAAATGCTCCAAATAATTTTGATGAAAAGACGGAATCATTTCTTTTTAATATAAAACCGGAAGGAATTTTTCGGGTTCCGGTTTTTACTAATTTCCTTCTTTCTTTAGAGATGCGGTTCCCTTTTTCTTCATCATAAATAGATTTTACGTCTTTTAAATCCTCCAGCAATTCTTTTGATGATCCGTAACGTTTCTCCTTATCCTTCTCCAGGCATTTCCGGATTACAGCATCAAACAAAGGATCAATATTATTTTTTATTTTTGAAACCGGTGAAAGTGTCGTTAACTATCTTATAAATTATTGCCGCCTCATGTATCCTTTTAAATGGTAAATCTCCTGTCAGCAATTCAAATAAGACTATACCAATTGAAAAAATGTCGGTTCGGAAATCAACATCCAGTCCCTGTACCTGTTCGGGCGACATATAGCTTAATGTACCCATAGTAGAACCAATCCTCGTAATCCTTGATGTATAATTGGATGAATTAAGCTTTGCCAATCCAAAATCCATTATTTGAATTCTGCTCTCGTTCCTGATCATTATATTTTCAGGTTTAATATCCCTGTGGATTATTCCCTTTTCATGTGCCGCCGATTATATCTCAGCTATCTGGATTCCAATATTAATAATTTCCTTTATTGATAAATCTTTTCTTAAATCTCTTAATGTCCTCCCTTCTAAATATTCCATAACAATGAAGGAATGTTTATCTCCCGATGGATCCTGATACTCATGAATACCGTATATTGTGCAGATATTGGGGTGGTTAAGTGCCGAAGCCGTTTTTGCCTCTTTTATAAATCTTTTCTTTTCTTCTTCTGAATCGGAAAAACGGGGAGGTAAAAATTTAAGCGCTACAAACCTGTCAAGTTTTGTATCAAGAGTTTTTATATATCTCACCCATTCCTCCTTCCCCGATTTTTTCAATAATTTCATAATCCAGTATAGTTTTGTCTACCATTTATTGCCCTATAAATTATGATAATTTACGGCGAATAGGATTACCTTCACCGATCTTTCAGGAATCTTATACTGAGATATTATTTTGATAGAACCAGTATATTTCTTTTTAAGTAATTCCGGAATCCCATTAACAGGTAAAGTGAACCATTTGTATTAGGAATTGCAAAATATTAAATATTAGTCATGAAATTCTTTGGTAAATTGAGGACTAAGGGGAAAGGAAACTTATAATCAATAATGCTAAAATATTTTCATTTTTGCAAATATTTGTTTTTAAGAAAGGCGAAAGTGACATTTAAGGAAGGTTCTTTATCCATCAAAAAATTTTACTTTTATAATCAATTAAGCAAAAACGAAAATGATTTAAAGAATTGACATGTGATTATTATCATCTCATTATCGTAAGTTTTTAAAGAGAATTTTTGAAGAAATACTCCGCGAAATATAAATTATTTTGTAATGCTCTTAAACTAAAGTGATCCTTTAACTCCGGTTCTTAAGGGGAGATTAAAATGTGGTCGTTAGCTTATTGAGGTGATGAAAGAATATGAAGTGAGGCTAACCGAGTGAGATTAGAGTATTGGAATATGGGAGAAATTAATTCTACGAAACATATTTCTTTTGATTTTTATTTTATTTAAGTTATTCCATAACTCTTCCCCTATAATATTATTGGGTATAATTTTTAATTCTATTAAAATTTTTTCCTTAACAATAAATATATAACAGCATACAAACAATAAATACTTTTTTTATGTTAGCAGGTTATTTTTAGCTTTTATTTTAAATTTCCTGTTTATCTCGTAAATACAAAATTTATTTTTTTATGGATGGAGGGCAATTTGAAAACATCAATAAAAAAAATAAGCTATAGATCTCTGTTAAAAATTGGATTTAATTACCTCTTAAATGGGGAGAAAATAGAAGCGAATCCAATCTTGCTATTTATATTTAGAATTGCAACTATTTTCGGTTTTTTTATTTCCTTTCCTCAGGAGGTATTTGCCCAGACAATCAATGAAACAATTGAATTTAGAAAAACTTTTCCGGTTATTAAATCATTATCTATTACAGCACCAGAATACTGTGAATCATACGGAGGGAGTACTAATTTTGAAAGGATAAGCAACGTAAATATTGTTGAAAAGCCCGGCAATTTATTAGATATAACTGTTGAAATTTATATTGCAAATCCAACAGATTGTAAATCAGGAGAACCTTGCCTGGTGTATGACAGCAGCCCGGAACACGTTAATGTTTGGATAGATTGGAACGGGAACAAAATTTGGGAACCTAATGAAAAAGTGCTTAATGCCGATTTAACAGGGTATTTAAATAT
>CAVUOL010000024.1:0-24045 GCA_963742995.1 uncultured Ignavibacteriales bacterium
TGGTATTGGAGTTAATGAAGTTAAAACATCGAATGAATCGGCACCCGGAAAAGAAATGGAAATGTATGCTAAATATGATTTCGTCGCCGGAGATAAAGTTATCTTTGAAGATAACCTTGCAGGGGAGCAGAGTGGTGAATTCCCTTCAAGGTGGGATTTATTAGGCGGCAGCGCCGAAAATGCTTCACTCGGCAATGATAATGTTATTCATTTTATTAGCAACAATTCAATCATTGTACCTTTATTGGATAAAAAAGATTTTTTGCCGGATATTTTTACTATTGAATTTGATGCTTATTTTGAAAAAGATGCAATAAGTAGATGGGATCATTATAAACTAAGATTCTTTGAAGGGACCGGAGGATCAGCATCAATAGCCGGAAAGACTGTATATCCGATAGATATAGCATGGAATGAAGCAAAAATGGGAGAGTTTGGCGGCCGGGTTGCTTCATTTACTAAAGACCAGGAGAACTGGCAGGGTAAATGGAGACATATTGCTATTTCTTTTAATAAGAGATCTTTAAAATTATACATGGATGAAGAACGAATATTAAATATCCCTAACCTGGGATTTAAACCAGAGATGTTTTCTATAGGGTCAGATTTTGATGATCAGCTTATAAAAATGAATTCTATAAAAAATATCAGGGTAAATGAAGGCGGGGTGAAACTCTATGACAGAATCATGGCTGATGGCAAGTTCGTCACGAGAGGTATCCTGTTTGAAGTTAATAAAGCAAATATAACCCCAGAATCAATGGGAACAATAAATGAGATTGTAAAACTGATGAATGAACATCCGGAACTGAAATTCAGAATTGAAGGGAATACCGATAGTGACGGTGATAAATCTTATAATCAAAAATTGTCGGAAGAAAGAGCGGACGCTGTAAAGAATCTGCTTGCAGAATCAGGCATTGATGCATCAAGGCTGGAAACAAAAGGTTGGGGCGACAGCAAACCGGTTGACAGTAATTCAACTCCGGAAGGAAAGGCAAATAATAGACGGGTTGAATTTATTAAGATTTGAATAATGAATTTAATCGATTGAGTTTACTCTTAATTTAATATATAATACTGAAAGGCGGTTACTTTATATGAAAAAACTGGTATTGTTTATTCTTTTCTTTTCGGAAGCTGTAATGCTTTTTGCTCAGACGCAAATTACTTCAGCCGATGTAGCAAATATTCTTGCACCAGGGAATGAATGGATTGAAACAAGTAATGATACAGTTCAGGCAACTATGGATATAGGAAGTGCAAGCGGATCATCTCAGAACTGGACTATCCCGAACATTTCATTTGTAGATACAATTAAAGCGACAAATATTTCTCCTTCTAGTTCACCTTATTCATCTGATTTTCCGGAAGCTACACATTGCCAATATTTTAGCGGTATAGTAGAAGGTGTACCCGCAACATCATACAATTATTACAAATTAGCTAATAACGCACTTTTTTCTTTGGGATTCGCTTCTCATGTTCAATTCGGAGGAATAGATACTGTGATTATATTAAAAGATACTACGGGTCTCTTTCTTCTGCCGGTAACATACGGAACGTCAAAAGTGGTTTCCAGCGATACAACAAGTTATATCCCCGGCTATTCATTTATAGAAACCATTACACAATCAGTTGATGCTTTCGGTAATATAACATTTCCTTTCGGAACTTATCCTGCATTACGAATATCCGTAGTTACTGAATCTAAAACTTATGTGAACGGAACTCTTCTTAGTTCGGATTCTCAAGTGAGTTTTACCTGGATATCAAACGGCGGATTTTTTCAAGCAGATATCGATACAACTACAGGTACTTCGGGAACAGTATCTTTAACCAGTGCCAGCCTTGTCCAATTTGCTGCTGCGCCGTTAGCTGTAAATGAGAGTGATATAAATTCACCTAATGCATTTGAATTATACCAAAATTATCCAAATCCTTTTAATCCGTCAACTAAGATCCGTTATTCTATATCTCCATCAAGTTCTAACGGATCAAATAATCTTGTAACCTTAAAGGTATATAATATCCTTGGGAATGAAGTTGCATCATTGGTGAATGAAGAAAAACCGGCAGGCACATATGAAGTTGAATTTAACTCAATAGATTCACACGGAAGGGCTCTGCCCAGCGGTGTTTACTTTTATAAATTAACAAACGGCAGCTTTACTCAAACTCAAAAGATGATTCTTTTGAAATAATCATAGCAGTCAATAAAAATTCCGTATCGATAAATCGATACGGAATTTCATAATATAACAAGAGTTGAGCGAAAGATGACATCTTTATTTTTGAATATTTTTATCGACTTACATTTTAATATAAAATAAAAAATATTTTTCTTTTTAAAGATGTCATCTTTATGTCTGTGTAATCAGAAACCTAAAGTAACCGCAATTACGTGGTTTGCATCGAAATATTTTACATGCCGGTAGGCATAATCGAACATTAAATCTACACTGCCTAAATTATATTCAATGCCTGCACCAAGTGATAATCCATAAATATAATTCGGGTCCTGGTCATTGGGTGAATATGCGTAACCTGCCCTTATAAATAACGTTTTATTGTATCCGTATTCGGCACCAAGGTTATAAAGATCACCCGTAAAATTATTGTTCTGATAATTAGTTGTTACCTGTATCGAATTAATATCATTTATTACAGGTGTATAACCGAATCCAATTTCAAATGAGGAAGGCAGGTTGAAGGAAGCGGCATTTATATTATAAAAGCTAGGGGGCCTGTCAAATGAATTTGAAGGTTCGGATGTTGAACCGGTTGGAGAAGCTTGAATAAGTAAGCCGGGTCCTCCGTAAGTCATCTGCGGCCCTATGTTTTTAATAACAAGCCCAAAGCTTAATCCTTTAATATCACCAAGATTATTGTATTGCAGGCCTGCATTAAATGCTATGCCGTTTGCATTTACCTGATCTATAGTCTCAGAGATATAATTGAAAGTTATACCGATGGCTACACGATCTGTAAGTTCACGGGAATATGAAGCGCCCGCAATAAGGAATTGAGGTGAATAAGTTTGTCCGGTACCATCGGGTTGACTATTTGTAGTAATAGGAATGGATCCGACGCTCAATGATTTAATATTAAAAGAGACTATTCCAAAACCTTCGAAATTTGCTGCAATAGCACCATATTCTACTCCAATGTCGGCAATATAATTCATATGAGAAAACGTAGCTGTTGCAGAGTTTGACATATGTGCAATACCAGCCGGATTCCAGAATAGAGCATCAATGCCTCTTGAAGTTGCGGCATTTGAGCCCGCCAGGGCTATTCCACGCGGCCCTGCCGGTATTAATAATTCGGTAGCACCGCCTGTGCCGTTCCTTGAACCGCCCCCTGCAAATACTCTGTCAAATCCTATTAGGGATATAATTATTATCACTATAATGTTTATTGTAATTTTCATTTTCACTCCTTGAATTTTAAACTTCATTAAAAACGATCAGGCATCTGCTGTTCCTGAATAATAGAAAACTTCAATATTTTGGTTGTACCAACTTCCGGCATTTCGATAAATGCTATATATAATCCGCTTGATACAGGTAAGCCGGATTCATTTGTAAGGTGCCATTGTTCATTTTGTTCGGTTGTTCCCGATGTGGATGTATGATCAATGGTTTTAACAAGAGTGCCGGCTAAATTAAATATTCTAATCGTTGCATTTTGGGGTAAATGACTGAAAGTTACAAATCGGTTATATTTATTTGTTTCCTGAGAATTTACACCATAGTAAGGATTTGGAAAAACATTAATCATATTAACACCCTGCTTTGCAAGCTGAATGTCTCCTACAACCGGTTTGTCAGCAGTAAATGAAAACTGATCAGTTGAAGTATTAACTTTAGGAGCAGTAAAAGTCATGGAAAAATCTGAGGACATGGGTTCAGTCCCGGCTCTGGGTGTCCACCAGAAAGCCCATTGAATAGGCTCGGTACCATTCGCAGCATCAGCCATAAAATCTGTCCCTCCCGCTGTAGGATTCCAGTCATTGCCGGTCGGATCATAAGGTGTATTCATTACAAATACATAATTGAACTGAATATTGCCGTCATCCGGATCCCATTGACCATTTCCGTCTCTATCTCTGACAATCACGTCTAACTGTCTGGGGGGATCAGTTGAAATGTCAAAGACCTTAAATGGAACTAAAGCAGTCTTTTCCCATGTACCCGAACCGAATCCTGTATATAAATTCACTAATTGACCACTATCGGGATTAACAACGTATGGTTCTCCAACATCGTATGCACCGTTGCCATTTACATCTGTATAGCTTTCAACTTTATAAACATCAATTCGTATGCTTTTAAAATCCGGAGGTGCAACAGAGGAACCGACAAAATTGGGACCTAAAAATGCTGCACCAAACATTAACTCGCCTCCATTTGCGGCACTGCCGGACAGCCATCTGTCTCCGGTAGAAGTAAAATCAGTTCCTGCAAGGGGCGGACCTTCAACTATTATTTGTACTCCGTCTAAGATAGGTGCATCTGAGGTAATATCACCCGGTAATATCTGTTTTTGATTTGTAAGCAATGCAGTACCTGCATCATTTTTTAAATTCCATACAGTTTGACCGTAAGTTGCGGAGTTAGTATCTGCATCTTCTGAAAAGGAAATATTATAAGTATTCCCGGTTAATTTTTTAGGATCTACTACAATTGGTATAACTAATCCGTCGCTGCTGCCCGAAGTATGATCAGTCTTGAGTGTATCATTAGTCGACAAATAGGATGAACCGGGAGCGGGGCCATTCGGAATTACGGTTATTATGGAAATCGGATTTTCAAGGGATTGGGGAACGCCTTTCGGATTATAGCTGTAAGCTGTTACGGCAAAATAATATTGAACTCCGTTAACAAGGGGCTTATTGCTGTTGAATGTATCTATTGAATCAACGAAATATCTTTTTATTCCCGAATCAGTTCCAAACTGGACAGATATACTTGGTTCAACTGTCCTGGTTACGGGGTCAACAAAAGGTATTGTGGAGACACCGTTTATGACATCATAAGTTCCAATAAGCTTCGCCTGGTCTTTGGATGCTCCGAAGTACGGGAGTTGATATATGTTGTATCCTTCAAATCTGTAATCACCACCTCCCGATGTATCGACACTGTCGATTAAATCGTGAATAACCAAATTTTCCGTAGCTGATACTTTACCTGCATTTTCACCCCAGTCGAGTACGACTTTTTTATTGAGCGAAACCGCACTGAGCTGGGGAGGCGGGGGAGCCGAAGGTAAATTGAAAAAGTGATCATATGCATTCTGGGCTGTTTTATCATAGACTTTAAGGAGGTTGATTGCCTCAAGATAATTAACACTCGGAACTGCTCCGGCATCTATTTCAGCTACAACGACCTCCTGCGTATCTCCGGGAGCCATATTAAATGGGCCTGATGCCATCCCTTGCCTGCGGTCGGCAGGAGGTAATGCAACACCGTCAAGCCACCCGGTTTGTGATACAGGGTCTCCGTAGAAGGCAAATTTAGTAGCTTTACCATTATTATCTATAAACGGGTTTCCTGATAAACCATATTCACCATTAAAGAAGTGATAAAATTGGGTTGAACCAGTCGGCTGACCTTGCGGCGGATCCCCGAAGTTAGGATCATTATTTATAAAAAAGTATGCTGCCGTCATCGGGAGATTCTTTTTACCATGAATTATTCTTCCCTTAAATATGGCAGAATCTGTGAGCTGTCCGTTAACTATTGGGCCCTGAAAAAAATCAAATCCAAGAGCCGGCGGGGGGAGGGGAGCATATGTCCCGTCACTTGCTTGCCCATTATAAGTATATTGAATACTTAAGGAAGTATCGCAGCCTACCAAATCGTCTCCCGAACTTCCAAGATCAACATCAGCCCAGTAAGATACAAACATGCTATCGATATTATTTTGCTGAAAGCCTTTATTAATAATCTGCCACTTCTTAAAGTACATATTTCCCAATGCCCCCTGCTGGGCATATGCCCACATAGTTACATGGATTTCAAGACCTATAGGCTGAGTTCCATATATGCCGACTGTAAGATTAGGGTCCTGGTCATTAGCAACATAATAAACAGTCTGATCAGCGCCCGGAACACCCGGAATATCAACATCAGGTTCATAAATTCCGTCTTTGTTTATATCATTAAATGGAGCGCCGAGATCATTAGCAGTACCCGCTGCCGGCCAGTTTGTCCAGTCATTATCATATTGCTCTTTAACCTGTGCTGCAGATACGGGGCTGCTCGGATTCCAGAAGGATTCGGAAGCAGCATCTCCGCTAAGGTCTACATCGGGGCCGCCGGGATAAACATCAGGTCGAACACGGTATATTGACCATCTGGGGTCATTAGGATCGGCAGGCTGACCATTAGATAATATAGGGCCCGGCTGAAGGCCTGATATATAGGCAGAACCGCCGACTCTTACCTGAGGATCTCCATGAACATAGCCTCCCCACAAGAACCCGCTCTCATATACAGAATTCTTCCCGGTTCCCTTTGGGAACTCAGTACCTTCCTTATTAAAATCCGGGTTGTAATCGCTGTATCCGACATTGGATTGTAAGGCATTTAGGTTATTAATATCAATAGGGGAGGTCGCTTTTTGTATTCCTGCAGCTGTCTTAGCCAGTCGTTTTTCATTCCCATTTCCCTTGGCGAAGACTACAGTGGATGAAAAATATAAAATAGTTATTGCCAGAATAAATATATTAATTTTTTTATACTTCATTGTTAAACTCCTAATTTATTTCAGTTGACCTGTCAAAATTTTCTATTGGTATTCTAAACGAATCCCGAGTCTAATTTGACGGGGAGTCCCGTATAAACCCGAGTAATCTATGTTAACTGCATTATAAACACGTGCGAAATCGGGCCCGTACTTCTGAGTTTGTTTATATCCTGCCAGGTCCGGGTTGGTTAAATATCCATCGGTTGACGCCGATCCTGTCCTATTATATACATCTACAACATTCTTTGTATTAAAAAGATTTATTACTTGAATAAATACATTTGCAGATAAATTGTTCATAAAGTCGACTGTCTTATCGATACGTAAATCGATTTGGAATGTAGAAGGTGTAATAAATGAATTAAGAGGACCGACTGCATTTCTGAATCTTGTATCGATTATAGTTACCTGGTTTGGGTCGCTCGTCCCGAGATTCCGGACAGTACCGGAAGCAAGAGTAAATGGATGTCCACTCGAAAAAGTTAACAGTAATGATGCACCGAACTCATGGAGTATGTCCGGCCCGTCATTTATTCCAAAGTGATAATCAATATTAAGATTTCCATTGAAAGTATGATTGAATGCAAGAGGTACTATATAATGGGGAGTATAAATAACATTCGAAACAGGGTTTCCGAATTCGGCATTATCGGAATAGGGATTGTCTCCCGTACCTTGAGCATTTTGAAATGAAAATGAACCATTCACCAGGAATCTATTGGTTCTTCTCATTTCAAAATTAATTTCAATACCTTGAGTGGTTGCGTAATCTCCGTTAGTTAATATTTGATATGGTCTCCACCCGGTAGCTGCATCAACCAACTGTGAACCGAATACAACCTGGTTTGCAATATCTTTGTAGTAAGCGGTTATATCGACAGACGCAAAATCACTGATCTGTTGTGTAAAACCGATCTCATATTGCGTAGTTCTTGTCGGCCTTAAGTCAAATCCAAATGGTGTTCCGTTAAAAAATCCTGTATTGGGATTTATAAAATAACCTATCAAATAGGGGCTTGCATATATATTGCTTAAGCTCGATTGCTGTATAAACTTCCCGTATTGAGCATGAAAAACTGTCTGATCGGTAATAGGAAATGAAAAACCGAGCCTTGGGCTGATGGAGCTAAAACCGGGTACTTTCTTCAAGTTCTCCGGATGAATTACCATCAGTGTTGTAGCGTCATAAACCTGGTTTGGATGTGTCGGGTCTGCAAACGTATAGTTATCCGTATTAATATAATCATACCTGATGCCTGCGTTTACAATCAGGTTTTTATATTCGAGTCTGTCCTGAATATATGCACCTGCAAAAACCGGTTTATGAGGAGCAAGGGAACCGGTTGAATAATCAGTGGAGCCATTATAAACATTACCCAAGACATCATAGCCATAATTATCTACTCCTGATTTTATTAAAAGCTGCTGGAGAGTTTGGCCGGGATTCGCATCCATAGTACCTGCTATATTTGTAAATGTAGCGGTGGGTACATAATTTCTTATTTTCATCAATTGGACTTCGCCGCCAATCTTTAATGAATTCTCTTTATTTAATTCGTCCGAAAATGCTGCACTTAAATTCAAATTATCATTTTCAAATTTGTTAAAGTTTGCGATTGAGTTGTTCTGGTCCGCTTCTAACAGGGGCATATTAGGAGCAGCAAATGAGAAAACGGAAAATACCTGGTAAGGTATGGGAACATCGAAGTTCCCTTTTTCATTTTGCAGAGAAGAATAGTTCCAGGGAACACCTGCAGCAGCATTCGCTTCTCTGTCGCCGTATTTAGTGAAGTTATCTCCCAGCTGGGGATCATATGTTTTGCCCTTATTAAAGATGTAGCTTCCGTTCAATTCTATATAAGCTGTCGGACTAAAGATATGGGTTATCTTCATTCCGAAATCACCATTATAGTTATCTCTGATCGGGAGCCGGTTGTTGTCGAACATTGTATACGACGGCTGTGTCTGCAGCAAATTTATTCCGACCAGCCTCTCTCTGTTGAAGGAGTATGTACCGATAACCCTTATAATTGTAGGATTATAATCGAATGTTAAAGTGGCGGCAGAGCTGTATAAATTAGAGCTGTTTCCAGGAACAGGCCCGCCGGGATAATTCAGATTAATTGTATCACCCGGAGTTATATCATCGGCAATGGTGCCAAGCTGAAAGCCGTTAAATCCTTGCGAAGGATTCCTGTCTGCTTGAAATAAATTTTCAAACAATCCGAATATCTTTATATGGTCGCCGATAAGCGGGCCGCTGAATGAAGCGGTCATATCGTTATATCCATATGAATAAGCTCCGAGATTTTTTTCACCATTATACCTGTTTTCCCTGCTTTTAAATGTTAAGTTATCTGTAATATACTGGAGACTTGCATTAATGTTGGGTCCTCCCGATTTTAATTGAGTTTTGATTATACCGGCATTGGCGCCTCCGAATTCTGCAGTATAGCCTCCTGCCTGAACCTGTATTTCTTCCAGAGCATCCTGAGGTATGGAGACTTGTTTAGCGCTGAAGTGAGGGCCGCCTGCAAGGGTAGTCATAGGGTTTGTAATGTTTGTCCCTTCCAGGTAGTAGCCTACCTCATCCTGTCGTCCACCCCTGATATATATATTTCCGTTTTGATGAATAACACCGGCAGTTAAGGCGATGATATTATCAATGCCCCGCACCGGCAATGCTTCAATTTGTTCATTCGTAGTAGTTCTAATAGCATTTGTGTTGCTTTTATTAACCAGAGGCTTTTGAGCAACAATTTGAATTTCACCTACTATTATACCTTCCGCCGGAAGCTGGAAATTGATTTCAGTTGACAGGTCTGCGCTTACACGCACACCAGTAACGGTTACGGATTTATATCCGATATATGATGCTTTAAGGGTATAAGTTCCGGCGTCAAGGTTGCTGATTACATAATCACCGTTTACATCCGTAGCTGCGCCGAATGAAGTACCTACAACAACGACGTTCGCACCGATAAGCTGCTCACCCGATTGCAGGTCTGTAATTTTGCCTTTAATTTTTCCTACAGTGCTTCCATACAAATATGCAGGAACAATAAGCAATAATAATAAAACAGTAAGCTTTCTATACATATTCATCTCCTTTTATTTAATTGATATCCATTCTCCGGATTTGTAATGAACATTTCTTTGTTAATCTTGATACAAAGATCAGATGACACATAGTCTGTAGGCGCAAACATTTATTTTATAAATAAATGTGAGGATATTTAAGGAAAAGATTCAATGTATATTTGCAAATTTTGTCTGCAAATATTTTGCACCTTTTAATTGTTTCAACGTGTTAAAAAGGGAAAATAAAGTCAATATTAAATTTTACAGGAAGATGTACTAAAATTCGGTCCTTGAATTTTTGGACAGGGATTTATAACCACATAGGCACATAGGGAACATAGAAGGAGAAATTACAATGAACAAATAACAAATCTCAAATAAGCACCAAATTATAAATTCAAAATTCGAAACGTTCAATGACTATCAATGGTTACGAATGACCATCGAATGACTATGAATCTTTATTCATATCTTAAAGATTTTATTGGGTTTGAAGTTGCGGCTTTTAGTGCATGAAAAATAGTTGTGACTATTGCTATGGTTAATGCAGCAGCAGCGGCTGCAGCAAACATCCACCAGCTAATCTTTATTTTGTATGCGAAGTTCTGGAGCCAGATATTCATGAGGTAATAAGAGATGGGAACAGCGACTATTGCTGCCGCCAGTACCAGCTTTAAAAAATCCTTGGACAATAAAAATATAACGCTGCCGACCGATGCACCCAGAACTTTTCTTACGCCAATTTCTTTTGTCCTTTGCTCAACTGTATAGGAAGCAAGACCAAATAATCCCAGACATGCAATAAATATCGCAAGGAAAGAAAAGAACCCGAACATCTCTCCTGTCTGCCTGTCTGATTTATAAATATCATCAAAATGTTTATCCAGGAAGGCGTAATCGAATGGTCTGCCGGGTACAATTCTTTTCCAGATATTTTCAATGTAATTTATGGTTTCCGGAATATTTCCAGGTTTAATCCTTAGTAGTAAGTAGTTAAACTCATCCGGCTGAATAGACATCATCAAAGGACCTATAGCGGAATGGAGGCTGAAGAAATTAAAATCTTTAACGATACCGATGACAGTCAACAATGGTTTCCCTTCAAATTGCTTTCCCAAGGGATTCTTCCAGCCAAATTTTTTAACTGCAGCCTCATTTATTATTACCGAAGCACTTGAATCAGTAGAATGGAGTGGAGAAAAATTTCTTCCTTCGACAATTTTCATCTGCATAGTATTAACATAATCGGGATCAACATAACTATAGCGCATCATAAGCTTTGTTTGACCGTTAGTACCGGCAACAGTTACATCACCTTCAGACCCACTTGCACCAGCTAATCCGGAGCCGGCAGCTGCATCTATAATTTGCGGATTCTTACGAAGCTCCGTTTTTAATAAATTGATTTTATCCCTTGTGTCTTTGCTTCTAATCGGAAGGTATATTATATGTTCTTTATTAAAGCCAAGGTTTTTATTTCTTATGAAGCTCATCTGGTTTGCAACTATACCTGTACAAATCATCAGTATAACTGCAATAGAAAATTGTAATATTACCATGACCTTTCTCAAAAATGACCCTTTGTTCTTTGAAGGCAAATTTCCTTTAAGTGATTGGGCCGGCTGAAATTTTGAAAGAAATACTGCAGGGTAGCTTCCCGAAATAATTCCTACAAATAAAGTAATGCCAATAAGTTCTAAAAAGAACATTGCACTCCCGGTATAACTGAATATAATTCTGTCTTCAAAAATATTTTTGAATAAAGGAAAAGAAATTTCAACAATAAAGATAGAGAGCACAAATGCAATCAAGGAAATAAATACAGCTTCCCCGATAAACTGATATATGAGCTTTCGTCTTGAAGAACCGAGCACCTTCCTCATTCCAATCTCTTTAATTCTTTTTGTAGATCTTGCTGTAGCAAGGTTCATAAAATTTATACAGGCTATCAAAAGTATAAAGAATGCAATTACAGAAAATAAATAAACTGTTTCGGCACTTCCTTCGTTACGGCTGTATGTTTGATAGATAATATTAGTTGAATAAAGATGAACATCCTTTAAAGGCTGCAGATACATCTGCAGGTCGCTTTGACTCTCTTTCGGTACATTGTCTTTCAGGAACCCGGAGAATTTATTTTCAACTTCTTTATAATTAATCCCTTTCTTTAATAATATATAAGTTGCCAGGCTGTTCGTCTCCCAGCTCTTTAACCAGTTGAAGGAATTTTCAATAAATTTATAAGAACCGAGCATATTAAAAAAGATGTGCGAATTTTTAGGGTAATCTTTAATAACTCCTGTTACAACAAAATCCGAATTCCCCGTAACGCCGGATATTGTTATAGTTTTACCTAACGGGTTATCGTTATTAAAATATTTTTGTGCAATTGTTTCGGAAATTATCAATGAATTCGGAGTTTCAAGTGCTGTTTTAGGATTTCCTTTAATGAACGGGATGGTGAATATATCGAATACAGACCGATCAGCAAACGATAATCCGTCTTCATAAAAACCTACAGAACCTATTTTACAAAACACCGATGGTACCGGCTTAAGCCTTGCCGAATTTTCTATTTCGGGAAAGTAATCTTTTAATGCAGGTGATAAAGGTCCCATTGTAACTGCTACATTCAGCTTGCCTATTCCTTTTTGATTTTGGATTTCAACAACCCTGTAAATCCGGTTTTCTTTTCTATGAAAATTCTCATAGCTCAATTCATTCTTAATTAAGATTGAAATAAGGATAAAGCCTGCGAGACCAATAGACAGCCCGGCAATATTAATGAAGGAATAGATTTTGTTTTTAAAAATATTTCTAACGGCAATTTTGAGATAATTCTTAAACATGTAATTCTTTCTTATTAATGTTAACAAAAAGACAAGGATTATGCCATATAAACTATCTTCTATTTTGACATGAACATATTCTCTGTCGTTCAAATTCGGACAGTAGCGTTCGAATTCGGTCTATCAAAAATCATTCGGTTGTCCCTATGTATTGCCATGAGCTTTAGCTCGTGGTTAAAATTGTAAGGAAAAAAATGGCTTTAGCCACATTTGTTTTGGTTAAAGCTGTGGTTTCTTTTTATTTCTTATGTCTCCCCCGACATAAATGTCGGGGCAATTCACTTTTCACACAGCCTCTAAAGCTGATGGCAATTCAGATTTTTCTTTTTATGAGGATCAGGGTAATATCGTCATACTGATCATAATCTTTGGAGTAATGATCGATTTCATTTTCAAATTTGTTAACAATGCTTAGACTGCTTTCCGAATGATTATCTGCAATGATCTTTTTAAATTCATCTAGCGAACTCTTAACGCTGTAATTATTTTTTAAGTCGACTAGCCCGTCCGTATAAAATAATAAAATATCATTCTCACTTATGTGAACTGTTTTTTCTTCAAGATTTTTAGTCAGGATTCTGCCCATTTCCAGGCTTAGGCCTAAACCTTTGGGATTATGGACTTTAAAATCAGATTCTTTATTTTCATATACAGCCAGAGGTTCATGCCCCGCTCTTGAAAATACTAAGGTGTTGGCTACTGTATCAAGAATTGCATAAATAGCAGTGATGAAAGATTTTCTGTCAAGCATCTGGTATAGAAGAGAATTAGCTTTAGTAAAGAGCTCAACAGTGGAAGAGCATTCAAAAGCGAGTGTTTGAAAAATGCCTTTCAATAATGTTGTATAAATTGCGGCTCCAAGCCCTTTGCCGGAAACATCTCCGATAATAATTCCAAGCTTATTATTCCCCAGTTCAAAGAAATCATAGAAATCGCCGCCGACCTTTTTAGCCGGTTTAAATAGAACCGAGATTTCATAATTATTATAGGAAGGAATTTTTTTTGGCAGAAGGCTGGTCTGCACATTTTGAGCTATATGCAGCTCATTTTCAAGCCGTTCTTTTTCAAGCTCATCCTCAAGATCTTTAAGAGTAATTAATGTGTATAAATTATTTCTTAATTTGAAAACAGACTTGAATACGGAAATATTTTTTTCTTTAGAGACCGAAAAGAATTTCAGTGTTTCCTCTTTCCCAATGTCTGCGTCAAAAATTTTCTTAAAATGGGATTTATCTTTTATTGAATTAATATTGGTAAGGCTCATCACGCCTAATATATTTTTTGCTGCATCATTTATAAGCTCAACCTGCCCCTCTTCTTTATATGATATTATTCCGGAAGGTATCTGTTCGATGAGTGTCTTTAAGTACTGGAGATTTTCTTCCGCCATTATTCTGTTTGAAGAAAGCTCGTTATAAGTTTCCCTGATCGATTTATATAGTTCATCGTACATTGACCCGAAGTTCTTAAAGAGGTTGGTCTGATTGAAATCGGAATATCTGATGGAGGACATAAACTTAGTGAGGTCGCGGCTTATTCCATCTATATATTTGAATAATGCAACGATGCGGTACAGTGCTATTATAAAAATTATCAGCGCCGTAGCGGCAAGGTTATAATAGCGCAGAACAATTATGCCGCCCAGAATAAAAGCAACGATTAATACTATATTTATTAAAACCGTTAATCGGAATTTATTTAAATAAGGGATGACTATTCCTCTTTTTAAAATTTGTATACTACAAAGTTATTTATATTTTCACAATTTATCTCAGCTAAAATTAGTTATTAAATTTTTAATATTTATTAAAAAGGATAAGAGGCACCAAGTGCCAAGGCTCAAAACAGCACTAAGTACTTTTGGGTCAATTTCTTAGATTTTATTCCAGGGAAAGGAAAATGAAGAAATCTTTTGCGAAACGGAGTTTCACGTTACATGGTATTCATGGGAGCATTATCATTTTTTTGGTTGTAGTCAAACCTGATGTTTTTAGATTGTAGAAATTAACTCCGCTGGATAGGATAAATTTTGAGGTATTAAATTCTATCTCATATTCACCCGGCTGTTTCTCTTCATGCATTCATTTGGAAGAGTTTAACTGTAAAACTTTTCATAGTGATACATATATAGTTTAAATAAGTAATAAGTAATTAATCTTACCGCTAGCCTCCTTTTCTTAGTGAGCATAGGAAAGAAGAGGGGAGGCTCTGGACTGAAATCCGGGAGTTGTAATCTTTGAGGATTATGATAATCACCGGACTGGAAGAGCCTGTGTGAAAATATAGAAAAAGCTTGGGAGGGAGCTTAGTTTTCCTCTTAAACCAATGGATAAATCCATTGGTTAATGATATTCACACAGGCTCTAAAGTGAACGGCAAAGTATTGGTTCGAATGTTGTATATACCGATATTTAAGGGTTGTATTAGCTAAAATTAATTAAGATATCATATTTGTTTTGAATGAATATCCTTTTTATGACCGTGATCTGAGCTGGTTGTCTTTTAATTACAGGGTGTTAATGGAGGCAAAGGATCTCCCGGTTCCAATACTTGAGAGACTCCGTTTCATTGCCATTTATTCATCCAATCTGGATGAGTTTTTTAGAGTACGCGTGGCAGGTCTTAATCGACTTAATGCCATTGGCAAGAAGAAAATCAAAAAGAATCTGGATTTCGAGCCAAAGGCCATTTTGAAAAGCATTCATGAAAATGTAAGTAAGCAGCTTGAAGAATATGGCATTGTACTAGAGGAAATACTTGAGAATTTAAAACATGAGGGGATCATTATTCATAGGAGTTCAATAGATGAAAATCATGAAACTGCACTTGAAAATTACTTTAAAACCCAAGTTCTGGCTTTTCTTCAGCCCCAGTTTATAATCAATAAAGAACCTCCTTTTTTAAAGAATAAGGTACTCTATTTTGGGATAAGGCTGAAAAATAAAGAAAACTTTGCTGCGGCTATTATAAATATTCCATCTGATAAGATTCTAAGGTTTTTTACAATAGAAGATGAAAAAGGAATTCACTATTATTTTCTGGATGATATTATTAAAAGATATCTCTCCATTGTTTTTCCTAATTACTACATAATTGAATGCTTCAGCTTTAAATTGAATAGGGATGCAGATTTGAGAATTGATGATGAATTCAATGGAGACCTTGTATCTAAAATTGAAAAGCAGATTAAAAAAAGAGAGTTAGGGGAACCGGTTAGATTCCTTTACGACGGCAGTTTTTCGGAAGAATTGTTAGATATATTTCGGAAAAATTACAATCTTGATGATGAGAGCCTGGTTTTCGGGGGGAGATACCATAATCTTAATGATTTCTTTCAAATCAAAAATACAAGAAATAATAAATTAGAGTATCCTCCTTTAATCCCAATATTTAATCTGAATATAGACGGGCATAAAAGTATATTTGAAGCAATTGATAACCGGGATCAAATTCTTCATTTTCCTTATCAATCATATGATTATATCCTGAAATTTTTTAATGAAGCTTCAATTCACCCGGATGTTAAGGAAATCAACGTAACATTTTACCGAATGGCAAAGAATAGCGTTATAGGAGAAGCATTAATAAGTGCAGCTAAAAACGGGAAAACAGTCAATGTATTTATGGAAGTAAAGGCTCGCTTTGACGAGGAAAACAATATTCTTTGGGCTCAACGGATGAGAGAAGCCGGAATAAATATTAAATACAGTATGCCCGGATTAAAGGTTCACGCAAAGGTTGCATTAATCCGTATGGAAACAAAAACCGGCAGAAGATTCTATGGATTCTTTGGTACCGGGAACCTAAATGAAACTACTGCAAAAATTTATTGCGACCATGCACTGCTTACCAGTCATGCAGGGATGACGGCAGAACTTGACCGGGTTTTTAGATTTTTACAAGGGAAACAGAAATCCGTTTCGTTCAATCATTTGATTGTCAGCCAGTTTGGTGCTTTAGAGCGTTTCATTAATTTAATTAACAGGGAAATTAATTACTGCAAAGAAGGGAAGAGGGGAGAGATAATAATAAAATTAAATAATCTGGAAGAACCAAATCTAATCGAGAAACTATATGAAGCTGTTGAAGCAGGAGTGGATGTAAAAGTCATTGTTCGCAGTATCTGCTGTATGGTTCCAGGAACAGCCGGAATAGAGGTTTCTAGAATTGTAGATCGTTATCTGGAGCATGCCAGACTTTTTTATTTTTTTAACGGAGGTGAATCTGAAATGTATATGGGCTCTTCGGATTGGATGAACCGGAACCTGCATCACCGGTTAGAAATATCATTTCCGGTTTACAACCCTGATATCCGTGACCAGCTGCTTAATGTATTGAAAATTCAACTAAAAGATAATACTAAACGGGTTTTGCTTAATTCTGATCTTGAAAATATTCATGTAAGTTATCCGGAGAATGCGAAAAGGGTAAATGCACAAACGGATATCTACCGTTATATTGAGAGCATTCAAAAATCAATATGAGGCTCCATTTCCACACAAGAAAATTAGCTATGGAGCTGAGGCTTGATTAGAGCTTATTGAAATTTTGAATCAAGCTTTATGATTTTGAATAATATCATCAACTTCTTCCAGAGAAAATTTATTTAATTTTACAATTACTGCACGATCTCTGTATGCAGAAGGCAGCATTTGTCTTGCTTGTTCCTTATTTTCAGCTTCGACAATGACCCATGCTTTATGTACACCATCTAAACATCCCCAATCTGCATGAGAAAGAAAGTGGGAACCGGTTTCGAGCAATATTTTCACAGCATTTGCACATGCCAATACTTCTGCTTCATGCGGAACTTCAATGAAAAATCTGTCCATTACAACCCTCCATCTTATTTAATTTAAATAGATTATAATTTACTCTTATTTATCTTCTATTTCTTTTTGGTAAATTCCTTTCTGGTAATCATGTTACCATCTGCAGATACTATTTTTAATATTACCAATTAAAATACTTCGAAATATATTAAATTTCGTCTTTAAAATTTAAGAGAGATACAAATATGAATGAGAGCCAAATAACTGGCTATGTCCCCCATTTGACCCGCCTGTACGAGGCGGATCAAAAAGTACTTTTTCTGTTATTCTATGAATCTGATTATAATTGGCAATGAAACATCTCAATATTTCACCCCTTCGGGGTTTAGATTATTACTTCTATTTTATATTTTCTATATAATATCACACCTTCGGTGTTCAATCTGCAATAATATCACACCTTCGTGTTCAATCTATAATAATATCACACCTTCGGAGTTCAATCTACAATAATATCGCACTTTCGATGTTCAAAATTCTATAAATAATCACCGGGAAAAATTGTATTGTTCAAGTAGTTCTTTAAAATATTCTTATCAAAAGACAACGATATTACTTTTTGGTTACCCTCATTAAAACCTGTCCCGATTTTATGTTAATGATAACTTATGATTATAATATAATATTAAATACAGGTGCTTATGAAGAAATGTTGCGGAACTCTATTAAGAAGAATTTCATAGATTATGAATTCTAGTTTAGATGAAAATTTCAAGTATCAAAAGGACTGTAATAAATAATAAAAATTAACATGATGAAAAAAATATTAGTAATTATTGGAAGTACAAAAGCAAACTCTTCGAATTTGAGACTTATAAAAAAACTTACGGAGTTATCGATTGAAGATTTTCAAATAACAATTTTTGAAGGAATAAGTAAACTTCCGCACTTTAACCCGGATCTTGATAATGAAAATCCGCCAGAGGAAATTATCGGATTCCGGCAGCAAATTGCAGATTCTGATGGAGTAATAATTTGCACACCTGAATATATCTTTAGTTTACCCGGAAGTTTAAAAAATGCAATTGAATGGTGTGTATCAACAATCATTTTTTCCTTTAAACCAGTTGGGTTAATTTTAGCATCTGCATCAGGAGAAAAGGGGCTTGAAGAACTCAAGTTAATTATGCAGACAATCGGGGCTAAATTTACAGAAGACACCACTTTATTAATAAGAGGTATAAAGGGGAAATTTAATAAAGAGGGCTCTTTATGCGATGCAGAAACCATTGACAGATTAAACCATTTTAAAATAGCATTCAACAGGCTGTTAAATGAAGAAAAGTAAATCATGCAGGAAATAATCATAATAGGAGCAGGCTTATCAGGAACTTTACTTGTAATAAATAGATGCGGAAATCTCAAATTAACTTCAGGCTGTTCTGTCATTCTATGATAGAACCATATCTGTCCACCTTATAACTCTATTACTCTTGAAGATTGTAAAAATTAGAATTATTTTGCGTGTGAATAAAAACTTTATGGGGGAATTTAAGGGGTTATATGATTCAAAGTTGCAATTTTTCATTCTCAAAGTTACATTCAAATATATTATACCGTCTTTTGTTTAAAAACTATTCAAATCAATGGCTCACGATTTGAGGGAGAGGAATTATGAAAACTAATATGACGTTTTATGGTTTCATTATTTTATTACTTTTCTCAAGCTATGCAGTCTTTGCTCAATGGGAATTGAGATACCCGGATATTCCTTCCGATCAAATAAATGATATTGAATTTATAAATGAGACTACAGGATTTGCAGTAAACAGCGGCGGAAGTATTTTAATGACAACAGATGCAGGGGAAACTTGGCAGATAAAAGCACACTATCAAAGAAATACCTTCTCTGAAATTAAATTTATTGACGACAAAACAGGTTTTGCGATTTCTCCGTACTCATATCCCGGGGATGATATAAGCTTTGTTTATACAACCGACGGCGGATTACATTGGAATGAAGGGAATTCATATACCGGAGATGCCCTGGCATTTATTCCATTATCTGAATCTTCAATATTAAAATCTTCATTAAATGAAGGTACAATCAGTAAACTGGATAATTTCTACGGCAACTGGGAAGAAGTTTACCGCATTCCTTATTTCATCGATACCGATGTTTCTGTCCCCTATGGTGATATACTGCAGTTTCATCAATTATCAAGCGGAAGGATACTGGCTCTGGGGTCATGCTGGAGAGCAAAAAACAGCAGTGTTATCTCGGATTCATTATCATTCATTCTTAAGAGTGATGATCTTGGAAGTTCATGGGATACATTATGGAGCGGTCTATCTTATACATGTCAAAGCTTTTCTTTTTTAAATGATTCAATAGGGTGGCTGGGAGCTGAAGGGGATAGGATTTATAAGACAACTAATGGCGGTGCCGGCTGGTTTCTTCAGTATTCCGATACCGTACAGAATTATCCGATTAAATCTATCTCATCGCCGGATAGTTTGAATATATTTGCTGTTGACGGAAACGGAAGGGTGATATATTCAATAAATGGGGGTGAAGAATGGAAGTTTATTCAAGTTGGTCAGGCTCAGGATAATCCTTTTAAGATAAAGTTTTTGAATTCAAAGAAAGGATTCCTTGCTGGTTTTGATTCTTCAAGTTATAATTTTTGGGTTACTAAAGACGGAGGGAAAATCTGGGAAAGAGTCAGCAAATCTCTTAGAGGTAATTTTAGAAAGATAGATTTTGCGAGTGAAAATATAGGCATGGGGGCAGGGGATAAATTTATATACAAGACAATAGACGGTGGTAAAACATGGAAAGGTTCCTATGAGAGGGCATCTGAAAGTTTTTACGGATTGGATATGCTGGATACGATGAATGTATGGGCAACAGGGTATAATACTCTTTACAGGTCAACAGATGGGGGAGCTTCATGGTCGATAGTAAAGGTAGATGATCAAATAGAACTTATGAGAGGAGTTCAATTCCTTGATTCAAAAGTGGGGATAATTTTTGAAGTATGGGAAGGAGACTCTACGTTCAACTATGTTACAACCGATGGGGGGAATTCCTGGAATAAATATTCAATCAATAATCTTCAGTTCGTTTCATCATATAATAAAATCAAGTTTACTGATCCCGGGCATTTATGGTTTAACAACCAGAGAGGCATCTGGCTATCGAAAGATACGGCTAAGACCTGGAAGCTGTATGAGCTGGACGGATGCATTTTATGCTTTTGATTTTATTGATTCATCATATGGATGGGCAGCTTTGTGGGGAGGGCAGCATCGCAAGATGGCTTATACAACCGACGGGGGAGTAACATGGATGGAGGTTGATAGACCATATCCTTTTCAGTCTGAGGATGTTTTTATATATGAAGGGAGCGGACTATACACTTATGTGGCAGGATATGAAGGGAGTTTAATCCGTTTTCAGAGGTGGGATAATTTTGTTAGTGAAATTCCGACGTATACTCAAAATCCATTATTCAGCTTTGCTTCTTTTAGAAATGGTAACACATTGGATATCTGGGCAGCCGGGAATGGAATGACGTTGCTCCACTATACGGATTATGTTACCGGTGTTAATGAACCGGAAACTAGACATGAATTAACCTATGAGCTTTCACAGAATTATCCCAACCCGTTTAATCCTGTAACAACTATAAATTATTCAATACCAAAAGCAGGTTTTGTTACACTTAAGGTATATGACATTCTGGGAAAAGAGGCTGCAGTATTAGTGAATGCTGAAAAAGCTGCGGGTATATACAAAGTTGAATTTAACGGTAGGGAGCTTTCAAGCGGGGTTTACTTCTATAGGCTTAGTGCTGGGAGCTACAGTTCTACAAAGAAGCTCATTTTGCTGAAGTGAAAATTATTCATATATAGTTATGCGCCACCTTTTTGTCCTTCATTTTCGGGAGTAGCTACAATTGTTAGATGAATAGGATTATAATTATCAATCATTTTATAATAATTTGGCTTATTTGGAACTTTTTTGTTCAATTTAGCACTTACATAATAAAATTACCAATCTTATTTTAAGAATGTTAAGAAAAACAAATAACAATAAAAGTAAGGAGGATTTATGTCTATGGAACTGAACGGGTTGTAAATCGGTTTCAAATCGGTTTCAAAACGGTTTCAAAACGGTTTCAGATAGGAAGTATAGTGGAAGACCCCCCTTTTGTCCCCCTTTGCTAAAAGGGGGGTGAATTTAGTTAGAGGTCTTTGCAGTTCCAGAGTTGTAAGATGAAGATAATATGAATTGATTCTAAATATTCCATTACTTTTTTCCCGTCCTACATATATTGTGTAAGTTAATTGGTTATTTTCCCCATTTTTCTCATCAACCGGTTTTTCTGTCGGCATTTCTTTCTTGCAGCCTAAGTAGAGGAAGCATAATAAGATTACAACTATAATATTTCTCATATGTTAAATCTTTTGTTTTCTACCATATTAAATATCAGAATTCGGTTACTTCATCAATACAAATTTCTTAGTTGATACAAAATTACCAGCCTGAATCCTATAGAAATATATACCACTTGATAATTTGCTCCCGTCAAACCGCATTGAGTAATAACCGGCACTTTTTTCTTCATTAACTAATGTTGTTACTTCTTTTCCCAGTACATCATATATTTTCAGAATAACATGTGCATTTTTTGGCAATGAGTAAGTAATTTTGGTTGAAGGATTGAAGGGATTTGGAAAGTTTTGAAAGAGAGCAAAATCATCCGGCAAATTGCTTTTATTATTTTCAGAAACAGATGTAATCTCAGATAAAGGTCGTTTCCAAACTGCACCATCATTTACACCAGCATAAATATAATCTCCTGCAATTGTTAGGTCATTTACAAAATAGCCCTCTAATCCACCATTAACCTTATCCCAAGTGATACCATCATCTGATGATCTATAAATTCCATTAAAGGTTCCGGCAAAAACAAATTTATCAAAAACCTTAAAAGTTTGAATCTGCATTGAATCGAGTTTAGTTGGAGACCATGTTTTACCACTATCGGATGATAAGAAAACTCCAACGCCAGAAGTTCCCGCTAATATGTTGTTTCCGGCAAACGTTAATGCATTAACAGTGGCTTGTAATCCTTTAGAAAAATTCCAATTCAAACCATTATTTGTCGAAATACGGATTCCTCTATTGTTACATCCAGCAATGATTATGGAATCGAATGCTAGGACATTCCATATTTGGTAGGATGTACTATCGATAATTTTCCATGTTTGTCCGGCATCTTTAGAACATAAAACACCGTAATCTGATCCGGCTATTATTTCATTATTAATGGAAACGAAGGAACGAGAACCTGTTACAGGGGATACTTTAGTCCAAGAATTAGAAAGAATACTAGTACGAAAAGTTCCACCATTAGTTCCTGCTAAAAGATAATCTTTATATATTCCCAGCCCATTAATAAAAACATTTGAAAGACCGTTACTGAATTTAGACCATGTGGCTCCATTATCAGTTGATTGAAATACTCCGAATCCATTCGTGCCGGCATATAATTTAGAATCATAGGAAACAAGTGATATTACATCTCCAGATAATAAGCCTTCATTGGTTTCTACCCAGTTTAAGCCAGCATCCATTGACGTATAAGCCCCTTGATATGTACCTGCCAAAAAGTAATTGTCATCAAGAAATAACTTATGAATATAAATTTTTGTTAAAGAAGTAGACCGCCATGTTTTCCCGCTGTCAAGAGATTGATACAAGCCGTAATTAGTTGCAGCAAAAATATTTTCACCAAGGGAAACTAAATTTGTTACTTCATCACCGTTAGCTCCAATATCTGAACTTTTCCATGAAGTACCCAAATCAGTGGAACGGTATACAACATTATCCCATGATGATACTAACAATAGATCGCCTAAAAAACCAACTGCAAATATTTCATCTTCCTCAAAGTTAATCTTCTTCCATGTCACTCCATTATCAAAAGAACTATAAAGGCCATCATAAAGTGTACTTACTAATATCATTTCAGAATGTATTGTAAATGTTACAACATTGGTAGAAATCAATCCGCTATCAACTTCTTTCCAGGTAAGTCCTTTATCAGATGAGACAAAAATGCCATTTACAGTACCGGCAAAGAGCAGGGAATCTTTTATTGCTAATGCTGTAATTATTCGATCCGGTAAACCGGCTGAACTCCAACTGATTCCTTCATCTGAAGTTTTATATAAACCATGTTTTGTGCCTGCATAAATGTTTTTGCTATCAGCAGTAAGTGCTTCTACCCAAAAACCTTTAAGAGTTTCATTATCAGATTGCCAAACATTTGATTCCAGCACCGAGCGATATAGGCCATTTCTTGTGCCTGCAAATTTATAACTGTTATGTATTAAAACAGAAGTTACATCTGCTCCATAAGGCCCGTTAGTCTGCACCCACTGAGCATTAGTTGCGGAATGACTAAGAAAAAGAAAAGTAATTAAGATTGTAAGTGCGTACTTCATTTTGTTCTACCGTCAAATAATCATAAATTTTTCGAGTGACCCATTCTAAGGTTTTCTATAAAAGTGATAAT
>CAVUOL010000025.1:0-39341 GCA_963742995.1 uncultured Ignavibacteriales bacterium
CTTAGAGTAGCACTCTCGATTATGTCAATTATTTTATTCCCTTTCAGATTTATCTATAAAATATATCTTCTTATCTGTTTTATATTGCTGTTAGTTTTGCTCTATCCGTTATTTCGCTTTTCTCTATCTAAAAAAGAGCGATTCCCCTTAGCATTTAAGATAATGAAATTCTATGGAAGACTGTTTTTGCTTTGTGCCGGAATATTCTTGAAAATTGAGGGTAGGGAAAATATTATTTTAGATAAACCATTTTTAATCTGCTCTAACCACAGCTCATATATTGATATTCCCTGTCTATACTCAATATTCGATCAATACTTTGTGTTCACCGGAAAAAAGGAAGTTGAAAAATGGCCTTTATTCCATATATTTTATACATCAGGAATGAATATATTAGTTGACAGACAAAATAAAATGGGATTAGTAAAAACATTCAAAAGAATGATGGATGTAATTGATGAAGGACATCCTTTAGTTATTCTTCCAGAAGGTACTATTTCCAAGGTTGCTCCAAAACTAACGGAATTTAAAACAGGATCAGTTTCATTAGCAGTTCGCAAGCAGGTTCCTATTTTACCAATAACTTTTACAACAAATTGGAAAAGGCTACAGCGCAAAGGATTGTTTAAAGGAAAAGCAAGTCCAGGTATATCAGAAGTTATAATTCACCCGTTAATAATAACAAAAGGCTTAACAAAAATCGAAAGAGATGAATTACAGTTAAAGCTTCGTAATATAATCAACTCACCACTACACAAAAAATATGGAGTTTAGAACTAGATTAATTTAATTACATAATACATCTTTGATTCGTTGAAGTTGAATATGTAAGAAAAGAATGAATATGTGATAAAAATTCTTAACAAAATGATTTTTGCTATAAACTTCAAACATTTGCATAAGACTGTAATCGCATATAACCATGCGTTTCTACCCGACCGCGTTTAAAGTCTAATTGAAACGATTGTACTAATTTAAAAAATTGTCAAGATAATTTAATATTGTTTTCGTTTGCATCATAAGGCTCACATGTCCCTGCGAAGGAACAACAGCCAAATGCGATTTTGGCATCGTTCCCAAATCAGCAGATACACCACCTCCAAGCAGTTGGTAAGTTTTCATCAACTCAATTTTATCCAACCCGTCATTGTCGCCCGAAATGAGCAATACCGGTATAGTCATTTTCGCAATATTAGAATCACCACAGTCAAACGGTATCCCTGCAAAATCAATCATCTGTTGTATGAACTTTCTCCACTTCGTTTTGTCAGGTGCTATCGAATCGTACGCTGCTTTCAATGGTGTGTTATCAAAAAAATCAGGTTTAAAATCCTTAAACGCACCGTTTACTGTTGGTAACCAACCACTGGTTTTATAAGTAGAAGAAATAATCACTAATTTTCGTACCCGTTTAGGGCTTTGTATTGCCAATTGGTAAGCTACAGAGCCACCCATACTAAATCCCGCAACATCAGCACTGTCAACTTTTAAATAATTCATTACACCTTCCACATCACTTGCAAGGTTAACTATATTTAATTTTCTGTCAGAAAAAGGTGAGTGTCCATGTCCCTGGAATTCAATTGCAATAACTTTTCTTGTTTTTGCCAAATCAGGTATTAGCTGCCCCCAATTCATGTTAATGGTATAAAAAGCACCATGTAGTAAGACGATGGGTTTACCCTTTCCATATACTTCGTAATAAACTTTAATACCATTAACAGGTGCGTAACCACTGGCGGTAGGTTTATTTTGCTGCCCATAAGATTGAAATACTGTAAAGAAAAGTATAGTAATTATTAATATGGGTTTGGGGACATTAAATCCATTAAATACTCTTTTCATTGTGTTATTTTTTTAAAGTGGTTAATAATTCATTTAATTCGTTTAAGGTCATTGTGAAACCTTCTTTGAAGCCCATTTCAATCATTTTTTCCATACGTTCAAGGGATTCATTGTAAATGGTAATACTTACTTTGGTTATTCCATTTTGTTCACTGAAATTCAAATCCCAATTTGAACCAGGCAAATGGGGGTTTTCGTCTTTGTCAGCAAATACACTTAAAAATTTAAAGTTGGTTTTCGGGCTTATAGAAGTATAGTTTTGTATTTGCCAACTTTTTCCTCTCCTTCAGGGCTTACCATTGCATAAAATCTTCGTCCACCAACTTTAAAGTCCATCGATTTGGTTTTTGACATCCAAGGTTTGGGTGCCCACCATTGGTCAAGGATTTCTTGTTTTGTAAATGCGTCCCAAACAAGTGGAAGTTCCGCATTAAACTCTCTGGTTATATATACTGTTTTGGCTGCTTTGTCAACGGTGAAGTCAAATTGTAAATTGTTCATTTGTTATTTTTTTTAATTGTTGATAATAAGTTGTCTAATTGATTAAATCGTGTTTCCCAAATCTTTCTGAATTGTTCTAACCACTGATCTATTTCTTTCATTTTTTCAATTTCAAGAGAGTAATAAATCTCTCGTCCTTTTTGTTCTTGTTTTACAAGTTCGCATTCAGTCAAAATGCGTAAGTGTTTTGACACAGCTTGTCGTGTTGTATTGAAGTTTTTGGCAATGGCGTTTGGTGTCATTGCCCGTAATGCAATTAAGACGATTATAGCTCGTCTCGTTGGGTCTGCAACTGCTTGAAAAATATCTCTACGCATTTTCTAATTTATAATGAAACCAGTCGGTTGCAAATATACGTACAACTATTCGGTTTCGCAAATTTATTTTAAAAAATTTTTTTAAGGGAAATGTGGGGAAGTTTCCGTTATATTGCTTAGCATAATCAAAAGGTTCTGTATTTTATTAAAAATAGAGGCCAACCCTCACAATAAATATTTCCGTTTGGTAAACATAATCCTTTGCTGGACTAAACCGCAAGCGACTTACTTGACTACCTGTAATTTCAATAAATATTTTTCTTGAAGTAAGATGAAGATATACCTTCAAAAATGTATTAATTTGATTTTTTTTATTATTATAGTGGGGACAACATTGAATTTTCTCTACTACGTCCCGAAAACAAATATTTATAAACATTTTATTATTAAGGAGATATTATGGCACACAAAATAAAAGTTACTAGCGGGATGACGATGACCCTTGATGGTTTTACTGCAGGCATAAATCAAAGTTTTGAAAAACCATTTGGAGACAATTTCGATTCAGACTTACTGGATTGTTGGATGTTTGCTGAGCCGGAGAAACAAAAACACAAAAAAGAAATAGATGCTATTCTTGATGCAGGGGCTTTCATTATGGGTAGCAATATGTTTGGGCCTAAAGACAGGAGAGATAATCCTGAATGGAAAGGATGGTGGGGTGATAATCCTCCGTATCACGCTCCAGTTTTCGTTCTTTCCCACGTAGAGCGAGAATCATTAGAAATGGAGGGAGGAACGACATTTATCTTTGTGACTGACGACATTGAATCTACGCTTTCAAAGGCAAAAGAGGCAGCAGGAGAACGAAATGTGAAGATTATGGGAGGAGCGAATACCCTCAATCAATATTTAGCGGCTGGGCTCATTGATGAACTGTGGTTACATATAGTTCCCGTGACTACAGGCGCAGGTACGCGACTTTTTGAGGGGGTGTCTAATCTCAAGCTTGAACCGATCGAAGTGGGTGGAACCAATATGGTTACACATATTAGATATAACGTATTGCAAAAGTAATTGCCTATAACAAATGGCTGCTAAGGCGACAGCGATTTCGCTGCCGGCATTTTTAAGGTTTACGGGTCTGTCGTTCCGTGTTTAGTTTGTTGTTGAACGTAGTTTTGCTATGAAAGATTTTTTTAATTATAGATTTTACTAACTAAACCGGCATTGTTGTTCTGGGCGGCGGGTTATCGGCAACGCCGTTATATTGCTAATAAAAAAAGGAGTGTGGAATAAAGTTTTATACGGGTTCATAACGTGGCCTATAATTATTGGGATACTTCTTTTTATTGAAGCATTGCCAAGTATGAATGTTTCGCTGGCTTTACCTATTTTTGCTTTTTTAAACGTAAAACAAGATAAGCTAATATAAGTCAGAATTAACTTTTATTAAAAAAAATGGGGTACAAAATGACATTGAAAAATATACTTCTCAATGAAGTAGAAAAAGTATATACAATTACAAAAAATCTTTTCACTCTTATTTCAAATAATGACCTTCAATGGATACCAACATCCGGTAATAACTGGATGACAGTTGGACAACTTATGATGCACTGTGCAAGTTTTGGTTGTGGTAAAGCTGTTCAAGGTTTTATCAAGGGAGATTGGGGACTACCAGAAGGTACAAAAATGGAAGATTTAAATGAAGAAGATCACATACCATCCCAAACTGCATTACCAAGTATAGAAAATGTTGAGGAAGCAATTAAACTTTTAGATGAAGATAAAAAACTAACAATAAGTTGTATTTCTGAGTTAGATGAAACAGAGCTTTTAAAAGATCTTTAATTGCACCATGGGGTGGTCAAGAATTAACATTGTTTCAACACTTATTACAAATGATTTCTCATCTCAACCAACATAAAGGACAGCTATTTTATTATTTAAAGTTAATGAGTAAAAATGTTAACACGAATGATCTTTGGGGAGTCTATGATGAATAGATCAAAAAACAATAAATGGTGGAAATCAGATTGCATTCCGGATATGATATTTTTAAATCAATGGAATACAATTATTGAAGTTGGTTGCTATAATGAAAATTATCAGGAAATAGAAACTTTTTTTTCAGAGTAGGAGGAACATAACCAGCGGCTGTTAATGACCACTCTACAATGAGTGTAGAAAACTCAGTTTGAAAAAAGAAACTAAGTTGCTACTAATTGTAACCCAAGCTGTTTAGCTTGCTTCTGTAATCTTTTGAATTTTACTAATTTATAGCGGCAGTTTTATAATTTTTTACTAGTTGCTTATCAGATTAATTATGAGCACAAATGTTAACTGAAAATATTTAATAAATAGAAGCGTGATGAAAATTATATTTTTCCAGTTTTTTATTTTATTCTTTGCCATATCATGTTTATCATTTTCTCAATCTATAACTGAAAGATATAAACATCTTGGTGAAATGTTTGTGCATGGATTTTCATCTGCACCTTTCCCTGATTCCGAAAGAATTAACGGGCATGTTTACGATGGCAAAACATATTCATTTCAAGAACATTATAATGACAGCAGCGTCGCTATTTTTATTCCTAAAGGATTTAAGCAAACAGATTCGACAAATTTTGTAGTTTATTTTCATGGATGGAATAATAATATCGATAGTGCCTGCAGCGAATATAATCTTATAGGACAATATACAGCAAGCAATATAAATGCAATATTTGTTTTCCCCGAAGGGCCTAAAAACTCGCCAGATTCTTTCGGCGGAAAGCTGGAAGATAAAGACGGATTAAAGAATTTGATTAATGATATTGCGAAGTTTTTAATAGAAAAAGGAAAATTAAACTCGTCCTAAAATTGGAAATATAATTTTAGCAGGACACAGCGGTGCTTACCGGGTAATCTCATTTTGTATAATGAGAGGCGGTTTAACACCAAACATTTCCGAAGTTATATTATTCGATGCATTATACGGAGAAACTGAAAAATTTACTCATTGGATTGAAAATTATCCAGGTAAGTTTATTGATATTTATACAGACAGCGGCGGAACAAAAAACGAAACCGAAAGTTTGATGAATGATTTTGATGCATGGGGAATTTCATATTTTAAAGTAGAAGAGCAAGAATTAAATCCTTATGACTTATTAAATAATCCATTGGTGTTTATTCATACTGATTTAACTCATAATGAAGTTATTTCTGCTAGAAATCAATTCATGCTTTTTTTGAAGGCAAGCAAATTAAAGTAATAATATGAGGAATGATACCGGCATGAAAGTATCGCGATCCGTGTTCTTCCTTAAGGTAGCAGCAATATTATTTCTAGTTGGCTGTGCTGCTTTTTTAACGGTGTTGAATTCCTGCGGCAGTTTCGAATTGACGAAAAAAGAGTCTAGCAGAAAAAATTCCGGGATAATGCTTCCATATGACCGGTTGATCAAACCAGCGGGAAGGTTGATTGTCATGGGAGATTCAACAAAGGAATGCCATGCGCTGCATTCTGTTTTATCTCCGGATAAAAACTGGCTGGCTGTGCTGGAAAGGTACAGTATTGTCTTTATAAATACGGGACAAAACGAAATCGTTTACGTTTTTTCCCTGGATTCGGTGAAAGTATTGCAAAATGCGATGAACACTTTTTCCGGGATAAGCTGGTACCGCTCGCACAATACCGATTATCTGTTCTTCAGTGCATCCTTAAATTCACAAAAATCGTTTGTTGTTGAACTTGCCTGGGACGGAATTAAAGCAACTTTAGTAAAAGTGTTTGAATACGAACCAGAGCCTCCTGCGAGGATAGCCCTTCCCAACGAAATTATCACCCGGGATGAATCGGGGCATGGATACCTCTATGCTGTTCTCAACGGGAATAACAGAGTACTGAAACAGGATATTCAAACCGGTGATACTATCTGGGCGGTGGAATCCGGTGTGGCTCCATATGGTTTAACGATGGCTCGAAATAAATTGTACATTTCCAACTGGGCGGGCCGGATTCCTGAAACCGGCGAAAGTTATGTGGCAGGTGTACCCTGGGGAGAGGCGCGTATCGATTCATTGACTGGTGCATGTAAAGAAGGAAGCGTGAGTATTCTGGATCCCGGGAACGGAAAACTGCTGAAGGAAATCGTGACCGGCTTACATCCGAATGCCATTATTGCAAGTCCGGATGAGAACTATGTTTACCTAACCAATTCGAACAGTGATATCGTAAGCGTGATAGACTCAAAAACAGATATCATTTCAGAAACCATAAATGTGCGATTAGGCAGCACTTCCTATTTTGGAGATTCCCCAAATGGTCTTGCCGTATCCTCCGATGGTAAAACACTGTATGTGGCAAACGGGATGGATAATGCTATAGCGGTTGTTGCTCTTGGAGAAAAAGCATGCACTACAGCGAGGGCTGAGCGGAGCCAGATTTCAGGATTTATCCAACTGCTGCGTATCCATCGTCCATCACCATTCTGAATGATGCTTTATTGTATGTCACCAACCTGGAATCCTTAGGCGCAACCAGACCCTTTTCCTTTATTAAAAATCACGCGCCGATTTTCAATTCTCATCACCAGCTTGCTTCAATTTCGGTAATTAGCATACCCGATGAAGAAACACTTGACGATTATACAAAGACGGTTATAGCGGCTAATCAATTGGAACGCCTGCAGTCACTTAAACTCCTTCCTCGGGAGGGTCCTACGCCACAACCTGTGCCGGAACGAATTGGGGAACCCTCGGTCTTCAAACATGTCTTATATATTATAAAAGAAAATCGCACTTATGACCAGGTGCTTGGAGATGTGGTTGAAGGAGACGGTGACAGTACTTTGTGTACATACGGTAAAGAAGTGACGCCAAATCTGCACCACCTGGTAAAGCGCTTCGGACTAATGGATAACTTTTTTGTATCAGGTAAATGCTCGGCGGAAGGACACAACTGGACTGATGCATCTATCGTTACCGATTATATCGAAAAAAACGTACGTGCCTGGTTTCGCAGTTATCCGCATGTTCTATATGATGCCTTAGTGTATGCGCCTACGGGTTTTCTCTGGGATAATGCCCGGAAACATGGATTTAGTGTGAGGATATACGGTGAAGCCGCAAGTCCCGATTTTGACGACAGATTAACATGGAATAATATCTATTCGTCATTTCTTCGCGGAGATGAATTTCAATTTACCAATAGAACCACTCTCAATACCGTCGAGACGCTTTTATCGCCCACATACCCGGGATATGATGGACACAAAATACCGGATGTCCTTCGAGCAGCTACCTTTATCAAAGAATTGCGGCATTATGAATCAATGAGTGGCGATTCACTCCCCCAGCTCATGATCATGGCACTTCCGAATGATCATACAGGAGGAACAAGACCCGGAATACCTACTCCCCGAGCCATGGTTGCTGATAATGATGTGGCGCTTGGCCGTATTGTTGAGGCTATAACACACAGCAGATTCTGGAAGAATACGGTTATTTTTGTCGTTGAAGACGATTCACAGGCAGGGTGGGATCATGTTTCAGCTTATCGCACGGCTGCATTGGTAATAAGTCCATACTCGAAAGCAGCAGGAACCATTCATACGCCATATAATCAACCTTCGATGGTTCGAACTATTGAACAGATTCTGGGACTGCCTCCTATGAATATCCAGGATGCGATAGCCTTACCCATGATCGATTGTTTTACAAATTCGCCGGATTTTTCCTCCTGGGCTTCGGTATCCAATCAAATCCCCCTGGATGAGATTAATCCTGCCCTGGGTGCATTAAAGGGTAAGCAATTGTATTATGCAAAATTGAGTCTTGATCCCCAATTCGATGGTATTGATTCTGGCAATGATCAGGTTTTTAACCGTATTCTCTGGTTTACTGCAATGGGGGACATCCCTTATCCGGCAGGTTCAATAATCGAAGACAGTGATGATTGATAAAATAGGAGTTTGTAGCTTTATTGATTATCGTGGTGCATGATTTTTATTTTAAGGCAGTACAGATTTCACGCGCTCTACTATGGCTGGTTTGTATATTTCCTATAGATATTTAATCCCTAAAGGGATTATAGAAACTCTTAAATAACCATAAAATGCAAATTACAAATAAATTCTTGTCTATAAAGTGATATAAAATCCTTTCTTATCGGGGATAAAGTTCCAGTAAGCAGAGACGACATTTTGAAGGAAAACAGTATCGTGGCTGACGAGAAGGACTGGACAGGCGCATTGGTTCAGGGCATTTTCTATCCATTCAATTGAGGGGATATCCATATGGTTTGTAGGTTCATCCATAATTATTAATGCGGGACTGTATGAAATACCTTCTGCGAGGAGCAGCTTTCTTACTTCTCCGGGACTGGGTTCATCTGTTTGGAGAAGGTGTTTTGGATCCGAATTAAGCTTACTGACAATTGTCATTATTTTTCCTTTTTCACTATCCTTCAACGTCCCTATCCTTTTCATTAATTCATTTACGCTTTTATTATCTATTTCCTGGGGAATGTAAATAAGGTCCTGCCCGGGAAATTTTAGCTGCTCAACAATTTGTTTAATAAAAGTTGTTTTACCCGATCCGTTTTTACCTGTAATGCCGATTTTCTCACCTGATGAAATCATAAGATCGGGGATGTATGTTCTTCTGTAATCATCAAGTTTCAATTCAAAAGAAGGAATCGAGAGGGGGAAATAGCGGCTTAATTTTGCAGAGCTGAATTCAATGCCAAGCTCAAAGGAACGGTTTACTTCAATTGACTTAAGTACTTCGTTTTTTCTTTCGATTTCATTTTTTGTCTTCCTGTAAAGTTTTCCCGCTACGACATCTCTTCCGGTTAAACGTGCTAGATCAATCTTTGCTTTCGCGTTTCAATCTTTTTTGCCGATGTTTCTCTTTGAAAGTTCTTTATCTACTTTATCTGCTTTTTGTTTTTGAAGGATTGCTTTTGACTTCAGCTTTTTTAGGTCTTTGTTTAAATATTCAAATTGTTCAGTAAGGGATTTGTTCTCCCGTTCTCTTTCTTCAACAGCGGTCAAATAACCGGTTTTGCGAAAATCTATATTATGGTTGTAGATAAAAAGAGTATTAGTACATAGATCATTGAGAAGCTTGCGGTCGTGGCTAATCAAAAGTCCAATTCCGCTAAATGATTTCAGTGCATTAAACAAAAATTCTTTCGATTCAAGATCAAGATGATTTGAAGGCTCATCAACGGCAAGTATATCAGGGTTAAAAAACAATGCTGCGGCTACCTGGCATCTTTTTCTTTCACCCTGGCTAAGTGTATTCCATCTGTATACCCATTCATCTTCAATTTCGAGTGATGATTTTAGTCTGAATGATACAGGATCATAGCTATCTAGAAATTCTTTAAATCCTTCCGGAATATTATCCGTTTTCTGTTCGCAGTAATAAAACAAACCGGGTGCGGCGATGCTGCCGGAAGAAGGGGAAAGCAGTCCACCTATCAATTTAATAAGTGTTGTTTTACCACTGCCATTTGGGCCTGTTATGGCTGTCCAGCCTTTGTGGATCCTCAAAGAAACAGAATCAAAAAGGGGCTGTGAAGAAGACGGATATGAAAACGAAAGATTGGAAATATTAATAAAATCAAACATATAAACCTCATCAATGAAATTAACAAATAAAATTTATTGAGTTGAAAAGAGGCTTATATTCTCATCGAAATTCCTTATATAAATTAACTATTTTAAAATAATAACTATTAAATAATAAATAAAGTGGAAAGGTAAGGATACTAGTAATGGATGTCCAAGAATTAAAATCTCAATTGTCATGTAGGTTAGAAAACAGAAATTGAAACATAAAAAGAGATGGAAAATGTATGAACTATCACAGATTAAATACTTACAGACATGATTCAAGAATTACATGAATAAAGAGGTATGAAATGGAAATGTTAATATTAAAAACCGATATAAACTCCAGATATGATTTCAGGACAGTTAAAAATAGGCTGCAGGGATATTACAGGATAAATGAGTGTACAATAGATCTCTGAAGATAGAGATAAAGTTGTTAGGGTAATAGGAGATAATATTGAAACAAATGATGTAGTAAGCAAGATAAAGAGTTATGGCTTTTTATGTGAAGAGCTGCCGGATTAAAAAGATATATGAACAGGATGTGTGAAAGTCAATTGAAATGAATAATTATCGTATCTTTATGTGGCTAAAGCCATTTTTATTTTTTATTCACTTCTCCCTCGGCTGAAGCCGAGGGCAATAGATTTATCCTCATGTCCAATTATTGAAATCTCATTTGTTATATAAGTGTAATTAAAAAATTTAGTAATAATTAAATAAGGAAGTCAAAATGGAACCTAGAATAAATGCTTATGAAAAAGGTCAGGAAGCTGCAAAGGTGTTGTATGGATTTGCAAAATATTTGGCAAAATCTCCAATTGAAACATCACTTTTAGATTTAATCAGTTATAGAGCATCACAAATAAACGGATGTGCATTTTGCCTTGATATGCATTCGAAAGATTTACGTGCAGCCGGTGAGACTGAGCAGCGTATCTATACGCTGGATGCATGGCGTGAAGCACCTTTTTACAGTGAACGTGAACGTGCGGCACTTGCCTGGACTGAAGCTGTTACGAAAATCACAGAAGGTCATGTACCGGATGAAGTTTATGAAGAAGTCCGGAAACAATTTTCCGAAGAAGAATTAATTGATTTAACTTTAGCAGTGACAGCAATAAATAGTTATAATCGTTTTAATATTGCCTTCCGTACTCCGGCAGGAGATTACCAGGTAGGGCAATATGCAGTACAATCGGCATAAAAGCCTTTAAATAATTTATGTTAAAAAACTAAGGAGAACAAAAATGAAAGAATTCTTATTAATATTCAGAAATGATTTTAATACTCAGCCTTCTTTTTCACCGGAAGAGATGCAGGCTACTACAAAAAAATGGATGGACTGGATAGGCGGCATAGCAGCTCAAAATAAATTATTTGACAGAGGCAACCGTTTGGCATTCAGCGGTAAGGTTATTAAACCGAATAATGTAGTTACAGATGGTCCTTATTCCGAAATAAAAGAATCGGTTGGAGGTTATTCAATTATTAAAGCTGATTCTTATGAAGAGGCTGTTGAAATTGCCAAGGGATGCCCGGTTTTGACAGTGGGAGGGAATGTTGAGGTAAGAGAAATCGATCAACTGTAAATAATAATTCAAGTTATGCAAGGATTGTATTTGAAAAGATGACATCTTTACTAATGGAAAATAAAGCTTTATATAGAATTACATTTTGATAAAAAAATGAGAATTTTCTCTTTTAAAAGATGTCATCTTTACATCTACGTAATTTCAGTTAACAAATGTTTTTAAGTTCAGCTTATAAAATGTTATGATGGAGCAAGAATTAATACCTCATTTATTCAGGACAGAATACAGAAAAATTGTATCCGTACTCTGCAGGCGATTTGGGTTCGAACAGATAGAAATTGCGGAAGATATTGCAGGTGATACATTTCTAACAGCAGCAGAAACATGGGGGTTGAAAGGTATTCCGCCAAATCCTCCTGCATGGCTTTATAATGTTGCTAAAAATAAAGCAAAGAATTATTTGCAGCATAACTCTACATTTGAAAACAAAATTGCTCCAAAACTAAAAAATGATTTATCCGGTTCATATGAGCCGGAATTAGATTTATCTCCGCAGAATATAAATGACAGTCAGCTTCAGATGATGTTTGCAATTTGCCATCCTTCCATATCAATCGAGGCGCAAATAGGCTTATCGCTGCGAATACTTTGCGGGTTCGGTATAGAAGAAATAGCGGATGCTTTTTTAACAAATAAAGAAACAATTAATAAAAGATTGTTTAGAGCAAAGGAAAAACTCCGTCAGGAAGAAGTTAAAATTGAACTTCCGGACCCGGCCGAGATTGAAAACCGTTTGGATATTGTATTGAGAACTATTTACCTGTTATTTAATGAAGGATATTATTCCATAAGCCAGAATAAAACACTTCGAAAGGATTTTTGTCTTGATGCAATGCGATTGTGTTATATGCTCGTCGAAAATAAATATACAAACAAGCCGCAGGTAAATGCATTATTATCATTAATGTGTTTTCATGCCTCAAGGTTTGATGCACGCTTTGATAAAAACGGAACGTTAGTTTTATATGAAGAGCAGGATACAGATTTGTGGGATTCCGATTTAATTAGTAAGGGGGGATATTTTCTGAACTGTTCAGCTGCCGGCAGCAAAATATCGAAATATCATCTGGAAGCTGCAATAGCATTCTGGCATACACAAAAATCCGACACTAAAGAAAAATGGGAATATATTCTGCAGTTTTACAACCAACTTCTGCAAATAGAATATTCACCTATGGCAGCATTAAATAGAACATATGCACTTTCAAAAGTAAACGGAAAAGAAGAAGCAATTATCGAGGCTGAAAAACTAAAATTGACAGATAATCATTTTTATTTTGCATTACTTGGAGAACTATACACAAATATAAACAATGAAAGGGCAAAAGATAATTTTCAGAAAGCATTTACACTCGCAAAAACGGATACTGAAAAAAGAGTATTAAAGTAAAAATTGATAAATTTAATAGTTAAGAGGGGGAAATTCTAAAGGGCAGAAGGGGGAAATTCAAATGACAAAATACAAATTACAAATAAATAACAATTTCAAAATTCAAAATTTCAAATTCTCTATTTAAGGTTGTTGCGCTTATTTTGGATCTGCAAATATTTTAGTGTGACTATTGGTTAATGATATTCACAAAGGATCTAAATTGCGGTGTTAACCTTTATTCGTAATAGTATGAAAACGTTTACTTACTTTTTTCTGAATAGGGAGAAATTTGAAAGAATTTCACGTATTTGCTTAAAAGTTCTTAGGTTTAACTTTACTATGATAGGCTTTTTTCATTCCGTTAAACCCTATAACTAGTGTAAGTAAAAAAAGTACACAAAATACACTCGCTATTAACACTAGCGGATTCATTATTACCTCTTCCTTAATATATGCTTCATCTTATTGAACTATATTTTAGCTCAACAAGTTCCTATTCAATCCTGGCCCAATTACAATATCTTAAATTGCAAATTAATTTAATGTACTTTCCATCATATTGTCAAGACTAAAATGAGATGACTCTCATCGGGATGTGGGTCGTTGGTTGTTGGTGGTGGTGGAAATTCTTCATATCTTTTAAATCGGTTGGATAAATCCAACTGCAAGTGAATGACTATTGGATGATAATGAATGATTATTGAGTAGACTATGAATGACAATCGAATGACCATGAATGACTATTTAATGACCACAGTTCACTATTGTATGACTTTCTTACCTAAATAGACTATTAAAAATAGAATGAAGGACAGAACTACTGCCGCGGGACCGCTTGAGAAATCCAATTTAAATGCGAAGTATAGTGATATGGGCGGAATTACTGCACCGACTATAATTGCAATTATAAATACTGATACAACTCTTCTGCCTAATAGAATTCCGATTGATGGAGGAATTATTAAATATGCAAAGGCAAAAACATCTCCTACATATCTTGTGGTTAATGATATTCCCATCCCTACAACCAGATAAAAAATGATGAGCCACAGCCTCGAATTTATTCCATGCGCACTTGCCGATTCGGCATCAAATGTAACAAACTTCAACTGCTTATGAAATATCAGAAATATCAGGGTGGTAAAGATCATTATTCCCAGGAGTGAATAAAACTCTGTTTTGCCTATAAATAAAATATCTCCTTTTAATATTGATTCGATTTCGGAAACTTCTGCAACGGGGCTTTTTTGAATAAACATTATCCTGATTGCAATGGCGAATACAAAAATAATTCCCAGTATTCCATCCTGAGTAAGGAACTTTTGCCGGTATGTCTGGGAAAAGATTAAAACACAAATTATCGCAAAGAGGAGTGAAAAAAATGCCGGCTCGAAATTATGAAAGAATGAATCATGTGCAATTTCCTGACCGGTTATGCCGGTTATTAGTCCTTCAATATTAATAAGATGAAGAAAAGAAAATGCAACACCTGCTATTGAAACTTGAGTCAGTACCGCACCAAGAAATACTACTCGCTGTGAAACAACAAACGTCCCTAGAAATGCACATATAATACCGGCTAATACACTTCCCATTATTGCATAAGGAAATAGTTCGATTAGTTGATTGATAGTTTCCAAAATTCAGTTCCTGTGTTTAGATGTAATAATATATTCGTCATTTAATTTTGTAACTAAAAAATCGGATGAATATGTTTTCTTCAGGTTCTCTTCCGATAAGACTTCATCAATATCTCCTGCCTGGAAATTATCTTTTTCCATCAGAATTAATTTCTTAACTACATTAGCTACATCGCTCAATAGATGGCTTACTAAAAGAATAGTCAGTTTATTGACATCATGCAGACTTGAGATCAGATCCAGCAGTGAGTAATGTGAGGGTGTATCCATCCCATTAGTAGGTTCATCGAGTATTAATACAGTGGGCTCAACAGCCAGTGCACGGGCTATCAGTGTTCTTTGCCGCTGCCCTCCTGAAAGACTGTTATAATTATAATTTTTTAAATGACTAATCCCTACTTTTTCCAGACTGTCTTCTACAATCTTTTTATCCGCGTCTGAAGGATTTCTAAATATTCCCAATAAGGAATATCTCCCCATCATTACTACATCGAATGCGGTATATGGAAGTAAAGGTTGCACAATATCTCTTTGAGGGACATAACCGAACCTTAATGAATTCTTTTCTACAATCCCTCTGACAGGTTTTAAATTTCCCAGTAAAGTTTTGAGAAGGGTGGTTTTTCCTGAACCATTTGGCCCAACTATTCCGAAGAAATCATTATCCTTTATTGTAAAATTAAGGTTCTCAAGAATAACCTTTTTACCGTATCCAATTGAAACATCTGAAAATTTTATTATTTCTTTATTCACATTATTCTCTCTAGTTGTTTTTAGGCATTTTTTACGAACTGATTGATTATATAATCCATCATCTGGATGTAGGTGGTAACAGTGTTATTGCCATAAGGCTCGACCGGGACTTTTATAACAGTTGCACCGGTTAAAACGGAAACCTGCTTTGGTGCATTATCGCTGTAATAATTTTCCATTAAAATTACCTTTGCGTTGCTGCTTCTTATAATCTGAACTAATTCTGCATTATGGGACGGGGTAGGAGGTATTCCCGGTTTAGGTTCAACATGCCCCACTACTTTCAGCCCAAATCTATCTGCAAAATAAATCCAGCTGGAATGAAAAGTTACTATAGGTTTTCCTTTAAACTTTTCCATAAGCGTCTCCCAGTCTGTTATTTTCTTATCAAGGGTCGATAAATAATTATCTAAATTTGTTTTAAAATATCCTGCGTCTCCCGGAGATGCATTTACCAGTGCATCATAGATTTCCTGCGCCATTATTTTAACATTTTCCGGGTCAAGCCAGTAATGCGGATTGCCATATGGATGAATATCTCCCTGGCTTGCATCAGGTTTTGTGGTTGGTACCGCCTTCTTCTGAATACCTGCCGAAAGGTCAATTAACTTTAAATTAGAATTCCTTGAACCATCAATCAATTGCGGGAGCCATTTTTCTATTTCCAAACCTATTTCCATAACTAAATCTGCTTTTCTAAGTTTGAGCATATAGCTCGGCATAACCTCAAGGAAGTGGGGGTCCTGGTCGCCCCTGCACAGATAATCAGCTTTAACCTTATCCCCCCCAACTTCCTTCACCAGATCGTATATAGAAGTAGTAGTGGTTACTACATTTATCTCTGCAAAGCTTATGCTAACAGCAAAAATAATTGATAAAAAAAACATGATTGTTTTCATTTTTATACTTCTTCCTTTCATTATTAAAATGGATGCGCTTTATGCGGGCCTAAAGAGAATATCAATTGAAGTTTGACAGACGTATCATTATCTTTTTTTATTTCATTTACAGTATTGAACATTAAATGCTGCACTCCAATCCGAACAGCTAAAGTTTCCTCTATTGGATAGTAGCCTAGCCATCCGGAAATACCTGTAGTTTTATTTTTATCATCATTTGAAAGAGTATTAAGAGCCGGCTCATCTCCTAAAATACCGTAAGTAAAATCATAATTTATCCCTATGCTGTACTGTTTTTCAAACAGGTAATCAATAAATATGAAAGCGCCAGTTGTATTTATCTTTTGTTTTTTCAAGAAGTTAATATTTTCTGATGCGGGATTTGATCTTAAGACATCCCTACTATTAAGGAGTCCCTCCCCCTGGATAGTTAAAGCGGTATAACCATCAGGTTTATATTTAAACTTAAAATCCAGACCTGAATAGAAGTAATTTAACTGCTCATCCTTAAAATAAGGGATATGATATAGATTATAATAATAAGCACTTTTCGAGTGGACTCCATATGATGCACTCAATCCTGTTTCTAAATTGCTGAAATCCCCTATACTGAAAAATGAGCCTAATCTTCCGACGAATACAGGAGAGCTTCCTCTTAAATCTCTAATTTCGGAAGATGAAATTTCCGGAACTTCTGCTTTACCGATTGCATCTCCTTTAAATATTCCCAAGTCCAGATTTGTGTAGAAATCCGATGTTGGGATTAAAAAACTTATATTTATTCCGACATCATTAAAACCTTCGGCTCCAAAATATATTTGCTGATACAAAGGTCGTTCTAAAAAAGGCCATGCATGTGCATGGACGGTATTCAGTTTACCGAATCCCAGCAGAAATTTTCCCGCTTTTATTTGAATATCTAGCGGGAGACCCCTAACCACATTTGCGTAGAGTTCTTCTACACCGAACTCACCGTCTTCATAAGAAATATCCGCAGTTCCCCTTGCATATGGATTCAGATAGCCGTCAACAAACAGTTCTAATGAGGGATACTCAAATATTAATTTACCTTTGTCCGGCGTATTACTGCTGAAATCAGTATATGTATTGAATGTACCTATTAAACTGATATCCGGGTTTACATTAGATTGTGCAAATAAGAAAGAACTGCTCATTATAATTAAAACCAATGTACAGGGCTTAATATGCTTCAACATATTCTTCTCCAATTATGTTGGGTTGGAAAATTATTTTAATGAGATACTACTGGAAGATTTCAACTGAAAAGAGGGGATGCCCTTGGAGAAAGATTAGTAAGTAAATTGGTTTGGTAACTGCCGGAATTTGGTCTATAAAAAACTGTTTCTAAACTATGAATATAAAGATGTACTTCATCGGATGATGATCCGTAATTAAGAATTGTATGAGTAAAATGACAGACTGCACAGATGCTCAAGCCATCGGAAAGGAAATCCAATATTAAAGCCGCATTTTCCTTCTGCTGATCTTTATATATTGATTTCAGATCAAGATCATAATGATGAAAATGGAGTGTATATATTAATAGGAAGGATGCATAAGCAAGGATAAAAAAATAAGATAAATACTTTTTATTCTTAGAAATTTTTATCATTTGTTACTAAAATACATCTATGATTTAACTTAATCAACACTGATGGTAGGTAGTTTGTTGTTTGTAGTTAGTGGTTTGTTGTAGGACCACACACAACAGACCACAAACCAATAACCATTAATGTGATTTATTCTTATTTTTTAATATTTTAATATCCAATTTAAATTTTCTTATTTATCATTGCTGTCGATGCCTGAGAATCCGGAAGTAATTTCACAACGTAAAAAAGAGCATATAGAACTGTGCTTAACCGATGAGGTAGCTTTTAAAGAGAAGAAAACCGGTTTTGATAATTATGAATTTGAGCACTATGCAATTACGGAAGTAGCTCTTGAGAAAATAGACTTTCATTCAAAATTCTTCGGTAAAAAAGTTGACTACCCTTTTCTTATTTCCTGTATGACCGGAGGCACAACAAAAGCAGAAGATATAAATTCCCAACTTTCGTCTGCAGCCAGCCACCTGAATATTCCCCTTGGTATCGGCAGTCAGAGACAGGCGCTTGAAAATGATGAATACCTTAAATCTTATAAAATAATCAGGAAGAATGCCCCTGATATACCGATTCTCGGTAACATAGGAGCAGCACAGATAGTTTCCATAAAGAACTTTGCTCAGGTTAAATATTTAATTGATCTGGTTGAAGCGAACGTTATGGTTGTGCATGTTAATCCCTTGCAGGAATTAATTCAACAACATGGTGAACCTAATTTTAACGGTTTTCTGAAAAAAATCGAGAAGCTAGTGAAGTTTTTAAATGTTCCTGTAATAGTGAAAGAGGTAGGAGCGGGTATCTCTAAAAAAGCTGCAGAAAGACTGCTTAATGCTGGTGTGAAAGGAATTGATACTGCAGGTGCAGGCGGAACCAGCTGGGCAGGTGTTGAAATTTTAAGAAATAAAGATAATAATTTTAAGGAATTCTGGGATTGGGGACTCCCTACATCTTATTGTATTAAAGAAATTTTCAAACTGAAAAAGAGCCATAAATTCCTGCTCATTGGTTCGGGCGGTATTAATAATGCTTTTGATATGGCTAAAGCTTTTTCTCTCGGTGCTGATTTTACCGCTTCTGCCAGAATAATACTTCAGACTCTATATAAAAAAGGTATTGAAGGTGTCGTAGAATTAATCGAATTCTGGTTTCAGATTTTAAGGCAGATAATGTTTCTGACCGGCTCTCAAAATTTATCGGAATTAAAAAAGAATAAAATAATCAAAAAGGAAAGACTTTATTGAGCGGTGTATGCTTTAGTAATGATAATTCGATCAATTCTCTTTATGAAAGAGAGAGAAAAAAAGTTGAAAGAAAACTTCAGGAATCAGTTAAAAACAGGAAGCCCTTCTCTTTATATTTACCGGCTTCTTATATTCTGGAAAGCGGGGGAAAACGACTTCGCCCCCTTCTTGTGTTATTATCTGCTAAAGCTGTAAACGGAAACTTTAAAGATGCATATAATGCTGCTGCTGCTGTTGAACTTCTTCATAATTTCACTCTCGTTCATGATGATATTATGGATAATGCCGATAAACGACGCAATAGGCTTACACTCCATAAAAAATTCGATACAAGTACAGCTATTTTAGTCGGTGACGGATTGCTCTCTGTTGCTTACGAATTTTTGCTCAAAGATTGTAATGGGAATTCCAAACCAGTTCTCTCAGCATTTACAAAAGGTCTTTTGGAAGTTTGCAACGGGCAGAGTATTGATAAGGATTTTGAAACAGTTTCTGAAGTTTCGCTCCCTGATTATATCGAAATGATTAAAAAGAAGACTGCTGCTCTTTTGGAAACCTGCTGCAGAATTGGCGCTTTACTTGGCGGTGGAACTAAAGAAGAGGTAAAAGCTCTCTCAAACTATGGAAATAATTTAGGGATAGCTTTTCAGATACAGGATGATCTGCTGGATATTACCGGCAATGAAAAAGAGCTTGGTAAAAAAGTCGGAGGAGATCTAATCGAAGGAAAAAAAACTTATTTATTTGTAAAAGCAATGGAAAAGGCAAAAGGTAAAGAGAAAAAATTTTTATTAAAATTAGTTAAAAATAAAGGGATAAGTAAAGAACTAATCCCTGCATTTATGGAAATTTATATTAAACTTGGAGTTCTGGAAGAAGCAAAAAAAGATATAAAGAAATATTCTGCTCAAGCTTTAAATTCAGTCAAAAGGTTTAAAGATGAAGATAGAGAAATTTTCAGATGGCTTACGGATTCCCTTATCAGTAGAAACAGGTAATGATCGAAGAAACAGTAAAGATACAAAATAAAGCCGGTATGCATACAAGACCTGCAGCTACAATCGTTAAGATGGCAGCTAAATATAAATGCGATTTTTATATTACTAAGGATGATCTGCATATAAACGGTAAAAGTATTATTGGTGTTATGACTCTAGCTGCTGAGATGGGTTCGAATGTTACTTTAACTTTTGAAGGGGAGGATGAAAAAGAGGCCGCTAAGGAAATAACGGATTATTTTAATAGAGGATTTGATGAATTATGAAAAGTTTTCATAAAGTTTTTACGGAAGCTGAAAATAAAATTGCCGGGGTAGCTGCAGCTCCCGGTATAGTAGTAGCAAATGCTTACCTGTTTATTAAAGATAAACTTGAAGTTAATCACGGCAGCGTTATAAGTACCGATGAAGCTTTAAAAGATTTTGAAGAGTCTCTTGCCAAATCAAAAAAGGAGCTCTCAAAAATACTTGCACTTGCAAAAGAAAAAATGAACGATACAAGGGTTGCGATTTTTGAAGCACAGATAATGATCCTTGATGACCCGGTGCTTATTGATAAAATCAGAGAAAGGATTATTAAAGAACAGAGGCTCCCCGAATCAATAGTTGATGATGAAATTTCAAAATACCAGAAGATAATGCTTGCTTCCGAAGAAACATATATAAAGGAAAGAGCCCATGATATTGAAGATATCAAAAATAGAATAATTAGGAATCTTCAGAAGAAAAGATGGGAATCTAAAATTCCTCCCGATGCTGTTGTAGTCAGTGATTCATTGACTCCATCAGATACTATTTTATTTACAAGAAGCCATGTACAGGCATTTATAACGGATCACGGCGGATTAACATCTCATGCGGCAATCATTTCCCGTTCTTTGAATATTCCCGCTGTGGTAGGCACTCACAATTCTACTCAAAAAATTAAAGACGGGGACGTACTTATCGTAGACGGTTTTCATGGTTATGTTATTATTAATCCTAACGAAGAGCAGATTAAATTCTTTAGGAACAAACACGACAGGCTGGTTGAATTGCAGAAGGGACTTGAAGAATTTGTTGATAAGCCCGCAAAAACAAAAGACGGTAAAGAAATTCAATTAATGGCTAATGTTGATGTTACAGGTGAAATTGATCTGGTAGTTAGTTCAGGTGCGAAGGGGATTGGATTGTATAGAACTGAACAGATTATCGATGAACTGGGGGAAATACCCGGTGAAGATGAACAGGTAAGGATCTATAGTAATTTATCTTCCAGAGTCTATCCGGAAGTTTTTACAATACGTGCATTTGATATTGGCGGCGATAAGGTCCGCCTGTTTGATTATGATGAGCCGAATCCTTTTCTGGGCTTAAGAGGAATACGTTTTCTACTTGAAAATCAGGTAATGTTTAAAACCCAGATAAGGGCGGTATTAAGAGCGAGCAGTAATAAGAATATTAAGTTCATGCTTCCCATGGTTTCTACTATTGCGGAAATCAGGAGAACAAAAGAACTGGTGGAGGAATGTAAAAAGGAGCTTAAAAAAGAAAATATTCCCTTTGATAAAAATTTGAAAATAGGGATTATGGTAGAAGTTCCCTCTGCTGCCGTTCTAGCCAATGAATTTGCCAGGGAGGTTGATTTTTTAAGTATCGGTACAAACGATTTGATTCAGTACTTGATGGCTGTTGATAGAGGGAATGACCTTGTAGCAGACTTATACCAGGAATTTAATCCTGCTGTTGTTAAAACCATCAGCTTTATAGTAAATGAAGGCAAAAAGGCAGGTACGGAAGTAAGCTTATGCGGAGAGATGGCTGCTGATACACTGGCTATACCGTTATTGATCGGGTTGGGGCTAGAATCTTTGAGTATTTCTCCTACTACTATTTTGTATGCTAAGAGGATTATCCGCTACATTTCATATGAAAGTGCTAAAAAGATGGCGGATGACTGTCTTTCATGCCATTACGAATACCAGGTAACAGAAAGAATTGAAAAGTTTTTTGAAGAAAACCAAATTACCAGAACGAGAAATATTATTTAGGAGAGAAAATGCAGATTTCTGATTATGCAGTTAAATATGATTCTCAGAATCAATTTAAAGTTCTGATAGATACCCACACACAAATTGACTATGCATGGAATAATAAATTTGATATTGAAAAAATAAAGAGTAAAAAGATTGAATCGATTCTTGTAAGCGGTCTAGGCGGCTCGGCTATCAGTGCGGATTTGATTAAAAATTTTCTGCACGGAGAATTGAAGGTGCCGTTCATAGTTAACAGGAATTATTTCCTTCCGCAGTTTGTTAATAAAAATACCCTGGTAATCATTTCTTCATATTCCGGTAATACCGAAGAAACCTGTTCGGTATTTGAAGAAGCATTAAAAAGAGACTGCAGCATTATATGTATAACAACAGGGGGAAAAGTTGAAAAACTTGCCGTTGAAAATAATATTCATGCAGTTAAATTATTAAAAGGGTATCAGCCGAGATATTCTCTTGGACTAAGTTTCTTCTCATTATTAAAGATTCTTCAGGTAATAGAGATCATTTCTAAGCAGGATGAAGTTGTCCGGCAAATAACTTCTCTCTGGAGAAATAAAGGGAAAGAATATTCTGGAGAAGATAATCCGGCTTATAGTTATGCGGAAAAAATTATAGGTTTTATACCGATAATTTATTCTGCAGATGACATAACTTCTGCAGCAGGATATAGGTTTAAGTGCCAGTTTAACGAAAATTCGAAACTGCATGCATTCCACAATGTAATCCCCGAGTTAAACCATAATGAATTGATCGGCTGGGAAACCTTTTCCGAAAAGCAGATGAATGCTAAACTTCTGAATATACTTGACACATCTTACCATCCTCAAACAAAAAAAAGATTCCAAGTTACTTCCGAACTCGCTTCTGAAAATAAGATCGAGGTAATAAACTTTGAAAGCAGCGAGAACGATTTTAAATTAAGATTGATGGACCTCGTGTACTTATTTGACTGGATTACTTATTATACGGCAGTGCTTAGAGGTTTTGATCCTTCCGAGATCAGGAATATTGACACTATGAAGGGAAGACTTATATAATAATGATATTATCGAAAGAAAATATCTAATAGTTTTCGTATCTTTTTTTGAATTTAATATATCATTCTATTGATTGTTGAAAATTTATTTAAGTATTGAGAATACGATATGTAAGATAGAGGATAAGATGAAATTCATTAGAGCTTCTATATTTGCTATATTATCATTTTGCATAGTTTATGTAATCCCACTTACGGCAAAAATTATACAGAATCTGATTGAAAGTTTTCCAAAGAGGTTAGGACAAAATGGAGAGTTTATATTAAAAATTTTATTAGCACTTTTAATCTGGGATTTGCTGTTGATTCTATTCGGAGGTAGAAGGAAGGAATGAAGGTAAGTCACATAGGTTTTCTTAGAATATGAGCTTAAGTAATTCGGAAGAGATGTGAAGTGAGTTTGACATTTTATAAAAAAAAATATAATTTAACTCAAAGGTTTTCGAAAACGATTGAGTATCCGATTTATCAAACCCTTCCTGTGACTCAAGAAGCAAAGCTATATTAAAATATTTTTTATTTCTTGGAGATTAAGATAAAATTAAAGGGATTAAAATATGAAAAAAAGTAAACTCATTTATCTGGAAGATAAATGGGATCATGAGTATGAAAAGAAATTAGATGAACCTGAAAAATTACGATATCGTTCTAATTTACTAGGTTCGGACCTGCGAATAACGAATTTCGGTGGGGGTAATACTTCATCAAAGATATTAATGAAAGATCCTATTTTAGATAAAAAAGTGGAGGTATTATGGGTTAAAGGAAGCGGCGGAGATCTTGGTTCGATTAAACGTGATGGATTTGCAACTTTATACATGGATAAATTTTTATCGATCCAAAAGAAATACAAAGGTGAGAAATATGAAGATGAGATGCTTGAATTTTATCCGTTGTGCGCATTTGGTTTAAATCCAAGACCGGCTTCTATAGATACACCGCTTCATGGCTTGATCCCCTACAAAAATGTTGATCATATGCATCCGGACTGGGCTATTGCTATTGCTGCTTCTGCGAACGGACAGCAGTTACTGAATGAATTTAACAGCGAGTTCGGATACAACCTCGTTTGGCTGCCCTGGCAAAGACCCGGTTACCAACTCGGCGTAATACTTAAAGAGGCTATTGATAAAAATCCGGCAGCAGAAGGTATAATTCTTGGTTCTCATGGTTTAATTAATTGGGCAGATGGTCATTATGAATGTTACCGCCTGACTTTGGAAATTATCGACAATATGGGGCAATTTGTTGTATCGAAAATAAAGAAGAAAGGAACAAAAATATTTGGGGGGCAAAAACATAAGACTTTAAAAAATAAAGAAAATATTGCAGAACAAATTATGCCGGTTATAAGGGGAAGCATCGGCGAAGAAGCCGCTAAAGGAGTAATTGGAAATTATTCAGATTCCGCGGAAGTCTTAAGATTTATTAACAGTTATGACGGAGAAAAATTAGCGTTTATGGGTACAAGCTGTCCGGATCATTTTATTCGAACTAAAGTCCGCCCAATGTTCGTTGACTGGAATCCTAAAGTTAATGGTAATAATTTGCCGGAGCTTACTGAAGCCGTATTAAAAGCTTTCAAGAAATATGAAACGGATTATAAGAATTATTATGATACAAATAAGGAACAAGGTTCACCTGCAATGCGGGGTTCAAAGCCGACAGTTGTTCTGTTACCCGGAGTTGGAATGTTTAGTTTCGGAAAAAGTAAAAAGGAAGGGAGAATAACAGGAGAATTTTATATTAATGCAATACATGTGATGGAAGGTTCAACATCCATGGATAACGGTAAAATTGATGAAGGAATAAATGCAAAAAGGGTATATAATAATTATGTGTCGTTATCTCCTAAAGAAGCATTTAGAATTGAATACTGGGCATTGGAAGAAGCAAAAATCCAGCGTCAACCCAGGGAAAAAGAGTTAGCAAGAAAAATTGGTTTAGTAATCGGAGGAGGAAGCGGGATCGGGAGAGAATTTTGTTTAAGATTGGCAGGGGAAGGTGCTCATGTTGTAATAGCTGACCTGAATATTGAGGCTGCAGAGGAAACAGCAGGTCAAATTAATTCTAAATTCGGTCCTGAGACTTGTATGGCGGTTCATATTAACATTATTGACAGGCAATCGGTAATAAGTGCCTATAATAAAGCGGCTATAGAATTTGGCGGATTGGATATTTTAATAAATACTGCTGCAGTTTTTATTCCGGCAGATAAAGATGGAAAAAGTTATTATGATGAAACCTGGAATAAAATATTTAACATAAATATAACAGGAAACAATATTATTGTTGAAGAATTTTTTAATATTATTAAAAAACAAAATACAAAAGGGACTGTATTGTTAACTAGCAGTGCAAATGCAATAGTTCCGAAATTTGGAAGTGAACCTTATGATGTCAGTAAAGCAGCATTAAACCATTTGATTAGAGAACTTGCAATCCGTTATTCTCCTACACTCAGGATCAATGGAGTAAGCCCGGCAACAGTAATTGAAGGGAGCGCCATGTTCCCTCGCGAACGTATAATAAACAGTTTGGAAAAATATAAAATACCTTTTGATAAAAAAGAAAAAACAGAATCTTTGCGTAGTAAGTTAGCTTCGTTCTATGCAAAGAGGACATTACTTTTTAAAGATGTCCGCCCGGCTAATATTGTTGAAGCCGGATGTTTTTTAGTTTCTGAAAAATCCAATCGAACAACCGGGCATATAGTTCCAGTAGACGGCGGGCTTAAAGATGCTTTTTTGCGTTGATCAATTCACTTGAGTTATTAATAAATTTTGATAGATGTCTCAATATTATTGGAAAGTATAAGAGGAAAAAATGACTGAAAAACAGATCGAATATGGGATAGAATGCCTTAACCAAGAATTTGGAAAAGAAACTGTTAATAATGCCGTTAAGGCAGTAGAAGATTTTAAAGTAGAAGTTCCAAGCTGGGTTTTTGGGAATTTTGGCGGAGGAAGATTTGGTGACTATATGCCTCCCGGATTTGCAAGAAATATCTTTGAAAAATTAGATGACGCGGCCATTGTTAACGAACTGACGGGAGCCTCTGAACAAATCGCAGCACATACATTATGGGATTTTTCCAATGATGGACTGGAGGGGTCTTATGATATTGCTGTTGAAGTTAAAAAGGCAGCCGAATCAAGAGGACTAAAATTGGGTTCAATTAATCCAACTTATTTTCTGACAGGTTCTCATACCGGAAGTTTAAGTTCATATGATGAACAGGTTAGAGAAAGATATATTGAACAAACAATTCTTTCCGGAAAAATAGCTGATGAATTATCAAATAAACTTTTAAGTCTCTGGCTTCCCGATGGTACTAATTATCCCGGTCAATTGGAGTTAGATAAAATCACATCAAACACTATTGATTCAATAAAGATTATTTCGGAAAATGTATCTAAGTCGGTAAGAGTTTTAATTGAATATAAAGTATTTGAACCGGGAACTTACAGTACGGTTTTGCCAGATTGGGGAAGTGCATTGATGATGGCGCAAATATACGGCACAAATGCAGGTGTCCTAATAGATATGGGTCATCATTACCATTCAAAAAATATAGAACAGATTGTTGCAAGATTGATTATCAATAAAATTCACGGTGGATTTCATTTTAATACAAGATATGCGGCAGATGATGATCACTCGGTAGAACCAAATCCGGAACTCGCAAGAATTTTTTATGAGCTGATAAAAGGTGATGCCATTTTTGGTTCAAACAAATGGGATTTAATGATTGATCAGTGCAGCAGCAGAGAGAATAGAATTCAAGCGGTTATACACTCAATAGATTCAATACAAATATCATTGGCAAAAGCAATGTTAATTGATCAAGAAAATCTAATGGAATATCAAAAAGAAGATGAGATAATTTTGTCAAATAGATTTTTTAATAATGCCTTGATACTTGCCGATGTGAGACCAATAGTTTATAAGGCAAGATATAATAAAAAATTACCGCTTGATCCGGTTAAAGCTTTTGTGCAAAGCGGGTATCAGGCTAAAATAGAAGAAGAGAGAAGTAATCAAGATATAAATTCAGTATTGCAATCAAGGAGTTAAAATGTTCAAAGAAAAATTGTTATCACAATTGAATTCTGTTGAAGAATATGAAAGGACTCCAATCCCGGAAAATAAATTGAAAGGCTGGAAAAGTTTTATAGGTATGTATGCAGGGGAACATACGGCGGGAACTGAGTTTGTTATCGGACCATTATTTGTTGCACATGGTGTAACAGCAGGTGATTTATTGCTGGGGCTTTTAGCCGGTAACATATTAGCTGTTTTAAGTTGGGCCTTTTTAACCGGTCCGATTGCCGTAAAAAAGAGAATTACACTTTATTATTTACTTGAAAAAATAAGCGGGAATAAAGTAACATCCGTTTATAATCTTGTTAATGCTCTTATGTTTTGTTTTTTAGCCGGTTCAATGATTTCAGTTTCGGCTACAGCAGTTGGTATCCCGTTTAATATGTCAATGCCTTCATTAAACGATTGGCTTCCAAATACTTTTGGCTGGATCGTTGTTGTTATTGCTGTTGGTATTGCTACAACAATTGTGGCAATGTTTGGGTATAATCAAATTTCAAAGTTTGCAAATATTGCAGCGCCATGGATGATAATGGTATTTATAGCATCCGCTGTTGCAGTTTTACCCAATTTAGGTGTTCATTCATTTTCAGATTTTTGGACTAAAGCTAATGATACCATTTGGACGGGTGTACCGCTTGCAGGACAGAGTCAATTTACTTTCTGGCATGTACTTTTTTTCGCATGGTTCTGCAATATGGCAATGCATATCGGGATGGCAGATCTTTCTATTTTGCGTTATGCTAAAAAATGGTATTACGGATTTTCTTCTGCCGCCGGTATGTTTTTAGGACATTATATAGCGTGGGTGGCATCGGGTATCTTATATTCATTATTTTTATTGGAGTCTTCAAATAGCACATTATTTGCTCCAGGTCCGGTTGCTTATCGTGCTGCTGGACTGGCAGGAGCTGTTTGTGTTGTGATTGCCGGCTGGACAACAGCTAACCCTACAATTTATAGAGCCGGTCTGGCTTTACAGGCTATTAAACCCAAATGGAAGACATGGAAGGTAACGGCTTTAGTTGGAGCCATAACAACCTCTGCAGCTTTATTTCCGGCATTAGTTATGAAACTTTTAGAATTTGTTGCTTTATATGGATTACTGTTAATGCCTATGGGTGCTGTTATTATGATGGATGTTTATATACTTCCGAAATTAAATCTAAAATCAAATTTTGCAGAATTCTTTAATCGAAATTTTAATCCTTCTGCTGCAATAAGCTGGATACTAACTTTATTATCTGCGCTATTTTTTAGTATTTATTTTGGAGTTGAAGTATTTTTTTTAGGTTTACCGGGCTGGTTTATTGCATCGCTGGTTTACATCATATCAAGTAAAATTGTTCAGCAAAAGATTGCAAACAAAACGGTTCAACAAAAGGTTGGAAATTCAATGGAGACTATAGCATGAAACTTTTAATAAAATTTATTTCATATATTGGTTTAGGGTTAACTCTCATTCCATCATTCCTAGTTTTTACAGGAGGCATATCATTCGATTCCAGTAAAATGCTTATGTTCATAGGTACCGTAATTTGGTTTGTATTTGCTCCTAGCTGGATGAATAAAGCGGAAGGGGAAAAGGTATAAGAGGTATAGGGGTATAAGGTATATGGACATGTTTAGGATTTACATATCAGTGGAACTAATATGAAAAAGAAAATAACAATCAAAGATATTGCGAAAGAGATTGGTGTTGATCCTTCAACCGTTTCAAAGGGTTTACGTAAGCAATCCGATATTTCAGTTGAAATGCAAAAAAAAATCAGAAAATTTGCGGATAAATTAGGTTACAGACCTAATCTTTTAGCTAAATCTTTAATTAATAAAAGAAGCAATATTCTTGGTGTAATTATACCGGATCTCAGAATCTCTTTTTTTTCAGAAGCAACACGCGGAATTTATGAGGAAGCTACAAAAAATGGTTATGAAACAATTTTATTGGTTCATGATGAAAATCCTGAGAATGAAAAAAGAAAATTGGAATTTTTGAGTGATATCAATGTAGATGGTATTTTACTTAATGCAGTCGATGAAACCACAAATCTTGATTTTTATAAAAAGCTTCAATCTGAAGGAATGAAGATTATTTGCTGGGATAGAAAGCTGAGAAATTCAAATTTTAACTCTGTAACCATTAATGATAAAAAAGCTTCTTTCGAATTGACTAACAAACTGATTGAAAACGGAAGAAGAAAAATAATGTTTATAGGACCAAATACCGGAATACCAGTTGCACAAGATAGATTTGAAGGATATTTAATGGCTCTAAAAGAGAACAAAATCAGGGTAAAGAAAAAACATATACTTGAGACCGAAAGAACATTTGAGAGTGCTCATAATACTTTATATAATGCGTTACAAAATGGTGTTGACATTGACGCAATAGTTTGTGTGGGAGGACTTATAGCTTTCGGTGCCGGTAATGCTATCCTTGAAAGTAAATTAAGAATACCGGAAGATATTTTCTTATGTGAGTTTGGAGATAATGATATAATTTCAAGACTTGGTATTCCATTTTACACAGTAAATCAAAATCCATATAAAATTGGACAGGAAGCGGTCAACCTTTTAATAAAATGTCTTCAAGATGATAACTATTGCGGCAAGTCAATAAATATTGAAGTTGAACATAAGATTTTATATCGAAGTACCGGAATACAAAGATTAAAAAATAAAATTAAACCTCCCCCAAAAGTGATAAATGAAGCTTTCCTGGAAAAAAAATGAATTAAGAGGAGAGAAAAATTGATATTTCATCTTTTGCATCCTAGAGAGATAAAATGAGTATGATTCTTTCTAAGATTTCATCTTTAATATCTATATATATACCTTCGATAAAAAATCCAACATATAAAAACAAAGTAAAAAAATGATAAGATTAAGCCTTTATATTTTCGTTATATCTTTTCTGTTTAATGCTAATATTTTTTCACAAATTTATGTTGCTCCGGATGGAGATGATTCGAATCCGGGAACAATAGATAAGCCGCTTGAATCAATTCAGAAAGCTCAGGAACTTGTGAACCCAGGCGATACAGTTTATATTCGTGGAGGAATTTATCAGATACGGGAAGATCAGATTTTCAGAGTCGTTTCAAATCTTTTTGCCTGTATAACCTATCTGGATAAAAGCGGAATAGAAGGGAAGACTATAAAGTACTGGGCATATCCTGGTGAAACACCTGTTTTTGATTTCTCAAATGTTAAACCGGCAAATCAAAGGATTGTTGGTATATATGTAATTGGAAGTTATATTCATATTAAAGGATTAGAAATGACCGGTGTGCAGGTAACTATTACTACACATACGGAATCTTACTGTATTTATAGCCGGGGAAATCATAATATATTTGAAAACATAAGCATGCATGATAATGTGGGAACCGGATTAAGACACTATAACGGAGGTTATAATTTGTTTTTAAATTGTGATTCCTATAGAAATTGGGACAATGTTTCTGAAAATAAGCTTGGCGGTAATACCGACGGCTTCGGCTGTCATCCAAACTCTAGCGGTATGGGTAATATTTTCAGAGGGTGCCGTTCCTGGTTTAATAGTGATGACGGATTTGATATTATTAGATCAGGTGCAGCCGTTGAATTTGATAGCTGCTGGTCTTTTAATAATGGCTACTCAACATCATTTGAGAGTTTGGGGGATGGCAATGGATTTAAAGCCGGAGGATTTGCTTATGACGCTGCCAATAAAATACCCACTCATGTACCTAGACATACAATTAAGTCTTGTATAGCTGTTCGTAATAAATCAAACGGTTTTGACTCTAATCATCATCTAAATGGAAATGACTGGTACAACAATTCTGCTTATCAAAATCAGATTAATTATAATATGGTGAATCGTAAAAGCCCTGAAGCAGATAGCAGTATATGGGAAAATGGTTATAATCATGTTTTAAAAAATAATTTAAGTTACAAACCCAGAGGTTCTGATACTGCATATATAGATACTGCACAAAACACGCTTTCTCACAACTCTTTTGATTTAGGTATAAATATTTCTGATAAAGATTTTGTTAGTCTTGATCAATCGCAATTAACTGCATCAAGAAAAGCTGATGGGAGTTTGCCGGATATTGATTTTATGCGGCCTGCTTCCGGCAGTAAATTAATTGATGCCGGAGTGGATATCGGTTTTGATTTTTTCGGTAAGGCACCCGAACTAGGTGCGATCGAAGTTAATTATCCTACAGATGTCCGCGAAATTGAAGGAAGTATACCGGGTAAAATAACATTATTGCAGAATTACCCGAATCCTTTTAATCCTACGACTAATTTGTCATTTGTCATTGGTCATCCGTCATTAGTTACATTAAAAGTATATGATATTCTTGGAAGAGAGGTTTCAACTCTTGCCAATGAAGAAAAACCAGCCGGGGTTTATAAGATTTCCTTTGATGCAAATAATCTTGCAAGTGGTGTATACTTCTATCAATTAAAAGTAACACCAAACGGCGGACAAGCCGGAAGTAATATTCAAATTAAGAAGATGCTTCTGCTGAAATAGTTTTTCATAAGTAATGTTATGGTAAGATTTCATAGGTTTATCCTGATTATGGATTTTAATTCTGTGGACTGAACAAGTACCAGACGAAATAAGTTAAGGTTCAAAAAGTTTCAAAACAAAGGGAGGCTGGTAGAGAATGAGAATTGCTTTTAAAATGAAATTATTTGAGGGGAATGTTGAGGAATATAAAAAAAGACATAATCCAATTTGGGCCGAGTTAAAAGAAGTATTAATAAATCATGGAGTTAAAAGTTATTCTATTTTTTTAGATAAGGATACGAATGATTTATTCGGATATGCTGAAATTGAAGATTTGAAACAGTGGGAGGAAGTTGCAAATACGGATATATGCAGGAAGTGGTGGGATTATATGGCTCCGCTTATGGAAGTAAATGAAGATAAAAGTCCGGTATCGGTTGAATTGGAGGAAGTTTTTCATATTTATGGGAATGATTGATTAATTCACCCCTTCGGGGTTCTAGTGGATTATTGTTATTTATATTCTATAATAATGTCACACCTTCGGCGTTTGGAACATTTACTTTCTGAGGCACTTGGTCATTGTTTTTCTATCTACTACAATAATTAAACATCTACGATGTTTTTGTTTGATCTTGTTGTAAAATTTTTTAGAGGGTTTGGTTTTATTTGTGTTTTGATGAAAAAGCAAAATTATTTATTCATCATTACTTTTTTAGTGATTGTATCCGGGTATTCAATTTTGTTAGGACAGGTAATTGATTCTCCAGGTGATACAGTAGCCGGAATTCCTTCAAACTATACAGAAGTGAAAGTTGGTAATTATATGCTTCCTGATCCGTTGAGGTGTTTGGATGGGCAAATTGTTAAAGATTCACAAACATGGTTTAATAAGCGTAGTAAAGAAATTGTTAATTTATTTGAGCAAAACCAGTTCGGGGTTACTCCTAAAGATAAAATAGAAACTAAATATGATATTCTTGAACGTGAAGGTTCAGCATTTGGTGATTCTGCTTTGCGAACACAAGTAACGTTAAATTTATCCGGAAATCAAAAAGAGAAGAAAATAAATTTAGTTTACCACCTACCAAAAGATGCAGGCAAGCCGGTTCCGATGTTACTGTACATTTCCTTTGGAGCAAACTCACAGGTTATAGATGATCCTCGAATTAAAGAAGGATTTATCTGGAATAGAGAAAAAGAAAGAATACCCGCTGAAGGAAAAAGCAGATTTGAAATATTAAATGTGAGATCAGTTGTAGAAAGCGGTTTTGGATTTGCTAATGTTTACTATGGAGATATAGAACCGGATTTTGCCGATGGTTATAAATATGGTGTTAGAAGTTTGTTTAAAGAAAATGAAGATACAGCATTAAATAAATCAGATTCATGGGGATCAATTGCTGTCTGGAGCTGGGGATTGAGTAAAATATTGGATTACTTTGAAACGGATAATAAAATAGATGCAAAGAAGGTCATTATAATGGGAGTTTCGAGGCTTGGCAAAACAGTTTTATGGGCAGGAGCGTTAGATGAAAGGTTTGCATCTGTTGTTGCAGTATGTTCCGGAGAAAGTGGAGCGGCATTGAGCAGGCGCAATTATGGCGAAACGATAGCTCATATTGCATCACCAAGCCGATATTATTATTGGTTTGCACCTAAATATCAAGAGTATAGAACAGATGTAAATAGTCTACCTATCGATGGACATATGCTAATCGGTTTACTAGCACCAAGACCACTATTGCTTATAACCGGGAATACAGTAAATGGTCGGATCCTTACGGTGAATATCTAGCTGCAAAAGCTGCTGAGCCGGTTTATGTACTTTTAAGTAAAAAAGGGCTGGAAACGGAAAAAATGCCGTCTCCGGGTAACCCTGTTCTAAATGATATTGGTTTTTATATGCATGATGGAGGACATGGAATGATGAAAGAAGACTGGGATATAATACTCGATTTTCTGAAGAAACATTTTAAAGGATAGAAGATTGCAAAATTACAAAATTATTTTTTCAAATCTTTTAACTGAGATATCTTTCTTTTATATTTTTATTTTGGACTGATATTAGGAGGATAAAAAAATTCTTGACATTACCTCAAAATTATGATATTTTATAATATCTTACTCAAACGTTTTCGTAGTTCTCACTAATTTTTCTATTAAACCTGGTAGTTAAAAAATAATAGCTACTCAAACGTTTTAGTAGGGCATAATAATCGGTTCATAAAATTTTCTTCTTAAATATAGGTTTGCTGAAAAAATATAATTAAACCGATAATAATTCTTAAACTAATTGGAATTAATCTTATGCAAACAGTCTACAACTATCCTTTTAAGTTAAAAACAATCTCCATATATATGTTTTTACTATACTTTATATTAGGATTTAATAATATAGTCCAGGCACAGGGATCCGGTAAAATAACTGGTAAGGTTTCGGATAAAGATACCGGGGAGCCATTGCTTTCAGCAAGTGTTTTCCTTGAAGGAACGAGTTTGGGGGCTGCCGCAAACAATGATGGGGATTATATCATTCGCCAGGTTTCTCCTGGGAATTATAATTTAATTGTTAAGTATATAGGATATAAAGAAAAGAAAGTACCAGTTACCATACAATCTGGAAAAACAATGGAAGTTAACGTTGAGCTGGAATATGTTGCAGTTGAAACGGGGGAAGTAACAGTAACAGCGCAGGCTGAGGGACAGATTGAAGCTATTAACCAGCAATTGTCTTCAAATACAATTACAAATGTTGTATCGGCTGCCCGAATCCAGGAGATTCCGGATGTTAATGCAGCGGAATCAGTAGGCCGGTTACCGGGAATTTCAATAGTCCGAAGCGGTGGTGAAGGGCAAAAGGTAACTATCCGGGGGATGGCACCGAAATACAATGTGATGATGGTTAATGGTGTAAGACTGGAATCTACTGATCGTGATGACCGTAGTGTAGATCTGAACATGATAACCCCGAATATACTATCCGGCATTGAAGTTAAAAAGGCATTAACCGCTGACATGGATGCCGATGCCGTTGGCGGAACGGTTAATCTTAAAATTGGAAAGGCTAAAGAAGGATTTCATAGCAAAATTTCTGCACAAGATGGATATGCAGGGTTAGCTAATACAAATCGCTTTGGTAATTACCGTCTGACAGGCTTGATTACCGATCGTTTTTTTGACAACAAATTAGGATTGCAGATTGCAGGTTACCTTGATAAGTACAATAGAAACTCCGACGAATTAACAGCAGCATATACAACAAATGAAGAAAACGATGTTAGGGTGAATGGATTTCTTCCAACCTACTTATCTAATGTTACCATAGTTGATAAGGTTACAGATAGACAAAGGGCGGGCGGCAGCCTGGTATTTGACTATCAGCTTCCAAGTGGTTCATTAATATTAAATAATTTTATAAGCGGATTAAATGAACAACAAGTAGAGCAGCAAAATTATTTTACTACAGGGTATGATTGGAGAGGTTATGCTGTAGACAGGGAATTTACAAATACGGTAATCAGTAATGCACTTCAGGGCGAATTTGAATTTTTCAACATTAACATGGATTTTTCACTTTCCAATTCAGTTTCAAAGCAGCATAATCCCGGCGATTTAAGGATGGATATAAGGCCGCAATCAGGCGGTACACAAGGATTATCTAGTACAGCTTCAAATCTAAACAAAATGTCACCATCAAGATTCCTAAATTCTGTTACTGTTATACCTAAAGATAAAATAACAACCGGAACAACCACTCTTATGAGAGATGTTAATGAAAATGCCCAATCGGCTTTACTCAATTTTAAGGTGCCTTTTAACTTTACTGATTATCTTTCAGGCGACCTGAAATTTGGTGGTAAGTATGTACGTAATAAAAGAGATAATAATGAAACCCTACTGTTTCTTGATACTGACAGAGGAGGACTAGCACAATCTTTTATTAATCTTTTGAAGGATTCTATATGGACAAATCTTGGCATGCTTCCATCTGACACTTATATAAAAGATGGATTAGTGAGAGATCCGAATTATGATGTAGGTAATTTTCTTTCAGGAAAAGAAGGAGTTGGCAGTAATATTTTCTACGATTTAGTTTCAATTTCGAAAATGCATCGTATGGAGCAATTAGCAAAGGAATATGGATACTATCTTCCAGATCCGCTAGGATCAACCCAATATGATTATAATTATACCCGGAATTACGATGCTTTTTATATTATGTCCGAAATAAATTTAAGTAAATATATTACATTGTTACCCGGCATAAGGTATGAAAAATTTGATTTCGATTATACTGCATATTCTACAGTTGAAACTGGTCGTTTAACCACAGTAGGTGAGGTTTATTATAACACAAAAAAGATTCATTGGGATTCTACAAAAGGAGAAAACTGGTTTCCCCAAATTCAAGTAAGAATTAAGCCGACAGATTGGTTAGATTTTCGGTTAGCAAGTACTAAAAGTATAATTTATCCGGATTACCGTGCAGTTTCACCTTATTTGTTTGCTGATACATATGGCTCTCCAGTAACAGTACGCTTGGGCAATCCATATATAAATCCTGCATTAACTCATAATTATGATATTTATGCTTCTGTATATGAAAATCATATAGGGCTGTTCACTGCAGGATTTTTTTATAAAGAAATAGATAATTTAATTGTTTCCATTAAATATAAGACTAAAGATGCTTCAAAGATAAATAACAGGTTTCAATTACCTCAAAATAATAGTGAAGCTCCAGAGATTTATACATGGACTAATTTAAAAGAAACCTCCTTCGTAAGAGGTTTTGAGTTAGACTGGCAAACCCATTTTTGGTACTTGCCATCGATCTTCCATGGAATCGTTTTTAATATTAACTATACACACATTAATTCCAGTACTCGATATCCATATTACTTCACTAAAAAATCAGGCAGTTTCCCGTTTTTTACATATTCAGTCGTCGATACGACTAGAACCGGCAGGTTGATCGACCAACCGGATGATATCCTTAACTTAACATTAGGTTATGATATTGGGGGTTTTTCAGCACGACTATCATTTTTATATCAGGACAATGTTTTAAGGAGTGCTGATCCAACTTATCAGGAGCTTGATTCATATACTGCACCTTATTCCAGGTGGGATTTTACGGCTTACCAAAAACTTCCCTGGTTTGAAGGACTTCAAATATATTTGAATTTAAACAACATTACCAATAGACCGGATCGTCAATTCAGAAGTGTTTTAGAAAAATTATCTGATGTGCAGTATTATGGTAGATCAGCAGACCTGGGAGTTCGTTATTCATTTTAACAATTATTTTTCATCTGAACTTAAATAAGTAGGAGGTGATATATGACATAGAATTAACTGCAAACTATATTACGCACAGCCTTATTATTAATTTATCTTGCTCTTTCCAAAGGAATGCCTTTGGGATATTCTTCTTAAAGAATTGAGTTAAAAGTAAGAACAAGATTAAGAATCCTTTGCGTAATATGAGCTGCAATTTATTATGTGAATCATTTACTTAATTAACTAATTAAATCAACAATATTAAAAGGAGTATTTAATGAGAAAGTTAATACTACTAGCATTTTCTCTTATGTTTTCATCATCAATGTTTGCCCAGACTACACTTGATGCAACCAAGCCTGTTAATGCTCAAATAGCTGCAGATACTTTGGCAGATGGATCGCATGATCCGACGAAAACTGTCTATTTGGCTGAAGCTGGTAAGTACTATGCCTTTGACGGATCTTTGGAATGTAATTTTGACTTACAAATAATAGGTCCTGATAATGGCTGGATTCTGCATGAAGCTAATCCGCCTGTATTTTTCCAAACACCATCGTCAACAGGCGCTGCGAGAGATATGATTAACCTGAACCAAGGTGGAAGTATAGTGCTAAAAAATCTACTGCTAACTGGACTTCATCCAAATGATGTAAATATCTCATCTTTTGTGCGCAATTATGCCGGTCACAAAATTGTTTGGGATAATTGTGCATTCTCCGATCACAGAGATCACTGTACCAGAAGTACCGGAGCAACCGACACAATTAGTATTACAAACTGTGTTTTTATAAATGGCGATAGAAGAGGCAGTTCGCCTTTTGGAGGTATGCCTTTCAGATTGGATGCAGAGTGTAAGCATCTAACGTTCGAAAATAATACCGTTTTTAATGCAGCTAGAATGATGGGTAATGGCGGTGACTTTTTTACATCTCAAATGACTGAGATTCATAACACTATACTTAATCAACAGGTAAACGGTCATGAAATTCATTGGTATCAAGCTCTTCAGGCAAATAATATTTATTATAACTGGAGCTGGAGAGGACGTAATTTAAGGACTAACGGTTATGAAGCGCCCTTCACAACATTTGAAACTTTTGGTTCTGTAAAAAACAATCTTGATTCTATTTCCTTATACGAAGGAAGTAACTTGTTTTACCTAAATCCTGCTTTCCCGGATTATTGGAATAATACAATTAATCCTTTAAAGAGCAATGATTCTGATAAAGTAAGGCAATGTTATTTGTGGAATCTTGATGTTGATTCGACCATTAATGCTGATAATAATTTTACTATTGGTAAAAACTACTGGCAATTTGATCCAGGGTTTGTTAACAATCCGAGCAAAGTCGATAGTATGCTGGGATGGGATTTTGCTAACTGGGATACTTCCTCTATTAAGCATTACCCAGACTGGCGTATTACACCACCTATAACTTGGAATTCTAATGGTACACCCAATTTAAATTGGCCGCCTGATCTTGATTTAAGTTATACAAATGATACTTTACTAACAGCCGGCACAGATGGATTACCGCTCGGTGATTTGAACTGGTTTCCTAATGATCTAGCAACTTATAAATCAAATAGAGCTACATATATTGCGGCATTGCAGGACTCAATGTCAAATGCAACATATGTTTACATTCCTGGTGATAGTACATCGGCTTTCATTACATCGGATAATGTAACTGGTGTTGAAGGTTATAGCTCAAACGTTCCAAATCAATATTACTTAAGCAACAATTATCCGAATCCTTTCAATCCAAGTACAACAATACGATTCGGGCTGGCTGAACAATCGGAAGTTACTTTAAGTGTATTTAATATCTTAGGTCAAAAAGTACTTGAGGTAGCAGAGAAGAATTTGGCAGCGGGAGAGCATTTATTTAAGTTCAATGCTTCCCAGTTAAGCAGTGGAGTTTATATTTATACTCTACATGCTACCGGGGTTAGCGGGAAAGACTTTGTATCGACTAAAAAAATGATGCTGCTGAAATAAAAGCCACTAATTAACACGAATTA
>CAVUOL010000026.1:0-153755 GCA_963742995.1 uncultured Ignavibacteriales bacterium
TAGAACCTCTGTGAGGTTCTTGAAGCACAAGGTAGATATCTTTCTACAGTAATTTGAACTTTAGGTTAGGAAGGAAAGATTGATATTGCAAAGAAAAAGTTCGAAACCGGAGATTGAAATGATAAAGAAGCTGTTCTTATTTTTCTTCTTTTTAATAGGTTTTACATCATTTCAAGACAATAACATAAAAATATTAGAGACGGGTTCTGTTAAACCTATGCCTAGGGGATGGATTGATAAAGATACAGGTCATAAGATTGTACATCTTATTCCCGGGGAAGGAGAAAATAGAAGCTTTTATTTCCATAATGATCCCTTTGTCCCTCCTAATGAAAATAATAATGAAAAGATGATTTTTTACAGAAAAGTAGATAATGAAAACCAGCTCTTTAGTATTGATTTAAAAACTGAAAAAATAGAACAGATTACAAATAAGCACAGAGTCAACGGAGAAATAGTTGGTAAAAAAAGCAGAAAGGTCTTTTATCAATGCGGTGACAGTGTGTTTTCAACAGGAATAGAAAATCATGATACAAAATTAATTTATGTTTTTCCTGAAGATATAAGAGGGAGTGTAACTACTCTAAATGCAGACGAAGCACTCTTAGCGGGTGCATTGATAACAAAAGCCGAAGAAGAAATATTTAAAAAATTTCCCAGAAAGTCTGATTTTTTCGAACGTGTTTATGAGGCTAAACTGCTTCGTTCTCTTTTTACGATAAATGTTAAAACCGGAGAGTTTAAGAAATTTTATTCAGAGAAAGCATGGCTTAATCATATACAATTTTCTCCTACAGATCCTGATTTATTAATGTTTTGTCATGAAGGACCCTGGCACAAAGTTGATAGGATCTGGACGATTAATATAAACGGAGGTGGACCTAAATTAATGCATAAACGTACTGTCTATCGTGAAATTGCCGGGCATGAATTTTTTAGTCCGGATGGAAAAAAATCTGGTATGATTTGCAAATACCCAGGGGAGAAACATTTTATCTTGCATCTGTTAATATTGCAACCGGTAACCATACCAAATATGGTTTATCCCGAAATGAATGGTCAATTCATTATAATATATCACCGGACGAAAAACTATTTGCCGGAGACGGTGGAGACTCAAGTCAAGTTGCAAAAGCTAAAGATGGAATGTGGCTGTACTTATTTAAAATAAATGGTGATAGTTTGAAGGCAGAAAAATTAGTGAATATGAAAAATCATGATTATAGATTAGAACCAAATGTGCATTTCTCTCCGGATGGAAAGCAGATTATATTCAGAGCAAATTTTGAAGGGCACTCTGATATTTATGCTGTTGAAATAAAAAAGAAAGAAATTTAACCTTGGAGTTTTGATGCGGCTGACCATAAAGTAATTATTTTCTAAAAAATGGCACACAGATGACGCAGATTTTAATCGATTTTCACTGTCCCGACAAAGTCGCGACAAAGTCGGGATGAAAATTATTTTTGGAAAGCTCCAAAAAAATTTGAAGAATTACACTATTATGAATTTAAAATCAAAATGGTTATTAGTAGGATTCCTTTTAGCACTTATATCTGGCTTTTCTTGTTCAACTAAACAACAAGGTAATTTCAAAGCTGAATGGCCACCGGTCAATAGTGTAACACATCCATGGACAAGGTGGTGGTGGCATGGAAGTGCTGTAACAAAGGAAGACTTGACTGCAAATATGGAAGAGCTTAATAATGCAGGTTTCGGCGGAGTCGAAATAACATCTATTTACGGAACTAAAGGTTATGAGAAACAGGACATAAGTTTCTTTTCTCCGGAGTGGATGAATATATTAAAATATACTTTGGGAGAAGGGCAAAGATTAGGACTTGGAATTGATTTGGCAAATGCTTCCGGCTGGCCTTTCGGTGGTCCATGGGTTGGTGCCGATGAGGCATGTAAAGATGGACATTATAAAATTTTTGAATTAAAGTCCGGGGAAAGATTAAATGAAAAAGTTGAATTTATACAACAACCGCTGGTAAGGGCAGTTGGTCACAAGATTGATATTTCTGAAGTAAAATTCCCGATAAGCAGTAATGCTAATTTACAAGAGCTCGCCTTAGATCAAGTTCGTTTTAAAAGGAAATTGCCGCTTCAAAAGCTTATAGCTTATAATGAAAACGGAGAAAAAATTGATCTCACAGATAAAGTAGAAAAAGACGGAATATTAGATTGGACTGCACCCGATGGAAATTGGAAAGTTTATGCTGTCTTTATTGGCTGGCATGGTAAACAGGTAGAACGAGCATCCAAAGGCGGAGAGGGAAATGTTATTGATCATTTTTCAGAAAAAGCGTTAAAAGATTATCTGAAATATTTTGATAAAAATGCGGAAGGCATTCAACTAAAAGGCATCCGGGCATTTTTTAATGATTCATATGAAGTTGATGATGCACAGGGAGAAGCAGATTGGACTCCATTATTCTTTGCGGATTTCAAAAAATACAGGGGCTACGACTTAAAATATTATTTACCTGCGTTATTTGGAAATGACTCTGAAGAAATTAATTCAAGAGTGATTTGCGATTTTAGAGAAACAATTTCAGACTTACTCCTGGACAAATTCACTAAAGTATGGAAAGAATGGTCTCGTAAATACAATGCTGTCATTCGTAATCAGGCTCATGGATCACCGGCAAATATACTTGATTTATATGCAGCAAGTGATATTCCCGAAACAGAAGGAGGTACCGATTTACGTATGAAAATGGCTTCCTCTGCTGGGCATGTTACCGGAAAATCTCTGATATCGGCTGAAGCAGCAACATGGCTGAATGAACATTTTCTTTCAACTCTTTCGGAAATTAAAAAAAGATTCGATCGATATTTTGCAAACGGTGTTAATCATCTTGTTTATCACGGTACACCTTATTCTCCTGTATCTGCTGAATGGCCTGGGTGGATGTTCTATGCTTCAGTTCATTTTGCTCCTACAAATACGTGGTGGGAAGATCTTAAAACCATAAATTCTTATGTAACAAATTGTCAATCGTTTTTACAGAGTTCAAAACCGGCAAATGATATTTTATTGTATTTCCCGATTTATGACGGGTGGTCGCAAAAAGGCAAAAGTATGCTTGATCATTTCGGAGCACGTGATGAAGTATTGACTAACGGTCTTGGTGAAATGTTACTAAAAAACGGATATACTTTCGATTACATTTCCGATAAACAAATAGAGCAATTGACTTTCGATGATAATAAAATTCTTTCCAAAAATTCAGAATACAAAGCTATAATCATTCCTGATTGTAATTATATACCTTTAACAACAATTCAAAAAGTAATTGACCTTGCGAAAGAAGGGGCAACAATTATTATTCAAAATGATTTTCCAAAAGATGTACCGGGATTATATAATTTGAATAAACGTCATGAGGATTATCAGAAACTGAAAAATGAAATTAAGTTTGTTTCCAAAGCTAATTTTGAAATTAATGAAGCTGGTAGAGGAAAGTTATTTAAAGGAAGTGATATAAAATCTATTTTAAATGAAGCTGAAGTATTTCCGGAACAAATGGCTCAAAAGGGAATTTGGTTTAGCAGAGCTAATCGCAAGGAAGGTATTTGTTATTTTATTAGTAATTGGAGTGACAAGGATATTGATCAGTGGATACAAGTTCGTTCTTCCGGTAAAGAAGCGGTTTGGTTTAATCCAGTAAATAAACACGTAGGAAAAGCTAAAATCAGAAATTTAAATAAAGGTCAGGCAGAAGTTTATACAAAATTGGATACCGGGGAGACCTTAATTTTACAATGGTATCCGTCAAAACAAAATGTAGAAGACTATAAGTTTTATGAAAAGAAAAATGATATAATGAATATAGATGAGGAATGGGAAATTAATTTTGTAAAAGGAGGACCAACATTACCAAATTCCTATCGTACTAAGAAATTAGGATCCTGGACAGAACATTCGGATGAGTTGAAAAGGTTTTCCGGTACAGCCAGCTTTAAAACAACATTTGAGAAACCTGATTTTAAAGCAGATGCTTATATGCTGGATCTTGGTAAAGTATGCGAATCAGCAGATGTGTATTTAAATGGTGAAAAACTTGCAACGTTGGTTGGGCCGGAATTTTATTTAATAATTGAATCCAACAAGCTACAGGATAAAAATAATCTTGAAATTAAGGTAACAAACTTAATGGCAAATCGAATCATATATATGGATAAGGTAGGAATTAATTATAAAAAATTCTATAACGTTAACTTCGCTGCCCATGATAGGAAAGATATGGATGAAAATGGTTCGTTTACTGCCAAGAGTTGGAAGCCGCTTGAGTCCGGTTTAATCGGGCCTGTTAAATTAATAGGATTAGATACTAAATATAAATAGATCTAAATTCTATCGGGAAAAGCTTTGATAAATAACATCAAATATTATTTAATTATTTGATCATCATGAAAGAGTACAAATTTGAAATCTAGAATAATCTTAAAATCAATATTTACTTTTTCATTATTATCTCTTTTGTCAGTTGTAAACTATTCACAATCAATAAACGAAAATACGATCTCCTTAAAAGGAACATGGCAATTTCAAACTGATCCTAAAGATATAGGGATCAAGCAAAACTGGTATCAGACAAAATTGAATGATGTTGTGAATTTACCCGGTTCCATGAGGGATAATGATAAAGGAGATAAACCTACACTTTACACAAAATGGACCGGAAGTATATATGACAGCTCCTGGTATTTCCGTCCGGATATGGCAAAGTACAGGCAAGAAGATAATCTGAAATTTCCATTCTGGCTTACACCTAATAAACATTATGTCGGAGCTGCGTGGTATCAGCGCGAAGTTGAAGTTCCTGCTGATTGGAAAGAACGGGAAATCAAATTGTTCTTAGAGCGACCGCATTGGGAGACAACAGTTTGGGTGGACAGTTTTAAAATCGGAATGCAGAACAGTCTTTCAGCGCCTCATCGTTATGATCTGTCAAAAGTATTAACATCCGGCAGTCATATCATTTCAATCAGAGTTGATAATCGTATTAAAGATATTAATGTCGGACCGGATTCACATAGTATCACTGATCAGACACAGGGGAACTGGAACGGAATAATCGGTGATATTTTCCTTAAATCTACTTCACCGGTCTTTTTTGACGACATCAAACTTTTCCCGGATATAAAAAACAAATCTGTTAAAGCAGAAATTCTTCTTAATAACACTTTTGAAAAAGAAGTTTCTGCTAAAATAAAGCTTAACGCAAAATCATTTAATTCAAAAGAAGAACAAATCATTAAACCTTTTGTTAAGGAAGTAAATATCAAAAAAGGGAAATCACATATTGAAATCGTATATCCTATGGGAAAAAACATTCAGTTGTGGGATGAATTCCATCCGGCACTTTACAGGATGACTGCGGTTATATCCGATGAATCCGGAAATACCGATGAGCGGGAAATTGAATTCGGAATGCGTTCATTTTCTATAAACGGAACCCGTTTTGAAATAAATAATCGTCCTGTGTTTTTAAGGGGAACGGTTGAGAATTGTGTCTTCCCACTAACAGGTTATCCTCCCACAGACGTCGCATCGTGGGATAGGGTATTTACCATTTGCAAGAACTATGGTTTAAATCATATGCGCTTTCACTCCTGGTGTCCCCCGGAAGCGGCTTTTGAGGCTGCTGATAAATTGGGATTTTATTTAGATGTTGAGGGTCCCAGCTGGGCAAATCATGGAGTAACTTTGGGTGATGGATTACCTATCGATCAATATATTTATGATGAAACAGATCTTATCCTGGATGCCTATGGTAACCATTCGTCATTTTGTATGATGGCTTACGGTAACGAACCTGCGGGACAGAATCAGGCGGAGTATCTCGGAAAACTTGTTAATCATTGGAAGGCAGAGGATAACCGAAGAGTTTATACAAGCGCTTCAATTGGTAAAAGCTGGCCTCTGGTGCCCGAGAGTCAGTTTATTGTTCGATCCGAACCACGCGGACTGCCATGGGAAAAACGTCCACAAAGTATATTTGATTATTCGAATAAAATAGAAAAGTATACCGTTCCTTATGTAGTGCATGAAATGGGACAGCATTGTGCTTTCCCTGATTTCAAAGAGATTAAAAAGTATACAGGTGTTTATAAGGCTAAGAACTTTGAATTGTTTAATGAAGAACTGGCGAAGAACCATATGGGAGATCAGGCAGAGGATTTTTTAATGGCATCGGGAAACTGCAGGCTTTGTGCTACAAATTTGAAATTGAAGCTGCCTTGCGTACTCACAAATTGGCAGGTGTTCAGTTACTAAGTCTTAACGATTATCCCGGACAGGGAACTGCTCTTGTCGGCGTGCTCGATCCATTTTGGGAATGAAAAAGGATATATCATCCGCACCTGAATTCAAACAATTTTTCGGACCGACCGTACCTTTAGCACGAATTCCGAAATTTGTTTTTAAAAACAATGAGACATTTCAATGCAGACCTCGAGGTTTTTCATTTCGGCAGTCATCCGCTTAAAAATATCGAAGCACAATGGAAAGTAACTGACTCTAACAGAACCATCATTGACCAGGGTTCTTTAATAAGAACGGGATATTCCAATTGATAATTGTATACCGCTGGGTGATGTCAATTTACCGCTTTCGAAAATTACAAAAGCAGAAAAGTTGAATTTGGAAGTTTCTGTTGCCGATCATATTAATAGTTGGGATTTCTGGGTTTATCCTGCAGAACTTCCAGCCGAATAATAAAAGATGATATTTATTTCTGTAATAAACTTGATGAAAAGGCTGAATCGATATTAAAGAATGGCGGAAAAGTATTTTTACTTGCTGCAGGTAATGTTGAAAACGGCAAAGATGTAGTCCAGTATTTGAAACCTGTATTTTGGAATACGTCATGGTTTAAAATGCGTCCGCCGCATACAACAGGAATTTTATGTAATCCCAATCATCCGGCATTTGCAGATTTCCCGACAGAATTTCACAGCAATTTACAGTGGTGGGGAATTCTCGATCGTCAGCAGGTGATGAATCTTGAATTATTCCCGCCGGAATTTCAAACCGCTTATACAGCCGATCGATACATGGTTTTTAAATCGCCGCTTAGCTGTATTATTTGAAGCGCAAGTTAGTAAAGGAAAAATTATGGTTTGCAGCTCTGATCTTCAAAGCAATTTAAATGAACGGCCTGCAGCAAGACAATTATTATATAGCTTGACAAAATATATATTGTCGAATAAATTTAATCCAAAGTACAAAGTTGATTATGCAACGATTGCAGAACTTTTCGAAAAGAAGGATCGACCGCCTGCTATAAATTTTTATACAAAACAAAGTACAGATGATTTAAAACCGAAATTAAAATGATTTATATTGAGCCCGGGCTGAAGCTTGAATTATTATTTATCAAAAAGAGTTTAAGAAAATATATGCTCGATTTTACAAAAAAGTGGATGAAAATTCTTCCAGCTTTATTTGTATTTTTTATAACTCACTTTGCATAAGATAAAATAAAAAAATCCGTAATGAATTTATATTGGTTAAACCAACCTTGATAAAAGCAAATTATAGCTCAAGTAAATTACTGTTAATATAAGTTTTTAGAATGAAGTGGAAAGTTTATGAAAAGAAAAATAGAAAAAACACAATATTATTTTAAATATAAAAAAGGATATTGGCTGATTACTCAAATCAGTATGTTGATAATTTTCGGTATTATACAAAATACCGTTCTCGCACAGGACATTGCTCCAATTAAGTTATCATGGCTAGGCGGAAATGCACCTCCATTATCTACAGGAGTAAGCTGGGGTGTACCATTGCCGGAAGGTAAGGTTGAGCAATCAACTAGTTTTTCATTGAAAAATGCTCGGGGGCAAGCTATGCCGGTACAATCATGGCCGTTGGCATATTGGCCAGATGGTTCTTTAAAATGGGTGGGCCTTAGTACTGTAGTCGATTCAAATGCCGGAATGAACTTCGAACTGGAACCTGGAAAAGCTAATATTGCAAATCTAATAAAAACGAAGGTCGAATTAACTGAAACCGATAATGATGTTTTGGTGAATACAGGTATATTGCAATGTGACATTCCAAAGCACGGCAAACAGCTCATTCGTTATATAAGAGTGGACGGAAAGGAGATTTCTACAGGAGGAAGATTAGTTTGTATTCTGCAGGAAGGTCCAAGCTCAGAATATGGTGCGCAACCATCAAGAGAAAAGTTCATTAGCAATATTGAAAAAGTGATAATTGAGCAAAATGGACCGGTTAGGGGAGTTGTCAAAATTGAAGGGAAACATGAATCGGAATCGGAGAGTAGAAGCTGGCTGCCGTTTATTATCCGGCTTTATTTTTATGCAGGACAGCAATCGATTCGTATGGCGCATACCATTATTTATGACGGCGATCAGCAAAAGGATTTTATCCGTGGTTTAGGATTGGTTTTTGATGTCCCTCTGAATGAGCAATTGTACAACCGTCATATTCGATTTTCAGGAGATAACGGAAGGTTGTGGGATGAACCATGCGAACCTCTCAATGGGCGGGTCCCACTTGATTATAAAGAAGATCTTTATTCCAAGCAGCTTACCGGTGAGCGCATTGCTGAACGCGAAACTTTCTCTCAAAAACAACAATTCCTGATTGACAATTGGGCAAGCTGGAACGATTACAAGCTGGAACAATTGAATGCCGATGGATTTAGAGTACAAAAAAGGACGAATGATGAAAGTACATGGATTGATGCAGGTTATGGCAAACGTTCAGAGGGAATGGCTTTTGTTGGTGATGTATCTGGTGGGTTAGCTATATGCCTGCGAAATTTCTGGCAATCATTTCCTTCGGCATTGGAAATCCGCAACGTAAAAACCGATACTGCCCAGCTTAAAGCCTGGCTATGGCCGCCGGAGGCTGAGGAAATGGACATGCGCCATTACGACACACTTGCATGGGGGCATAATCTCCTCGCTAGTTATGAAGATGTTCAACCGGGATTTAGTTTAGCAACCGGAGTGGGAAGAACTACAGAAATTATGTTATACCCTTCTACTAAAGTACCGTCATACGAAACTTTAAATAAAATAGTTGAACAAGGAAATCAGCCTGCTTTGCTCACTGCTTCTCCGGAATATATTCATAGTATTCCGGTTTTTGGTGCTTGGAGCCTGCCTGATCAAAGCACAAAAGGAAAAAGCTGGATAGAGGATCAGCTTGATAAAGCTTTTGAATACTATCATTTGGAAGTGGAACAGAGGCATTGGTATGGTTTCTGGAATTATGGAGATATAAGACATAGTTACGATCCTCAAAGGCATACGTGGAAATATGATATGGGAGGCTTTGCCTGGGATAATACCGAATTGATGCCTAATATGTGGTTATGGTATAGTTATTTGCGATCCGGTCGTGAGGATATTTTCCGTATGGCTGAGGCAATGACACGTCACACTGGTGAAGTAGATGTCTATCATCTGGGACCTTTTAAAGGGCTGGGTTCTCGTCATAATGTTATACATTGGGGCGGTGGCGCAAAAGAAGTGCGTATTTCACAAGCTGCACTTGGCAGGTTTTATTATTATTTGACTACTGATGAACGAACAGGAGATTTGATGCGTGCTTCAGCGGATGCTTCCAATGAAGCAATAGGTAAGTTTGACCCGCTCCGTTTGATCTTAAAAAAAGATAAATATCCTACGCATATTCGTGTTGGTCCTGATTGGTTTGCACTGGTTGGCAACTGGATGACTGAATGGGAACGTACCGGCGATACAAATTACCGGGATCGGATTATGGCAGGTGTGAACAGTTTATATAAAATGCCCTATGGTTTTTTCTCCGGTAAAGACGGTGCTTTCGGATACGACCCGCAAACTTATAAATTGTATCAATTAGATGAGAATGATATTGGCTTTATACACTTATCTGTTTTGATGGGAGGACCGGAGGTAGCTTTTGAATTGAGTCATCTTCTTAACAGATAAAAAATGGGACGAACTCTGGCTGCAGTTCTGTAAATTATACGCAGCTCCTAAAGAAGTAATTAAAAAAGAATTTGGTAAAGCCGTGAAATTGGGCGACCCCGGTTCATGGTATGCCCGACTTCCGGCTTATTACGCAAAAGTTACTGGTAATAAGGCTTATGCAGAAAGAGCCTGGGATGAGTTTCTTAATGCCAAAGCCAGATTTTATCATACAAATTTCAATATGCAAAAATTTGAAGGAATTCAAAGCCTGCAGCCGGTGAATGAAGTGAAAGGAGTTTCCACTAATAATACTGCACAGTGGTGCCTGAATGCTATAGAATTACTGCAGCTGGTTGGAGATCAGCTTCCCGAAGATAACCCGCAGTTTCAGAACGCAATGCATTCTCAAAACAATAATGAAGATAGTTCAATCGATCGATATCAAAAAAGGGAGCTGCTTTTTCAGGATAATTTTGATCAGGGATTAAAAAATTGGGTAGTGGAAACACCGGAATCACCCTATTCAAAGGTTGAAACTGAAAAAGGAAAATTGGTAATTGATGTCGATCATGGTGCAACTGTTTGGTTCAATCAAAAGCTATCCGGAAATATTTTGATTGAGTATCATAGAAAAGTAATCATGAACGATGGGCATAATGACCGGTTATCTGACCTTAACCAATTCTGGATGGCTGGAGACCCCCGGCAGGAGAATATATTTACACGCAGCGGAACCTTTTCGGAATATGATTCACTGCAGCTTTATTACGCAGGTATAGGAGGCAATAGCAATACTACTACCCGCTTTAGAAAATATGAAGGGGATGGAGAGCGGACACTTTTATTTGATTGTCAGGATAATCAGCACTTGCTTCAACCCAACAAAGACTATTTAATACAACTCATCGTCTATAATGGGACGACCAGGGTTTTTGTGGATGGTGACCAATACTTTTCTTTTACAGATGATGAACCGCTGGCTGAAGGTTATTTTGGATTTCGAACAGTAAAATCGCATCAAGAGATGGATGATTTTAAAGTGTATAGACTGAAATGAAGGGAATAAGAATTTTAGCTTTTCAGAAAAGAACTTGATAGGTATGAAACAATATAATAAACTGATCCCTATCTTTTTTCTGTTTCTACCAATATATCCGCTCGGACAGGACAAACAATCCACTGTTCCTGTTTTCAACGTGCTGCAATATGGAGCCATTGGTGATGGTAAAACACTAGATACCGATGCAATCCAAAAAGCTATAGATGAAGCCTCCAAAGCAGGCAATGGGGCACAGGTTTTAGTACCTGCCGGACATAAATTTTTAATTGGAACACTGGAGCTTAAAAGCGGCATTGATTTTCATTTGCAGGGAGATGCTGAATTATTGGTCAGCACCAATCAGGAAGATTACTCCGGAGAAGCTGCTGTTATTGCCAACAGAGCTAATGAATTGACCATTTCCGGAACCGGGAGTATCAATGGCAGGGCGACTGGAGTTTATGTCCCATTACGACAAACCTAACGAGTGGTGGATACCTAAAGAATGGCGCCCCAAGCTATTCATTCTGACCAAATGCACTGATTTGAAAGTATTAAATATTACTATCAACAAAGCGCCTCTGTGGAGTCTGCATATGTTGGGATGCGAGAATGTTTTAGTAGACGGAATCAAAATTCACAATAATCTTGGATGTACCTAATTGCGATGGCATTGACCCGGATCATTGCCGGAATGTGGAAATACGAAATTGCGAGATCAGCTGCGGCGATGATGCTATAGTGGTGAAAGCAACCCGGCAGACAGAAGATTATGGCCCTTCGGCAAACATCAATGTACACGACTGTATATTGGAAACACAGGATTCAGGAGTGAAGATTGGAACCGAAACCACTAAGGATATTTACAATGTAGTGTTCGAACGCTGTAAAATCAAAACAAGTTGTCGCGGTTTGACAATCCAGCTTCGGGATGAAGGGAATGTATATAATGTTGTTTTTCGGGATATAACATTTAAATCGCGTTACCATTCTGCGCCATGGTGGGGACGTGGAGAAGCCATTTCATTTACTGCTATTCCCAGAACAACGGAGACTAAAATCGGAACCATTCATAATATTCTGGTTGAAAATGTTACCGGAACATCTGAAAACAGCGTGCGGATCAACGGTACCAAAGAAAGCCGGATAAGCAATGTCCGTTTTGAAAATGTAAATGTTACCCTTAATCGATGGACAAACTATCCCGGCAATCTTTTCGACAATCGCCCAACAAAAGTATATGAAGAGATTGAACCATCATGACAATCCCGGAATTTATATTTGTTTCAGTGATCAGGTTGTGTTGAAAGATTGTCAGTATACAGCTGGGGTGACTAATGTTCCCGATTATTTTACTAATGCAATTCAAGCGCATGATGTTACTGAATCTGAAAATTGAAGGTTTCAAAGGCGAGGCTGCGCATCCCGACAGTGATAAAGCAGTTGTCGTATCCGAAAACTAGTATGATTCAGATGTATAATTTGGAAATCAATAATAGATCATTGCAACCGAAAATGGAAAAATAAAATGAAATTTAAGCAAGCTGTTTATATTATTATTGTTTTACTGTTTCTGATTCAGAAATTCCTGGGCACAGGAAAAGCGCAGTTACAAAATTTTTCAGTTCCCTCCCAATCAAATACCGCGGATTGACGGATATGATGATGATTGGAATATTGTTCCTGACAGTTATACCGTAGGTATGGATCAGTTGTGGGATGACAGCGGCAAACACGAGAAGGCTGATCCAAAAAATCTGGATGTAAAGGTAAAAGTAGGTTGGGTGAAAGGGATGAACCGCTTATATTTTCTATATGAAGCCTATGATGACTACTGGGATTTTTCATTGCCCGATCTTCATAACGATACTTTCGAACTGGTGGTGGACGGTGATCAATCGGGAGGGCCATTTATTGATCGATTTCATCCCAATAAGGATTTGGACATCTTGGATGCATACTTTTCATTTCATGGTGTGCAGGCTCAGAATTATCATGTATTCACACCTGCAGAAGGAAAGGATTGGACATTGGTTTGGGGCAGCCAACCCTGGATTAAGGAATTACCCTATGCAAATTCGGCATGTATATACAATTTCAAACCAGGAGAATCCGGAAAATTAACTCTTGAATTTTGGATTACACCTTTTGATTATGCCGGTAATGATCCGTCACGTTCAGTGAAGTCTATTCTGATTGAAAACAAAAATGTTGGATTGTGCTGGGCAATTATTGATTACGATGACGTCAATAAAAAAAACAACAATGGCTTTTGGAATTTGTCCAAAGAGCATACCATGTATGGAAATGCTTCCTACCTTTTGCCATTTAAATTGATGCCATTGGAAGAGCAGTTCAAGAAAGCAATCGAAGCCAACTGGTCGTTTAAGGTAATCGATATGGACCGCCGCCTGGTTGCTTTCATCGATCAGTCGGAAGGGAAAATTAATTCCTGGAAATGGGATTTTGGCGATGAAACTACTTCAGAAGAACAAAATCCAATCCATCAATACACGGAGGCTGGAAAATATGTAGTAGTACTTTGGATAGAAGGTCCAGCCGGAAAATCGCGTCGTTCCAAAGTTTGGGATGTGGCTGTGAAATAGATAATGTATTAGATTGAAGAGCTGAATAAAATGCATTTGGAAGACGGAAAATCTATAAATATATGTATCATCCTTTTCCCGAAAAATGTTTGAAACAAAAGTATGAAAAACTTTACACTATATTAAAATATAAAAGGAGGAAATAGCAGTGAAACAAATTGTAATTTTTATATCAGTCTTTTTCTTTGCTGCATTAACATTTGCACAAAACAGCAACGTTGACGAATTGGTTGTAAGAAGAGTTGCAGATTACATTCTGGAACATGGAGAACTGAGTTTTAAAGATGTTAATACCGGGAAAATCTATAAATCTACAAAAGAGATCCCTGAAGGTGCAAAAGTAACATTTACCAGTCCGTTCGGAGAATGGCATTATACGGACGGTGTGTTAAACATGGCATTGATTGATTTATCGAATTTTTTGGAGGATAAGAAATATGCTGATTACGCTGCTGCTCAAATTGCTTTTGGAATGGATAATTACAAATATTTTGAGAAACGGTACAATAAGGATATTGATGGTCCTCATTATCTCTATCCTTTCGGACAGCTCTGGACAATGCGGGAGCTGGATGATTGCGGTGCAATGGGTGCGAGCATGATCGATGTTTACCAGACAGTTAAACGTGATGATTATAAGGAATATATTGAAAAAACGGCAAAACATATCACAGAGGAACAGGACAGACTTGCAGACGGAACATTAGCCCGAAAATTCCCGCACGAGATGACCATATGGGCTGATGATTTATATATGAGCGTTCCTTTCCTCGCAAGGATGGGAAAACTTTCCGGCGACAAAAAATACTGGGACGATGCAATACTTCAAATTAAAAATTTTACAAAATATCTATGGGATCAAAACAAAGAATTATACTGGCATTGCTATTATACTGATCTCAAACGTAACGGAGTAGCACATTGGGGCCGATGCAACGGCTGGGTGATTATGGCAAAGGTGAACCTGTTAAACTTTTTACCCGAAGACTATCCGGGAAGAGAAGATATTATAAAAGATCTGGAGAGACAGATCCTGGGGATAGCAAAATATCAAAGTGCGGATGGTCTATGGCACCAGTTGCTTGATAAGAATGATTCTTATCTTGAATCTTCCTGCTCAGCAATGTTTATATATTCTATCGCCCGGGCTGTAAACCAAAAATGGATTGATCAGCGATATGGATCCATTGCTATTAGGGGATGGGAAGGATTAAAAGAAAATAAAATAAGGCTGGATGGGCAGGTAAAGGATATTTGTGTAGGCACCGGTATTGAAGACAACCTGGTATTCTATTATGATCGCCCGGCGAGATTGAATGAAAAGCACGGTCTCGGTGCTGTGATAGATGCAGGCATAGAGGTGATCAAATTAAAAAATGCAATAAGTCAAAGACAGTAAAATTTTGGTTTAATTATAATATTCATATTGCAGCAGTTCGAAATTTTATTATTCGATTTTAAGTTCATGCTTTTGAACAGCATAATTTTTATAATAGCGAATTGAAAAATCTTTCAATTCAGGAACTGTATTCTCTGCAGTGCCGGGACGCATCACGAAGACCAGTGTATTTTTTTCCCTAAGCCATCCTTCAGGGATATAAAAATCATTCTGAGGTCCTACATCAAAGTAGAGTCCAAGTAAACTTCCATTCAGCCAAATTTGTAAATTTCCAGTCGATTCCACATGAATATATAATGGTGCTATCCAATTTTTAATTTGCTGTACTTTAAACGAGGTACGATACCATCTAATACCTAAATTTGAATCGGAAGTATCTGATTTTTTTACCACTCTCCAATCTGAATCATTAAAGTTAGGATTTTGCCAGCCGGATATTTCACCATTGAGTGATGCATGATAATTAAATTGAACAATCTTTAAAGGTGTTTCTTTACCATACTCAAACTCAATCGGACCTACGATACCGCCTCTGCCTTTTTCGTTTTCGATGTATAAAGCAATTAAATTCCTTCCTGATTTTACAACATCTTTTAATGAAACATTAAAAGGACCGTCCCATCCATGATGTCTTAATTCATATACCTGTTTCCCATTCACAAAAATAACGGCACTTCGGCTAATCCCTTCAAAAGTTAATTCCGGATTATCATCCGCTTCCTTAGAAGTCAGGTTGATTACCTTTCTGTACCAGGAACCTTTCTGCCTATCATTTAGAGTTTCTTTTAAATCGTTACTAACTTCAAAATTCATCCATTCTGAATCATTGAATTTTACGGCTGCTTCAGCGGGATTTTCGCCCGGTTCATCATCCACTTGAACTCTAAATTTCCATTCCTTTAATGTTCTTATTTGCTTAGGAGATAATATATTAATTGATTTAATTCCTTTTTTTTCTTCCATAAATCCGGTATTCGGTCTTCCCTTATTTTCAAAAGTTATCTTAATATCATGTATACCTTTTAATAGATTTATTTCCGAAAAATCGTTAAAAGCATTTCCCGTTAAATCCTTCACAAGATTTCCATCAATGTAAATTGAATGCCAATCATTGGAATAGTAACTTGTTTTCAATATATTCATGCCATCTATCTCAAACTTACCTTTATAAATGAAATAGCCGTTTTGGTAATCACCTAAACTATCAAGAGATGGATAAATGCCTCTATCGTATGATACAGATTTAAAATCAGAGTTTTTTTCAGCTTTATCATCCTCTTTGACACGTATTTCTCCGTATTCTACTTCGGGTGCGGAAAAGTCCGGAGTTTCTAAAGTAAAATTAATTATATTGTCCTTTGGTATTTTAGTATAATTAATAGATTTGCCATCCAAAAGAATTTGATGTACATCTCCAGTTGTAACCAAGGAAAAGTTATTCTGACCGGGCTTAGTTTGTAATTCAATATTATCACCGTTTTGAGCATCCGGTATTGTTAAATACGAATCAGACAATAAAACTGCCGGACCCTTTTTTGTATAAAGGAGGGCTGAACGTTCAGCTCGATTCCTGGAAGTTAACAATATATAAGTATTGTTCCACATGTATAATCTGTCTTGAGAAAGTATCGTCTCAGAAAAGACTTTTGAATCCAGATCCATTATTGCTTTTTCACCGGGTGAACCATAAGCAATTAAAAGTGGTTTATTATTATATTCCGTCACGGCAGATAATTGAACATTGCTGTAATTAAGAATACGGCTTTCGGTAATTGGCAGATAAATTGGTAAAAAGTAGGCGTCAAGCGAATCTATAGAAACAGAAATATTGTCAGGATTTCTATCAGGCATTTTAACTTCGATATTAGCATTCTGTAGTTTACCAGATTTGTTTCGTACAAATAGAAATCCCGCATTTCCGTCCGAGAGAAGTATTGTTTCAAGTTCATCATTTTTCGATATTGCACCGTCAGCGACTTCATGACTTCTTGCCAAATATGGATTTGAATATTTTAAGAAATCGCCGATTAATTTTACTGCATAATATTTTTCCCATAAACCTCCGCATTCGGTAATTGGTGCAGTATAATCATAGCTGGTTGTTTTTTCTTTCCCGGCCCAATAATCGAAATTAGTTCCTCCATATAGCATATAGTAATTCAGCCCTTTGATGCCTTGCGCAATTACATATTTAGTTAAAGCATTAATTTGACCGGCGCTATATTTATTTAATTGTCGAACAGTAGGATCGCCTATGGCTGTAAACCATCCGCCTTGTAATTCGGTAAATATCGGGGGTGAATCCGGTTCCTGTTCTATCAAGCAACTTTGTTCTTGGAAGTACTCCTTCTAAATTCCAGCCGGGATAACCATTTACCGCATCCATAATTTGAGAGAACACCGAATCAGCATTATTCCGTGCCTGTTGTGTCCAGCATGTTATAACAGGTATATCGATGCCGTTTTGTATAGTAACCTGATAAAGGGATTTAAGATATTTTATTTTTGCTGAGTCGGGTACTCCAAAGTGATCATATTCATTTTCAATTTGTAAGAGAATTACATTCCCGCCATTTGTAATTAAGTGTTTCCGGACTACCGGCAGAACTTCATTGAACCAATATTTAGACCAATAAATATCCTCAGATGATGCTGTTCTGAATCCAATCTCTTTTCCTGCCAGCCACCGTGGGAAACCTCCTTCATCCCATTCTGCACAAATATAGGGACCCGGACGAATTATAACATACAAGCCCATCTGCCTGCAATCTTTGAGAAAATTATCAAGCATAGTCAAATCAAGCCTGCCTTTAGCCGGTTCGTGAAAATTCCAGGGGACATATGTTTCAATTGTATTGAAACCTGCAGCTTTTATTTTCTGCAGAATATCTATCCATTGACCGGGATCGCTGCGAAAGTAGTGAAAACTACCGCTGTAGATAAATGTTTCTTTCCCATTTATATAAAAAGTATTATGATCATAACGAATGACTTGAGGGTGACTGAATTTAGGTTTCAATTCCGTATTGGAATCGTTCCGAAATGATGCTGCAATAAAAAGAAGAGATAGTATAATTATATATTTCATATGAATTCTTTGGAATCCTCTATTGTCTGACTGTGTAAGAGTAGTATTACTTCAATTTGATCTGAGTGTAATACAAAACTACGATATTTTTTTATTAATTAGAAATACAGGAATACCATTTCTTTATTTGGAATATTATTATTGTCTTGTAGGAGCAAGAGTATGAATAAGACGGGCTAATATTTTAAAAGTATTTATTCTAGATATAATTTTTTGTGAGCATTTTTACTTTTACTATGATAAGTATTATCATATGTTCAGATAAAATGAACTTAGTTGGTAATGCAGATTTAGAAATGACATCTTTATAAAGTAATATCAACTTCGATTTTTTATTAAAATTTAAGTTTCATATTAAGCTTCAATTAATAGTCAAAGATGTCATCACTTAACTGCTGATTTTTTTAAAACTCCTTATTTTAATTAAAAATCAGAATGTATAAGATAAAGTCAGGTTACCGAAAAAAGCTGCCTTATACGGGGCGGGAATTATATATCCGTCTCCGCTGCCGCCGTCTTTTTCCAAAGCCAGGCCTCTAATATTGGGTCCTGTGAATAGAAATGCATAATAAGTACTGTTGGTAATGTTATTTCCTCCGGCTGAAATATCAAAAGTAAAATGCTCTCCAAGTAATCTCTGGTATCCTATCTTTGCATTAAGAAGGCTGTAAGATTTCACAAAGGTACTGTTATCAAATGTAACAGGCACTTTACCAACGTATTGATATGTTCCGTAAAAGTATAATCCAAAATTTGTTGCAGCGTCAATTCCGGCACTAATCATATTATCCGGCACCCGGGCAACTTTATTTCCGGAGAAATCAACAGTAGATGCGGAATTATTATTATCGCTCTTAAAATCTGAATATTTGAAATTAGAATAGGTATAAGATGCCCATGGACGAAGTACTGAAATCGTCTGTACCGGATCATTCAGCAGCATATAACTTAAAGAGAGTTCCACCCCTCTATTCTGCTGCTTACCGGCATTAGTAGTAAAGGTAACGGAATTAGACGTTTGTCTGACCAGCTTATCCGAATTTTCAAGGTCGAACAATGCAAACTGGTAGGTCAGCTTTCCTTCAAAAAGGTTTCCTTTGCTCCCAACTTCATATTGTATTGCGTGTTCTGGTTTAAGTTCCGTATTAATTGAACTATTGCTGGCAACTGCATCACTTAGCAAAGGAGGTGTATAGCCTGCACTCACACTTATATAAATCGAAGCTTCCTCACTAAAAACTTTTGATACGGCGATACGCGGTGTTATAACCGGATCGAAAGAATTAACAATTAATGAAGTAGTATCATTCAAATGGTTATTCTTCAGCATATTCATTATACCGAATTCATTTTTATTAAGACTTGCTCCTGCAGTAACGGTAAAATCCATAGGCAAAGCAAAATTCCATTCGGTAAATAAATAATAATTAATAGCATAATTTTCCTGTGCACTTGGTCTCTGCGGGCGCGGAGGATTTGGAAGCGGGACAATAAAAACACCATTGCTTGTTAAATTAGATCTCTGGAACATTCCCCCTAGTGTACCATTTATTCCGATATTATCCATCTGTGATACAAAATTGAATGCGGTACGGGCTCCGAAATTATATTGAGTCACATCGGTGAACCCATGAGCAAAAGGCTGATTAGATATCCTCCCGGAACCAAATACCGAAGTTTGATTATTTATATTTTCATTAAAACGATAAAAATCTGTGATGCCTAAACGGAAACTCTGCACTTTAATATGTGAGTCATTTGCAAGGTAAGCGGCATTACTAACGGGCTCCCTGTCATAAAACTCAGCACTATCAATTTCACCTGCGAGCTCTTCAAAAGAACGGTTATAAGCAAAGTAAGTTGAAATAGACTGACTGCTTCCCGCCTGGAAATCTCCGGTTAACCTTAAATAATCTTTCTTTGAAGCACTATGCGGACGGAATGAATCATACATCTGATGTCCGTAATTTACCACCATATCCGAATTCTCTCCGGAACCCTGGATTGTAGTACTACTCCGGAATAAACCGTTGCTTCCCCCGATTGTCTTCTGCTGAATACTTGTTTCACTAGGAGCTGGTCTTTTAGTTGTTAAAAGTACTGTGCCGCCGATAAAACTTCCATATAAATTTGAGGATGGTCCTTTTATTATTTCTACATTTCCAAGTGATTCGAAATCAATATCATCAAGAACTGTGGCACCGGTCGCATCCGTAATAGGCATACTATTAAGAAAGACCTGGTAGCCGAGACCATTACTGTTCGGGCTGTTGCCGCTTGTACTGGGATAATAACCACGTATAGTAATGCGGGCTCCTCCCCATGGAGTCCTTGACTGCATTAAGATTCCCGGAACCATATTAATTGAATTCTCTAAAGACAAGCCGCTTGATCTTTCAAGGTCACGCTGCGTTAATACCCCTAAAGATTGAGATCTAAGTATTTGATTATTTCCCACAACCTGAACTCCTGTAAGCTCAATAGGTGATGGAGAAAGAAGTATATATAGAGGCAGGGATGCATCTTTGACCGAAACATCTTTGCTGATATAACCAATTCTTCTTAAGATCAATGTGAATGAATTTGAATTCGCTGAAAATTTGAATCTGCCATAGTCGTTAGTTGAAACTATTGTTGAAGTCCCGTTAATAGTTAATGTAACTCCCGCAACAGGTTCGAGAGACTGCCTATCTACAACAATCCCGGTAACGGAAACCTGCGCTTTCAGAATAGGAATAGCGAAGAATGTAAAAATGAAAATTAATAACAAATATTTTTTCATTTGAAAATTTCCTTTCTATAAAAATCAATTTGAAAATTTTTTAATATAAAACTCCAGTTCTGATCGATCTATTAACCGGGCGCAATCATAAAAAAATTATCTATTCCCGGCTAAATTATCGTGAGGCTGCTGATAAAAGATGAATTAAGAAAAAATCATTTTCAATTTTTCATTAAAATGTATGCCCGCATAAAACTTTATTTTGAAAAAATAAAGATGTTATCTTTCAAAAACTGGTTATTGCGTAATTTCATTTAACAGACAGTTTCGGGGGGAGGAGATTGGATTTCTATAGATAAGCTTTCATAAAAGAAGTAATTACAAAAACCTAATTTTAATTTATTAAACACCGGGTAAAAATCAGCGGCACTAGTAAAATTATATTTGCTTAATTCTTTAATAGTATTGTTTTTCGTTTTTTCATTATCATTAAGATTATTTTTAACGAGGCTGTCAAAATTAGATATAAGAGTCCCTTCATCTTTGTCGTGAAGACAGAAATATGTTACGCTGTCACCGTAAACAACAGCTTTCACTACATCATACATCTCGTCTTTATACCTGAATTCCTTCAATTCTTCTTCCCATTCAATTCTTTCATCCTTTTCCTTTAAGGAAAAAGAGAACTTAACAAGCATAACTGTATCGAGATTGCTAGCGGCTTTTTCTCTCATTTTCGTTTGAATCTCTGTACGTAATAAGAGATAAGTTAGATAGTAACCAAAAATATTAAATAGAAATAAACTCAGGATAAAAAGGGTAAAATATTTCTTCAAAAGGGAATTTTATATTTGTTTCATAGAAAGATAACTATAATTTTTTTAATTACAAGTGAAGTATAATCTGATGAGTTAATTATCATGATCATCAAATAAAGTTGGCTGGGGAATTGATTCCTTAGTTTGAGTAACAGATAAATTGCTTTTCTTAAACTTCAATGCCTTTCTGAATAAATTTGTTCTGCCGAGCTGTTTATATATAATTGCAGCACGTTCATATTTTTCCAGCTTAATTAAAGTGTCCGCTATTTTTAATTGATTCTTACCGTGCTTTTCATACATCTTAAGTGCTTCGGAATAATTCTGAATTTTAAAATATATATCTCCCGCTTTAAGATAATTTTCTGATTCAATAAATAGTGAAGCAGCTTTATCATATTCTTTTGCCTGAAGATAATAATAAACCGCCTTTTTCAATTCGGATTTTAATTCATAGAACTGTGCAAGTTTAAGATATTCTTTATTTACTTTTAAGAAAAGAATTACAGTTTCTTCATCATAATATTTAAGTAGATACTCATTAGCTTTTTCCTTAGAACTTGAAGTTAAAAAGAGAAGAAAATTATTTTCATTAATTTCAAGCTTTTCAATCATCATTTGAAATTTATCCTTTGCCGCGAAGTACAAGCCAATCGCAGAATTTTCATTTACTTCTTCCAGCCTTTGAGGATTATTCTTAAAAAATTCAATAGCTTTAAAATAAAAATTATACAACTCTGCATCTGATTTAAGTTCTATAAAGCATTTAAAATATTCGTTATACTTTTTGCTTTTTTCAAAATAATCGATACCTTTTTCAACAAATTGGTATTTATGATCAAGAAGGATTAAACGTTCCGCCCATTTCGCCATTTCTTCCTTTGCCTGATCATTTAGGGATTGTGAAGAATCTTCTCTTGTTAATCTATACTTTTGTGAAAAGTATCTATCAATTGCTTTAACTACCGAGGATTCATCATACAATTCCATACCGTTGTAATCACTCTTATATTTCCAGAGAGGAGCTTCAAGAATTAATTTTGAAAATAAATCAATCCTTGATTCCAACAAACAAAATTCAGCAATCAGTTCGAGTCTATTGTAAATAAAACACAAGCCCCAGGCTCTTAAAGTATCATCAATTTGATTTAATCTAAAGTAGCAAATTCCTGCGTTAACATAATCGAATACAATATTGGCACATTGCAGCGCTAAACTAAACCGTTCCTCTTCATAAAAATGCTTTCCGTAATCGGATATTTCCTCGTAGGGAATACGTCTGGACATCAATTGGGTTTTATGATAATTATTATTTTTATCTTCTTCCGATTTGGTATAGCATAAAAATGCTTTGCTGTAATCTCTCAACTTATTATAAGCTTCTCCGGCTGAATAAAAATCTCCGATCAATTCAAAATATTTAGTCGCATCTTTATAATTGTGGAGCAAAAAACTGGTTTCTGCAATTCCTTCATTATCCTCAATAGCAGAATATCTAAGATAAGCTCTGTAATATTTTTTTGATCCGAATAAATTATCCGCTTGAAATTTTAATTCATCCGGAGAATAGTTTCTCTTCAATATTTTTATTGCCGAAGATGTGTCCTTTTTCTTTTCATAAATTTTTATTAGTTCAACGGTGTTATTGGTTCTGTAATAAAGCTGAATAAGCTTTTGTTCATTTTTCAATTTCTTCCAGCAGAGAATCGCATTATCATAGTCATTGATATCTTCAAATAACTTTACGGCTTTCTCGTATTTTTTTAATTTCAAATAATAAGAAGCTGCTTTATCCTGTTTACCGGCTGCTTCATAATAATAAGCAGCCTTCTCTTTATTTTTAAGTTTGAATGCAAAGATGTCAGCTGCATTTTCGAAGTCTTTGTCTTTCAAAAGATAATCCGAAGCTTTTTGATATTGCTTTTGCTGTAAATAAATTAGGGCTAACTCTGCAAATTTTCCTTCCTGCTCATAAACTTTTAAAGTGTATTCGTAAATCTTTGATTCATCTTTCAATTGAGTCCATAACCTTAATGCATCTGAAAATGCAGAAGATTTTTCATAGTTTATTACAGCATGGCTAATATTGCCTAGCTGTTCAAAATATTTAGCTGCTTCAAGATAATTCCCCTGTTTTTCATGGTAGAACGCCTGAGCTTTTATAAGCTGCTCTTTTGCATCAGCATTTTTATAGCATTCAACTGCTGCTTTGTAATAATCTCTTTCAAAAAAATAATCTCCTTGTTCAAGCCATTCATCGGGTGTTGAAATTACATTCCAGATATTATTGATATAATCAACATCATCCGATAAAAAAATCTTTTCCGATAATTGGGGATCTTTCCAGATTACCGATTCTTTTGTTCCGTCATAAATCAAAAGATCCTTTTGTGCTCTTGTAATTGCCACGTATAATAAATTTATTTCATGTTTAATTTTTGCCTGATGATAAGAAATCTGTTCCTCCGTCAAAATATTTTTCCATAGATCCTTTGAAAGATCATCGGCACAGAATTTCCACAAAAGCACCGTATCGAACTCCAAACCTTTCGCTTCATATATTGTAAAAATCAATTCTGTACCAAGATGTTTTTTAAGCTTGTTCTTTTCGGTTTCGGTTCTTACCAGAATAGTTTTTTTAGCGCCGGTGGTCATCAGATTTTCAATCATATCGGTCTCTTTAATTCCAGTAACAACTACAGGCGGTCTGCTTTTAAATTTCCAATCTTCATTTAGCTCATCGCTGCTAAGACCCAGCAAATTGGTTTTGATATCCAGCAGACAATTGGAAAGTTCGACTATGCTTCCTGAACTTCTGAAATTGAGATTAAGAAATCGAACTTCGGGCACCTTAATATTTCTTGTATAAAAATGCTGCCTTAATTCTTCCCATCTGAAACCGCTTGGATTTATTATCTGTTTTGTATCGCCGGTAAGAATAAGATCAAGCGGATTTTTTGTAATGTAAAAAAGAAGCTCGTGCTGAATATCGGTTAAATCCTGAACTTCATCACATACAACAAGATCATAAACAAATTCCTGAGCATCTGTCCCGGCTTTGCTGTGAGACGGACTGTCATTCTTCTGTGACTTTTCATTTATAATGTTTATTGCCTCGCGGGCAAGATCAAGTTCATCCCAATATTTATTGCTTTCAAGTTTATCCTGGTACCATTCAAAAATTCTGTAAACTATTTTTCGGTCTATAATGAAGTTGGGTGCTTTTTTCTTCCCCATCATTTCATACTCAAGGAAAGATAGATATTTCTTTTTTGTAAGCTCTCTTTGTTTCGAAAATAATTCTATAATATTTTCAATTACAATTTGAAAGCGTCCTAAATTAATTAGAGAAATATTGTTAAGGCTTTTAATCAAAGCCGGAATATTCATCTTCATAAATCTTTGAACTAAATGTTCTATTTTGCCGGCTGATTCAAGATTTTCAAAAATATTGAACTGCCGCTGAAGTGTATTTACTAAGCTGGAATCAATCTGTTTAGCCTTTATTTTATGAAGTGCGAATTCAAATAATTTTACGTTAAGCTGGGGTAATGCTCCTTTTATTATTGAGCGGATTTCTTCCCAGATTAATGGAAGATCATACTTTGATGCATTTATAGTCGCTCCTCCGGAAGAATGAATGAGTGACAAAAATTTTTCGTAATCTATTTCCTTATCCGGATTGAAATCCCTGTTATCCCCTGCAGTAATCTGTAAGCAAAATTCTTTATAAGTAAAAAAATCAGGCTGAAGAAATTCAACATAAGATTGATCCGAATTCAGTAGTCCGTTGTAAAGTCTTTCAGCAGAATTTTTCAGAAATTTATTATAAGTGATGAATAGCTTTTTATATCTTGCTAAAGAAGTTTTCAGAAGGTAGTAAACTCCAATGGTTGTTTTACCGCTTCCGGCGGTTCCGGAAAGTAATACAGGTGGCACCGATTTAAGTACTTCCATTTGCCTGGGTGTCATATAAAGAAAAAGTTCAAAATCATCTTTGGTATATAATTGAATCCTCTGCCAATCCAGAGCTGCTAACCGGTGCCATTTTTGCGAACCTGAATCATCTGAAACCTTTTTTGTAATATTTTCCTGCGTAAAAAATGATGCGTCAAAAGTCTCGAAAAAGGGGCTTTCAAATTCTTTTTGATCATAAGGTACAAAATTCATGAAAGGAGCGTTTTTAGGGATAATATTTTTGCTCTTTAAAGAAATTTCATCATGCGATACCATTCCCCAAACATAAATAAGAATATTTTTATCAGCGGTATAGACCTTATCATCTGCTTCTAGGCTGTCATAATTTCCATCTTTACCGAGAGTGAATAATATTCTGCTGCTTCTGTCAAGCCGTGCTTCAAAAATTGTTTTATTTAATGGAGTGCCTTTAATCTTTTTTACATTAAGGCTGCCGTCCCAGCTTCCTATTTCCAAAAATTCGAATTGTTTTCTTATCTTGTTCCGAACCTGAGCGGGCTGATTGATTAAATATTTCTTAAAGGTTTCATTTATTAAAACAATAGACATTATAAATTTTCCGGAATAACTGTGATAATTCTCTTAAGAATCCTGTTGGTACAGGAGATAATTTTAATAATCAAATATAGGAACTGTTGATGGAAATGTCAGGTCTTTTTTCAATGAATTCATAGTTTTCACATTAGAATTATTAAACTTTCTATATATTCATCAATCTTAATTGAAGAGATTATTGATTCAACATCACCGTAAACTCCTTTTATGGTCAAGGGTACTATTCCTTCATCCTTGATCAGACTGTTTGAAATTGAATTTTGAAATTATAATTTATTTGTAATAATATTTGGTCTTTTTGAATTTAAATATCATTTATTACTAGAAAACTCCACCATAATGTGACTCATCACACCCTAGTAATACAGATTAAGAGAACATAAATTATCCTTCATATATTTACACTTACATTTCTCAAAAAAAAATATAATAAGTGAAAAAAACCGTAATTATTATTTTAATGTTTGCAGCTTTATGTAATGCACAAAATAAAAAGGGGAGCATAAAAGGAATTGTTAAAACTTCAGATAATCAGCCCGTTGAATTAGTTGATGTAATTTTAAAAGATTCTTCCAAAGGTACTATTTCAAATGCCAAAGGTGAATATAAGATTGAAAATTTAAATCCCGGTGTTTATAAACTCGGAATTTCATATATGGGATTCCGGAGTGTTGAAATTGAAGTTGAGGTGAAAGCGGGTGAGATGACGCAAGTACCGGTAATCTATTTAAAGGAAACCGAAGCCCAACTTCATGAAATAACTGTGACCGGTAATAAGATCAATAAGCTTGCTGATATTGAAAGCCAGTATATAGCTAAACTTCCTGTAAGAAATATTGAAAATCCTCAGTCTTATAGCCTTGTCCCGGCAGAACTTTTAACAGAAGAGAACATAACTGATTATTCGTCGGCTCTGAAAACAATTCCGGGTGGTGTCCTTTCCTCTGAAAATCCTCAGGGGCTTTCTTCAACTTATATCAGAGGATTTCAAACTAATTCTTTTTTGAGAAACGGATTGTATAGTTTTAGCTGGAATGGGGGAGATCCCGAAGCCATGGATAGAATAGAATTAATTAAAGGTCCTTCCGGTTCCGTTTATGGAACTTGGGGGGTATCCTATGGCGGATTAATAAACATTGTAACTAAGAAACCGTTTAATGGTAATTCTTTTCAGTCGGGAATTGCATTCGGCAGTTATAACTTACAAAGATTTACAGGTGATTTTAATACAGTGATCGATGAAAAAAACACACTATTCTTCAGGCTTAATGCTGCGGCACATTCCGAAGGATCTTTTCAGGATATTGGTTATAAAAAAACTTATCTTATTTCGCCGTCCATTTCTTATAAAATAAACGATAGACTTAATTTAACTTTAGAAGCTGAGTTAAATAGTCTTGATTTCTCAGCTCAATCGCTGTTTTCCGGCGCATCCAATTTAACGATAAACAGTATAGACCAAATAAAACGAAATTACTTTAAATCATACTCTTCTGACAAAATTAGTAATCCTCCGGGATCTTTAAATAATTACTTTGGTCAAATTAATTATGACTTAACAAGTACATGGAGATTGAGCACAAATTTCGCTCTTGCCGATTTTTCAATGAAAGGAACCAGTATTCTTCTTAACTTCCTTAATGATTCATTATTATCAAGAGGATTATATGATTACTCTTTAAAAATAAATAATACGGACATTCAGGAGAATTTAACAGGTGAATTTTTTATTGCCGGCTTAAAGAACCGGTTCCTGTTTGGAATCGATTTCCAGTGGATTGATGTAACGACTTCGGGAGATTTTATATTTGCTGCAGATACGCTGGATTATACAAAAAAAACAACACCTGTTCTCAATATAAATAAATTAAGAACCAATTATAATTTTTCTTTAAATACTTATGAAAGCCGTAATTCGTATGCTGCATATATATCGGATTTTATTAATGTTATTCCGGAATTAGATTTAATGCTTTCTCTCCGCTACGACTATAATGATTATAACGGACTATTTAATTTAATTTCCGGTTCCGCCTCCAATAACCCCTATTTAAAAGGTGCGTTATCACCCCAAATTGGTTTTACATATCAGATTATTCCGGATAAGTTTACTTTATTCGGTAATTATATGCAGGGTTTTAACTATGTGCAGTCTGATTTGCTTGGACATAGTTTTGATCCCGAATATGCTGAGCAGCTGGAAGGAGGAATTAAATGTAATTTGTTTGAAAACAGATTATACTCTACATTAAGTTTTTATAATATTAATGTGAGAAACAAAGTACACCCTGATCCAACAAATCCTCTGGCATCAATTCAGAACAGTAAACAAATAAGTCGGGGTATAGACATGGATTTAAGAGCAAATCCTTTTGCCGGTTTAAATATTATAGCAGGATATGAATATAATTTTAGTAAATTTACCAAAGGGGATATTAATATCGAAGAGAAAAGACCTGCCGGCACACCTCCACATACAGCTAATTTGTGGTCAAGTTATATTATTCAAAAAGGGAGTTTCAAAGGGCTCGGTATGGGTTTGGGATTTATTTTTTCCGATGATTTTTATTATGATGATAAAAATCTATTATTGATTCCTTCATATTTTGTAGTGAAAAGCAATATTTTCTATGAAGTTCCCCAATTTAGAATTTCTTTTCTGGTAGATAATTTAACTGACAAAAGGTACTGGGATTTTAACGGTACGCCGCAAATGCCGGAGAAGTATGAACTCTCACTGAATCTAAATTTCAATTAAATTGACCAATTTTCCTTTAAGTTTACCGGTTCTTTAGAAGTTATATTTTTATTATTTAAGTTAAATGTAATCTCATATTGTGTCCCGGAAATATTTTCTGCAGTAATAGTACCATTAATTTGTTCTACAAGGCTCGTTACCAGCTGCAGGCCGAGAGATTCCGAAGAGTTTATATCAAAATCCTTCGGTAATCCTATGCCGTTGTCTTTAAAAATCAATTTGTAGCAATTATCATTAATTAAATTACCTCCAAGTACAATTTCATTTTTACTACCATTATTAACTATGAAAGCATGCTTAACAGAATTTGAAATAAGCTCTGTTATAATTAAACCGAGAGAAGTAGCCAGATCAATATTAACAAAAGTTGTTTCCACTTCTATTTTGTATATAACATCATTCTCTGATTTATAGGAATTTGCTAAATTTTTTACCAGCTCATGGACATAATCCTTAAAGTTAATTTGTACAAAATTCTCCGTTTGATAAAGTTTTTCATGAACAATTGCCATTGATCTAATTCTATTCCGGCTGCTTTCTATTGCCTGAATAGATTCTTCTTCTTTAAGGAAAGAAGTCTGCAGATTAAGTAAACTTGATATTATCTGAAGATTATTTTTAACACGGTGATGAATTTCTTTCAACAGCACTTCTTTTTCTTTTAAAGAAGATTGCAAGTTCTTTTGTGATTCATTTACTTTGGTTAACATAAAATTAAAAGAGCTGGCAAGTTTCCCAAGTTCATCATTTTGCTTTATATTAACGAATGATGAATAATCTCCCGATGCTATATTAGAAGAAGCTCTGGTTAAAAGGTTAAGAGGTTTGGTAATACTCCTGCTCATCATTATGGCTAATAGAATACCTCCAAGGATTAATATTAATCCGATAAGCAGCATATTGCCTAAGAATTCTTGAGAAGGATAGAGTATCTTATTTTTTGAAAGTTCTATTAAGACCATCCATTCGGTACCGGGAATTTCCTTAGTCTGAGCTATAAGTGGTGAGCCCTTCATACGGGAATACTCAACAATACCTTGTTTCCCTCTCATATTGACTGGAGGGTTTGGAATAATATCAGATAAATTATACCATAAATTACCGTTACTATTTCCAATATATAAAAGTGCATTAGAACCTAATAACTTTGATAACTGCTTAATAACACCGGGCGAAGCAAGAACCAGTCTCCATTTTGTAATGTATCCGATGGTTTTTTCATCCTTCATTACTGGAGCAGTAGCAGCCCAATAAATGTGTTTTTCTAATATATAAAATTTGCTGATTGTAGGTTTGCCCGGTATGAGATATTTATTTAGAAATTCAGCATCAGGTTCTATATTTTTTTTAATAAATGTTGATGTAAGAACCCGATTTTTGTCAGCATCCCTTAGTTCTACCATTAATGACAAAGTATCGACTTTTGAGCTAAGAATATTTAATTCTTCGGCTGCATCAGTCTTATCTTTCGTTCCGTTTGATTTTATATATGTTTTGATTGAATTACTGTTTGCAGCAGATTCAACAGTATTAAGAAAAACATTAGTCGACTGCTGGAATAAGGAACTGAATTCAGTAACGAGCGCATTTAACCTTTCTTTTCCCCCCTCAAGGGATATTTTCTTAAGATTATTAAATGATGCCAACGAGAAAATTATTATTACTAATAATAATAGAAATGTAATCAATATTGGTAAACGTTTCCTGATGGAAAAGTTATTAAGGAAGTAATTTCTTTTTCTTTTTTTGGTATTCACAGAATCTTTTTTATAGATAAAATGTCATATCACAGATTGTTAAAAATTATAATTTTATTTATCAGATGCTTGCATTTTTTATGCAATAACCCTGGTATGTCATATTAATCACATAGATATATCACATTGCTCTTTATCACTGCGACAAACAATAAACAAAAAAAACAAACATCAAATAACGCTCAGTCTTAGAAAAAACTACAGTGACAAAAAAAATTTTAACTCTTATTGTTGTATACGGAATAAACGTTCATTTTTTATTATTCACAATATATAAGGCGTTCTAATCATGGCTTGTATTAAAGGTTCAGTATTAGGTAACCGCAGATTGCTAAAATACCTTTAGGTTTCTCATAACAATCTGGGAGTAATTAGGCTGTAAAAATGCTGTTCACTTTCAATAATTGCCGTTTATTCTTGCCGGTAACCGTTTAATGGAAATTGGAAGAAATTGAAATTAGTTCAGCGATAATATTTGTAAAAGGAAATTATTTCTTTGATTGAGCATTGCTGTTACTAATCTTTTTATCAGGATACCAGGAATACTGTAAAATATTTCAGCATAATGGCTAAATATAAAAGTAAGTAGTTCGATAATTAAATAATCAATAGATAAAATTCTCATAAAATTTTATTAAAGACCAGGATGGTAGACCCTATGTTAGGGATACGTTAATAATTTAAGGAAAAAATATAATGAAACTAACAATTTCAAGAAAAGTTGGAGTAATAGTATCTGCTACCCTACTGATTTCTTTAAGCATAATGCTCATCCTTCTTCTTACTCGGGAGGAAAGTGCAAAAAAGAATAAGGATAAAGAAGCCGTTGATGAATTATCAAATATTATTGATCAGTCGATCATCTTTAGTATGGGGGAAGGGGTTAATGATATTCATCCGTTTATAGAAAGAGCGGAAAAAATAAAGAATTTAAGGGAACTAAGAATAATACCCTCCAACAAAATAGAAAAAGGTAGTGAAGACAAGCTTGACCCTCAAGAAAGAAAAGTTTTATCCACCCGCACCAAAGAATTCTATGAAGAGAATTTTAATAATGAAGAAGTATGCAGATTTATTAAACCGATTCTTGCCGAAGAAAACTGTTTGACATGTCATGATGTAAAAGTTAATGAGCCTCTCGCAGTAATAAGCTTAAGATATTCGATGAAAGCAGATTATGAAGCCATAGCAGCCCAAAAATGGGAAGCCATATTAATGGCCCTTTCGACTATTATAATAGCTATTCTGATAGTAATGATATTTCTAAAAAGGACGGTGATAAAGGATTTACTAATTACGGTTAAAGAAATTAAAAAACTTTCAACCGGAAATATGAAATGTGAAATGAACATTAAAAGAGATGATGAACTGGGTGAATTGTGCGATTCAGTAGGTAAATTAATACATTCCCTTAATGGACACAGTCATGCCGCAGAGCAAATTGCTAAAGGGAATATGGATGTTGAGATAATAAAACTTTCCGAGAATGATGCGCTTGGAAAAGCAATGATAACAGTAAAAGAGAGTCTTATCTTATTAGTTAATGATATTGAAAAGATGTCTACTGCAGCCAAAGAAGGAAACCTTAAAAAAAGGGTTGATGCAGACAATCACTCCGGGGAATATAAAAAAATTGTTCTTGGTTATAATGAAACCTTAGATGCAATGAGTACACCCCTTGAAGAAAGCTCGCAAGTTTTAGGTGAAATGGCACAAGGAGACTTTACGGTTAGAATGAGAGGCGATTACCACGGCGATTTCATAAAAATAAAGAAGAGTATTAATAAAGTGGCTGATTCAATGTGCGAAGCAATAAACGCTGTTACAAAATCAGTACATGCGACTGCAAGCGCTTCTAACCAAATTTCCTCAAGTACGGAAGAAATGGCATCGGGTGCACAAGAGCAATCTTCACAAACAGAAGAAGTGGCGACAGCTGTAGAACAAATGGCAAGAACTATACTTGAGACAACTAGAAATGCGAGTCAGGCCTCTGAAAATTCGAAGAAAGCCGGACAAATCGCCGGAGAGGGGGGCAAAATTGTTGAGAATACTGTTGAAGGTATGAAAAAAATAGAAGAAGTAGTCTCCAGAGCAGCCGAGACAGTAAAACAGCTTGGAAATAGCAGTAATCAAATAGGAGAGATAGTTCAGGTAATTGATGATATTGCAGATCAAACGAATTTACTCGCATTAAATGCCGCAATAGAAGCTGCACGTGCAGGAGAGCAGGGAAGTGGATTTGCTGTAGTGGCTGATGAAGTTAGGAAATTAGCAGAGAGAACTACCAAAGCTACCAAAGAGATAGCAGTAATGATAAAGCAAATACAGAGTGATACAACAGAGGCTGTGAATTCGATAGAAGAAGGTAGCAATGAAGTGAAGAAGGGAAGGGATATGGCTAATAAAGCCGGAGATTCATTAAAAGAGATAATAAATGCATCAAATAAGGTAGTAGATGATGTAAACCAGGTTGCAAGTGCAAGTGAAGAGCAGTCTGTTACAGCTGAACAGATCAGTAAAAATATTGAAGCTATTAACAATGTCTCACATGAAAATGCATCAAGCATACAGCAGGTAGCAAAATCTGCGGAAGATTTAAATAATCTGACTAAAAACCTGCAGAACTTAATAAGCAAATTTAAAATCAATAGTGATTCTGAAGAAAGGGAAACACACTATTCAATCAAACAAAACGGAAAGCTGATTAAGTCATAAAAATAATTATAAATGTTAAGACCTTTAATGACAATTTAACTCAACAAATTTTGATAAAATTCGATAATAAATAATAATTTCAATTTAAAACCTGAAAAGCAACCATATTTTCTAAGAGGAAGAAATGAATATAAATAAAGAGCAAAAAACCGAGACTGGCGAATTACTGCAGTTAGTTACTTTCAATATTGGTAAGGAAGAATTTGGCGTTGATATTCTGCATGTACAGGAAATTAATAGAATGACACATATTACTAAAGTTCCAAATTCACCCCATTTTGTTGAGGGTGTAATTAATTTAAGAGGAAGAGTAATACCTGTTATTGATTTAAGGTTAAAATTAAAAATAGAAAAAAAAGAGTATGATAAGAATACCAGGATCATCGTTGTTGAAGTGGATAATAAAACAATCGGCTTCATTGTCGATTCTGTTAATGAAGTCTTGAGAATACCAGCAAATCTTACCGAAGTTCCGCCTGATATAGTTTCCGGAGTCGAATCTGAATTCATAAAATCGGTTGGAAAACTGGAAGACAGACTCCTTATTTTAATTGATATTCAAAAGGTGATCCAGATAAATGAAATTAAAAAAATAGAAACTATGGAAGCCATTTCTTAGTCTTTTCACTATGAGAAACTGTCAAGTTAAAAAAAAATATTTTTTTACGATAATAATAATAAATAACGATACTTGTTTCTTTATTTAGGATATAAATGGAAAATATTGAATCTGAAATAAATAAAATAACGGAATTAGTAAACGGGAAGACTTCGGAAGAAAAGATAATTTTCCTTGAATCGCTTTATGATTCACAATTATCCGAAAACGAATTAAATTCTATATGCGATTTAATTACGGACAGCGACAAAGGGGTAAGGAACTCAGTTGCCTATTTACTGAGTAAAAATGCGACTGAAAATACCTGCAGAAAAATAGTAAGCTTTTTGTCTTTACCCGGTATATATATGAAAAACTTTGTCGGGGAAATACTTCTCAAAATAGGTTCCAAAGCTGTTGAACCGATGCTGGATTCAATAGACGCCGGTAATGATGATGACAAAAAATTTATAGTAGATATCTTAGGACTAATCGGCGATAATAAAGCAAGTGCGCAAATCACAAGACAACTAAATGCAAACAAAAATGATAATGTAATTTTAGCATGCATAGAAGCACTAGGAAATCTGAAATCCGAAAAATCCCTCTATCATTTAATGGCGTTCTACGGATTAAATGAGTTGTATAAACCCACAGTCATTGAATCCTTAGGTAAAATAGGTTCACCTGCCGCACTGGGATTCATTGTCTCCAAGTATGAAGAAGAAAATGATGATTTAATTAAATTTTCAATTATAGAAAGTCTTGGGTCAATCGGCGATGAAGAAACATTCTTTTTCCTTTTATCCGAGCTAAATGAAGTGAAAGGACCTCTTGTATGGCCGATTATTAAATCTGTCTATAATCTAAAAGAAAGGTTCGGATTTGATATACCGTTTGATGAAAGGATGAAGAATATTATACTTCAGACTATTATTGATGCAAATGTAGAATATAGAAAAATTGCAGCTAATTTATTATCAATTTTCAATGATAAAGAAATTATTTCGACTTACCTTGAGATTTTAGGAGACCAGCTGGAAGTTGATGAAATGATCATGCCCAAATTTTGGGAAAATCCGCATATAGTATTTGAAATTATTTCCGAATTACTTAATAAAGAACCTCAAAATGTAAAATCACTTTTGAATTTACTTAAAGATATAATTCAGTTGGATGGTGAAGAAAAGTATAACTTTATCCCAACTCTTCAGCTGAGAAGTTTAACTGATTCCTTATCCCACTATTTGTCTAATTATGACGAAGAAGTAAGGATGTTAGCTCTTGAATTGCTTTTTATTCTGGATAAAAATGTGGGGATCCTTTTTATCGATGAATTTACTGAAGATAATAATCTATGGAACAGATTAAAGCTTATAGAATTGCTGGATGAGGTTTATCATCCAAAGGCAGATGAAGCTTTGACCAAACTTTCGAATGATTCCGAAGAGATGGTAAGAGAAAGAGCAAATTTCTGCCTCTCAAAAAGGGATGTTCACATTTAAGCTGTCAGCTTAAAAGATATTGAAAATAGAATGAATAATTACACTAATACAGCTTTAAAAAATATTTCACAAAATAACTTCGCAAAACCTCAAATAATGACCTCTCAGCTATTTGAGACGTGGAGAACTTATATATATGAAAATTGTGGGATTTATTTCCAGGATAACAAGAAATATTTATTAGAATCAAGGCTGTTGAAAAGAATAAATTATCTGGGACTAAATTCTTTTGATGATTATTTAGGCTACGTATTAAAGAATGCAAACAGCATAAACGAAAAAAAATATTTATATGAAGCAATAACAATAAATGAGACGTATTTTTTTAGAAATCAGCCGCAGTTGGATGCTTTAGTCAAAACTTTAATTCCGGATATTGTTGAAAAAAATGGGAGGAATAATAAGACTAGAATTAGAATCTGGAGTGCAGCCTCATCATCTGGTGAAGAAGCTTATTCTATAGCTATTTCTATAAATGATTTAATATTACCAAGGTATCCAAATCTTGAATTCGAAATAGTCGGTACAGATATAAGTTACTCGGTAATAGAAACAGCAAGAAAAGGAGTATATAGAGAATATTCCGTCAGAAATATGCCGGCTTATCACCTGAAGAAATATTTTACCGTTAAAGGGAATAATTATGAACTGAATCCTGAAGTAAAAAAGAATGTTAACTTTAAATTATTGAATTTATATGATAATGCCGGTATGAGATCAATGTTTAATTTCGACATAATTTTTTGTGCTAATGTTCTCATATATTTTGATGCTGATTCAAAAATCAGAGTTGTGAACCAGTTGTATAATTCCTTAAATAAAGGTGGATATTTATTTATAGGATATTCAGAAACCTTGCATAATATTTCAAAGGCTTTTAAAATTTTAAGTTTTCCTAAAACAATAGGTTATAAAAAAGAATAATAAAATGAAACAAGTAATTTTGTTAGCAGACGATTCGCCATCGATTAGAAAGTTCGTTGCATTTTCACTTGCAATGAAAGGGTATGAAATTATCCCTGTTTCCGACGGAATGGAGGCCCTTGAAAAACTCCCAACAGAACATATAAATTTGGTTATAACCGATATAAATATGCCGAATGTTGATGGTTTTGAACTAATTAAAGCCATTAGGGCAAATGAGGAATTGAAGGAAATTCCGATAATAATATTGTCATCTATGGGTGGAAGTGAAGAAATTGAGAAAGGATTATTGTTTGGTGCAAACTCTTATTTAATCAAACCTTTTGATCCTAAAAGAATATTATATGAAGTTTCAAAATATTTAACATGAGGTAAAATTATGTCAATAAAGTTCTTGGTTGTTGATGATTCGGTTACTATGCGCAGAATAGTAGTAAACTCTTTAAAAAATATCGGCTATGATAGTTTTGTTGAAGCAGGAGAAGGTAAAGAAGCTATAGAAAAACTAATTGCGGATGGAAATATTAACTTCTTAATAACCGATTGGAATATGCCCGGTGTTTCCGGATTAGATTTAGTAAAATCAATTAGGAGTAATAGCAGATATTCAAAACTTCCAATTCTCATGGTTACAACCAGAGGTGTAAAGGAAGATATAATTGAAGCTCTCAATGCAAAGGTAAGTAACTATATTGTAAAGCCTTTTACTCCTCAAATTTTGAAAGAAAAAATTGAACAAATTTTAGCAACTGTATAAAGGGAGAGATACCATGAATCAACCAACAAATATTACCGAACTATTTGACAGACTGAATGATTTGAAGTCTGTTTTTAAGTATGGTCAGAAATTAATACCAATAATTCAAAGTCTGCTCGATTTTATGGGTGAAACGGTTCCTCTATTGGAAAATATTAATGCTTCAATAACTGAAAGTACTAGTAAAATTCCAAAAGCCACTAATCAAATAAATAATGTAACGAGTGCTACTGAATTAGCAACTACTGAAATATTGGATTTGATTGACCTGATTTCTAATGATATTATTGAAATAGAAAATTATCTCGGAGATATATTAAAAGCCAAAAAACAGAAGACTGAAATTGTTCAAAAAATAAGGAGCTTAATTGACGATGAAAATGCTAAACAACTTCTGGATGAATATGTGAAATTAGATGAATCTACTAATCCATATAAGACAATTTCAGAATTAATTTCAAGAATTAAAAATAACTCAAATAACATAACCCTCTCACTTCAAGTACAGGATATAACTTCCCAGCAATTAGCTGCCGTTAATCATTTAATTGTTTCCGTACAGGATCGTTTAGCTTCACTAATACTTAATTTTGAAGGAGCTAGTATAAGTGAGTCTGATTCGAGCGGAATTGTAGTTCCGGAAGGTTCTTGTTTTGACCCTAATGCCAATTATACCAAATCTGATGGAAGGCAAGATATCGTTGATTTAATTGTAAATAATCATCAAACTACACAAGATGAAATAGATAAATTATTTTCGTAAAGAATATGGATGAAATGAACGAATACCCCCTCTTAAAAGATCCGGAAATGAAAGAGATACTGGAAAGTTTTCTTGTTGAAACCAAAGAAATTTTGGAAAGATTGGATCTTGATTTAATGGAACTGGAAAAAAGATCAGGAGACATGGATTTACTTAACCAGGTTTTTCGGTCTTTTCACACAATTAAAGGAACTTCCGGTTTTTTCGGATTAAACAAACTTACTGAAATTACTCATAAATGTGAGGATATCCTTAATAAGCTGCGAAAAGGAGAAGCCAAATTAAATTCGGATATAATGGATTCAATACTTATAGCTTATGATAAAATTAAAGAGCTTCTTTCATGCATTGAAAGTGACTTTAATGAGGATGTCGATATTGAGAATTCACTTGAAGTTTTAACTAATACAATTGTTTTATTGGAAATCAATAATCATGCTAATGAACAGGATAAAGAAGAAGTTTCAAAAACCGAACAAAAAGAAAAATCTAAATCCCGTACAAAAGCCGGCACAGGAAAAGTAAAAAGAAGCAAAAAAGTTGACAAGGTAAAAGATGATTCGCATCCGGAAGTTACTGCTGACAATAAAAAGGACAACGAAGAGAATAAAACAGAGAATGACAAGCCGGTAAATGATGACAATGAAAAAAATCAACCTGATAAGATAAAAGAGTTAAAACAAAAAGATAATACAATAAGAGTAGATGTGGCCCGTCTTGATGAATTATTAAATATAGCATCAGAATTAGTACTGGGTAGAAATAGGCTGGCTCAGGTAAATTCTGAATTCGCACTGGAGTTTGAGGGAACAAAGCTTTCACGGGATCTTGCCGATGCAACCAGGCAAATTGATCTGATGATGAATGAACTTCAACTCGTGGTAATGAAAACCCGTATGGTTAAAATCGGTAAGGTATTTAACCGTTTCCCCCGCGTAGTTAGAGATTTATCAAAAGAATCCCAAAAAAATGTCAGGTTGGAATTAAAAGGAGAAGAAACGGAGCTCGATAAAACTTTAATCGAAGAAATAAATGATCCCCTTGTTCATCTCATTAGAAATTCGGTAGATCATGGTATAGAATCTCCAGAAAATAGAAAAAAGGCTGGGAAGGATACCATGGGTACAATCACACTTTCTGCCGAACATGAGGGAAACCATATTATTATTACTATTGAAGACGATGGAAAAGGAATAGATCTTGAAATTATCAAAGAAAAAGCTGTAAATAAAGGTTTAATTTCTAAAGAAAAAGCTAAGGAACTAACAACAAATGATGCTTATAACCTTATCTTTTTGCCGGGTTTTTCAACTGCAGAAGTAGTTACAAATATATCCGGCCGTGGAGTAGGAATGGATGTAGTAAAAACAAATGTAACTAAGCTGAGAGGATTAATAAGCATTGATTCCAGGGTTGGTTTCGGTACAAAAATTATAATCAAACTTCCTCTAACTCTTGCAATCATTTCCGGAATGATTGTAAAAATAAACGAACAATCTATGGTAATTCCCTTAAATTCTATTATTGAGGTCGTTCGCGTACATCTTGATAACATAAATACAATAAATGGGCGTGAGGTAATTAGAATGAGGGATAGTATTATCCCGCTCTTGGGTATTGATGAACTTTTAAGCGGTTTAACCTATAGCAAGGATAAAGTATGGCAATATATTGTTGTTGTAGGAATTGCTGAAAAAAGATTCGGAATTAAAGTAGATCGACTAATAGGCCAAAAAGAAATAGTAATTAAATCTCTCGGGACTTATCTGGGGAATATTGAAGGGATTGCTGGATCCACTATTCTGGGCGATGGAACGGTCATTATGATTCTTGATATTGCTGAATTAATTCATAAGTTGGAAAATTAATTTTGGCTGGAAAAATTAATATATTAGTGGTTGACGATTCGGCTTTTATGAGGAAATCTATTTCCATTATGCTGGAAAGTGATGAAGATATAAAAGTAATTGCCACTGCCAGAAATGGTGAAGAAGGCTATGAAATGGCTAAAAATCTCCGCCCTGATTTAATTACTATGGATATCGAAATGCCAAAGATGGATGGTCTTACCGCCCTTCAAAAAATTATGAAAGACTGTCCCACTTCTGTAATTATGATTAGTTCTTTGACGACTGAAGGAGCTGATTCAACAATAAAAGCCCTGGAATATGGTGCAGTTGATTTTATCCCTAAAGAATTATCTTATATAAATGTAAATATTATCAAAATTAAAGAAGATCTTATACGGAAAATTAAGGAGATTGTAAAACAAAGTTCTTTACGGGAAAGATTAAGGAGATTAAGAAAATTAAATCCTGTTTCTTCGAAAGGGATAGATTCCCCATCTGTGAAGTCATTGCCGAGAAATGGTTATAAAGCCATTGCATTAGGAATATCTACAGGAGGTCCTTTATCCTTACAAAAAATAATTCCTAATATATCTGTAAAAATAAATTGTCCGGTATTTATCGTACAGCATATGCCTCCAAAATTTACAAAATCCTTGGCAGATAGATTAAATAGTCTAAGCAAATTAGAAGTTAAAGAAGCTGAAAATAATGAAGTTATAAGAAACGGTGTAGTATACATCGCACCGGGTGGATTCCATATGACTTTATCTAAAAAAAATATAGGTACATTTTTTGTTTCTATTTCTGAAGAACCTTCGACAACATTACATCGTCCTTCGGTTGATGTAATGATTAATTCGGTTGTCGATATTTTCGGTAAAAATACTTTAGGTGTTATTATGACAGGTATGGGAAAAGACGGTCTGGAAGGTATAAGGAAATTGAAAGGAATCGGCGGATATTGTTTGGCACAGGATGAGAGTTCAAGTATTGTATTCGGAATGCCAAAAGCTGTGATTGATGCCGGATTTGCTGATGTTATTGCACCTTTGGACAACATTTCAGAAATAATAAACAGGGCTTTTTAATATGAAAGAAGTATTTGAAGAATCTCTTTATAGGGAGATTGAATTCGCAAAAAATCGTAAAGGTGTAATAAAATCTTCTCAAGCAAAAGTTATCGGAAAAACAAAGATTTCAATTGAAGAAGAAAGTCATAACGGCGTTAAGATAGTAGTAAAAAAAGATGAAAAAGATACTGTAAAAGAAATAAAGTTCATCTGTTCGTGCGGAAAAACCAAGTCCATTGTATTAGATTATAATGAATAATAATTCGCATCTGGTTAGTTTTAGCCATTTGTCCCCTTCCCGAATTTCACTTTAATGAAATAAACAATTAAATAAACTAAAAATAACATTCCTGTTAGAATGGCACCTCTTTTGAGTTTCCACAAACAAAATTGGAGAAAAGATGGCTGCTACTAACATTAAATTATTAGAAAACTTTATTGATTACTGTTCTTTAAAGAATAAAGTAATCGGTAAAAATATTGCCAACATTGGTACCGAAAATTACAAAAAGGAAGATGTTGTTTTCAAAGATTTATTAGATAATAATATCGAAATGTTAAAAACGTCTGATCCAAGGCACTATGGACAAATTAGTTTTGAAAGTGAAAATACCATAAAAAGTGATAACAGCAAAGATATGGTCTCGGGAATCAATAATGTTAATATTGATGAAGAAATGGCTGAACTGGCTAAAAATACTATCCAGTTTAAATTTACATCCCAGAAAATAGGTGATTATTTTAAAACACTTCAAGGCATAATTAAGGGAGGAGTATAAACATTTGAAAATTGGTGATAATTTTCCCGGCTTCAATATTTCAGCGAAGGGTCTTAGTATACAAAGAAAAAAAATGAATATTATTGCTGAAAATATTGCTAATGCAGATGTGAGAAATGCAAATGGGATACCGTACAAAAGGAAATTTTTAACTGTAATACAAAAACAGGATCCGTTTCAATTTCAGGGAATACCCCCTAAAAATACTTTAAGATTAAATACTACTGACCAGGATCATATCTCAACATCTCCTGAAATTGAAATGAACCAATATGCAAATGATGATTCAAGTTTAATTTCAGAGCAGCAGCAGGATAATTCTTCCGGTGAAATAGTATATATGCCTGATAGTCCATATGCAAATGATAAAGGATATGTAGAACAATCTAATGTAAATGTAATTAATGAAATGGTTGAAATGATTGCGGCTACCAGGAGTTATGAAGCAAATCTAACAGCATTAAGTTCTTCAAAACAAATGGCAAAAGATTCACTGGAGATATAACTAAATGAAAATATCTACAAACAATATTGGTAATTATTCGATAAACAGTCATGCAGTTGCGGTAAAAAATGCAGAGCAGAAAAAAACTTTAGAAAAAAAGAATGAAGTTTTATCAACCGAAGAAAAACGATTTTTTATAGACCGCTATCCGCAAAAGAAAGCGGAAATAATAGACTATCATTTTTATCAAAAAAGTGGAACAATGTCTGGTGTTAAAATCGGACAATTGTTCGATAAAAAGGGATAAAATATGAAAATTGGAGAAATAAATAATCTTTTATCAGCTAACCTTCTTAATAAAACTGAAAAACCTGATAATGGCAATTTCAAAAATGTTCTATCTGATTTTATTGGAAGCGTAAATCAAAGCCAGCTGGATTCGGATAGTATCACAAATGATTTTATTCTTGGAAAAAATGTTGAGCTGCAGGATGTCATGATCTCTTCTGAAAAAGCAAAAACCAGTCTTGAATTGCTAATGGAAATTAGAAACAAAACAATTGATATGTATAAAGAATTAACAAATATGCCCCTATAGATTGAAATATGAACAAAAATCCTTTAGAAGCTGTTCTTAATCTATTTAATAGATTTTCATTACAACAAAAAATCTTAATTGCCGGGAGTGTTGCAATAACCATAATATTGCTGGCAATATTATTATTCTTTTAAATCAACCAAATTTTTCTCCATTATATTCCAATTTAGCAGAAGATGATGCTGCCAAAGTAATTGATTATCTGAATAATGAAAAAATTCCTTACCAGATAGATGATAATGGAAAAGTCATAGAAGTTCCAAAAGAAAAAGTATATGAAGCTCGTATGTCTCTGGCAGGTAAAGGAATTCCGGCTTCGGGAATTATAGGTTATGAAATATTTGATAAAAATACTATGGGAATGTCCGAGTTTATGCAGAAATTGAATTATAAACGGGCACTTGAAGGTGAACTTGCAAGAACAATAATGCAAGAAGATGGGGTTGAAGGTGCTCGTGTTCAGATTGTTATACCTCAAAGATCAATTTTTAAAGATGATGAAAAATTGCCTACTGCTTCTGTTGTATTAAAACTTAAAAGTAATTTCATGATTACAAAAGGAAATGTTGCTGCAATTGTAAACCTTGTTTCAAGCAGTGTTGAAGGATTAACCCAGAATAATGTAACCTTAATCGATACGAGAGGAAGGATATTATCAAAGGAATTTGAAGACAGCCCTCTTGCTTATTCCAGTTCGAAACAATATGAAATAAAGCAGACTGTTGAGAATTATCTTGTTCAAAAAGCACAGACTATTTTGGACAATATATTAGGACCTGGCAATGCAGTAATCCAGGTAAATGCCGATATAAATTTTGATCAGGTGGAAAAGACAATGGAATTATATGATCCTGATAGTCAGGTAGCCATTAGTGAACAAACCACAAAGACAGAAAATGCCGGGAAAAATTCCGGAGATTCTACTTCTCAAGTAAGTCAAAATAATACAACTAATTATGAAATAAATAAAACTGTACAGAAGGTTGTACAGGGTACCGGGAATATAAAACGGTTAAGTGTTGCCGCAGTTATAAATGACGTCGCTAAAGAAGTGAAAAAAGGAGATAAAGAAGAAACTGTCTATGAACCCCGTCAGCCGGAACAAATGAAAAAACTTGAAGATATTATTAGAAACGCCATCGGAGTAAGTACTGATAGAAATGATCAGTTTTCAATTGAAAATATATCTTTTGAAACAAAACCGTTCGAAGATTTGCAGATTGATAAACCATCTTCAATAATGAATAACTTTGATGGTTATATTAATATTATTTTAATTGTCATAAGTATTGGAGGGGCAATGTTTATTCTAAAAAGCCTTATGACTAAGCTGAAAAGTCAAAAAATTAATCTTGGTAATATTGATCAGCTTGAAGAAAAAAGGATTGAAAGTTTCAATGCACAAGCTCCTGTTTCAAAAAATCAGCAGGGTAAAAAAATTGCACAGAAACCCAAAAGAGATTTACTCCCTGTAGGAGATATTGAAGATGATATTTCCGATGAAGCTGTAAGAAAAAAACATCAGCAGGAAAAAATATCTAATTATGTTAACAAAAATCCAACTGATACTGCTAAACTTATTCACTCATGGATCCATGAAGATGAGATGTAGGAAAAAGTATGGCAGATAGATCCATTAAAACTACAGATATTTCAGGTCTTCAAAAAGCTGCTCTTTTAATGATAGCATTAAATGTAGAAACAGCTTCAGAGGTTTTTAAATTTTTAGATTCTACTGAGGTAGAATTAATTTCAACTGAAATTTCAAAGGTTAAAAATATACCTTCCCAGGTGGTCGATCTTGTTATGGATGAATTCTATACAATGGCGACTGCGCGTCAATATGTATTGGAAGGAGGAATAGATTATGCTCAAGCACTGCTCGAGAAATCATTTGGACCTACTAAAGCTACGGAAATAATTGAAAAGGTTAAAACTTTAACAACTTTAAAAGGTTTTGACGTACTTAAAAAAGCTGATTCTGCTCAGCTAATCGGTTTTTTAAATAAGGAACATCCTCAAACTATGGCTCTGATTCTTTCTCATCTTAACCCAAATCAAACTGCCCAAGCTTTACAGGAATTACCTGAGAATATTAGGGCGGATGTTGTTTATCGTATAGCTACTTTGGGAAAAATATCTCCGCAAACACTTAAACAGGTGGAAAAAGTTGTAGATGAAATGGCTGGTTTCAGTATGTCTCAGTCATTAAGTAAAATTGGCGGAACTAAAAGTCTTGCAAATATTTTAAACAAGACTAATACTACAATGAGTAAGGAAATCTTGGAAAAACTTGAACAGCAGGATACTGAAGTTGCTCAGGAAGTTAAACGCCTTATGTTCCTATTTGAAGATATTCTCAATATTCAAGATAAAGATATTCAGAGGGTACTTAGAGAAGTTGATAGAAAAGATCTTGCTCTCGCTTTAAAAGTTGCGGAAGATAAATTAAAAAATAAAATATTCGCAAATATGTCAGAAAGGGGAGCGGATTTGCTCAAGGAAGAGCTTCAATATATGGGAATGGTTAAATTAAAAGAAGTTGAAGCTGCGCAGGCTAAAATCATTGATTTAGTAAAAATGCTTGAGGAAGCCGGTGAAATAACATTGAATTTACGCGGAAGCAAAGAAGAAGTATATGTATAATGTAATAAAGATAAATAATGTAGTTTCTAAAAAGCTTTCGGTTAGGTTTAAGAATGAATATGATGACCTTGAAGAAGAAAAAGAACAAAAACAAAATCAATTTCAAATTCAGCTTGAACAGAAGTATGAACTTGGTTTCCAAAATGGTTATGAAAATGCAAAAAATGATATCGAAGAATTATACAACGAAAAACTTCTAAAAAAGGTCAATGAATTCAAAAAAATTTTAACAAAAACAGATGAAAAAATTTCAGGTTATGGTGAAGAATTTGAAGGACTTGTCGTCCGCCTCTCCTTTGAAATAGCTCAAAAAATTGTTAGAAGAGAAATAAAGAAAGAATCGCCAATAGAGAATGTTTTGAAGGAATCACTTAAAAAAATACTCGGTGCAAATTCTGTAATTATAAAAATTCATCCGGAAGATTTTAAATTAATAAATGATGACTATAGCAAAAATCTATTCTTTGATGAATCATTTTCAAAAATAAAATTTGAACAGGATGACAGAATTGAACAGGGAGGCTGTGCAGTTGAAACTGAAATTGGAAACGTGGATGCACGCATAACTTCCCAGATAAATGAATTAAAAAAATATTTTGAATCGAATCTGATTTCAAATCAGATTAGCAAATGAATTTAACAGAAACATATATTGAAAAATACCGGAACATTATAGATCGTTCGGAATTGATTAAATTAAATGGAAAAGTTACCGATGTTGTAGGATTAGTAATTATTTCCACTGGACCAAATGTTTCGCTTGGAGAAGTCTGTATTATTGTGGATAGGAATGGAAAAGCAGTATGTCAATCGGAAGTCGTAGGCTTTAAAGAGGGTAAAGTTTTATCAATTGCTTTAGGTGAAGTTCACAATATTTCTCCTGCCTGCGAGATTATTGCAACGGGAAAGAGTTTTAATATTCCGGTGGGAAAAGAATTGTTAGGAAGAGTAATTGATGGATTGGGCAACCCAATTGATGGGAAAGGGGAATTAAATTGCTTCACCTTAAGTAATATCTATAGAGAACCGCCCAATCCTTTAAAAAGAAGAAGAATTGATACCCCTCTGCAGACTGGTGTAAGATCGATTGATGGATTATTAACTGTTGGCAAAGGTCAAAGGATCGGTATTTTTGCCGGAAGTGGAGTTGGTAAAAGTGTAACATTGGGTATGATTGCAAGAAATACTAATGCTGATATTAATGTTATCACTTTAGTTGGTGAAAGAGGAAGAGAAGTACGGGAATTTATAGAAAAAGATTTGGGTGAAGAGGGATTAAAAAAATCCGTTGTTGTTGTAGCAACAAGTGATAAGTCTGCACTTGTAAGAATCAAAGGAGCTTATATTGGTACAACTATTGCCGAATATTTTAGAGATCAAGGAATGGACGTAGTCTTGATGATGGATTCGGTTACTAGATTTGCAATGGCACAAAGAGAAATTGGACTTACCGTTGGTGAACCACCCACCTCTAAAGGTTATACTCCTTCAGTATTTGCTATCCTTCCAAAACTTTTGGAAAGAGCAGGTACAACCGAAAATGGTACTATAACCGGTTTTTACACTGTCCTTGTTGATGGTGATGATATGAATGAACCCATTGCTGATGCTGTAAGATCAATCCTTGACGGACATGTGGTGTTATCACGCAAGTTAGCAAACAAAGGACAATATCCCGCTGTTGATCCTCTTCAGAGCGTCAGCAGAGTAATGCCGGATATTGTTACATCAGATCATTATAAACGTTCTATGATTTTTAATGAAATCCTATCTACTTATAAAGAAGCAGAAGATTTAATTAATATCGGCGCATATGTCAAAGGAAGCAATCCTCAAATTGATCATGCACTATCTAAAATAAATCTTTTAAGATCGTTTCTTAAACAGGATATGAATGAAAAAACTCTATATAATTCTACGGTCTCAAGATTAAATGAAATTATTGAAAAACCATTGACCTGATAAGCTGCATATGTCAAAATTTACATTTAAGTATGATTCTATTAAAAAAGTAAAGGAATTGCTGGAAAAAAAGGTACAAAAGGAAATGGCACTTATAGAACTTGAAATTGATAGAAATATTTTTGAGTGTGAAAAGTTGGTGCAGGAAATAGAAGATACTATCAAAATCCCCAAAAGTAATAGAATATCGGAGTTAAAAGCTGTTGAGAACTATAAAAAAACATTGGAAAAGAAGATTGAAATTATTCAAAGACATATTGAAGCACTAAAGCTGCAGAAAGAAAAAAAGTTGAAGGAATTGGCCGAGAGAAGTAAAGAAAATAAAATCTTTCAAACATTAGAAGAAACTTATCTAGAAAACTTCAAATATGAAGAAAATCTTAAAGATGAGAATAAAATAAATGAAATTGCCACTCAAAAGTTTATTAGGGATAATAGCTGAAATGAAAATATTAAATATTGTTGTTTTTGTTGCAGCTTTTCTTATAGTAACAGGTGGTTTGATCTTTTTTAATTCAATTTATAATAACATCTTTAAATTTGACTTTGCTTCTGTTTCTAATAAAGATTCTTTGAGTGTTGCAAGCACAGTTTCTCCAAATGATCCCTCTGTAGAACTTAAGGAACAGGCTGATAAGAAAGCTGAACCTGTTGGGGGAAAAGACACAACTAATAACATGTCGTTAAATATGCCGAAGGATACTGTAAACGCTTCTATTCCAAAGGCTCAAGCAAATCCACAGGTTATTCCTATTCAAAATAAATCTCAAAATTTTTCTATTAATAATCAAACTGATCTGGAACAGCAAAATGGAATGGAAACTGTTATAGATGGAAATATAAAAGCTTCGGAAGTTGATACTATATATCAAAAATGGATTAAGCAAACCGCAAAGCTTTACGAATCAATGGACCCTAAAAAGGCTGCATTGATTATAAGGAATTATTCCGAGTCGACAGCAAGAGATATTATTTATAAAATGAAAAAAAAACAAGCAGCAGATATTTTATCCGAACTTGATCCTATTACTGCCAATAGAATAGCCCAATTCCATGCAGAAAATGATAAATCTGCTTTAATGAAAAATTAATAATTATGTATGTATAAAGTAATTTTAAATTCGTTCGATAATAGACAATGAATGCAAATATATTTGATTTTCAAAATAAAGAAAACCTAATGCAGTTTAATCCTCTTTTTTTACCGGCAAATAATTTTGCTGAAAATCCGGGAATTACAAAAGCTTTTAAATTAAGTAACAGTACATATTTATTTTCTGATATAATCAAAGTTTTTTCTGGAGTGGATTTTATTAAAAATCAGGGAGATACCAGATTAAGCTCACCTCAGGATAACTTAACAAATCAACAGCTTCAGGCAGCAAATATTTATTCATTGAATATTCAAAATGCAGCAGCTATAACTGGTAAACAAACGGATTTATCAAAAATTAAGAATGCTGCAGTAAATAATCTCAACATAATTATTGAATTAATTAATAAATTATCCGGCAGCGGACAGCTTAATTTACAGAGTAGAATTTCCGGCTTAAATTCTTTTAAATCAGGTATATTGTCAAATGAGAAAATAATAACATCGGATGAATTAAATACCCTTTTAAATAACCTTATTAAGTTGACTGGTTCCAAAAATAAAACCCAAAATATACCGGGTAACGGAGACACATCAAAAGAAAAAAATAAAGTTGATGATAATCCGGAAGATTTGATTATAAATATCCTTAATTCTTTAAATGCAAATAGACCTGTTATCATAAACATTGTTAATAAAAACGAAAACTTAAAGATTGAATTACAAAAAACTGATATTCTGCGACAGGATGAAAAATCTATTTCATTAAATCCCGATGATGCTAATTCAGGAGCGTCCCTGAAAGAAGATAAATTCGATTTCAAATTAATTAATAATACAGGTTACAAAGAATCTCTGCATATACCGGCAGATTCTTTATCTATTGAAGCGCTGCAGAAAAACTCTGAATTAAATAAATTGGAATCCGCTTCAAATTCAGATAAAATTGAAGTAAATATTTTAAGCCCGGATAAAATGGAAAGCTTATCCTCGGAAAAGGGAAGGAAAATTGTTTTTGATGGACAGTCTAAAATAGAATTATCCGGCAAAGGAGATAATATTTCTCCAAAAGATGCATTATTTGAAAATTCTGCTTTCTCTGTTGATCAATCAATAAATTCAGATTCTTTACAGTTTATAAAATTGAATAGTGGTTCAAATGCTCAGAATATTTTTAAACTCAAAGCTGAAATTTCAAAAATTGAAAAACCCCCTCAATTAAACAAATCGGAGATTATTCCTGATTTATCGAATAAAATATTTGGTAAACCTAAGGATAATTTATCAAAAAATGTATCGGAGTCTGTTTCTATTGAAAAGCTTGTTGCTTCGAAAAATAGCTTAAAAAACTTAAGTAAAGTTCCCAATGAACTGAATAATTATTCAATAAAATCAGCTGTAAATAAGATTAAGAACACCACGGTTTTCAAGAATGAAATCAAAAGTGAATTAAAAGTTGCTGAACCAATAGTTAAAAATAAAAATCTAAAGTCAGAAATTCAGTTTAACGATTCAATCAAATCTCAAAAAGATTTAAAGGAAATCGATAAGGCTAGCAATAAAGATCTGAAGATTCTTTTTGAAGACAACAAAATTAACCCTAAATCAAAGTTGACCAAATCTTCCTCAACTGCAGCAATTTTTGATGAATCCAAAATTGAAAAGCTTGTTTCTTCAAAAAACAGCCTGAAAAACTTAAATAAGATTTCCAATGAACTGAATAATTATTCGATTAAATCAGCTGTAAATAAGATTAAGAACACCACGGTTTTCAAGAATGAAATCAAAAGTGAATTAAAAGATGCAGAGCCAATAGTTATAAATAAAAATCTGAAGGCAGAAATTCAATTTAACGAATCAAATTCCAAAAAAGATTTGAAAGAAACCTCTAAAATTTCAACCCACGGAGATAAAAATAACTTTGAAAAGGACGAGATTAAAAATAACGATATAAAAATAGAGTTGGTAGACAATAAAAGTAAACCTGAGTCAGGATTAACAAAACCTCTCAATGCTTCGGCAAAAGCGAATGATCCTAATATTGAAAATGTTTCTGACGAAAAAGTATTGATCAATACAGAAAGTATTGATAATGATAAGTTAAATGAAAAAAACAAAATCCCTGCCGAGAAAACAGAAATTCATGGAGAAATTATTAAATCAGTTAAAACTGAAGAAGAAGGTTCTATAATAATTAACCATGATGGTAATTTAAATGAAATAGGGAAAGTAAAAGATCAGTTAAATCCTCAAATTTCTATTCACAAAAAGGAAATAGAAGATAAGAAATCTTCTCCCTCTGATGTTCAAGAAACAGATGATGTTTCCGATAAAAAACATGAAAGTAAAGAAAAGTCTATAATATTTGATTCCAAAATGAAAAATATAAACATTAAATCGAATAATAATAATGATTCGAAAGAAATATCTGTCTCAAAAGATACAGATGATAATAAAGAAATATTAGATTCCGGGAAAACAGTAATTGAAACTGATTCTCAAAAATCAAATTCCGAAGTCAATCACGGCGCAAATATTAAAAACAATCTTTCGGATAAAATTAATTTAAACGACAATCAATTGAACGATAATATTGATGATAATTTAATAAATAATAAAAAGGATGATCAGGGTAATTCAAAAGATGAAGAGCAATTTTCTCAAAGTAAAGGGGATAATTCCTTTTCTTCTTATTTGAACAAAATTGAAATGAATAATGTTCAAAACCTAAAAAAACCTGACTATAAAGAAAATTTTGATGATCAAATGAAAAGAGTTGATTCCAGTGAACTTGTTAAGGAGATTACAAAACTGGCTGCTGATAGTGATCAAAGAAATGTGGTGTTGAAACTAATTCCTGAAGAACTTGGGAGGGTGAAAATCTCCTTAGATATATCCAACAATATAATTCATGCACATGCAGAAGTTGAAAATGAAGCCGCCAAAATTCTCATGCAGAATAATGTTGATATTCTAAAACAATCTCTTGTACAACAAGGTTTACAGTTGAATTCTTTAAATATTTCTCTGGCAAATCATCAGGAACAAAAATCTAATAAACCTTTTGTATCGAAAAAAAAAGCAATGTATAATGAACAGATAAGAGAAATAAGTGATGAAGAAGCACAAACAGTTTCTAAAAATTACGGCTATAATACATATGAGTTTTTAGCATAGGAGTAAAATATGGATATAAATAGTATTTCAAATAATACGGCAATTAATTCGAACTCTCAAACCAATAGTAATAATAGTGTTCTGGGAAAAGATGATTTCTTAAAACTGCTTATAACGCAATTAAAGAACCAGGATCCTATGAATCCGACAGATGGAACTGAATTTGCTTCACAGCTTGCACAGTTTAGTTCTTTAGAACAATTATCAAATCTAAATGATTCTATCCAGCAAAGTATGAATAATAGCTACTATTTAACACAGTCTATTAATAACTCTTTAGCTTCAAACTTAGTTGGAAAAAATGTTTCAGTTCTTTCTGATTCTGTAACCAATAGTGGACAGGGAGAGACTAATCTGGGTTATTCTTTACCTAAAAATGCGGCTTCAGCTTCCATTACTATTCAGAATGAAAATGGCATAACGGTAAAAACTATTGAAGGAATCCCGAAAACCATGGGTGACAATAAACTTTCATGGGATTTTTCCGATGATGATGGTAATCAATTACCGGAAGGTAATTACACTTTTACCGTTAATGCAGTTGATAGTAGCGGAAATGATATAGATGTACAAACATTCAGTTCTGGCACAATTGATGGTATTAAATATTCAAGTTCTGGTGCAATGGTTCTAATTAATGGAAATCAATACAATCTTTCCGATATAATGGAAATATTAAATAATTCTTCAGGAGAGTAATAATGATTGAAATGAACGGTATAAATGTTCCGTTTGTACCGATTGAGCCCGGAAAAGAAATTAAGAATAAACCCGGTGCTCAGAATACATCAGCTCCTTTTAAGTCTATTTTTCAGGAAGAGCTGGAAAAAGTAAAATTTTCAAATCATGCTCTTAAAAGACTTGAAAGTAGGAATATAAATCTATCAGATATAGATTTAAATAAAATTCAAAACGCTGTTGAGAAAGCCGAACTGAAGGGTGCTAAAGATTCTTTGGTAATGATGAAAGATACGGCTTTTATAGTAAATATCCCTAATAAAACAGTCGTTACCGCAATGCCCTTAGGCAGCTCGGAAGAAAATATCTTTACAAATATTGATAGTGTGGTTTTTGCATAAATAAATAATATAAATAACGATAGAGCGGGACCTTTTAAGGACGCTCTAGATTCAACTGACTGACTGATGTTGAATCAAATCCTGAAAATAAAATATAATCCTTAGGAGGTTATAATGGCACTTCTTAATTCTCTTTTCGCTGGTGTATCCGGCCTGCGAAATCATCAATCAATGATGGATGTTATCGGAAATAATATTGCTAATGTTAATACTATCGGCTTTAAAGGCTCTCGAGTAACATTTAGTGATACATTTAATCAATTTGTAAAAGCCGGGACTAACCCAACCACCTCTACCGGTGGTACTAATACCTTCCAAATCGGCTTAGGCGCTAAGGTCAATTCAATCGATAGAAATTGGAACCAGGGTACCTTTGAAACAACCGGTATAACTACAGATCTGGCTCTTCAAGGTAGCGGTTTGTTTGTATTAAAGAGTAATAGCGAAAATTTCTATTCAAGAGCTGGTGCTTTTATTTTTGATGCCGATGGTAAATTAGTCAGCCCTCAAAATGGAGCTATAGTACAGGGGAAAGTAGCTAATGAAGACGGTATCTTGCCGCCAGGCAACAACTTGCAAGACATTGTAATTGATAAAAATTTAAAGCTTCCTGCTGTTGCAACTGATTTAATAAAATGGGGTGGTAATCTTCAAAGTAATTCAGATCTTACAAAAACTGAAAATATCGTGCAAAGAGGAAATATAAATTCTTCTTTACCAGGTCCATTTGACAGCCAAACAACAATTTATGATGAATTCGGAGATCCTTTAACTTTTAGTACTTCTTATTCACCGGTAGCTGGAAATGCCGACCAGTATAATATGACATGGCAAGTATTGGATGCGGATGGAAATCAACTTGGGAACGGTTCTATCAATGGACTTCAATTTGCTGACGATGGTTCTGGAAATATGGCATTAGATGCTGCATCTCAAGCTTTGTTTGACGGTACTAATAACCGGGTAAATATTCCCGGAAATAATGTCGATTTTCTCTTTGACGGAACAGGTTTAACTGAAAATTCTGCTACTACTACTCTCAGTATTTCTGCTGATGGAAATAGATTGCCTAATATTGTAAGCGGTTCAGTTACGATTTTTGATTCTTTAGGAAATTCTCATCAGGTTACATTAAAATATACAAAAATTGGAGATAACCAATGGACCTGGACAGCCTCTGTACCGGGCACCAGTACTGATAATGGACAGCCTGCTAATTCATCCGGAACCATTGCGTTTAATGCAGATGGTACTCTGGATGCGGCTAATATTTCTCCGAATAACCCTCAGCTGACATATACTCCTTCGGGTGGTGCGAATCCTTTGGTTATTGATCTTAATTTTGGTAGCGGCTTTGATGGAATTACACAGACTTCGGCAAGTTCCGTGGTCTCTGCCTTAAGTCAAAATGGTTCAGCATCAGCAACTCTCTCAAATCTAAATATAGACCAATATGGAAATATTGAAGGAATTTTTACTAATGGTAATTCTCGTACATTAGCACAGGTTATGGTGGCCACTTTTGCAAATCTAAACGGTCTTATTAGTACCGGAGATAATCTATATTCTGCATATGCAAACTCAGGTGAACCAAGAATTGGAAGTCTGGGAGAAGAAACCGGTACAACTGTTCAATCTGGCGCTCTTGAACAATCAAATGTTGATTTATCTGAAGAATTTACAAAAATGATTGTTTCTCAGAGAGGTTTCCAGGCTAATGCAAGGGTAATTACAACTGCTGATTCTTTGCTTCAAGAAATTACAAACCTCATTAGATAATTATTAAAATAATATTAAAGTTATGGAGCGACTCCCTCAGTCGCTCCCTTTCAATCATAGTTTATAAGAACTTTTTTAATGATTTCAACCATTTGTATAATAATAACCACTGCAATAAATTAAATTCGCCTCTTTAAATTAAATACCCCTATTAATTTCTATAATGCTTTTCCCCTAGAGCACAATGTTTTTCGTTTTTCAGAACTGATGTTTGTGATTATTCAACAAAAACGAAGAAAATATTAGATAATCTGGATTTAATTAAATGAATCTTTCAATGTGGCATATCTATTGATTAAATGAAAACACTATGGCAGAAGAAGAAGAAAAAAAAGAAATAACGGAAGAAAATCCCGAGCCTACCGTAAAAAAGAAGAGCTCATTTTTTAACCAAAAGATAATACTTATCGGACTTCCCATTTTTATTGTTCAATTAGTTGCTGTTTACTTTATAACAGCAAATTTCCTATTAAATAGAGTTCAAGGATTAACTACTGATGCAAATACAAAAACTGGACAAACCCAAGGAGAAAATGCAGGTAAAAAGGAAAAAGTGGAGCTTGGAAAATTTATCTATTTAATTGAAGATATTATTGTAAATCCCGCCCAAACAGACGGGAAAAAACTTTTACTTGCTTCAATAGGATTTGATTTATCAAGCCCGGAGGAACAGCAGGAATTAAAAAGTAAAGAGGTTCTTGTTAAAGATGTTATTGTATCCACTTTATCAAGTAAAACCCTGGAGCAGCTTTCAGATAGTTCATACAGGGATACTCTTAAGAATGAAATTGGACAAAAAATTATTAGCCTGGTTCCAAATTTAAAATTAAATGCGGTTTATTTTAGCAAATATATCATTCAATAGAAAATGGCTGAAGTACTTTCACAACAAGAAATAGATCAACTTCTAAATAAAGTTAAAGGAGGAAACGAGGAAGATGATGTAATCCTCAAATCTTCTGATAATGAAGTTATTCCCTTTGATTTTAGATTGCCGAATAGAATTTCAAAAAATCAGCTTAGAACTATTCGTAATATTAATGAAAATTTTGCCGAGAGTTTTAGCTCTTTTCTGGTTTCTAAACTTCAAGCTATGGTTATAGTTAAAGTTACTTCGGTAGATCAAATTTACTATTCGGAATATATCCTTTCTGTTCCTAATCCTGCATGTATTTTTACGTTTGAAATAAAAAACACAGATATTAAAGGAATACTGGAAATAAACGCAGATCTTGCACTAAACATTGTTGATAGATTATTGGGTGGTAACGGAAGCGGTAACAAACAATCAAAAGTTATAACCCCTATTGAACAAAAGGTTTTGGGCTCTGTAGTTGATAAAGTAATGCTAGATCTGAATAAAGCATGGCAGGTAGTTGGAAACTTTGAATTTGGCATAGAAAGGTTTGAACCTGATATTGATTTTGCACAAATAACCACTCAAAGTGAATCCGTTCTCCTCATTTCCTTTGAAATAATTATCGGTGAACAATCTTACATGATGAATATTTGTTTTGCTACGTATGCGTTTGATGTAATACTTAATAAACTGTCTTCTCAAAAACTTTCATCAGTTAGACCAATTAAATACGAAGGTACAACTTCGGAAGAAATTATAACTAATCACCTTTATGAGACTTTTATTCCGGTTACAGTGGAATTCGGAAAGGCGAAAATATCTGTACATGAACTGATGGAATTGGAAAAAGGCGACATAATTGAATTAGAAACAAAAGTTAATGATGAGCATATAATTAAAGTGGGTAATAAGATCCTCTTTTACGGAAGATCGGGAAATTTAAATAGACATAAAGCTATTAAAGTTACTAGAAAAACAATTCATGAAATTTAAGCAGGTAAAACATCTATGTCTGATAATATAGAAAAAGATGAACACAATAATGTTATTAATCCGGAACGACAGGAATTTTCTGATTCTATAGATAATCTGGATCAGAACTTAAAAATTGAGGCTAATATCGCTGATTTTGAAGACCTTGATGAATCAAATATTCGCGACAAAAATTCTTCGGAAAAATTAGATTTTTTAAAAGATCTCCAGCTTAGTGTCTATATCGAATTGGGCAGAACGCAAATGCAGATAAAAGACATACTTGAACTGGAAAGAGGGTATGTAATAGAACTCGATAAATTAGCGAGCGAGCCTGTCGATATTTTCGTGAACAATAAAAAAATTGCTGAAGGCGAAGTTGTTGTTATTGATAAACATTTTGGAATTCGTATTACAAGTCTAAATGAGGCTTCGAATAGATTAAAAGGAATATATTAAATGGGATTTTATGATCTGGTTAAAGTCTTCTTCCCTCTTATATTAATTGTCGGTATACTTTATACAATTCTTCACTTTGTAAAGAAATCTGGGTTTTCACTTCGTGGGGGTAAGTCAAAAATTTCAAAAAATTTTAATATTAAGATAATCGGTACGCAAATGATTATGCCGAAGAAATTCATATCAATTGTAAAAGTCAAAGATAAATTTCTCGTTTTAGGTGTAAGTGAAAATTCAATAAATATGTTAAAAGAATTTGATGGTGAAATAGAATATGAAGAGCAGCCCAATACTGAATCGAATAATGAAAATAATTTTTTGACGATATTGAAAAAGAATTTAGGAATTAGATGAAAAAAGTAATTTTTATTTCTATTATTTTATTAACTATTTTTTCTATAAATCCGGTTTTTGCTCAACAAACTACAACTATTCCAATTCCCAAAATCGGTATTAATATAGGAACATCCCAGAATCCGCAGGATGTTTCAATTACTCTCCAAATATTACTTTTAATGACCGTTCTCTCGCTTGCACCCTCTCTTTTAATTATGACTACTTCATATTTAAGAATAATAATTGTATTCCATTTTCTTAAAAGTGCTTTGGGAACTCAATCTATGCCCCCAAGCCAGCTTTTAGCCGGGATTGCTTTATTTATAACCTTTTTTGTTATGGCACCAACATGGAGTAGGGTAAATGATACGGCTTTAAAACCATTAATGGATGGTAAAATCAAATTAGAAGAGGCATATGATAAGGGTATTGAGCCTATCAGAGAATTTATGTTTAAAAATGTAAGGGATGAAGATCTTGCGCTATTTGTTAACCTTGCAAATTTGAAAAGACCTGAGAACAGGAATGATTTACCTACATATATAGTTGTTCCAGCATTTGCAATAAGTGAACTAAGAGCCGGTTTTATCATTGGCTTCTTTCTCTTTATACCCTTTTTAATGATAGACATGATTGTATCCAGCATTCTGATGTCTATGGGTATGATGATGATCCCGCCTATGCTGATATCTCTTCCATTTAAAATATTATTATTCATTTTAGTAGACGGCTGGAATTTAATTGTCGGTTCAGTAGTAAGGAGTTTTGGATAAATGACTGAAGAAATCGTAATTGAAATTATAAAAGAAGCATTTTATACAACTTTTATTATTATTTTGCCCGTTCTCGGTGTATCCTTAGTAGTGGGAATTATTATTTCTATCTTTCAGGCTGCTACTTCAATTCAGGAAATGACTTTAACTTTTGTCCCTAAAATACTTGTAACAGCAATTGCAATCATATTCCTCCTGCCGTGGATGATGGATAAAATTATTTCATTTACTCTTAAAATATTTGCCATGTTCTCAAGTGTAATTAGATGAATCATATCCTAATTTTCGATTTCGTTATTGTTTTACTAATATTTCTGAGAATCCTGGCGGCTTTTATTTCCGCACCTATTTTCAGTGATCGTTCCATTCCGGTTGTAGTAAAAATATTTTTGGCGTTTATTATCGCATATATTATTTTCTCAGTTAGAGATAACTCAACAACAAAGATAGAGATTGGGCTTTTCTGGCTCTTTACAAATGCTGTCAAAGAAATAATTACTGGTTTATTAATAGGGTATTCATTGAACCTTGCTTTTTACGGCTTTTCATACGCAGGAAGTTTAATTGGGTTTGATATGGAATTGTCCATGGCAGAAGTTCTTAATCCTTTGGATAATTCTAATACAAATATCATTGGTGAAATTATTTATATGGCTGCTATATTAATATTCTTTTTAATAAATGGGCATCACTTTCTGATTAGGTCACTTGCTTATTCCTTTACTATTATTCCCTTAGGAAAATATTCTGTTACAAAACCTGTTTTTGATTTATTAATTAAATATTCCGCTGGAATTTTTGTAATCGCAATAAAAATTTCCGCTCCTTTTTTAATTTCATTTTTCCTGGTAAATGTAGCAGAGGGAATTGTTGCCAGGGTTATTCCGCAAATGCAGGTTCTTTTTGTAGTTCAGCCTCTAAAAATCAGTTTAGGATTTGTACTTTTAATATTTTGTACTCCTTTAATGATATTTGCCATAAAAAATCTTCTGCAATCTTTTGAAGATAATCTTTTTACCTTAGTCAAAGCAATGGGAAGTTAATATGGCTGAATCTGATGGGCAGGAAAAGACCGAACAACCCTCGTCGAAAAAATTAAATGAAAGCAGGGAAAAAGGACAGGTTGCAAAAAGCGTTGAAATAAATTCACTCGTTATTTTTACATCAGGTTTAATGTTCCTTTATTTCAGTCATTCAATGATTGGGGAAAATTTATCAAAAGTAACCATTAAAATATTTTCTTCTCTAGATGTACTTGATTTGAATATGAATAATTTCCAGCTTTATGTAAAAGATGGATTATTGTTCATGGCTTCCACAGTTGCTCCAATTTTTATTGGATTATTTATTGCCGCTTTTGTTGCTACAGTTTCACAAGTCGGTTTCAAAATCAGTTTCAAAGCATTAGCACCCAAGGGGTCGAAATTTAACGTTTTTAGTGGAATTAAAAAAATACTTTTTTCACCTACTTCTATTATTGAATTGTTTAAATCATTATTGAAACTCATTGTAATTAGTGTTGCCGTCTATTACGTATTAAACGATTTGTTGAAGCAATCTACTTCTTTTATTGAGCTCTCAGTGTCTGAAATAACTACATTTATGATAAAAGCAGCTTTTGAATTAACTTGGAAAATAGCCCTTATCTATTCTCTATTTGCTGCAGCTGACTTTATTTACCAGAAATTGCATTTCAAAAAAGAAATGATGATGACTAAGCAGGAAGTAAAAGAGGAAAATAGACAGGCTGAGGGAGATCCTTTAATTAAATCCCGTATAAGAAAAGTGCAATTTATGATCTCTCGAAGCCGCATGATGCGGGAAGTTACTAAAGCAGATGTTGTAATAACAAATCCTACTCATTATGCAATTGCCTTAAAATATGATCTTCAAAAGGACCATGCTCCAAGAGTTTTAGCAAAAGGTGTCGATGAGCTCGCAAAAAGAATAAAAGATATTGCCGTTAAAAATAATATACCGTTGCATGAAGACAGAGATTTGGCCAGAGCTTTATATAAGTTTTGTGAAATCGGTGACCAAATTCCTGAGAAATTATTTAAAGCTGTTGCTCAAATTCTTGCATACGTTTACCAGCTTAAAAAAACTAAAAAAAGAAAAATGATTGTATAGATGAAACGCATTGGTAAAAATACTGATATTATTTTAGCATTCGGCTTAATATTTATCTTGGGCTTAATGTTAATTCCTTTGCCCGCTGTAATGCTTGACTTTTTTCTTGCTTTGAATATTACTTTTGCCGTTTTAATTCTTATAGTTTCACTATATATTCAGTCCCCTTTAGATATTTCTATTTTCCCTGGATTGCTTCTTGTATTAACTTTGTTTAGGCTGGCCCTGAATATCAGTTCAACCAGGTTAATCCTTATTCAAGGAAATGCGGGAAAAATTATAGATAGTTTCGGCAATTTTGTCGTGGGAGGGAATTTTGTTGTAGGTTTTATTGTATTCATTATTCTGGTTGTAATACAATTTATTGTGATTGTGAAAGGTTCCGGAAGAATATCCGAAGTCGCCGCACGTTTTACTTTGGATGCTATGCCCGGCAAACAAATGGCTATTGATGCTGATTTAAATACAGGATTAATAACTGAGAATGATGCAAGGTCAAGAAGAGAGTCAATTTCACGGGAAGCTGAATTCTATGGAGCCATGGATGGTGCCAGCAAGTTTGTTAAAGGTGATGCAATTGCAGGTTTAATTATAAATGGCATTAATATAATTGGCGGTTTCATTATCGGGGTTGCACAAAGAGGTTTAAGCTTTTCTGATGCTCTAAAAACTTATACAATTTTAACTATTGGCGATGGATTAGTCTCACAGATTCCGGCTTTAATAATTGCCACTGCTGCTGGTCTTGTTGTTACTAGAAGTGCTGCAGGCACCGCTCTTGATCTGCAGATGAAAAATCAACTCCTTTCTAATCCAAGAGTTTTGGCGACAGTTTCCGGCGCTATATTTTTATTTGCCTTAATACCTGGAATGCCGACTATTCCTTTTATCCTTCTAAGTATTTTCTTAGGAACCGGATCTTATTTTAGTAAGAAAAAAATTAAAGCAGCGCAAGCTGTTGAAATTGTAGAAGAAGAAAGTACAGAGCAAAGTGAGGATAAAGTTGAACAATACCTGCAGGTTGATCCCATAGAAATTGAAATTGGTTATGGCTTAATAAGTCTTGTAGATGAAAAACAAGGAGGTAATTTATTCCAAAAGATCTCCTCAACAAGAAAATATATTGCACTCGAGTATGGCATTCTTATCCCTCCCGTACGGGTTAGGGACAATCTTCAGCTCGACCCCAATCAATACTTGATAAAGATAAAAGGTAATATAGTTGCATCATTTGAAGTTTACACAGACCGATTTCTCGCAATGAATCCGGGTCATATTAAAGATAAATTAAATGGTATCCAAACAGAAGATCCCGCTTTCAATCTGTCCGCATGTTGGATTTTACCTGAAGAAAAGGAAAAAGCTGAATTACTGGAATTTACGGTGGTTGATGGAACCTCTGTATTATCAACACATCTCCAGGAAACCTTAAAAAAGAATTTTGATAAGATCCTTTCCCGGCAGGCAGTGAAACAACTTCTAGAGAATTTAAAGAAAGATTATCCTGCTGTCATTGAAGATATAAATGCTGAAGTATTATCACTTGGAACTATACAAAAAGTTTTGCAGAACTTATTAAGAGAATTTATTCCGATTAAAGATCTTGTCCAGATTTTAGAAGCCTTAATTGATTATTCTAAAGCTACTAAAAATATTGATGTCCTGACCGAATATGTAAGACATTCAATAGGAGATACAATCGCAAATATTTATAAAGATAGTAATGAAATTATTAGAACCGCAGCTCTTGGTAACAATATCGAAACTTTAATAACTAGAACTTTGCAGAATCAAAAAGAAGCAACTTCTACTTTAGGATTAAATCCTTTAATACTAAAAGATTTAAATTCAAAAATTGATGACTCGGTCAAGAAATTTAAAACATTCGGCTATCACCCTGTAATAATAACCTCAGCAACAATTAGAATGTATTTTTATAGATTAATTAATTCGAGTTTCCCGGAAATTGCTGTCCTATCATATTCTGAACTTCCTTCACATATTGAAATTGAATTTATAGATAAAGTGGAGATAGAAAATGCAAATTAAAAAATTTGTTGGACCTACCTTGAAAGTAGCTACCGAACAAATGAAAGAGGAACTCGGAAACGAAGCAATCATTCTCGGTTCAAGAATGATTGAGGATATCTCTGAGTTTAGTAATAGGAAAATGTTTGAGATTACTGTCGGTTATGATGAAATTACTAAAAAAGCAGTTAATATGCTTGAAGATGAACCTGAGGTAACCTCTTCTTTTGCCGATGAAATTTCATTATTAACTAAAAAAATATATCCTGCCGGACATGGAGCAAACGCTTTAGCTAAAACCGGTGTAAAAAGTTTAAAAATCGATCCGGATAAGCCATTAAGTTACCCTCCTGCCAAAGAAAAATCAAATAACCAGAATAGGCAGTTATCCGTTGAACCTAAGTTAAGTCTTCCTATAAAGAATAAAAAAAATCTTAGCCGGCCCCAAATATCTGTTGATGAAGAATTGAAGGATATATCAGACCTACTGGCACATAGGGAGATTTCTAAAAATCTGATATCTGTTATTATGAATCAGCTTGAATTGTATAGAAAATTTTTAGATTCGTCTAATATTGACAACTACGTCCTTTCAAGCATTGCGTCAATGACTCCTACAAAAAGTTTTGAATTATATAAAAGTGACAGACCTAAAGTTGTTTCAGTTGTTGGCCCTACCGGTGTTGGAAAAACAACATGTATCGCCAAGTTAGCCGTAATTGCAAAGATTCTGCATAACCTTGATGTGGGGCTGATTTCTGTTGATACTTACAGACTTGGAGCAATTGATCAATTAAGAATCTTCTCCGAAATAAGTAATATTGAGATGCTTGTTGCATATGAACCTGATGAAATGCAAGGGTATTTAAATAGTTTTAAGAATAAAGATATTGTTTTTATAGATACCGCTGGAAGAAGTCAAAAGAATACTGAACATCTTGAAAAAACTAAAATGTTCCTTAATCCTATAAAAATCGATGAAACTTTTCTTGTTTTGAGTTCTACTAGTTCAACTAAAAACATTTTTGATACTGCTGAAAAATTTAAACTGTTTAATTATAATTCATTTATTTTCTCTAAGATAGATGAGGGTATAGCTTTTGGAAATATTTTAAATACAGTTACTAATTTTAATATTCCTTTAACCTTTCTTTCAAATGGTCAGGTTATTCCTGATGATATAATATCTGCAGATTCTGAGTTTATTGCTAATTTAATTTACACCGGGAAAATCGGGAAATGATCGGTCAAGCTGAAAGATTAATAAGTCTAAAAAAAATTGAGAACAGAGAAAAAGATTCTCAGGAATTTAAAGTTATTAGCTTTACTTCCGGAAAGGGCGGTACGGGTAAAACTTTTATCTCTTTAAGTATTGCTTATGCTTTATCTAAATTGAACAGAAAGGTTTTATATATCGACCTCGATTTGAATTTTGCTAATTCCAATATATTATTAAACTTGATTCCTAAGGCTACAATTAATGATTTTTTTCAAGGGACTAAATTATTAAAAGAGGTTATTACTCAATATAGTTCAAATTTCCATTTGATTTTTGGAGAATCTGGAGAAACAGAACCGGAAGAACTAAAACATGAATTAGTTATCCGCTTATTTAATCATTTAAAAAATTTGAATGATCATTATGATTATATCATTTTTGATACCTCTTCCGGCGGTCAAAAAGGATTAATTGACCTTCTGACCTTTTCCGATGCCAATATTATCGTTACCTCGCCGGAACCGACCGCTGTTATGGACGCTTATGTAATGGTTAAACTCTTAAGTAAAGAAAATCATAAAGGAAAGAAATTAATTATCGTCAATAAATGTACTAAAGAAGAAGAATCTTCAACAGCTTACAACAACATTAAAACCGCTTCACAACACTTTTTAGATGAAAAAATTGAATTTTTAGGATATATCTATTTTGATGAAAATGTTTACAATTCCATCGTTCATCAGGAGCTTTTGGTTGCTAAAAATCCCTCTTCAAGTACAACCAGCAAAATAAATCATCTAGCCTATTCATTATCAGATATCATTCAATTGGCTAATATTCCCCATCCCTTGCCAAATAATGCTTTAAATTCCTCAGATTTCTGATTAAAACTGCCTTATTTCTTATCCCTTTCAAATCTTTCTTATTGGTATGTTATTTGAATTTTCATGTGTAATTATGCAAAAAGTAATTATACAAATCGGCTTATTATTCTTCTTCCTGGCTGTTATATTTTTTGCAAAAACAGGTTTACCATTGCAGGACATTTTGTTAAGAGCTTTCATCCTGTTTTTTGCTTTAACAATAATGATAAGTGCAGTAACACTTATTTTTATGAAACTTCTACATAAATCATCATATGAAGATGATAATTAGTCAAAAAAATCTTAAATGAAATAGACACCTTATGGATAATTCACTTTTATGGAACGAATTCAAAATATCCCCCAATCCGGAACTCAAGAAAAAGATCATGATGAATTATACAAGACTTGTTCATTACGTAATACATAACTCCAGGTTTATCAATCTGGATATCCTTGATGACCGGGATTATTTTCAATTTGGTATTGAAGGTTTAAGTGAAGCTATTGATAGGTTTGATCCTGATTATGGAACAAAATTTGAAACCTATGCAATTCAAAGGATTAGGGGTAAAATAATTGATGAATTAAGAAAGCTTCAGAAGAAGAGAACTTCAAATGATGGCGTTATCTATTCAAATGTCTCTATTAATAGTACTATAGATGAAGATGAAAATTATACTCTTGCCGATATACTCCCCAGCAGTTATGATACTCCAAATGAAGAAGTCGAAAAAAATGAAGCAATCGAGCTTTTAACCGAAGCCATTAAAGAACTGCCTGAAAGAGATAGAACTATTCTTAGTTTATATTATTACGAACATCTGAATTATCAGGAGATTTCAAAAATTTTAAGCATTACTGTTTCAAGGGTATCACAGGTTCATTCTAAAATAATTAAAACACTTAAGATAAGATTGGCTTATTTAAATGTCTAACGATAATAGCAATATAAATAGATTACATCAGGATGGGGGAGTAATTAATCCCGAACTCGGAAATAAATCTTATATAAATTGTTTACAGAATATTAGGAATCTCCCGTCGATCCCGAATGTAATTTTTGAAGTTTCAAGGCTTCTTGAAGATCCTATGACCAATGCTTCAGATCTCGCCGGCTTAATCAGCCGGGATCAGGGTATGGTTACCAAAATTTTAACGGTAGCTAATTCCCCCTTTTATGGACTGACCAAAAAAATCTCAACAATTGAATTTGCCATTGTAATTCTTGGCTTTGAAAATATTAAAAATATAATAGTTGCTCTCTCAATGATGGGTGCATTAAAAGGAAATGGTAAAAATTGGGATAGGAAAAAATATTGGTATCATTGTTTGTCGGTAGCCAGTATGGCAAAACGGTTAGCTGAAGATTTAGGTTATTCCAAATCAGGAGAAGCCTTTACAGCCGGTCTGCTCCATGATCTTGGTTTAGCTATACTTCAGTTATATCTCAACAATGAAAGTGAAAAAGTTTATAATTTAATGAATTCAAAATCATTAGTTTTTCTAGAAGCAGAAAAGGAAATATTAGGCGCAACACACCAGGAAATAGGAAACTACCTAGCCGAAAAATGGAACCTGCCCAAACCGCTTAGCGATTCAATCCTTTTTCATCATAATCCGGCACAATCAGTAGAAAATAAGTTCCTTGTTTCAATTATTCATCTTGCTGACTATCTGTCATGGGAACTTGATTTTGGAAAATTTGAATGGGATAAAGATATCAAACTTGATTTTTCAATTATCGAGGTTTTAGGTTGGGGAAGTGAAGTATATGTATATGAGTTTATTGAAAGTTATAGAGAGATTTTTCAAAATAAATTAGAACCAATAATCGAGTAAAATTATGATAAGCATATTACCTTTGCAGCAAAGAAAAGAAAAAACAGAATTAGTATTGAAGAATATTTATAATCTTCCCCCGCTTCCTAAGGTTCTAAGCGAGGCATTAAAACTTTTAGAAAACAAAAAAACGAGTAATTCCGAGTTGGGTTCTCTTATTTCTAAAGACCAGGGGGTTGTTTCAAAGATTCTAACAATTGCTAACTCCCCTATGTATGGCTTACAAAGAAGAGTTACTTCTCTTGATTTTGCACTTTTAATTTTGGGCTTCAGCGAATTAAAAAGTATAATTTCTGTACTTTCTTTGACTGAGGCTTTTAAAAATAAAACCGATAAATATCTTGACCAGAAAACATTTTGGCTTCATTCTTTTTTAGTAGGAAGCGCGTCTAAAAGACTAGCTGAAGATATCGGGTTCTATAATAGTGGCGAAGCTTTTATCGGGGGTTTTCTCCATGATATGGGAATTTCGGTCATGCACAGGTATTTACACAGCAGCTTTATCCAGATTCATGATTTAATCACAGTTGAACGTCTGTCTTTAAAAGAAGCCGAATTGGAAATACTTGGAATGGATCATCAGGAAATTGGTAATTTTCTACTAGAAAGGTGGAATTTCCCGATTGAACTGTGCAATGCAATATTATCACATCATAATCCGTCTACTGCTAGACAGGAAGATAGATTAATGGCAACATTAATCCATTTTGCTGATTATATGACTCAAAAATTAAAGATCGGTGATTTTTATTGGGATGAAAATATTGAATTGGATAAAGATGCATTGACAGTTATGCAATTTAAAAGTGATGATGATATGGTAAAATTTATTGAGGGTTATCAAGAATTATTTATTAATCAAATTGAATCTGTTAGGAACCTTTAATTGAGAGTTATCAAACATAATACTTTAAAGTACGAATCTTTTTATAAGTCGTTGCCTTATTTGTCCGGATCCATAGATTCTGGAAATCCTTATTCCTTATTAAATACCAGCCGGCAGCCGGCTGAAAGTATTCCCTTAACCACCCAGTTAAATAAATTAAAAACACTGCTTGATAATTTATTCTCTTTTCAGAAAAGGATTTTTGAATTTGATAATTCAAATCTTTCTGGGATTGCATTCGAAATAGAAGATGCTGTTAAAAGAATCATTCCTTCTAAAGATATCAATATCTTTATCTTTGAAGATTCGCGAATAGTTCCTTTAACGGAATCTACCCCCGAGTATTCTATTAACTTTATGAATAACGCCCATAAAGAAGGGATTTTTGACTGGGTTTTTGAAGATGCAAATCCTAAAGTTATCCCTGATTTAAAATTATATAATATAAAGGGATCTCGTTATAATTATATAATCTTCCCTCTTAAATATGAAAATAAAAATAAAGGGCTGCTTTCAATTCTGACTTCTTTAACAACATTATCCGCTGAATCCATCGAAAGCAAAGTTATACAAATTATCGGCGGTATTATCTTTTCAAAAATAAATTTAATAAAGAAAACTAATGAATTAAAATCAGCTTATCAGGACCAGCAGATATATCAGTCTAAATTATTGAATGATTATAAGCTTTCGGCAATTGGAGAGTTGACAAACGGAGTGGTTGAAGAAATTTTATCTCCTTTGCAGGTAATAATGAGTCAAGTCGATTTTTTAAGTAAGGGGAATCAAGAAATTACCGAATCGGAATCAAATAGCATAAAAGAACAGGTTAAAAAGGTCGAAACAATTGTGACCAGGTTGGTGAAGTTTGCCGGCGTCAATAAAGAAAATATAAAAATATATCCTTGTGATTTGAATAAATTAATTAAGGATTATTATAATTTGCTCTCTTCTACCTTTAAAAATATAAACTATGAATGCTATCTGGATCTTGCCGATAATCTGCCTCCTGTTCTGAGTCATCCGGATTATTTTTATCAAATTCTTTCTAATATTTTTAGTTTTATTATTTCATCACCCTCAGACAATGTTTCGAGGAACCTTCTAAAGGGGTATTCACAAGATAAAAACAGAGGTGGAATTTTAATTCAGACTAGATACAAAGAGAGAAAGATTGATGTAAGAATAGTTTTCACTAATCAAATAAAGACTTTAAATAGTGAAAAAGATGCCGCTCAGTATAACTTAAGAATCGTTACTAATTTAATGCGAAAACACGAAGGAGAATTGAATTTCTTAGGAAATGAAGTAAATGGTTCGGTTGTTGTCCTAACTTTTCCACTTCAAAGGAAAATAAGATTATGAAGTTATTCCGCTTTTTTTATGTTTTTTTACTTGTATTGATATTTATAATTGATGCTGGTATGTGTCAAACTTCTTCAAGCTTTTCATTATCTAAATCTAAAATAAATTTAGCGGAAGAAATTGATATTAGATCATTAGTACAGGCTCAGATAGATTCTGCGGAAGCAAGGAATTTACGCGGAGAAATAAAGAGCTATATCAATTATATATCTAATAAATCAGACATAATTCCTTCGATTCGTAAACATGCTGACGTTGAAAATGGATCATCTTTCTTTGTTCAATTAGACACCAGGTTGTTCATAATTATCGGATTTTCGATACTTGCTTTTATAGTTGTATTTATAAGAAGGGTTCAAAATAAATCTCGGTATCAAGCATTTGATAAATCTAAAGTAAACACTCAATTAATTACTGAAGAATACAATGTAAAAGAAAATAATCCGGAATTAAATCTTGTTAGAAGCGGATTGGTAAGTCAATCTGCTGCAGGACTCTCCGCTAATTCCGTTTCTTCGAAAGCTAAGGGATTTAAAATTGGAAAAGGAGAAGTTATTCTCGCTGCAAAAATTAAATCTTATCAGTTGGCACATTTAAGTTCACATAAATGAAGGAATTATAATGATTAAAGGAATTTTTTTAGCAGGAAGAAGCATGGATTCGAAATTTAAAAGTATCGAAGTTATCGGGAACAACCTCGCTAATGTAAATACTAACGGTTATAAAAAAGCCATGCCTTTTACAGAAGTTATTTCGAAATATAATAAGGTTGAAATTAATCAAGCTACTGATTATAGTCAGGGAAATTTTGTTGCCACTAATAACCCTCTCGATCTTAGTGTTAATGGAAATGCTTTTTTTTCTCTCCAGGGAAATGATGGAATGAATTTTACTCAAAATGGTAAATTTTCAATTTCTGAGGATGGTTTTTTAGTTACTGATCAGGGCAAAATGGTCCTTGGAACAAGAGGTCCAATAAATATTAATAGTTATCAGCTGGATAAAAAGCAAAGTATCAATATTTCTAAAAGTGGTGATATAAAAATAGGCGACACTTATGTTGATAAGCTGCTGATGGTTAAACTCGATCCTTCTGATAAATTTGCCAGAAAAGACGGAACCAATTTCTCTTCCGTAGATGGAAAATACCTTGTTGCAGATGATGGTAATTATCAAATAAATCAAGGTTATTTGGAAGAATCAAACGTAAATCCTATTGAAGAAATGACCAATATGATAAAGGTCCATAATGAATATAATTCAGCATCGAAGATGGTAAATTATTTGGATGAATCTTTGTCCGAAGCAAATGAAATTGGAAAAGTATAAAAAAGGAGTATAATTATGCCGACTAGAGCACTAAGAACCGCAGCCTCCGGTATGTATGCACAGCAGGTAAATATTGAAGTTATATCAAACAATATTGCAAACGTAAACACTACCGGTTTTAAGAAAAACACAGCCCAGTTTCAGGATTTAATGTATCAGGAAGTCCAGGTACACCCCCAGACAACTCCAACTCCCGGTATAGACGAAGCTTCTTCGAATACAATACTGGTAGGTAATGGTGTACAAAATTCATCTACTGCTAAAACCTTTAAACAAGGTGATCTGGTTAATACAAATAATCAGCTTGACTTAGCTGTACAAGGAGACGGATTTTTCCAGATACAAAAACCCGATGGATCTTATGTCTATACGCGTGACGGATCATTTCAAACTAATGCCGATGGAAATATTACTACATCCGGAGGTTTGCTTTTAGATCCTGGTCTTACGGTTGATGATAAAGTAGCCGGATTATCAATTAGCCGGGATGGCACTGTAGAAGCTCAACAAACCGACGGCAGTAAATTTGTCTTGGGAAATATTGAACTGGTAAGGTTTATAAATCCTGCTGGATTAAAACCGCTTGGCGATAATCTTTATGCTCCTACTGATGAATCCGGTACCCCAATATTAGGTACACCCGGACAGGATGGCTTTGGTGATATTCATCAGGGTTATCTCGAATCATCAAATGTAGATATTGTTGAAGAAATGATTGCCATGATATCGGCACAAAGAGCTTATGAAATGAACTCAAAAACTGTACAAACCGTTGAAGATATGATGTCAACGGCAAATAATTTAAAAAGATAATAAAGTAATTTCGTATTGAAAATTCTCGATCCGAAATTCAAAATCCAAAATAAATATGTTTTATCCATTTTTATTATTGATGTCAATTTTTTTCACTCCGAATGAAAAGTTAAAAAAATCCGTTGAAGATTATTTAAACAAAAATCTTACCCAATATGATAAATATGAATTCACAATTGTTAATGCTCCTGAAGTGAAAAATGATTTTGAAATAAGGAATGAAACAAAAATTAATTTAAATAACAGCTTTGCATATATACCGATAAAGGTCACTAAACCTAATTCCGGTATAGTTCAAACTTATATTACCGTAAAATTAAAATTGTTCAAAATAATTTGCATAGCAAAAAATGAAATTGAACGTGAACAGCCGCTGTCGAATGATAATATAGAACTTAAATTAATGAATGTTACCGATTTGCATGGAACACCTGTTGAATCCCTTAATGATTTAAATGGTTGGCGAAGTAAAGTTAAGATTGAACTGGGATCAATATTGTTAAAAGAATTTTTGGAGGAAATACCGGTCATAAATATAGGAGATTATGTAACTGCAATAGCCGTATCCGGGAATGTTAGGATTTCTACAAGTGCCGAAGCGCGGCAGGATGGAGTCTCTGGAGATATAATCTATATAGTTACTAAAGATAAAAAACAATTTAAAGCAAAAATACTTGATTCAAATAATGTAATGATAGTTGAATGATATGTTAAAAATATTAAATATTAGCCTGGTTTTACTAATTACTGCTTATGTCTTTCCGCAGGAAATGCGGCAGAATTCATTTCAATCACTTTTTTCCGATCAGAAGGCAAATCGTGTCGGCGATGCTGTGACAATTCTCGTAGTTGAATCATCACAAGCTTCTAATAATGCTGAAACTTCTACCGGTAAGAAAAGCGATCTGGGGTTTAATACAAGTGGAACTATCGGTTCCGGTTCTGCACCTAAAGCAGATATTAGTATTGGTTCTAATAATAATTTCACCGGCTCAGGTTCCACCAAAACCACAGGTATGATTCAGACAAAAATAAGTGCTACCATTGACTCTGTACTGCCTAATGGGAATCTCTTCATTAATGGAAGCAGACGAATTTCGATTAATGGAGAAGAACAAACGATTCATATTAAAGGTGTTGTGAGATCTTCCGATATTATGGCCGATAATTCTGTCTTATCATATAATATTTCTTCCGCCGAAATTGTTCTTGAAGGAAGCGGGATGATAGATAATGCTCAGCGCCCTGGTTGGTTAACTAAATTCTTTCACTGGATATTTTAATATGAAAAAATTCTTCCCTTTAATAATATTTCTTTTTATTTATTCGAACTCCTTAGCCCAGCGGATAAAAGATATTTCATATATTACCGGTGAAGACGCACAGCAGGTAATTGGTTATGGATTGGTTGTTGGTCTTGCCGGCAGTGGTGATAGCCAGCGTTCCCTTTTTACTGTTCAGTCTGTTACTAGTATGCTTAAAAGATTTGGAATTACGGTTCCCCAAACAGATTTACGTACAAAAAATGTTGCGGCTGTAATGGTTACTTCCACTTTAAATCCTTATTTGAAACAAGGTGCTAATTTTGATGTCACTGTTTCATCTCTTGGTGACGCTACCAGTTTAATGGGAGGAACACTTTTAATGACTCCATTATCCAGTGTAGATGGTAAAGTGATGGGTTTTGCACAAGGCTCAATTTCAACAGGCGGCTATGATATTAGGACAACAATGGGTAGTCGTATAGCTAAAAACCATTCCCTCGCCGGTAGAGTTCCTAGAGGAGGTATTTTAAAGGTCCCTGTTGATTTAAATGGTCTCTCAAGTAAGGAAATTAGTCTCTTCTTAAGAGACCCGGATATGACTACTTCGGATAATGTTTCAAAAGCTATTAATACTAAGTTTGGTCAAAATACTTCTATTGCTGTTGACGCAGGAGAAATTAAAATTAATGTCCCTGCTGATAAACAAAGTGATATTGTAAATTTTATATCTGAACTAGAATTGCTCCCGGTCCAGGTTGATTATCCTGCTAAAGTTGTTCTGAATGAACGAACCGGAACTGTGGTCGCCGGAAATAATGTGAAGATTCAGCCGGCAACTATTTCTCATGGCAATCTAAATATTACTATTGAGTCTTATCCGATTGTTTCACAACCTAATCCGTTTTCAAATGGCACAACTACAGTGGTAAATAACCTTGTTCCTTATGTGATCCAGGATTCAACTAATACTGTTGCTATTAAGGGCGCTTCAAATGTGCAGGAGGTCGCTGCAGCTCTTAATTCGCTTAAAGTTGCTCCTCAGGATATTATATCCATTTTCCAGGCTTTAAAAGAAGCCGGTGCTTTAATCGCTGAAATAATAATTATTTAATAAACATCTATTGGAAATAAATTTAATTGATCCTGCTGTTGAATAGAATATGAATTTTAAGATTACAAATGAATTTAAACAGTCTGCTCCGGAAGTCAATTCTAATCTTCCTAATATTGATAATGCAAGACTTCAAAAAGCTGCAAAACAATTTGAAAGTTTGTTTACTTCAATGATGTTAAATAGTATGACGAAAAGTACTGATGGACTTTTCGGTGATAATAGTCTTGGTGGTGATTATTTTGATATGATCTTTCAGAATGAGATTGCTTCTAAAATTTCTGAAGGAAAGGGGATTGGGATTGCTGATTTTATCTATAAAAAATTAGCTTCTCAATATATCAATTCGGACGATACCGGTACAAAGATCGATAAAGCTCCGCAGCCTGAAAAGTCTGTTGAAAAAATAGATCTTGAAAATCATGACGAAAATTTTTTCTCCGTCCCTCCCAGCAAAAGTTCATTAAAAAGATTAAATAAGTACGAATCAATAATTGATCAAGCTTCTAGAGAATTTAATATTGACAAAAATTTGGTCAAATCGGTTATCTTGGCTGAATCTGCAGCTAATGAAAAAGCTGTTTCCGGTGCAAAAGCAAAAGGATTAATGCAATTAATGGATCAAACTGCGCAGGAAATGGGAGTGGATAATTCTTTGGATCCTAAAGAAAATATTTTCGGAGGGACTAAATATTTAGCCCAAATGCTTCGATTATATAAAGGGGATGTCAATTTAGCTTTGGCTTCCTATAATGCAGGTCCCGGTAATGTTGAAAAATATAATGGTGTTCCTCCATTTGAAGAGACTAAAAATTATATTACAAGAGTTTTGGGATATTTAAATCACTTTAACGGTTAAAATTATGAAAACAGATGAACTTATTTCGGTATTGGAAGAACAGCAGGAAAGCCTTAAAAGCTTTTTAGAATGCAGTAAAAAGAAACAAAAAGCAATTGTCGGAAATGATATTACTAACCTTCGTAATTCATTGATGCACGAGGAAAAGTTATTATCCAAAATTGAAATAAGTAGTAAAAACATATCTTTTGCTGTTGAAAAATTAGCCGCTGAAAATGGTCTGGATTTAAAGAAGCTTTCATTAGCTGATTTCTTAAATGCTGTTAATAATAAAATGGAAATTAATGTAAAAGTTATTAATCTTTTAAGGAATTCTATCAAAGATTTAATAGGTGAAGCAGCACGTATTAACGAGCAAAATAAGGTTTTAATTGAACATTCACGAAGTTTTTTAAGGGAAACCATTGCTATTTTAATTGGATTAAATAAACATCCCCTACTGGATAGAAAAATATAAATAATTATAGAGTATAAAAATGGGATTAGGAAGAATATTCGATATCGCAAGAAGCAGTTTAATGGCTTACCAGGGTGCACTCGATGTTGCAGCGCACAATATTGCCAATGCTTCTAATGAAAATTATTCAAGGCAGAGGGTGGATCTATCTGCTAGAACTCCTCAATCTCTTGCGGGTATCGTCTGGGGAACCGGGGTTACAATTGACCAGATTTCAAGAGCCAGGAATCAGCTTACCGATACCCAAATTAGAAATAATAATAGTAAATTTAGTGATGCCAATCAGCGATCCGAAGTTCTTAGCCAGGTCGAAGCTCTTTTCCCTGAACCTTCTGATTTAGGAATATCTTCTTTAATTAATTCCTTTTTCAACTCATGGAATGAATTGGCAGTTACTCCGAATTCCGATGCTCTTAGAACCAGCGTGGTTCAGTCCGCTCAAAAATTAGCAAGCCAGGTTCAAACTGTTTATCAGGGTCTTGACGAGATAAAGGGGAATCTGCTAAATGATGCAAAATCCAAGGTAAAAGATCTTAATAACCTTTTAAAACAGGTGCAGTCATTAAATATTCAGATTTCTACTTCGTCTGTTTCCGGAGCAGAAAATAATGATCTTCTGGACCAGCGTGATCAGGTAATTGATGAGCTGAGTAAATTAACCAATATAAATGTAAGTTATGACTCTTCAAATAATGCTATTATTTCTGTTGGCGGGATTTTCGCCGCAGATCAAAATACAGCCATTGAATTCAAAATCGGTTCTGTTAATGACACTTTATCCATCACTACTTCTGATGCTAATAATGTCGCAACCATTAAAGGCGGTGACCTTTATGCAATTACAGATTCTTATTCAAATTATACTGGGAAATATCAGGATAATCTTAATACTGTAATGAATACATTAGTTGATTCTGTTAACAGCATTCATTCTACGGGCTACACAAATACTGGTTCCCCTCAAACAGGTATCAATTTTTTCGACAGTTATAAAGAAGGTGTTTTAAAAATCAATGACAAGATTTTGGCTGACAATAATAATATAGCAGTTTCATCCGATGGGACATCAGGTAATGGGAATATCGCTATCAAAATTGCCGATCTAAGCAGTCAAAAATTATTGAATGGTTCTACAATCTCCGACGGTTATTCTGATCTGGTTAGCGGTATCGGAAATGATAAAGTTTCTGCCGATCAGCTTGCTGATTCTAGTCAGCTCATTTTACAACAGCTCCAGGATCAGAAAAATTCTTATTCGGGTGTTTCAATTGATGAAGAAATGACAAATGTAATTACTTATCAGCGTTCCTATGACGCTTCGGCAAAATTAATTTCTGTTGCCGATCAAATGCTGCAAACTCTTTTGGGATTGGTGCAATAATGAAAAGAATTTCCGATTTATCTTATACCAGTACTTATCTTAATAATTTGAATCTCCTTAAAAATCAACTGAGTCAGTTAAATACTCAGATTTCAACCGGTAAAAAAATTAATAAGCCTTCGGATTCACCTACCGGGACATCTCAAATATTGAGGATGAATAATCAAATCTCTCAAATTGATACTTATTCAAATAATATTCAAAATAGTCTTTCATTTGCTAATGAAACTTCATTTGCTATGGAGTCAATACAATCCGAAGTTGTTAGTATCTTAACCAATCTAACATCTATTGGCAATGCAGCAAATGACTCAAATTTAAATACTTTCGCCGATCAAATTGACCTTTCTCTGCAATCGATTTTAAACTCTGCTAATTCCGAATACGACGGAAAATATATTTTTTCCGGTACTGACCAATCCGGGAAACCTTATGGCTTAACTGCAGATGGTAAATCTATCGAAGTAAAATTAAATGATGTCTCTGGTAAACAGAAGGTTAGAATTTCTTCAAATATCATTCAGAAGATTAACATGAGCGGGCAGGAGGTCTTTGGCACTATTGTTAACCAAAATGGAAATATCGACCTTAATAATAATGTGGGTGATGTCGTTACGAATCAGCAATCAATATATGATGCTGCCGGAAATCAATACACTCTTAATTTATCCTATACTAAAACAGCAGCAAGTACTTATACCTTAAACTATGATATTTTAGATTCTACCAGTACTTCTATTTTTAGTACTCCGCCCGCTTCTAAAACAGTTGTTTTCGATTCAGCAACTGGTTCAATGAAATCATTAGACGGCGATACATCTCTCTCATTTCTTATTAATGATCCGTCAAAGAAAATAAATTTTTCACTCGACCTTTCACAGCTTGAGGAAAAAAATTCAGCATCTTCTATTTCATTATCAGCAAACCAGAAAAATGATATCTTTAATACATTGATAATGATCAGGGATAATTTAAAAAATGGGATAAAACCTACCGATGAACAGGTACAAATTGTAAAAGACTTTAGTAGCAAAATTGTCAGTAAATTGTCTGAGAATGGGAATACAGTTAATCAGCTGAATGACACTTCAGACTTAATCACAAACCAGCAGGCCAATATTGAAGAATTGCTTTCAGGTAAACAGGATGTTGATGTTGCAAAAGCTATTACGAACCTTCAAAATATGAATTATGTTTTGGATATGAATTATAAATTAGCATCAATGTTTTTGCCTAAATCTATTTTGGATTATTTATGAAGCTGAAATATGGGGCCTTTATCGGTCTTGGTTTTGGAATTTTTTCTATATTCGGTGCATTTTTTCTTGAAGGCGGTTCTTTTAAGGCTTTATTTCTTTTGCCTCCTTTAATAATTGTATTCGGAGGAACTTTCTCGGCAGTAATTATTGGGTTCGGGTTAGAAAAATTTATTGACGCTTTCTCAGTAATTAAACTGGCATATTTCCCTCAAAAATATAATTTAACGAGTCTTATAAACAATTTTATTGAATTTTCGATAATATCGAGAAGAGAAGGATTATTAACTATTGAAAAATATTTAGATAGAATTGATTATTCTTTTCCTAAAAAATTAATAAGATATGCAGTTGATGGAACAGATCCTCAATCTTTAGAAAATTTAGCTTTCCTGGAAATGAAAGCTATGGAGGAAAGGCATTTCTCCAACATTCAGGTTTTTTCTAAAATGGGGGGTTATGCTCCAACTATGGGAATTATCGGTACGGTTATGGGACTCATTATGACCCTCGCCAATGCCGGCGCTAATCCTAATATTTTAATTCACAATATTGCATCAGCATTTATAGCAACCCTTTGGGGTATTGTTAGTGCTAATATTCTATGGTTTCCAATAGGTGATAAATTAAAAAAATGTCATACGGACGAAAAATATATGATGGAGATCTCTCTGGAAGGAATTATGGCCCTGCAGAATGGGGAAGTACCCTCAATAATAAAAGCAAGGTTAATAAGCATGCTTCCTCAAAAAGAACAAAGAAAGCTTCTCAAAACTTAGTTAACAGTGAGAAATTCTTTGATAGCGATCCCGAGAAGGACCGGTACCTTATTACTTATGCAGATGTAATTACTCTGCTGCTCGGGCTGTTTATTATTCTTTATGCTGTGTCAAATATTGACCTTAAAAAATATGAAAAAATTAAATTTGCTTTTGGAAATTCTTTCAAAAAAAATGAAAAGATCATAGGTATAAATCAAAAGTCTGCAAATATTGTTGTAGCTCCGGTAGACGACCTTAGGAATCATTTAAAACAACTTGTTACTGATAATGGTTATGGGAATGCAATTAAACTTGAAGAAAATGAACGTGGTATAACTATACATATTCTTGATGAAATCTTATTCCCATCTGGTTCTGCCGATTTAAATCTAAATTCTCTTCAAATACTGAACAAAATTGCTTCAATTCTAAATCAGATTCCAAATGAAATTAGAATTGAAGGTCATACTGATAATGTACCTATTAGTACACCGAGTTTCCCTTCAAATTGGCATCTATCAGTAATGAGAGCATTAAATACTGCTTATTATTTAATTCATAATGAAAATTTGAAAGCTGAAAGAGTTTCAATTGTAGGTAATTCCGAGTATAAGCCGATAACTTCTAATGAATCAGTTGAAGGCAGAACTCAAAATAGAAGAGTTGATATAGTAATAATTAGAGAGTGAAAATGAAAATAGTAACACGCCAATTTGGCGAAATTGAATTTCGCGAAGAGCATATTGTAAAATTTTCTTCAGGTCTAATCGGATTTGAAAACCTGCAAAATTATGTTTTAATAAAAACCGAAGATGACCTTTTTTACTGGTTAAATTCCGTTGAAAAGCCTGAGGTTTGCTTCCCTATGGTCGGGATTAGGGTGATTGATGAATCCTTCCCCATCGAATTGGATTTCGAAGCCTTCGGAATAGTTACTTTAGATAAGGACCCCCTGAAGATTACAATAAATCTGAAATCGCCAGTTTATCTTAACCAGGATGAAAAAATCGGGTATCAGAAAGTCCTTAGCGATAGTAAATATTCAATGAATTATAACCTTTTTAAGCCTTAGATAAAATAAAATAAGATAATATAATGTTAATTTTAACAAGAAAAATAAATGAAGAGATAATAATAAATTCTGAAATTAGAATAAAAATTCTTTCTATTTCTGAAAATCAAATTAAAATAGGTATTTCCGCTCCGGAAGATATGGAAATATTTAGAGGTGAAATTTATGAACGGGTTAAAAATATAACAATAAATTTGCCTTTTGAAAAGCTAAATGTTTTAAATCAAGTTAATAAAGAAATCAAAGATCTCTCGAAATTGAAGGTTAATAAATTAAATAAATAATATTATGCCCGATAAAAAAGTTGTCATACTTGTCGTTGACGATTCAGATTTAATTAGAGAAACTTTAACAAGGTATTTTGAAGAATATTTTGTTGAAGTGGTTAACTGCCGGGATGGTCTTGAAGGGATTAAAAAATCTATTCAGCATGTTCCCGATTTAATATTTTTAGATCTGATAATGCCTGAATTTGATGGTGTTAAAATGCTTCAGGTTATTAAAATTATGGATGACTTGAAAAATATTCCGGTTATTATTATAAGCGGAAATACTAATAAAGCAAATGTTCTTGCAGCAATGGAAGCCGGTGCTCATAAAGTAATTCCCAAACCTCTGCAAAAAGACATTATAATAAATAGTATTAATGAAATATTGGGCCCTGACTTTCTAAAAAAATCAAAAAAAATTAATGCAACGGAAGAAGAAAATAAAGAAATATTAAATCAGCTTTGCAGGATATTTTTAAAACATTTCCCCCTGACAAAAAGGAAAATTGAAAAAGCTATCGAAACCAGGAATATTGATTTAATGTTTGGTCTTATCCATGAATTAAAGGGGGCTGGAGGTACCATCGGCTATCCGGTTATAACTATTATTTGTAATGATATTGAAAAAGCTCTGGAAATTTCGATAATAGACTGGATGTACATAAAAAGTAAATGTGATCATGTTTTTTCTATCGTCAGAAAAATTGAATATTCTAAATACATTTTAGAAAGCTAATATGATAGATCTTAATTCATATTTCCATCTTTAACATGGTTTTTTTAACTATTGACTACCTGAATTTTTATAATGAGAGATAGCATTTGTATTCTAAATTTTTATCAAAGTTTTAAGGAGTAATTTTATGCCAGGGAAAAAAGTCACAATTTTAGTTGTAGATGATTCGGATATCATAAGATACTCATTAAAAAATTTTTTCAGTGGTTATAATTTTGAAGTCATTAGTTGTATGGATGGGTTGGAAGGAATTCAGAAAGCCCAAAAGTATATTCCGGATTTAATTTTTTTGGATTTAATGATGCCTAATTTCAATGGAATGAAGATGTTAAGGGTATTAAAAGCCATTGATAATTTAAAACGTATTCCAACTATTGTTATTAGTGGAATTACAAGTAAAGCTAACGTGCTTGCTGCACTTTCTGCAGGTGCCGATAGAGTGCTTTCAAAGCCGCTTAGAAAAGAAATAATTGTTAAAACTATAAAGGAACTTGTGGGTGAAGATTTTCTGAAAAAAGCGGAATATGCTATTATTTCTGAACAGGAAGATAAAGAATTCCTTGAAGAGCTCCAAAAACTGTTTTTAGAATCATATCCTTTAAAAAAACAAAAAATTCTTGATGCTCTTGAAAGCAAAGATAAAACATCTCTTTCAACTGTAGTTCATGAAATGAAAGGTGTAGGTGGTTCTATCGGACATCAAGAAATTACTGATATTTGTAAAGATATTGAGTCCTCTGTCAAAGAACTCGATATAAATTGGGGTGAAGTTATAACTAAATGTGAACTTTTCTTCTCCGCTGTTGAAAAACTTGAAGATTCCAAATCTGTAGAAAAATAATATGTTTGTATTAATAGGAATTGCTGTTGTTATTGTCTCTATTATCACCGGTTTTCTGATTGCCGGTGGTAATTTGGTTTTATTATTGCAATGGTCGGAATTTATTGTTATCGGTGGGGCTACTATCGGTAGTTTATTGATTTCTTCCCCACTTTCGTTGTTAAAAAAAATATTTGCTGAATTACCTAATGTAATAAAAGGAAATCACTATTCTAAATCCGATTATATGGAATTGCTAAAATCTTTTAATGATCTCTTTCTTGTTGCACAAAGAGATGGCTTATTATCTATTGAAAAGCATGTGGAAACTCCTGAAGAGAGTGATATCCTTTCTCAAAATAAAAAATTTATTAGTAATCCCTTCATCAGAGACTTCTTTTGCGATACTATGAAAGTAATGCTCACAGGTGGAGTCCCTCCCCATGAACTTGAGAGCTTAATTGATGCTGAAATCGAAACTTTTGAAATTGAATCTAAACCCATTGCTTCTACAATTAATAAAATAGGAGATTCTTTACCGGGTTTAGGTATTGTTGCTGCCGTTCTGGGTATTATCGTTACAATGGGGTCCATTGATAAAGGTGCCGAAGTTGTTGGCCACCACGTGGCTTCTGCTTTGGTTGGAACTTTCTTGGGAGTTTTATTGGCCTATGGTTTTATTAGTCCTCTTGCTTCAAGTGTTGAACATAGCATTGAAAGTAAAATCCGGTTTTTATCTACCATTAAAAGCTGTATAGTTGCATATGCAAAAGGAAACCCTCCTATTATTGCCGTTGAAATCGCTCGTAGAACTATTTTCTCCGACCAAAGGCCTACTTTTTCGGAACTGGAAAATTATGTAAGAGGCAAGAGTGCTTAATCCTGAAGGAAATCCGATAATAATAAAAAAGAAAAAAGCAGGGCATGAAAGTGGCCATGGCGGAGCCTGGAAAGTTGCTTATGCCGATTTTGTAACGGCTATGATGGCTTTATTTATTGTTTTATGGATTTTAGGGCAGGACCAGTCAATAAAAGAATCTGTTGCACATTATTTTAGAGATCCCATTGGGTTTTCAGATAAAGGTAAGAATTTTATGGAAGGTAATTCACAATTGATCAATATAGACCTTAAAAGAAATGTTGATCAAAGGGAAACTGAAAGACAAGAATTAAAAGAAATGGGAGATAAAATTTTAAGTGAAATTTCAGCTGATTCTGAATATATTAATATTGTCGGTCAAATTAAAATAGAAATTACAGAGGAAGGTTTAAGGATAGAAATTGTAGATTCTGCTAACGATGTCTTTTTTGAGATTGGTAATGCTAACCTTCAACCGGCAATGATTAGTCTATTAAAAAAAATAGGAGACCAGTTAGCTAAACTTCCTAACAAAGTAGTTATTGAAGGACATACCGATGCTCGCCCTTATCACGGGAGTAATGAAGGTTATTCCAATTTTGAATTAAGTACTGATAGGGCTAACTCTGCGAGAAGAGCTTTGTTAATTAGCAATCTTCCATCGAATCAAATTGAAGAAATCAGAGGATATGCGGATAGAAGATTAAGGGATAAAAAAGATCCTTATAATCTTGTAAATAGACGAATTAGCATTATTGTTAAATACTTAAATAAATAAGTGAAAAATATAATTGTTGTTGAAGATGATCCCTTCTCGCAGGAATTTTATAAATATCTCCTGAAAAGAGAAGGATATATCCCTTTAATTATTGAGGATGGTGATTTATTATTTGAACAATTAAAGAAAAGTTCTATTTCCTTAATTATTATGGATATAAACTTAAAGAATACGTATCTTAAAGATGAGAAAGTTGATGGAATAGTTTTATCCAGGCTTGTTAAAGAAAACCCTGAGTTTTTGAATATTCCTGTTTTACTGGTAACTGCTTATTCTTTAATTGCTGATGGACCCGGTTTTTTTAAGGAAAGTTTGGCTGAGGATTATATTACTAAACCTATAATGGATTATAATCTTCTTTTGGAAAAAATTGAAATGTTAGTTGAAAATTAAATGGCGGCTGATCAAATTTTAGTTGTAGAAGACGAAAAAGATACAAGATATATTCTTGATAAATTACTGTCAAAAAACGGTTATGATGTAATTACTTCCATAAATGGCGAAGAAGCTTTAGAAATCTTAAAAAAACAGAAACCTAAAGTTATTATTGCTGATTGGACTATGCCTGTTATGGACGGTATTGAACTGTGCAAAATTCTTAAAAGTAATGAAAACTATAAACTTATATATTTTATTATTCTTACAGCTAGAGCTTCTCTAAAAGACAGGGTTATTGGATTAGATGTCGGCGCTGACGACTTTCTCGTAAAGCCCGTAGATAATCAAGAATTATTAGCCAGAATAAGATCTGGTATTAGAATTCATAATCTTCAGAATGAATTAAAAAGTATAGAGCATAACAAAGCAATTCTCGAAATGGCATGTACTATTGGTCACAAAATTAACAATCCTTTGAGCAGTCTTCTATTATCTGTAAAAAATATTGAAGATGAGCTTAATTCAAAGGAAAAAGATAAATTTAATGATGATTTTAATATTGCACTCCTATCTATCGAAAAAATCAAGTCTTTAGTAAATGATCTTACCCACCTTCAGAACCCCGATTTAATCGAATATGCTGCCGATCAAAAAATGGTTAAGCTAGGCAAGTAATCCTAAAGTTTTTCTCTCTTTTTTCGATTATAAAAAGGGAGAATGACATGTTAGATAAAATTAAAGACATACAGTTAAATCTGAACGGTTCTAAAACAGAATATTATACCGGTCAGTATAAGAGAAACAATCCAAAAAAGGATCTTAACTATACTGATACATTAAGTTGTTCTGAGGCCGTTCAATATATAATGCAGAAAAAATGGCAGATAAAAGAACTTTTTTTATTATCCAGCCAGCGGGTGTCTATTACTTTTTCGGTTGTCGGTATAGAATTTCATTCTATCATTGATACAGGGGAAATTAATAAATTATCTAAAATTGATTACTCCATCAGCTCCGAAAAAGATATAAACGAAATTAAGAAAAAATTAACAGCTTTTATTTCTATGGATATAATTGAAAATAATTTTAATAGGAATATTGAAAATGAACTTCCCGGCATTAAAATGCTCTTTAAAAGATTATTTTCTCTCAATATTGAGAATGAATTAAATTCAGACGATAGTATGATGCTGGATAGTCTTTTTGATGATATACTTGAGTTTATAAGCTTTGATTTATCATATATCAATTTTAGTCTTTTTGAATTTATAACAAAATTAACCGGTTCCAAAATTAACATTTCTACTAATAATATTTATCCTTCTATTACTTTGAATAAAATAAAGGTAGCTGCAGCTTAACTATTTCTTTGAACCAATTGCCGGACTGTAAATATATAATCTAAATTATTTTTTTTTCAGTTCCTCTTATTTTATACCTCTTTATACACAGAAAGTTTACAAAATATTTATTAAGTTTAACTATTAAAAATTAAAAGTAAAAAGTAAAAAGAAAGGGGATATCATGCTTACTGATATTCAAAAAAAAATGGAAAATAATTCTAATGATGGTGACATTGATGAATCAAAATATTCTGTGCAAACTCACTTAATCTATGGAAAAAATTATTCTAATAAATGGGATTATTCCCACCATGTAATTTCACCTCTTACCAGTTCTGTAATTTTTAGGCTGGATTCTGTCGAAAGGGGAGCTGAGGGATTTGAAGATTTTGCCCACTCAAATCTTATTGATGGTAAACCCGGTCCTATTTATATTTATGACAGATTGGGAGAACCGAATAAAGATCTTCTGGAAGAAAACCTCGCTTTTGTAGAAAAAGGAGAAATAGCAGTTACATTTGCTACCGGTATGGGTGCTATTTCCGGAATCCTTGGCGTGCTGACAAAATCAGGTGACGAAATTATTACTCATAAAACTTTGTATGGATGTACTTTTTCTCTGCTGAATAATTGGTACCCAAAATATAATATCAAAAATACTTCCGTCGATTTAACTTATCCTGAAAATTTACAAAATAGTATTACACCTCAAACAAGAGTTGTCTATTTTGAATCTCCTGCGAATCCGAATCTCGATATTATTGATATTAGAGCTGTTAAGGATATTGTTAATGCTGAAAATCAGAATCGGGCCGAAGAAAATAAAATTTATGTTGTTGTTGATAATACATTTGCAACCCCTTTTTGTCAAAGACCTATAGAGTTTGGTGCCGATTTTACTGTTCACTCTTTAACTAAGGGTATAGGAGGTTTTGGTACCGATATGGGCGGTGTAGTAATTGGTCCTAAAAGTTTTCATGATCTTTTAATGTTATATAGAAAAGATTTCGGTGGGGTTCTGAATACAAAAGCTGCATGGACTGTACTGACATATGGTCTGCCTACTCTTCATCTAAGGATTTCCCAGCAGATTAAAAGTGCTATGAGAATTGCTGAATTTTTGGAGGCTCACCCTAAAGTCAATATGGTTAATTATCCCGGTCTAAAAAGCTATCGTTTTTATTCCTTGGCAAAATCACAGATGATCGATTTTAACGGCAATTTTGCTCCCGGTAGCTTAATTTATTTTACTTTGAAAGGTAATACTAATCTTGAACGTAAAGAGAACGGTAGATGTTTTATGAATTATGCTGCAAAAAATGCATATACTATGACTCTCGCCGTTAGTCTCGGCCATACAAGAACTCTAATTGAGCACCCGGCTTCAATGACACATTCAATGGTTCCGGCAGATAAACTGATTGAATATGGAATCGATCCCGGAGGAATAAGATTAGCTTGCGGTCTTGAAAATACAGACGATATTTTACTTGATCTAGAAAAATGTCTGGAAATTGTATAAAAATTAATCAAAGATGACATCCTTATAATAAAACCTAATATTAAATCTTAGGATAATATAAATTATTTCAATAAGGTTATTTTAATAAAAATAAAGATGTCATCTTTCAATTTTGTCATCTTAAATTATGGAAGTCAAATTCTATAAAATCCTTTCTAATTTTCTTTTCTTCTATATTTCTTTAAATGGGTTTTTATTCTCTCAGCAGGAGACTTCAAAAGAATTGTCCGGTTTTAGAGGAATTGAATGGGGAAGCAGTTTGGATAAAGTTAAATCCCTTGAAACATCAACTTATATGCAGTCATTCCATGGCTTCGGAATAGATGCTTTATCCTACGAAGGGGATATTGCCGGTTTGGATGCAAGGATAGATTATTCGTTTAAAGATGGAGAATTATTTGAAGGAACATATTCCATATATCCTGGAGATTTATTTAAAGCTGAATTTAATAAACTCAAAAAATATTTAATCGATAATTATGGCAGACCTAACTACAAAGCCGGACGTTCTATCGATATGGATTCGGTTTGGATTAAAGTTACTGATTACGGAGAATTTAAGGGACCGGAATTATACTGGAAATTTAAAAATGGATTTATCGCTCTTATTGCTTCTAAATTCGATGAAGATATAACCATAACTGTTTTATATACTAACAGCAAATCCATTGAAGAGTATGGAAAAGACAAACTAATTTCAACTGATACCTTCAACTCAAACGACCATTAACCACAACCGACAAACAACTGACTAAAAACCACAAATAAATTAAAAGCCAAACCGCTGAGAAATAGCTATAATCCGATTAGAGAAAATAGTTTCGGGAATTTTTTCAAGTGAGCAGATAAACAAGGTGTTCTTTATCAAAATTAAATTAAACAAGTCTGAATTATGAGAAATGATTTTTGATATAGGTGAACAAGAACCTAGGGAGATATTATACCCTTTGAATAAATATTAGTCAGCTGAGTTTTCTACTTGCTCGGGGGTAAAGGGGAAATTAAAGAAATAATGATCCTCATCTTCCTTAATGATCTTTTCTTTGGTTAGAAAATATTTTTCTATTTGTTCATTTTTCGAATAAGGGAGATACAAACCTTCTTCAAGATATACTCTGGGTAATCTTATCAGTTTATGAGACACGAGGTACGCCATATCTATAAGAACTTTTCTAACATGATCGCCATCTTCTTTTCTCAGGTATATTGTTCTCACTGTATATCTCTATTTAATTTGATAAGTAATTTAATAAATGTTATTTGTTAAGTAAAAGTTAATATAATTACTCTTTATTATTTCCTTTTAGTAATCCAATACGCACATACCCATACTCTTAACCCTACTCATACTCGTAATCTTGCTCGTACTCCTACACGTACTCATACTCCTAATCATGCTCATACTCCTAATCATGCTCATACTCCTAATCATGCTCATACTCCTAATCATGCTCATACTCCTAATCATACTCGTATTCGTAATCATACTCGTATTCGTAATCATACTCGTACTCGTAATCGTAATCTAATCGTACTCATACTCCTAATCGTTTGTTAGAGTTATAGCAATAAAACAATTGAACAATAAAACAATTGAACAATTAAGCAATAAAACAATTAATATTATTTACTTTTCAGCTGAATTCAAATATTCATCAATAGCTTTTGCCGCTTTTCTCCCTGCTCCCATAGCAAGTATTACTGTTGCACCACCTGTAACTATATCACCGCCTGCAAAAACTCCTGTTTTTGATGTCTTCATAGTTGCTTCATCAACAATAATATTTCCCCATTTATTAAATTGTAAATCCGGAGTTGTCTTTTGGATAATAGGATTAGAACCATTGCCGATTGCTATTACCGCCATATCAATATCAAGAATATATTCGGAACCTTTAATAGGAATGGGACGTCTTCTGCCTGAGGCATCAGGCTCGCCAAGTTCCATTTTCTGAAGTTCTACCGATTTAAGCCAGCCGTCTTTATCTCCTGAAAATTTCAAAGGGTTTGACAAATACTTAAATTCAATACCTTCCTGTTTTGCATGATGAACTTCCTCTTTTCTAGCTGGCATCTCAACTTCCGACCTTCTATAAATTATATATGCATTTTTTGCCCCTAGCCGTTTTGAAGTTCTTACCGCATCCATTGCTGTATTACCCCCCCCAAATACTGCTACATTCTTTTCCTTGCAGTTAAAAACAGGCGTATCATATTCCGGAAATTTATAAGCTTTCATTAAATTAACTCGCGTTAAAAACTCATTCGAAGAATAGACCCCGTTTAAATTTTCTCCTTCTATGTTTAGAAAATACGGCAAACCCGCTCCTACTGCAATAAAAGCTGCATCATAACCATCTTCTAGTAATTCATCTAGAGTGTCCGTAAGGCCGATTACGGAATTTGTCTTAAATTCCACTCCTAATTCTTTTAATGAATTTATTTCTACTTTAACAATTTCTTTTGGTAAACGAAACTCCGGAATTCCGTATATCAATACTCCCCCTAAATCATGGAGTGCTTCAAACACCGTAACATCATGCCCCATTTGAATTAAATCTGCTGCACAGCTTAATCCGGCTGGCCCGCTTCCAACTATTGCCACTTTCCGGCCGGTTTTAGGCTTTAATTCAGGTTTTCCCAAACCAATTTTTTCTCTTTCATAATCCGCTGCAAACCTTTCCAATCTTCCTATCGCTACTGGTTCATTTTTCTTCCCGACTACACATTTGGCTTCACATTGCTCTTCCTGAGGACAAACTCTTCCGCAGATTGCAGGCAGCATGTTATCTTCCTTAATCTTTGCTGCTGCTTCAACATATTTCCCATCTGCAACTAATGAGACAAATTCACCTATCTTTACTCCTACAGGACATCCTTCAACACAAGTTGGCTTCGGGCACTGGATGCACCTCTGTGCTTCAAGTAGAGCAAGCTCTTCTGTTAATCCCAGATTAACTTCATCAAAATTATTTCTTCTTACTAATTCATCCTGCTCAGGCATTACCTGCCTTTGGATTTTCATTCTTTCTTTATTAGATAATTTTCCCATATTATAAACCAGATTATTTATACTGTTACTTTATTCAAACCATTTTGAAACATCGAGTCGATATTACATAAATGATCAAGAGCCTCTTTTTCGAAATTGCCATAAGTTCTGTTCCTTCTTTCAAGTGTTGCAAAATCTACTTTATGTGCATCAAATTCAGGTCCGTCTACACAAACAAATACCGTCTTATCATCAACTGTAGCTCTGCAGCCTCCGCACATTCCCGTTCCGTCAACCATAACCGGGTTTAAGCTGACCATTGTTTTTATTCCATATGGTTTTGTAACCTGAGAAACTGCTCTCATCATTGGAATCGGCCCAATCGCTAAAACAAAATCAATTTTTCTTTTGGCATCTATAAGTTCCTGTAATTTTTGAGTTACAAATCCATGAAATCCGTAACTTCCGTCATCTGTAGTTGGGAATACTTCGTCACATACATTTCTCATTTCACTTTCAAGGATTACAAACTCTTTTGTTCTACCTCCGATAATTGAAATTGTATGATTCCCCGCTTGTTTCAACGCTACTGCAGTAGGATAGGCAATTGCAGTTCCTACTCCTCCTCCGATTGAAATCGCCGTTCCAAAATTTTCTATATGAGAAGGTTTCCCCAGAGGACCAACTACATCATGGATGAAGTCTCCACCCTGAAATGAATTTAATTCCTTTGTCGTTTTACCGATTCCCTGTACAATTATTGTAATGGTTCCATTTTCTATATCAGAATCAGCTATTGTTAGGGGGATTCTTTCTCCATAATCTTTTATTCTGATGATTACAAACTGTCCGGCTTTCCTTTTTTTTGCAATCTTGGGAGCTTCTATGATGAATTTCTTTATACTTGGTGCAAGAAATTCTGCTGAAATTATCTTATACATTATTAAGACACTATTGGTGGTTAAAAATTCAAATCGTAAGATTCTTTCAAAAAACCCGCCAAAAAAATAAGTCATAAATCTTATATAAATGAACCTTTTATCCGAAATTTAGAGTTATAAATATCAGAAATGCAATAATTTTCATTTCAATTTTCAGATCTGGGAAAGAAGACGCTTAAATTACAAAAGATTACAAAAATTTCAAGATTGAGTCACTTGCGAAATCCCTGTTTTGATGATTTTCAACTGAAATCAAAATCAAAAAAGAATAATTTACCATTCGAATATACTCAATCTTACAATCCATGTAATCTAATAATCCTGTAATCTTCATCAACTCTGAAACCGTTTTGAAACCGTTTTAAAATCGTTTTGAAACCGTTTTGAAACCGTATCCATTCTAATACAAATCTTTTTATTTAGTAGATTTAAATAGGATATAATTGGATAAAAAATGATAATTTGAAAGATTAGTTATTAGTTTTGTTTTATGGTTTTATTGGAGTATAGAATGATGATTAAACAAATATATTTTTCTTTAGTATTCCTGGTTACTTTTATAAATGTTCCGGCACAAACAGGAAGGACTGAATACGGTAATAATTCTAAAGCCGGTCATTATGCAGAAGTGAATGGAATTAAACTATATTATGAAATATACGGTATGGGGAAACCTTTGATCATGCTGCATGGAAACGGCGGTTCAATTCAGGCTTTCAGAAACCAGATTCCATTTTTTGAAAAATATTATAAAGTAATTGCAATCGACAGCAGACTGCAGGGGAAATCGGGAGGTAACCCGGATACAATTTCTTATGATTTAATGGCTTCCGATTTCAACGCATTAATGGACCAGCTGGGTATTGATTCTGCCTATGTATTGGGCTGGAGCGACGGTGGAATTGACGGTATTATACTTGCCTTGAAATATCCCTCTAAAGTGAAAATGCTGGCGGTATCGGGAGCTAATACTGTTCCCGACTCAACTGCAATACCTTATAAAGATATTCTAGCTTCAAAAAATTTTGTTGAGCATGATACAACTGCATCAAAGATAGATATTGCACTGAATAAGATGATGCTTTACCAGCCTAATATATCCTTTGACAGCTTAGAAAAAATACACTGCCCTGTTCTGGTTATGGCTGGTGATCACGACATAATTAAACCCGAACATACTCTAAAAATATTTCAATCAATTCCCAATGCCGAATTATGTATCTTCCCCGATTCAAATCATGGCATACTCCAGCAGCACCCCAAACTTTTTAACGAGATAGTTTATAACTTTTTTAGATTTTGATAATCAATTTATTTGTAGTTTGGTTTTCGCCCTTTGGTTTCTTTCAACTATAATCCTAAGGTAAAATCTCTCAAATTTCCTCCATCCCTCCACTACTCCATTCTCCTGCTCTGTTGTCTGACCAATGACCATTGACCAATGACTATAATGACCAAAGACCACAAATGACCAATGACAATAAATGATTTTCCTTTAGTGTAATAACAACTTAAATTAGACTTTTATTTTATTTTCGTTAATATGTAATTATGAATTCCAATCAAAATAATCATTTGTTAAATGTACTGCCTAATGATGATGTACTTTCCCAATGCATCCATTGCGGTTTATGTCTCTCTGTTTGTCCAACTTATGACATTACTAAACTCGAAAGATCTTCCCCTCGCGGTAGGATAAAGTTAATAAAATCAATAGCAAGGGGAGAAATGAAGCTCTCGGAAACTTTCTCTTATGAAATGAATTTTTGTCTCGATTGTCAGGCATGCGAAACAGCATGTCCTGCAGGTGTAAAATATGGTTCTATGGTGGAAGCGGCAAGGATTGAAGTTGATAATTCTGAATTTGGCAATTCTGCAAAAATCAGAATTAAAAAATTCATATTAAACAATATATTTCCTTCAAAAAAGCGATTTAAACTTATTGCTAAACTCTTATACTTTTATCAAAATAGCGGTATTCAGAAATTACTTCATACATCTGGTATATTTAAAATCTTTGCTCCAAAGTTATCTGAAATTGATAAATTAGCTCCGAAAGTCTCTTCGAAATTCAGTGATGAATTCATCCCCGAATTTTCACCATCAAAAGGAGAGACCAAATATAAACTAGCTTTTCTTTCCGGCTGCTTAATGAATGTTATGTTTGCAGATATAAATAAAGATACTGTTGATGTCCTAACAGAATCTGGCTGTTCCGTTTTTACTCCTAAAGATCAAGTCTGTTGCGGATCATTAAATGCTCATAACGGCCAGTTAGAATCTGCAAAAAAACTTGCCAAACATACTATCGATACTTTTCTAAACAACAACCAACCAACCACAAACAACAACCAAATTTACGATTTTTTAATAACCAATTCCGCCGGGTGCAGTGCTTTCATGAAAGAATATGCTCATCTTCTGAAAGATGATCCTGATTATGCAGATAAAGCAAAAATATTTTCGTCAAAAGTAAAGGATTTTACGGAATTTTTCAGTGAAGTGGATATCCAGCTACCTTTAAACGAAATAAATGAATCGATAACTTATCACGATGCCTGCCATCTGGCTCATACACAAAAAATAATTGCCCAGCCGAGAGATTTATTGAAGTCTATCCCGAATATAAATTACAAGGAGCTTGAAGAATCCACCTGGTGCTGCGGCAGTGCCGGGATTTATAATGTAATGCAGTATGACTCATCCATGATTATTCTTAAAAAGAAAATGGATAATATAAAAAAAACAAATGCCGCAATAGTTGTTACCGGAAATCCCGGCTGTATCTCGCAATTGAAGTATGGAGCTGAAAAGTTTAATATCGGTATCGAAGTTCTGCATCCTGCAACCCTAATAAAGAAAGCTTTGATAAAAAGTTAAATCATCTTCTTATACTTGTTTCTATATTTCAAATTCCTAAACTGGTAAAGCCAGAATAAAATTGTTATGTCCTATTACCTCTAACAATTAAACAATTAAACAATTAAACAATGTAACAATTACCTTCCACTTTGCTCATAATTTGTAATATAAAGTATTTATATGAAAAGAGTCTGAATTATTTCTTGCTTAATAAAACTTTTGAAAACGGTTTTGAAATAGAACACATAGACTTAAATATTTATTTAATATTTTTTTTCAATGTTTTTGTTTTTATTTAGAATATATTTAATTTTATCGTCTAGTTTAGATCTGTTGATCAATATTAGATACTATCATTGCTTTAATCTATTAACTATCCCACTTACGTTTTTGTAAGGCGTCTATTTGGCGCATCGTTTTATTGTATTATGCTGTTTATGAAACTATAAAATCGTAGGTGATTTTGAAATAGTCCTGGGAATAATATAAAAATTGCTACATAAAAAGGGATTATAATGAAAAGTACGCGATTGGACTATATTCTTAGAGTCCGGCTTCCAATCACCATTTTTGTAATTCTTGCTGTTTTTACTTTGACTTTTTTCTTCGGTAAGCCGGAAAGAGATATGGTTGGTTATAGTCCCGATCAGCCCATTAACTTTCCCCATGAGATTCATGCCGGTCTGATGAAAATTGATTGCCAGTACTGTCACACCGGTGTAGAGAAATCACGCGTTGCTATGGTGCCTCCTGTTGCAACTTGTATGAATTGTCATACTATTGCCATGAAAGATAAACCTGAAATTGTAAAGTTAACAAGGTACTATAAGGAAGGGAAGGCGCTACCCTGGAAAAGAGTACATAGGGTACCCGACTTTGTCTATTTTAATCATAGCGTTCATGTTAATATGGGTATTGACTGCGTCCATTGTCACGGGGATGTAAGGCAAATGAAAAAAATAACAGAAGTTCATTCATTTACTATGGCTGCCTGCCTGGATTGCCATAGGAATGCTCATGAAAAATTACCTGAATTAAAAAATATTAAAAATGGCCCTGATTACTGTTTCGCATGTCACCGTTAATACGGAGTTAGAATGGATATAGCTGATATCTTTCAAAAGAAAATTAAAAGAGATAGGTTTTTTACTTCTATAGGAACAGGATTTTTAAGCTATGTGGTTTTTAAATCTTTCCCTTTTAACTTCCTTGCAAAAAAAGAGAAGTTAAAAAAACAGAAAATAAAAGTAAGAATTAATCCTCTTGCTGTTCAAAGAAAAAATACGGGTATAAAATAATGTCTGATTTTGACGATAAAAATAATAGCGGAGAAAAGAAAGAAAATCCTGATATAAATTATTGGAGAAGTTTTGAATCCCTATATAAGGATCCTGCTGTTGTTGAAAGTACTCATCATGAATTTCAAAAAGGCGTTACTGATGATTTTGATTTAAATAAGATTAGCGGACTCTCACGAAGAAAATTTCTAACTCTTGTTGCTGCATCTGCAGCCTTAGCAGGCGCTGGTTGTTCTAATTATAGGGATGAGGGGGATATAATTCCTTATAACAATAAACCCGAAAGTATAACTTTAGGTCAGCCGAACTATTATGCTTCTACTGCAAATGGATGCCGGAACGGCTGCGGTGTTCTGATTAAAACAAGGGAAGGAAGACCTATTAAAGTTGATGGAAATCCTGATCATCCGGTTAATAAAGGGAAAGCATGTGCAAAATGTCAGGCCTCCATTCTGAATTTGTATGATCCGGAAAGACTCCGTAACCCGTTGATAAAAACTAAAAACGGCGATCAGCTTAAGTCTACATGGCAGAATATTGATGATAAAATCAGCTCTCTTTTATCTGCTTCCGGCGGGAAAGAAATTGCTTTAATTACTCATAGAATAATTTCACCCTCAACTATAAAAGTTATGCAGGATTTTCAGCAAAGATATCCTGATACTAAAATTTATTCTTATGATTTATTTAACGAGGATATCCGGAATAATGCCTGGAAAAAAACTCACGGCTCAGATGTATTCCCTCTGATTAAATGGAATGAAGCAAAGATTATCGTGGCATTAGAAGCCGATTTTCTGGGTATCGGTGAAAACAAAACCGAAAATGCTATCTTATTCTCTGAAGGAAGAGATGTAAAAAATCTGGATAATTTTAATAGACTCTATGTTGTTGAAGGGAGTCTGTCTGTTACCGGCAGTAATGCTGATTATAGAATTAGACTAAGACCGGATGCCGACCTCGAATTTGTATCAGCAATTTCCCGTGCAGTACAGGGTTCCGGTCCTAACGATTCCGCACTAAAGTCCTTTGCAGATAAATATAATATCCCTCTGGTAAAGATAAAATTTATGGTAGATGATCTTCTGAAAAATAAAGGTAAATCTATCGTTTATGCAGGCGATACCTTACCGGAAAATGTTCATATTGCTGTAAATAAATTAAATGAAACTTTGAATAACGGCAGTATGTATAGAACCGATTCTTCAAAGGTTTATCTGCAGGCTTTAAGCAGCGTTGAAGAGTGGGAGAGCCTTATTAACAAGATGAATAATGGAAATGTTGCTGCAGTTATACATTTTGATTCTAATCCCGTCTATCATTTGCCGGATGATTACGGCTATGCAGATGCTCTTAAAAAAGTTCCCGACGTAATTACTCTAACAGAAAATGAAAATGAATCTTCTGCAGCTAGTAATTATATTCTTCCTATTAATCATCCTTTCGAATCATGGGGAGATTTTAAGACACGAACAGGTTTTTATTCTATGAGGCAGCCTGTTATTTCCCCTCTTTATAATACCAGGCAAAAAGAAACCGTTCTTCTTTTATGGTCAAAAGGACCTAATGAAAAATTCAATGAAGATTTATTTCATAACTATTTAATGAAATACTGGGAAACTGAAATTTATCCCGGTCTTAATGCAGAATTGAATTTTAAAAAATTCTGGCTGTCTGCCCTGCATGATGGAGTTGCTAAATCAAATGATAACCCTGTTAGTATCGGTAGTTTTAATAATAGTGTTTCAGCAGGCAATTCCGGTAATAAGAATTCGGAATATGTTATTAACCTAAGGGAAAGTTATGCTACAGGGGATGGACGTTTTGCGAATAATGGATGGATGCAGGAACTTCCCCATCCTATTTCAAAAATTACATGGGATAACTATGCGGCAATTTCTCTTACTACTGCTAAAGAATTAAATATCAATACCACTCATGATATGAACGATGTCTCTTATGACATGATTGAGGTTTCTGTTAACGGCAGAAAACTTGAAATACCTGCCTTCGTTCAGCCCGGTGCTGCCGATAAAACCATTACCATTGAAATGGGTTATGGAAGACGTAATGTTGGCGTTGTTGGTACTGGCGTTGGATTTAATGCTGGTATTTTAATCTCTAAAAACTCCGGCCTCTCTCCATGGATTTATAACGGTGAAGTAAAGAAAATAGATAAAACTTATAAACTGGTCACCAATCAGGAACATCATACTTTTGATGTTGGAATTACTAAGGACCAGGTTCAAAAAAGAGGTATTATAAGGGAAGGTACAGTAGAGGAATATAAAAAGAATCCTCATTTCTTATACGGTGAAGAAAATAAGCATGAGGAAGAAAGTTTGTATTATCCTCATGATTATCCGGATGTGAAATGGGCTATGGCTATTGACTTGAATAAGTGCCTTGGCTGCGGCGAATGCGTTATCGCTTGTAATGCAGAGAATAATATCCCTATTGTAGGAAAAGAACAGGTGGGCAAAGGTAGGGAAATGCATTGGATTAGGATTGACAGGTATTATTCCGGTACTCCTGATGATCCTTCTGTAAGTACTCAGGTAATGTTGTGCCAGCAGTGCGACCATGCTCCATGTGAAAATGTCTGCCCTGTTTTAGCCACTACTCACAGCCCTGATGGTGTTAACCAGATGATATATAACAGGTGTGTCGGTACAAGGTATTGTTCTAATAACTGTCCCTATAAAGTTAGAAGATTCAATTTCTTTAATTACAGGGATCACTTTAAAGAGAAATATCAGGAAACCGATATCTTTAACCTCGTTTATAATCCTGAAGTTACCGTAAGATCACGCGGCGTTATGGAAAAATGTACTTTCTGTTATCAAAGAGTAATGGCCGCTAGATCTGATGCTATCAGAGAAAATAGGAAAGTCAGCGGTACTGACGTCAAAACTGCCTGCCAGGAAGCATGTAGTACTAATGCTATAAAGTTCGGCGATATGAATGATAAAGATTCCGAATTTTTCAAATATAGGAATCATGAGCTTGGTTATTATGTACTGGCGGATTTGAATGTAAGACCCAATGTTACATACCTGGCAAAATTACGAAATACTCATAAGGAGGAAGTATAATTGCATACTGACTACTCTCAAGAAATTTCTGTCATTGATGAGCGGCTTACTTTTTCTGATATAGAAACTTTAATCGCCAGGCCGATTGACGAAAAACCAAATAGAAAATATTTCTTCGCTATGTCAGTTACTGTAAGCATGCTGTTGCTTGGAGTAATTTGTTTAATCATCAGCTTTTATTACGGTATTGGTATGTTTGGAAATAACATACCTGTTGCTTGGGGTTTCCCAATTATTAACTTCGTATTCTGGGTAGGTATTGGTCATGCAGGTACTCTTATTTCAGCTATACTTTTTCTTTTAAGACAGAAGTGGAGAACAGGGATTGCAAGATTTGCCGAAGCCATGACGATATTTGCAGTAATTTGTGCAGGTCTGTTTCCTCTTATACACTTAGGAAGACCATGGCTTGCCGGGTATTTAATACCTTATCCTAATCAGCATAATCTTTGGGTAAATTTTATTTCTCCACTGGTTTGGGATGTATTTGCAGTCTCAACATATTTTATTGTATCTCTATTATTCTGGTACGTTGGTTTAATTCCCGATTTCGCTTCCTTAAGAGACAGGGCAACTTCAAAAGCTAAAAAGTTTATTTATTCATTATTTAGTTTGGGCTGGAGACATTCAAATCGTCAATGGCAGCATTATGAAAAAGCTTATATGATCCTTGCTGGTCTTGCAACTCCTCTGGTACTTTCTGTGCATAGTGTTGTAAGTTTTGATTTTGCTATGGCTATTCTTCCTGGATGGCATTCAACTATTTTCCCCCCTTATTTTGTTGCCGGTGCTATCTTCTCTGGCTTTGCTATGGTTGTATTTGTATTAGTAATTGTTAGAAAGGTCTTCGACCTGGAAGGTATAATTACCATCCGTACCCTTGACAATATGAATAAGGTAATCCTTCTTACATCACTCATGGTTGGGTATTCTTATGGAATGGAATTCTTTATGGGATGGTACAGCGGTGAAGTTATAGAAAAGTTTGTTATAATAAACCGGGCTTTCGGTCCTTATGCTTGGTCATATTGGATAATGATAAGCTGCAATGTTTTATTCCCGCAGTTATTCTGGTTTCCAAGATTCAGAAAATCTATCCCTATAATGTTTATGGTCTCAATATATGTCCTTATAGGAATGTGGTTTGAAAGATATGTAATAATTATAACTTCGCTGCATAGAGATTTCCTCCCTTCCAGCTGGGGAATGTTTATACCGACATTTTATGATATTGGTATTTTAGCAGGTAGTTTTGGTTTATTCTTTACATTAGTCTTATTATTCGCTAAAAATCTTCCTGTTATTTCAATTGCAGAAGTCAAAGCCCACTCCAAAGGTGCCCAGCCTCATCACGAACACGCGGAGGAAAAACTTAATGGATAGAGCTAATAAAGTTTATGGGATTACTGCATTATTTGATTCTCCGGATGCTATTCTCCACGCTGCTGATAAAGTAACTGATGCTGGCTATAAAAAGGTTGATGTAAATACTCCTTATCCTGTACATGGAATGGATGGGGCAATGAAATTAAAACGCTCCTACCTTGGTTTTGTTACATTAACTTTCGGATTTTCAGGCACTGCATTTATCCTGTTTTTTATGTGGTGGTCTTTCAACGTTAGTTATCCCCTTGTTATAGGTGGAAAACCTTTCTTCCCTCTGCCTGCATTTATTCCTATTACATTTGAGTTCACAGTTCTGCTTGCAGCAGTATCAACAGTATTTGGAATGATAGCGGCTTTTTTCAATCTGCCTAAAAATAGCCATCCACTTAATGAAACAGATTATCTAAGAGCCGTTTCATTAAGTAAATTTGGTATTGTTGTAGAAGCTGCAGACCCTTTATTTAATGAAAGTAAGGTTTCCGGTTTATTAAAACAATTAGGGGCTCAAAAAATTGAAACTATTTATTGGCCCCAGGAAGAATCATTTAGAATATTTGAACCGAAGTTTTTAATCTTCCTTATAATTGTTGCTGTTGTTACAAGCGGCACAACTTATTTCTCGTTGAATAAATTAATGTATATGATCCCCTTTAACTGGATGGATAAACAGGATAAAACTATCCCTCAGGAAAAAAGTGATTTCTTTGCCGATAGTTTTAGCATGAGGACTCCTGTTAAAGGAACTATTGCACAGGGTTTTATGCCGTATCCCTTTATGGGCGTAGATAGCCCTAAAGTCTTTCTTTCCGATCCGCTTCTTCCTACAAAAGAAGTTTTGAAATTGGGACAGAAGAAATTCCTAACCTTTTGCAGTCCTTGCCATGGTAATTTTGGAGAAGGTCAGGGACGTTTGCAAGGACAATTTCCGCCCGGTCCTACTTTCCATTCTAATGCTGTTATAAATATGACTGACGGTCAAATTTATCATATCATTACAAATGGCAGAAATGTTATGCCGTCTTATGCATCTCAGATTACAAGGAAAGAGAGGTGGGCTATTATCAATTATATTAGAGTACTTCAAAGAGCTGAAAATGCTTCTGAAAAAGATGTTAAAATAGCTAAAGAGGAGGAGTCCGGTAAAAATGTCCAATGAAAGATATGTATATCAAAAACGGGAACTGCCGGGTTATATAGGACAGGTAGGAGTTTTCCTTCTCTTATTAGGAGTCGTACTCGGGATTATCAGTTATATATTAAATCCCGCAAGAGCTGCATTCAGCTATCTTACTTCTTACATGTATCTTGTTAGTATCGCTATCGGTTCTTTATTCCTGGTTGCTTTGGAATATACTGCCGGTGCTACATGGAGTACCCCTTTCAGAAGAATAGTTGAATTCTTAGCTGCTTCTATTCCATTTCTGATCATTCTCGCTATTCCTTTATTGTTTAATCTTCATGATTTCTTTCTTTGGGCAAATCAACAAGTTGTTGTAAATGATAAAATCTTAGTAGAGAAAACTGCTTATTTAAATGTTCCTTTTTTATTGGTTCGATTTGCTTTCATTCTTCTATCATGGATTGTTTTTTATTGGATTATTACAAAAAATTCCCGCAAACAGGATGAAACTGGCGATCAGAGCTTAACTACAAAAAATATTAAAATATCTACAATTTTCATCTTATGGTTTGCTGTATCTATTTCAATCATGGCTGTTGATTGGATGATGAGCGTTGAACCGCATTGGTTCTCTACTATCTTCGGAGTTTACTACTTCGCAGGAACTACCTGGTGTGCCCTGGCTGCTTTAACTTTGATAGTAGTTCTGCTAAAAGAAAACGGGTATTTCGTTGATAAAATTAAAAAAGATCACTATTACAGTCTGGGAGCAATGCTATTTGCATTTACCTGTTTTTGGGGTTATATGGCTATTTCTCAATATTTACTTATCTGGTATGGAGATCTCCCTGAAGAAACATCATGGTTTTTCCATAGATGGCATGGCATATGGACCATCTTATCTATTACTTTAGTGGTGGCACATTTTATTGTTCCTTTCCTTGCTCTGCTATCATTTCCGTCTAAAACTAATCCTAAAAGATTAAAATTTATGTCCATCTGGATACTTGCCGTTCATTTCCTCGATGTCTATTGGATGATTATGCCGGGAATGAAAATTGCATCAGGCGGATATTTCTTTAGCTGGAGCGATCTTGTTTTCCCCATTGCCATTGTAGGGTTATTAATGATTCTGTTCAATTCCCTTGCAAAAAGATATAACTTAATTCCTATTGGAGATCCTAAACTGCAGAGAGGGTTTGATTTTCGGCTTTAATTAGAAATAAAAACTTATGACAGATTATCAAGATTATATAAAAGAAAAAATAAATACCATTAAGCAGAATCCCGGAAGGATTTTCGGATTGTTGTATCCGTATATTTTTTTAATCCTTCTCGTATTAGGACTTATATATAGCTCTAATCTTGGTGAAATTGCAAAACAAAGTACTCCGCCGCTTCTCCCCGATACTGCTGCTCCTAAAGGATTGGATATAGTTGAACCTAGAAATGTTTCTGCAGTTGATGTAATGGAATTAAGTAAACCTTCTACTGATATGGTCGCTAAAGGGAAAGCCTTATATGTAGCCAATTGTGTCTCATGCCATGGTGTTGACGGAAAAGCAGACGGACCTGCTTCGGAAGGTTTAAACCCTCCTCCAAGAAATTATACAATTAAAACAGGATGGGTCAACGGACAGAAGATCTCAGAAATTTATGAAACTCTTGAACACGGGATTGTAGGCTCGGCTATGAAGCCTTTTGACTATTTAGCTCCCGAAGATAAAATTGCTCTGGCACAATATATCAGACAGACATTTGTACCTGATCCGCCTGAAGATTCCAAATCCGATCTTGAAAATCTCGATCAGACTTATAATTTATCAAAAGAAAGAAGGCTTCCCGGTCAAATTCCTGTTGATGTCGCAATGGATTTAATTATAAAAGAAAACAGCGGGAAAATTAGCAAAGTTAAGCAGACTATTAATGCTATTTCTAAAGATACCGATTCGGCTGCTGTCATCTTCAAAAATGTAACTAAAGATCAATCTGTCGCTATTGCTTCACTTATGAATTCACCTGATTGGAAGCAGGATAAAAATGAATTTGTCGATCTGGTTATTAATAATGTCAATCAGGATGGTTTTAATGATAAGATTTTCTTTTAAATGATTCACAGTGGAGTATGCTTTATAATTATATGAATAAATTCCTTTAGAATGGAAATAAATGAAAAAGTTTCTGACTATTTTTTTAATAATAATATCAGCTCTAATAAAATTTACTCTTGCCGGGCAAAGTTCAGATCCCGGTATACATGAACATCTTGGAACAAAAATTCCTTTAAATGTTGCATTTAAAGATGAAAATGGAAAAAGTGTAAAGCTTTCCAAAATTTTTACAAAGTCAACCGTTATAGCATTTGTTTATTACCGGTGCCCTGGTTTGTGTGATCCGTTAATGACCGAGATCGCAGATGTGATAAACAAAGTTAATCTTGAACCGGGAATTGATTACAATGTCGTCTCAATTGGTTTTGATGACCGCGAAAATCATGTGGATGCTAAAGTAAAAAAAGAAACCTTTACAAGCTTGATTGACGTTAATTTCCCTGATTCTGCATGGCGATTTTTAACCGGCGATAGTATAACCATAAAAAAAGTGACCGATGCCGCAGGTTTTGATTTCAAAAGAGTTAGTAACGGATTCGTTCATACTAGCGTTCTGATTTTTGCTTCTAAGGATGGAAAGATATGCAGGTATTTATATCCCGATTTAACTCGAAAAAAGAAATTCGGGATTCTCCCGTTCGATTTTGAAATGGCGAATATGGAGACTGCTCAGGGAAAAGAAGTCTCCGTAGTTGGAAAAATAATACAGTTCTGTTTTAGCTACGATCCCGGTGGAAAAACATATACTATAAATTTGTTAAAAATTTTCGGAGCGGGTATAATATTCGCCGCTGCTGTTTTTGTTGTATTTGTATTAGTAAAACCCAAAAAAGGAAAAAGAAAAAATAAGGTAGAAATCAATGTCAAATGAAGCTGCATCTGTTACAGTAGATGATTCTAAACATCCAAGTTTTCTGGATAATACCGGAAAATATAAAGGTATAAGAGCCTGGATATTTTCCACCGATCATAAAAGGATCGGTATTTTATATATGATAGCTCTTTTCAGCTGGTTTGCGATTGGAGTAACCTTAGGATTTTTAATTAGGCTGGAACTTTTAACTCCCGGTAAAACTATAGTAGACCCACAAACTTATAATTCTTTCTTTACCCTTCATGGCATTATAATGCTTTTTATTTTCGTTATTCCCGGAATTCCGGCAGTTTTCGGGAATTTCTTCCTTCCTATCATGCTGGGAGCGAAAGACGTTGCTTTCCCAAGATTAAATCTTCTGTCATGGTATCTTTATATGATTGGAGGATTTCTTGTAATTCTGTCTGTAGTTCTACCCGGGGGGGCTCCTGATACCGGATGGACATTTTATATCCCCTATAGTGTAAGAACCAGCACAAATATGATCTTTGCCTTGTCTGCCATTTTCATATTAGGATTTTCATCTATTCTTACAGGATTAAATTTTCTGACTACTATTCATAGAATGAGAGCACCGGGTATGAGTTGGTTTAAAATGCCTCTTTTTGTCTGGTCGTTATATGCAACCGGCTGGATACAAATCTTGGCAACACCTATTATTGGTATAACTCTTTTACTGGTTATAGTCGAAAGGCTTCTGCATGTCGGTATTTTTGACCCTGCTCTAGGCGGAGATCCAATTATGTTTCAGCATATGTTCTGGATATATTCCCACCCTGCAGTTTATATAATGGCTGTACCTGCTATGGGGGTAATTTCAGAAATTCTACCTGTATTTGCTAAACGTTCGATTTTTGGTTATAAAATGATTGCTTTTTCCAGTTTAGGAATCGCTCTATTCGGATCTTTAGTCTGGGCACACCACATGTTTGCTGCCGGAATGAGCGATACCGGCGAATTCGTTTTTTCCTTGTTAACGTTTCTGGTTGCTATTCCAAGTGCTATTAAAGTATTTAACTGGACTGCAACGCTGTATAAAGGTTCTATTTCCCTGGAGCCCCCGATGCTGTTTGCTCTCGCTGCAATCTTTCTTTTCTCTATCGGCGGTTTATCTGGTTTAATTCAAGGCACACTATCTGTAGACATACAAATAACCGATACAGCTTTTATAGTCGGGCATATTCACTACGTTGTTTTTGGAATTACCGGAGTCGGCTTATTTGCTGCTCTGCATTACTGGCTTCCTAAAATGATAGGACGTATGTATAATCTTAAAATTGCAAAGGTTGCTTTCTGGATCTTCTTTATTGGTTTTAATATTCTCTATTTCCCCATGTTTATTATGGGCTGGTTGGGAATGCCCAGAAGATATTATGATTATCTGCCTGAATATACTACATATCATCAAATCTCTACAATCGGCTCCTGGATTATGATAATCGGCATGATAATCATGTTTTACAATTTACTTAAATCTGTAAAGTATGGGGAAAAGATTGATGCAATGGCAGTTTGGAAGTATGGTGAAACACTTGAATGGTCTGTACCGACTCCTCCTCCTCCGGAAAACTTTGAAGAGATTCCCGTTGTTACCGATGGACCTTATGAGTACAAATTTAATGATGAACCTGTTTTAGAGAAGGAGGAAAGTTGAGTACTCAAGAGCATGCTGTTGTTCGTGAACATCGTGATGATCTTAGATCAAGAATGGGTATGTGGTTATTCCTCTTTACTGAATTACTCCTGTTTGGAGGAATGTTCCTCGCTTATTCGGTTTACCGCTATATTTATACTGCCGATTTTGCATTTGCCGGAAAGGATATGCATGTAATTATCGGTACTATGAATACCGCTATTCTTCTAACCAGCAGCCTAACTATGGCCCTTGCAATTACTGCTATTGAAAGAGGGAATAAAAATCTTTCGATACTTTTACAGTTAATAACAATTGTCTTTGGATTATTATTTTTAGTTAATAAATATATTGAATGGACTGCTGAAATAAATGCGGGAAATTATCCTGGCTCTCCTCTGTTAGCTCAAAAGGAACACGGTGTTGTAATATTCTACGGCCTTTATTATGTAATGACCGGTTTACATGGATTACACGTTATCGTGGGAATGACTATAATTGCATTTATGTGTGTATTCACCGTAAAGGATATTATAAATAAGGATGATTTTGTAAAATTAGAAGTGGCGGGTCTTTATTGGCATCTGGTTGATATAATATGGATTTTTCTTTTTCCGTTATTTTATCTTATAACTTAAAAGAGCATTAAATGGAAAAACAAGAAACACAGGCTGAGCATACATCGCATAGTTATAGTATTTATATCTTTGTTTGGCTGGGATTGCTTACTTTAACTGTGCTTACAACTGTAATTGCTGGTATTAACTTCGGAACTTTATCATTTGCAATTGCTCTAATAATTGCATCAAGTAAATCTTACCTTGTACTAACTATATTTATGCACCTTAGAATAGAACAGAAAACTTTCCGGATCTTTGTCGCGGTTGCATTAATTTTTCTCTTTATTGCATTTGCTCTAACATTCGCAGATTATTCTTTTTTGCAAGGATTTAAAAAATGATTGCTCAAGCTTCAAATTTTGTTACTTCCGTAGACGATGCCTTCATTTTTGTGGTTGCCGTTTCTGTATTCTTCCTGGCTTTGATTACTGTTTTAATGGTTGTTTTTGTGATTAAGTACAGCAGCAAAAAAAATAAAAGGGCTGAAAATATTCATTCTAATGTTCCTCTGGAAATTGCATGGACTGTTATCCCCATAATACTTGTTTTAATAATGTTCTGGATAGGCTGGAAAGGATATTATCAAATGTCTCATCCGCCAAAGGATGCTATGCAGGTGGATGTAACTGCTCAAATGTGGCAATGGAAATTTAAATATAAAAATGGAAAGCAGTCCGATACTTTATATGTTCCTTTGAATAAAGCTGTAAATTTTCATCTTCATTCAATGGACGTTGATCATTCTTTCTTTATCCCTGCTTTCAGAATAAAGAAGGATGTAATTCCGGGTAGAACAAATGAGGTATGGTTTAAACCCGAAAAAGAAGGCGAATATGTTCTTACCTGTGCTGAATATTGCGGATTAAGACATTCATATATGATGACGAAAGTAAGGGTAGTTCCTGAATCTACTTTTAATGCCTGGTTAAGCGGTTCGAAAGAGCTTAATGTAGCTGCAAATGATTCTTCGGCTAATGAAAATTTGAAAGAAGAAAGTAAATAGGCTGCGATAAGTTAAATAGAAAAGCAAGAAATGAAAGATAAACTAAAAATATTATTTGAACTAACTAAAATTAAAATTACACTTTTTGTAACTGTTACTACAGCTTTCGGTTTTATATGTGCAGCCGGCGGAATATCTCTTAGACTATTAGCACCTGCGGTTGGCATTCTTATACTCGCATGTGGCTCTGCTGTTATAAATCATTACCAGGAAAGACAAACCGATGCTTTAATGAACCGGACTAAAAACCGTCCAATACCTTCCGGAAAAATCTCTCCCTCTAATGCTCTTAAGCTCGCATTCAGTTTAATTCTTTCAGGAGCACTTATATTATATCTTGGTGCTGGTCTGCTTGCTCTTGGATTGGGTCTCCTTAATCTCCTCTGGTATAATGGAATTTATACTCCTTTAAAGAGACATAATCCGCTTGCAATTATTCCCGGTTCCTTAGTCGGAGCTATACCGCCTGCAGTAGGATGGGTTGCCGGTGGAGGCTATATTTTCGACCCTCAGATCTTAATTATTTCATTCTTCTTTTTTATATGGCAAATCCCTCATTTCTGGTTATTACTTTTACTTCTCTCTAAAGATTATGAAAGTGCAGGTTTTCCTACTTTAACTCAAATATTTAATAATGAACAGCTATCCCGTATAACTTATATTTGGATTGTTGCTACCGGTGTAACCGGACTATTATTACCTGTCTTCGGTCTAGTTAATTTCCCCTTTATTGGTTATTGCATTTTAGCTCTAAGCTTATGGCTTGCATGGAAATCCAGTTCTCTTTTAAGACAAAATAACGGGAAGAAATCTTTCGGTTTTGCATTTAGAGAAATAAATATTTTTGCTCTTTTAATTGTAATACTTTTATCAATAGACAAGCTGGTTTATATACAATAAAAATACAAGTGAGATTTTAAATGGAGTTTCTCAAAGATCTGGTCATACCTCAATCCGCTGTGCATATTAAGCTTTTACATTATATGCTGATGCTTAACCTCTGCCTTTTTATCCCTTTTATAAGCTTGCTTTTTGGAGGAACAATTCTTTCTCTTTATTATAGGAAAAAAGGATATGATAAAAATGATTTGCAGTATTTAAGGTTTTCTAAAGATCTGATCGAAATTGTTACCGTTAATAAAAGCTTAGGATTTATACTAGGAATAGCTCCTTCATTTACTGCGTTGCTTATCTTTTCTCAGCTTTTACATGTTTCAAACACATCTATATCCGGTTTTCTTGCGGGTTCTTTTTTAATATCTTCAGTAGGCATTGTCCTCATTTATTCCTACAGATACTCTCTTGAGTTTAATAATTTATTTAATTATTTGAGTGAGCATACATCCGAAAAAGAAGAGATGTATCAGGAGCTTCAAAAATTCCGCAGGGGAAGTATCAACGTAATTAATAAAACAGGATTGAGTGGAATCCTTTGCCTTTTTGCCGGTATGTGGCTTTTTATCGCTAGTGTCACTTATGCTACATTTCCTGATGATTGGGTTAGAAGTAATTTACTGAATATCCTTTTCTCTCTTAAAGTTATTTTACGATTTACCTCTTTTATTATTAGTGCTTTTGCAATAACAGGCGGAGCTTTATTCTTCAACTTCTTTTTCTGGGAAGGCGGGAGAAAAAGTATCGACAATAATTATAAAAACTTCGTTAGAAAAAACTCGCTTACAGTTTCTTTCGTATCTATGATCTTGCTGCCTGCATTTTTATTAACCGATATCATTATCTTACCCGATATTGCTATGTCCCTTTCAGTTTTTAGTTATTCGGTTGTGGCTATTTTATTAGTTTTCCTTGCCCTCCATCTCCTTTATTCTATGGTTAAATATTCTAACACCAGGTATAGTGGTTCAATATTCTTTATTATTCTTTTGGTACTCTTGGCATCAGTTGTTAAAGATGAATTGGCAATGAGCAATGCAACACGCTTGCAGACTGTAATTCTTAGCCAAAAATTTGAAGAATATATGAATGGATTGACAGGGTTGTCAAAAGAAAAAACTGTTGCAGTGAGAAGCGGAGAAGAAATTTACCAGGGAGTTTGCTCCGCCTGTCATAGTTTCGATAAAGTAGTCGTTGGTCCTGCTTATGATAATGTTTTACCGCAATTTGAAGGAAAAAAAGACGCTCTTGTAGCATTCATACGGAATCCAGTAAAAGTTAATCCTAAATTCCCCCCTATGCCGAATCCGGGTCTTAGTCTTGCCGAAGCAAGAAATATAGCAGATTATGAAATTATTCATCATATGCAGGATGTATTTTCGCAAAGAAGAGCCGAAGCCGGGAATGACGGTGAGAAAATATTTAATACTATATGCGCTGCCTGTCATGCCTATGACCATACTGTTGTAGGACCTGCATTTAATGAAGTCCTTAGTAAATATGTCGGACATGAAAATGATCTGGTAAGTTTTGTAAATGATCCCCAGAAGATAAACCCTAATTTTCCCCAGATGCCCAAACCCGGTCTAGATCAGGATCAGCTAAAAGCAATAACAACTTACGTTCTTGCAGAGTATAGAAAAAAGAAGTAAACCTATCTTTATTGGAATATTTTTCCTTACATTATCGGGTAAACTTCCTTTTGGATCTCCTGCCCTGTGCTTATTACCTACCCGTCACCTGTTACAAACACATCAATTTCGCTTCGGACTCCAAAATCAGGTAGATATATTCCAGGCTCAATTGAAAATGAGGTGGAAGGTAAAATTAATCTTTCATCATGAGTTTCGTAATTATCCATATTGGCACCGCTCCCATGAAGATCGGTAGTAATTGAATGTCCTGTCCTGTGAATAAAATATTTTCCATATCCTGCCTTTTCAATCACTCCTCTTGCTGCATCGTCAACTTCAAACCCGTGCAGATCCCTCCCTTCCTTAAATCTGCTTACAACTAAATTAAATGCGGTGTCCCTTGCTTCAGCTACTACATCAAAAACTTCACTGTATTTTTCAGGTACTGAAGCTTCAGTATATCCGGTCCATGTTATGTCAGCCCATACACCATCCGGTTTATCTACTTTAGCCCAGAGATCAATTAAAACAAAATTCCCCCTGTTAATAGTTTTATGCATGTCAACAGTTGGTGAATAATGCGGATTTGAACTGTTCTCATCCACGCCAACTATGGGCGGAAAATCGGTTATCAAACCATTATCCTTAAATCTTTTCATGATGAACTGCTGAACTTCATACTCATTCGTGTTCTTATCATTTGATAAAATGTTGCCGATAAAATCAAAAGCTTCCTTTACAATTTCCGTTAATGCAACAGCAGCCGAATGGTTTTCTTCGAATTGTTCTTTAGACCACACTGCATTAAATCTTGAAATAAGATCTCCACTGCTTATTACTTCTATTCCAAGGGAACGGATAAATTCAACAGTACCCGCGTCAACTTTTGAGACATAAGGTATATTATTTTTAGGAGAATATTCCATTGCCAGTCTTTTTGTCACTTCCGAAATTCTATTTAAATGTTCCTGAAGAGATTTATAACTCGAATAAGTAAATTTATCTCCCGGAAGATGATTCAAATGACCTGCTTCAATTTCATTTACAATTTTTAATGGAGTTCCATTCTGTGGTATAAAATAGTAGAATCTACGTGTAAGGTGACTTGTACTCGGGATATCAAGAATACTTAATGCTAAGTCATTACTTCCGCGGAAATCATAAATTAACCATCCGTCAACGTTTAATTTTCTTAAATTTTCCTGTATGTCATGTAGATTGAATTTATGCATGATTATATCTCTCCGCTAAGTATAAAATTATTTTACTCTAAAATTAATGAATGGTTATATCAATAAAAAATATATTGATTAAATTGATTATGAAAAATGATTTATAACAAAAAGGAGGGAGGCAGAACAACCGAATGGCAATCGAATTACAACCGAATTACCATCGAATGACTATTGAATGACTATTGAATGACAACCGAATGACCATGAATGACTATTGTATGACAACCGAATGACCATGAATGACAATCCGCTATTCCCATTCCTCCATCATTCCATCCCCACATTTTATCCCACCCAATTCTCTGCAGTAGAATGCAATCTTGTAAAATCTTTCAAAGCGCTTTCATTATAATTTTTCAAACAAATAACGGGAATAGTCGAAAGTTTAAAAACATTGCTCGCAACATTCCCCATCATCACATTCAAGCTTCCCGTCCAGCCATGCGAATTTACAACTATCATGTCAATATTGTTTTCCTGTGAGTACTTTAAGATTTCTCTTTTTGGCTCTCCAAATAATATTACTTCGGAGATTTTCGCTTCAGGATGAGGAATTTCATGAATGAATTTATTCATCTCTTCCTTAACATTGCTAATCTTAAATTTATTCAGCTTATCTTCATCAACAAGTAATTCAGTATTATAATGAGGTTTTATTACATGTATTAAATGCAGAACGCCCCCGCTCTGATTCATAAGTGTGCATCCTAAATAAAAACTATCCTTGGAATTTTCCGAAAGATCAACCGGCACCAGTATATTTTTTAACATCAGCATATCTCACCTCTTTCTTTTTGTTAGATCGTTAAAAGCTCCAGCGTTTGAGATACTTCCAACAAATCAAAAGGTTTATAAAAAATAGCTCTCACATATTTCCTGATTTTCCTGTCAAACTCTTTAAATTCTTTGCTGTATACATAAAAAAGTATTACTGGTATAGTTTTTAGGTGTTGAATATTTCTACATATACTTTCTGTCTCGACTGTCGGCTCAGCATCCAATAAAATTATATCAAAGTTTGTATTCTTTGAAATCAATTCAAAAACCTTTAGATCGGTTGTCATAGTTATATTATATCTGTTCTGGAGATACATTAAGAAACTGAAGCTCATTACGAAATCTGAACTATATAAAAGAATCTTTTTCATTTTGAAGACAGTATATGAGGGGAAAAGCAATTACTTTTGTTAAACTATTTATGTGCCAGGCGGCTGATTGGAATGAAATACATTTTTTAGACTAAAACATGAGATTTTTTTAATAATGTCAGCTGAATTTCTCTTGAATGCAAAAAAGATTTTTAATAAATAAGAAAAAACCCTTAATTATTTAGGTGAATAGGCAGGGTAATGATAAATTTTGTTCCTAAACCTAAAATACTTTCTACACTTATGGTTCCTTGAAAACTGGTTATAATTCCATATGTTATCCATAAGCCAAGACCGGTTCCCTTTCCTTCTTTTTTAGTTGTAAAAAAGGGTTCGAATATTTTCGCAAGGTTTATATCGTCAATTCCCTTACCCGTATCCTCAAACATAATAATTATATCATCTTCATCAATATCAGATGATACTACAATTTTCTTTTCTAAAGTCTTTTCGGTCTGTTCGGAAATTGCATCCACAGCATTAATTAAAATATTTACAAACACCTGCTGAATTTGATCCTCCACCAAAGGAATGAGCGGAATATTTTTATTTATTTTAATATCGAATTTTATATCCTTTATCTTTGTTCCGGCTTTTATTATCTCAACAGCATTATAGATATTTTTATTTATATCCGTTAGATTAAGTTCGTAATTTGAGGGACGTGAAAAATCAACCAGATCCCTGATGGTTTTCGATATCCGGTTTATTTGCGATTTAATAAGCTCTAATTTCTCTTTTGCAAATTCATCTTCCGTTGATCTTTGCACTACCTGCACAAGCGCCGAGATAGATGCAAGAGGATTACCTACTTCATGTGCTACCCCCGCGGCTAATATCCCTATACTTTCCATCTTCTGTGTATGGATAAGCTGCTTTTCCATCAATTTTTTGTCTCGTAAATCTCTATGGATTCCAAAGTAGCCAGCTATATTACCTTCCGAATCAAGAAATGGAGAAATAAGGACCTGCGTATAAAAAGGCTCTCCTGTTTTAGTCCTGTTTTCTATCTCTCCTACCCATACTTTCCCCTTTTTTATGGTTTCCCACATCTTCTTCCAGAATTTTTTTGACTGCTTACCGCTCGAAAAAATACTTGGATTGTTCCCGATCAATTCTTCTTCCGTATATCCGCTTGCTTCAACAAACGCTGAATTTACATATACCATTTTACCATTTACATCAGTTACCTGTATAGGATTAACTGTATTATCGACTATGGAATAAAAACGGCGTAAATTTAACTCCTGGTTTTTTTCCTCCGTTATATCTCTAGCAAATATGAAAATATTCTTTTCATTTTTCTGATATTGAGTTAATGTAAGATTAATATCAATTGTTCGTTTCTCTTTATCATATATTTTAGTGACTATGGTTGCCTGCTTGTTATTATTTAAACAGTTCTGTAATGCAGTTTTAGTCTTTTCCAGACAAGAGGGAACTATAAGATCCAGAAAATCATAATCAATTAATTCAACGTTATTATATCCTATCTTTTCCTCAGCAGTATGATTTACCCGTACAATTTTGAAACTTTTAGAAATAAATAAACAAATTTCAGGTATAGTATCAAATAAACTGAAATCAATCGTAAGCTCCTTATTCATTATTACTTCACTATTTTTATACATCCGTATATAGCCATTCCTTTTTTATTTATTTCTTTAAATTCGTTATTGTTGAATTTAAAAACAAAACTTTCATTATAACAGATATGTGTTTAATCGAAGAGATAGAGCTTGAATAATTAAGATAAAGACTCTTTAACCGTGACAAAAATAGTATTTAATTTTTGGAAAAAAAAGGGATAAATATATTAAAAATAATCTCTCCCTTAGCAAGGAGAGATTTAAAAAGGCTTCTATTTCTGCAAATACTAAGCTATTGCTTTATTGAAGAATGCTTCCGACAGTTCACTGCTTAATTCTTCTCTGAATTTAGGGTGTGCAATATCTATTAGAGCTTTTGCCCTCTGTCGTATTGTCTTACCATATAAATTGGCTATACCATATTCTGTTATAACATAATGTACATCTCCCCTTGTAGTTGTAACCCCCGCTCCTTTAGATAAAAAAGGTACTATCCTCGAGCACTTTGCGTTTTTTGCAGTCGAAGGGATCGCGATTATCGGCTTTCCATCCTTGCTTCTGGATGCTCCCCTGATAAAATCAAGCTGACCTCCAAAACCGCTGTAAAACTTCGGTCCAATGGAATCTGCACATACCTGTCCCGTCAAATCTACTTCTATTGCAGAGTTTATAGCAACCATTTTATCATTCCTGGATATAATGAACGGATCATTTATATAATGTGATGGATGGAATTCCATTATAGGATCATTATCTATATAATCAAATAGCTTACTTGTACCTAAAACAAAAGACGAGGTGATCTTCCCCTGATGAAACGTTTTCCTTTCATTGGTGATAACCCCATCCTCAATTAATTTAATCACTCCGTCTGAAAACATTTCAGTATGGATACCAAGATGCTCCTTGTCTCCCAGATAATGCAAAACTGCATTGGGGATATACCCGATACCAAGCTGCAGGGTTGAGCCGTCTTCTATTAATGAAGCAATGTTCATCCCTATTTTTTCATATATATCTTTCTCTTCTTGAGATAAATCTTTCTCATTAGGTTTATATTCATTTAACGGCTGATCAACTTCTACACAATAGTCTATCTTATCTATATGTATGAATGTATCCCCTAATGTTCTTGGCATCTTTGTATTAATCTGTGCTATAACTGTTTTAGCACATTCTGTTGCAGTTTTAGTGCATTCCACACCCACACCATAACTGCAGTAACCGTATTTGTCGGGAGGGGATACATTTATCAATGCTACATCGATGGGTAGAATGTTGCGCTGAAAAAGATAAGGAATTTCAAACAGAAACACCGGTGTAAAATCTGCTCTCCCTTCATTTATTGCTTTCCTGACATTCTTCCCTATAAAGAGAGCATTATGTCTGAATCTTCCCGCCATTTCAGGTGAAGAATATGGTGAAATACCTAAGGTTAATAAATGTATTACCTCAACATTCTCCAGATGCTTATCTAGATTACACATTGCATTTAATAAAACATCGGGAGTGGCACAGCCGGGATGCACATATACCCGCTGGTTTGATTGAATTGCATAAGCTGCCTTTTCGGCTGTACATAATTTTGATTTGTAGGACTCTATCCATTTCATAAAATTTTGCCCTTTTCATTTCATTTAGGCTATGAATAAAAATTTTTATTGTTTATTTAAAGGCAAAGTACATACCATAAATTTGTTTCTCTTATAGATGAAAAAATAAACATTTTTTTCAATATTTTTGCACCACTGGAAAAGTATATAATCTATTCCCACTGTTGAGAAATATTTATCTTTTAATAATTCCCATAAATAACTATTTTGCATTTGTATTATGTGCCAGTCACCTTCAAGGGTGACTGGCACATGTTTGATTATTTATATAGGTGAACGATATGTTTAAATTTGATATGGAAAAATATAAGAAGTATAATGTTCCTGGACCCAGATATACAAGTTATCCGACCGCTCTTCAGTTTGATCCCTCATTTACTTATAAGGACTATTATGACGAGATAAATAAAAGTAGAAAAGATTCCGCTCAGGATCTGTCACTTTATTTTCATCTCCCTTTTTGTGATACGCTCTGCTATTTCTGTGGATGTAACATGATTATCACAAGAAACCGTGATAGAATAAAAAAATATCTTGATTATTTAAAAAGGGAAATAGATTTTATTAAAGAATATGCAGTTGATAGCAAGAAAGTTATTCAGCTACATTGGGGCGGAGGTACTCCAACTCATCTTTCTCCCGAAGAAATAGATGAACTTGCTTCTTATATTCAGAAAACATTCCCATTCCGTGATAATGCTGAAATCAGCTGCGAGATAGATCCGCGTGAATTAACAAGAGAACATCTCGCTGCCCTGAGAAAAAACGGGTTTAACCGGATAAGTCTCGGCGTCCAGGATTTTGACACGAAAGTTCAGGATGCCGTAAACCGGATTCAACCCGATAATGTAACGAATCAAACTGTTGATTGGATTAGGGAATTAGGTTTTTTAAGCATGAATATCGACTTAATGTATGGACTCCCTTTTCAAACTCTTGACTCTTTTAAAAGTACTCTCGACAAAATAATAAAAATATCCCCCGAAAGGATCGCAGTTTTTAACTATGCTCACGTTCCCTGGATGAAAAAACATATGGCTTTAATAAATGCCGATGATCTCCCTTCTGCAGAAACCAAGTTGAATATACTCCAGCTTACAATTGAAAAATTAACAGAAGCAGGTTATATCTTTATTGGCATGGATCATTTTGCCAAACCCGATGATGAATTGTCAATCGCACTTAAAGAAAAAAAGATGTATAGAAATTTTCAAGGATACAGCACTTATCCCGATACCGATTTATTCGCAATGGGTATTACCGGCATCAGCCAGGTGCAGGATGTTTTTGCTCAAAATTATAAAACTGAAAATGAATACTTTAAAGCTTTAGATGAAAATTTACTTCCAACTGCAAGAGGTTATCACTTGTCTTTCGACGATAAGTTAAGAAGATTTGTAATTATGAGATTAATGTGTGACTTTGAACTTGATTTTCCCGCCGTAGAAAGTAAATTTTACATTAACTTCAAAGATTATTTCTCTAAAGAGCTTTACAGCTTTGATGAAATGGAAGCTGATAATTTGGTTGCGCTAAGTGAGAATAAAATAGAAATTACTGAAATGGGCAGGTTGTTGATTAGGAATATTGCAATGAAGTTCGATGCTTTCATAGATAGTAACAAAGAGGTTTCAAAATACTCAAAAACAATTTAATCCAAATTTCCTTTGAGAATTTTTATTTTCTACCCTCATTTTTTTAGTTCATATCAGGTGATCAAACGGATCCGTTTAACTTATAAATGGACTTACGCAGATGTAAAGATGACATCTTTGAAAAAAAGTTTAATTAAAATTATTCTAATGGAGTAAGAATGTATAAGTTTCTGGGAACCTATCATGTAGTTCCTTCTCTCCCTAAAAATTTAGAGAAGCTTAGGGAGATTGCATATAATCTGCATTGGTCATGGAATCCGGATGCCAGAGAACTATTCAGGAGACTGGATAGGGATTTATGGGTAGAGACTAATCATAACCCCGTTATGATGCTTGGTAGTATGAGTCAGAACAGGCTTGAAGACGTTTCTCACGATGACGGCTTTCGTTCCCATTTAAACCGCGTCCATAATTCACTCCAGGACATATTTAAAAGAAAAAACCTGGTATCAGAAAAACTACGAATATTCTGAAAATATTAATATAGTTTATTTCTCCGCCGAATTCGGTTTAACCGAATGTTTACAGAATTATTCGGGAGGTCTGGGTGTCCTCGCAGGCGATCATTTAAAAGCATCAAGCGATCTTGGTATCCCGTTAATTGGTATGGGACTTCTATATAAGGTCGGATACTTTCAGCAGTATCTAAATTCAGATGGATGGCAGCTCGAAAGATATGAAATAAATGACTTTGATAACCTCCCGATGCATCGCGTTTTGAATGATAAGAATGAACCTTTAATTATATCCGTTTCTTTCTCCAATAGGGACGTTTATTTCCAGGTCTGGAAAATTCAGGTCGGCAGAGTTCCTCTTTATCTTTTAGATACCAATATTCCTTTAAATACCGAGCTTGATAGAAAAATTACTGAAACTCTGTACGGAGGCAATGTTGAAACTAGGATTCAGCAGGAAATAATTTTAGGAATAGGGGGGATTAGAACTCTCCATGAAATTGGTATTAAACCTATGATATGCCATATGAACGAAGGACATTCTGCTTTCCTTTCTCTTGAAAGAATGCGCTATTTAATTCAGCAGTCAGGTATAGCATATAAAGAAGCTAAAGAGATTGGTTACTATTCTAATATTTTTACTACCCACACCCCCGTTCCTGCAGGCATAGATGTATTTTCAAATGAACTGGTCGAGAAATATTTAGGCTCATATTATAGAGGAGAATTGAAAATTTCAGGCGAGGAGTTTTATTCTCTAGGTACTATTTATAAAGAAAAGCAGTCCAGCGTCTTTAATATGGCTCACCTTGCAATGAATACTGCCGGTTATGTTAATGGTGTTAGTAAATTGCATAGCTCTGTATCCAAAAAAATGTGGGTATCCGGTTATAAAGGAGTACCGTTTAATGAGATTCCCATCGGTTATGTAACAAACGGTATTCATATCCGCTCCCATATTTCGGGAGAAATGGAACAGTTATTCATCCAGTATTTAGGCGAAAAATGGGTCGAAAATCCTTCTTTAAAAGATCTTTGGGAAAGAGTGGACAGAATACCCGATGAAGAATTATGGCGTACGCATGAAAGAAGAAGAGAAAGGCTGGTGGCTTTTGCACGCAGCCGTTTAAGAAAACAAATAACATCAAGGGGCGGTAGTCAGTCTGAAATTGAAAAAGCTGCCGAGGTCCTAAATCCTAGTGCTCTAACTATCGGTTTTGCAAGAAGATTTGCTACTTACAAAAGAGCAACATTAATTTTTAGAAATATTGAACGTATTGCCGATATTGTAAATAATAAAGAACATCCCGTCCAGTTTATTTTTGCCGGTAAAGCTCACCCCAAGGATGATGAAGGAAAAAGATTTATTCAGGAAATTGTGCAGATTGCTAAGGAAGAGCGGTTCAGAAGAAAAATTGTTTTTATAGAAAATTATGATTTAAACGTTGCAAGATATCTTGTCGAAGGCTGCGATATCTGGTTAAACAACCCCCGCAGACCTTTGGAAGCTAGCGGAACATCAGGAATGAAAATTATTTCAAATGGGGGTCTGAATTTTAGTATTCTCGACGGTTGGTGGGACGAAGGCTTCGACCCCGAAGTAGGATGGAAAATCGGCAGCGGAGAAGAATATACCGATCCCGATTATCAGGATGAACTCGAAGCAAGACAATTCTATACTACCCTTGAGAGCCAGATCGTTCCATTATTCTATGCTCGCGGTGAAGATAAATTACCCCGCGGATGGATCTCCATGGTAAAGAATTCTATGAAGAAATTAGGACCGTTTTTTAATACGCATAGAATGGTCAGGGAGTATTTTGAAAAATACTATACACTTTCATGTGAAAAAAGAAAGATGCTTTTCGAAAGGGAAGGGAATGCTGTAAAAGAACTCGCAGACTGGAAAGAGAAGGTGAGATATAACTGGTCTCAGGTCAAAGTGATTAATACTCTATCAAATGGAACAACCAAGCAGGTTTTTGTGGGAGAAGACTTCCCGGTTAAAGCAGAAATTGAACTCGGAAATTTAACTCCTGATGATGTTGAAGTTCAATTATACTACGGTCCCATGGATAAGCAGGATGATCCGAATTACAGTTCTACCGTTGTTATGGAAACCAATTCAAAAAAAGATAACGGCTTTTATCTTTATTCAGGCAATATAGTTTCTCAAAACAGCGGACAAAAAGGATTCACAATCCGTATACTCCCAAAACATAAATTACTAATAAATCCCTTTGAACTAGGAGTAGTATACTGGGCAAATTAATAAAAAATACAAAACCCTTACCCCAAAGGTTAACACCGGACTTTTAGAGCCTGTGTGAATATCATTAACCAATGGATTTATCCATTGGTTTACATGAAGATTAAGCCCCGCACCTCCGGGAGGTGAGGTTTTCACACAGCCTCTTTTAGTCCTGTGCAAAACTAATAAATTCAATACCCAACCCATCTATTGCCCTCGGCCTTTGGCTTAGTGCTCCTTATTGCTTCAGTGACTTAGTGGTAACCCTACTTATACAAATCCGAATTAAAATCCTCATCTCCTTCCTCCGGCGAGATCGTAAACATAGAGCTAAGCATATCCTTAAACTGCAGTCCAAGCTCAAGCCGGAACTTGCTTAACATCGAATATTCTGCGAGTCCGTGAAGTATAAACTCCATCAGCAATAATTGGTAGCTTCCGTTTTGATTAGGATGATATTTCTTAACTATATCCTTTAGTCCCGGCACATTATTTAAAGTCTTTTCATATTCCTTTTCAGAAACATTATTCAATATATCAACCATATTTCCTTTGTTAAACCAGCTTATAACAGCCTGGTAAGGATTTGACTGCTGATTCTTTTTTATTTTATCGGGAGACGGGAAATAATTTTCAAACAGTGCTCTGATTGATTTGCTTATTAAAATATGTGCAACTTTGGAAGGTCCTTCCTGCTCACCTTCATAAACGAGTTCTATTTTTCCTGTTATTGAAGGAATAACTCCATACAAATCCGAAATCCTTAATTGCGCCTCCGGTTCATTATTAATTATCATCCGTCTCTCGGCAGTACTGATTAAATTTTCATAAGCCGATATTGTTAATCTTGCTGAAACTCCGCTTTTTGAATCTATATATTCACTCTGCCTCGCTTCGAATGCTATCTGCTCCACCAGATCATTTAACAGTTCATTCTCTTTTATTGAATCTTTCTGCTCTTTTGTAAGCATTGATTCCTGTGCGGTAATCTGCCTGCTTATCTGTGTGGATTTTGGGTAATGAGTGAGTATCTGGCTGTCAATTCTATCTTTTAACGGAGTTACAATAGAACCACGATTTGTATAATCCTCAGGGTTCGCAGTAAACACAAACTGAATATCCAGAGGAAGTCTTATCTTGAACCCTCTTATTTGTATATCATTCTCCTGCAGTATATTAAAAAGCGCTACCTGTATCCTCGCCTGCAAATCCGGCAATTCGTTTATAACAAATATTGAACGGTGAGAACGCGGTATCAATCCGAAGTGGATTACTCTTTCATCTGAATAAGGAAGTTTCAGCGATGCTGCCTTTATTGGGTCAACATCTCCTATTAAATCCGCCACCGAAACATCCGGTGTTGCCAGCTTCTCCGAGTATCTTTCCGAACGGTGAATCCAGTCTACCTTAGTATCATTACCATGCATATTTACTAAATCTTTTGCTATCCTTGATAAAGGTTGGAGCGGATCATCATTCAGTTCTGATCCTGAAATTATTGGTATATACTCATCAAGCAAATTTATTAAAAGTCTTGCAATTTTTGTTTTTGCCTGTCCTCTTAATCCCAGTAAAATAATATTATGCCTCGATAATATTGCAGTTTGAATATCCGGTATGACTGTCTCTTGGTAACCAATAATTCCCTCGAATGGGTTCGTCCCTTTCTTTAATGCACAAATTAAATTATTTCTCAATTCATCTTTTATTGATCTGGCTTGATATCCGCTTCTTTTTAACTCGCCTAAAGTATGAATAGATTTAAAATCCATAGTTATAATACTTTCTTATGATTATTAAATATTAATGACAAAGATTAGAAAAAGATAAGATTATTTCAGACGTCTGCGTCTATTACGAATATAATCTTCAAATATATAGTCGCCTAATCCGGATAGGCTGCTGTAAAAAGCTCTGCCGTTATTTGTCTTGGTAAATTCTCTTACAAACTGCTGGAGATAAGGATCTCTTGCAATCATAAATGTTGTTATGGCAATTCCTAATTTTCTGCATTTTGCAGCTTGATCTAATGTCCTGTTTACAATTTTTCTATCCAGTCCGAAACTGTTTTTATAGTACCTAAGACCCTCTTTTAAACAGGTAGGTTTACCGTCCGTAATCATGAAAATCTGTTTATTGCTTGTTTTCCTTCTCCTTAAAATATCAATCGATAGCTCCAGACCTGATACTGTATTAGTATGATAAGGACCAACCTGCAGATAAGGCAAATCTTTTATTTCAATAGGCCATGCATCGTTTCCGAATACTATTATATCTAGCGTATCTTTTGGATATTTTGTAGTAATTAATTCCGATAATGCCATAGCAACCTTTTTAGCAGGTGTTATTCTGTCTTCTCCGTAAAGTATCATAGAGTGAGAAATATCGATCATTAAAACCGTAGAAGTCAATGCTTTAAAATCACGCTCTTCCACTTCAAGATCATCTTCTGTTAATTTGAAATCATCAATCCCATGATTAATTTGAGCGTTCTTGATCGAATCGGTCATATCTATCTGCTCCATCGAATCACCGAAATAATATTCACGCCTGTCGGAGGTCTTTTCATCTCCAATACCGGAATATGGTGTTCTATGATTCCCTCTGGTAGTCTTTTTCAGTTTTCCGAATATTTCTTCCAATGATTGTTTTCTAATAGACTGCTCGCTCTTTGCAGTTAGAATCAGTGTTGTGCCGTCCTCATTTTCCTTGATATATTCTTTGTTTTTCAAATCCTCAATAAAATCACCCATTCCGTATTCATTCCCGGTTAAACCATACTTCTGATCTAATTGGTTCATCCAGTTTAAGGCTTCCGAAACATCTCCTGAAGTTATTGTCAATAACTGAAGAAAAATTTTAAGCAATTCCTCAAATTGACTTTTTCCTCTATTATCCGGAATATATTCGGTAAATCTGCTTCCAATCATAATATTTATAATGATATAATGTTTTGATATATAAGTTATTAATTTAGGATAAAAGTTTTGTAATTCAAGGAAAAAATATTTGAAAATCTCTTAGGTGTGTTCTATATTAAGAGTAGTTAACCAATGGACTTATCTATTGGTCCAAAGGTTCTCCGCGGTAAAAAGTCATTATATATCATTAACCAATGGATTTATCCATTGGTTAAAATAATATATCCCTTTCCGACCCCCAAAACCGTTTCAATTTATCTACAGAAGGTAGACAGTTTTTATCTTGCAAGATTGTCTTTTAATTCCTGTCCTTCTTTTAATTTATTCTTACTCATACTCATAATCTTACTCATAATCGTACTCGTACTCATACTCGTAATCATAATCGTACTCATACTCCCTAAACAATCAAACCCAGTACCAAAAATTCTCATTGTAGGATTACTAAATTGTAAAATTGTCTTCTAATCTTGTAATCATGAGTCCACTCCAGGTGGACTCAAATCTTGTAATTTTGCAATTTCTATCCCGCTTGCGGAATTGCAATTTTGTAATTTTGTAATTCCTGTCCCGCCTGCGGGATTGTAATTATTCTTAACTCACTTCACAAGTTCTGCAGTTACAGTACCATTCCCCTGCGGTAAAGCCGCTTCAACCTTTACAATCTTTTTAAGATTTTTATCCAGCCATAGTGATACTGATCCCGGTCCACCATCAGCAGAATTTATATTGACTCTATAAGTATCGAACTCACCCATTCCTATTTTTATCTTTTCGCTTCCGGAGACTTTAATTAATTTCTTCTCTACAGCACCCTTCATAAGATTGATTTCATTATAAGATGCTGAGTAACCATCTGCCAAAGGAAGGGTTCTTAACGCAATTTGAATTCCGGTACCGTCGGTAAGGGAAGGGGAGTCGTATTTTATATTTACCGGTATTTCCTGAGGACCCATTTGAATCAGACCCGTAGCTGCTTTATCGGTCATAGCTAAATTAACTTTAGCTCCTGCCTGTGTTGCTGATCGTGATATGGGAAGAAGAGTGGCTGCATCTACAATAAGAGTATCATTACCAGCCATCATTCCTCCTGTTGATTCATCAATTACCGTATAAATGTTTTTATCTCCCATTTTACCTTTTTCAATGCTTCTTTTAAGCTGCATCGTAATATCCTGTCCGCCGGCTTTTATGTTTACCTTGTAATTGGAAGAACCGGGTTCAACTGAAGAACCGTCAAAGGATGTTAGAAAAGCTGCGGTCTCTGTATCTGTTTTGGAACCTGTTACACTTTTAATGTCTACTTTAATCGCATTCAGCCTTTCCTGTATATCGGGCTTAACTTCTTCCTGGTATCTTCCTCCAATATGCTTTGAAAGGAATTTCTCAAACTCAACAATCATAGCCATTCTGTTTTTAAGTCCCGCAAATCCATGCCCCTCATCCGGAGCAACCATATATTCTACATCCCTTCCCAGATCTCTCAGTGCAGCAACTATCCTATCAGATTCTCCCTTATTTACTCTTGGATCATTGGCTCCCTGTACTACATAAAGAGGAGCTTTTATTTCATTCGCATGATTCAAAGGAGAAACATCTTCAAGCATCTTTAAATCTTCCGGATTTTCCATATCACCAACACGAACATCAAACATTTTCTTTATCGGAGCCCAGTAAGGCGGAATCGATTTTAATAAAGTTATAATATTCGAAGGACCAACTATATCAAATCCTGCTGCGTAGAGATCAGGTGTAAATGCAAGCCCTGCAAGCGTTGCATAACCGCCGTATGAACCTCCAGCAATACATACCCTTTTCGGGTTCGCTATCCCTTTATCTATAAGCCATTTTACTCCGTCGGTAATATCATCTTGCATGGCCTTTCCCCATTGTTTATTGCCTGAATTCAGATATTGCTTACCATAGCCGGTAGAGGCTCTGAAATTTGGCTGCATGACCGCATAACCCCTGTTTGAAAGAAATTGTGCAAATGAATTATATCCCCAGTAATCACGTCCCCAGGGTCCCCCGTGTATAAACATTACTACAGGAAGTTTTTCAGGTTCAACCCCTTTTGGTAATGTAAGATAACCATGTATTGTCATCCCGTCGCGGGCCTGGTAACTAATAGGCTTCATCTCCGATAAATAATCGGTATTAAGCTCCGGTCTGGATTTGTATAGTAATTCTGCTTTCCCGGTTTCCGAATCAAATAAGTATACAGAACCAGGATCCACATCTCTTGATACGGAAATTAACCATTTTTTCTCATCTGCTGTAACAGAATTCAGATGAATATCTCCCGCAGGTACGGCTTCTTTCAGCCTTTCATACATTTCGGCAAATTCTTCATCTTTAGGATAAATCCTTTGTTTATCACCGATATAAACAGTGGCAACAAGTTTATTTCTGACTTCAGAGAAAATTGCATCGCTTAGATCAACTTCATTTTCCGGGTCTTTATCAATGAGCTCTTCAGATCCATCTTTCATATTATATAATACCAATTCGGTTTTATCAAGATCAGCTCCTTTATTTGTTAAAAGATAAAAGCTTTCTCCTCCGGGAGCGAACCGGATAGGATCAGCAGTCTCTTCATTATTCACACTATAAATAGATTCAACCGAGTCTTTTAACAGCTTAAGTATTTCCGAACCCCCGTCAGGCGTTACTCTAATTCCTAACTTTAAATTGCCCTCAAGATCGGTAGACCATCCGGCAATATTATCATTATTCTCTCTTATTAGCTTTCTCTCACCTGTAATAAGATTTAATTTATAAACATCATGAAATTTCGCATCCCTGTTATTTAAACCAATGAGTATTTCATCTGGTGTGTTCTTAGGAACATCTATAATCGTAGCCCTTACTTTTTCAATTGGAGTCAAATCCTTTGAAGGAGGTACGGGATCACCTTTCGCGGATGGATCAACTTCATAAATTCTGAAATTTTCATCTCCTCCTTTATCCTGCACATATAATATAAATTTACTATCCCTTGACCAAAAGTAACCTCTTATAGGTCTGATGGTATCGGCAGTAAGAGGATGCGCTTCATCAAACTTTTGATCTATTGATTTTACCCATATGTTCATTATGCCGTTATACGGCTTAAGGAATGATATATAATTGCCGTCCGGTGAAATCTTTGAACCGGCAATCTCAGGGTCACCAAAAAAAACATCTCTATCTATTATAGGCGGCATCTGAGCAAACACAATGGTAGTAAAGATTAACATAAAAAGAACTAAAAACAATTTTTCTCCCCGCATCTCGCCCTCCTTTTTATTTTAAATAATCCACGATTATATAAACACAATTTATAAAAATTATTAAACCCATACAAAGTCGCAAGAGGTCAAAAGTCAGAGGTCTGATTTCCCTGACTCCTGATCCCTGAATTCTGATCCCTGACCTCTGACTTCTGAAGTAAAACTGCCTTCTATTTACTTCCTCAACACCTCCACCATTCTTTGCGCATACTTATTATTAGGCTCAAGCCTCAATACATTCCGAAAATTCTTCAGCGCCATCCCTTTATTCTTATCATAATAATACGCTCTTGCCAATACCATGTATATTGCCGGATCATCCGGGTATCTGGGAGATAATTGCCTGAAGAATTTAATAGCCTGCACAGGCCTATTTATGTTCAGCAAATCGGATCCAAAAAGAAGCAGTTCATCCTCATTATTCAAAAATATATGGTCTGAATCGCCGGCAAGACTATTATAAAGTACAATTGCCGAATCTATATTTCTGCTCAAAGTTAAATAAAGAAGAGAATCGGCTAAAGAGATTTTTATTCCCTCATATTTTTCCCCCTTGGCAAGCAAAGCAAGCTGAAGTGCTGGATTCTCAATATCCCTGTCCTTAATATTTATTAAACAAGCTGCCGCTAATTGAGATTTAGGGAATACTACAAAAAATGAACAGAATCCGGTTCCGTTCCCCTCATGCGCAAAATAATACTTGCCGTCATCTGTTGTACCGAAACTCAAACCTAAACCATAGCTAATAACTTTTCCGTTCAGCAGTGTAATAGGCTGCAGCATAGTGTCCAGTGTGGCTGGTTTAACCAAAACTCCTGAAACAAGACCATTTGCAAACTTAAGAAGATCTTCGGGAGTTGAAATAAGTCCCCCCCCCGCATATTTTATGCTGAGATCTGCCAAAGGAGCATTCTCAAGTTCTCTGTATTCATTTTTTATATAACCATGTGCCCGGTTAAATACTATGCTTTTTTGAATTTCAGCATATGTTGAATTCATATGCGCCGGTTCAAAAATATATTTTTTCAAATAGCTGTTATAATCCATACCGCTGACATTCTCTATAATAGCAGCCAGCAAATTATATCCCAGCGTAGTATACTGAAATTTTGTCCCGGGTTGAAAGCTCAACGGGTCATTCATCATTAGAAGCACAGCTTCCCTGGTTGTATTATAATGTACTTTGCTGTCGAATTCTTCAGCGCTCTTGTAATTTCTTATCCCTGAAGTATGGTTTAGTAGCTGCCTCACTGTAAATTTCCATTTCTTCGCAGGGAAATAAGGAATATATTTTAGTGCGTTGTCATCCAGGTGTATCCTCCCCTCTTCAACCAGTTGCATTACTGCAACCGCTGTAATAGGTTTGGAAATTGACGCAATTCTGTAAATAGTTTTCGGTGTCGCAGTAATGCTGTTTTCAATGTCTGAATAACCTGCAGAACCAAGCCAGGTAATTTCGCCCTTTGAAAGTATCCCTGCAGATATTGAAGGGACTTTCTTTAAATCCTTGTAATCCACAATAAATTTATCAAGCTCTGGTTTAACTTCCTGTGCAGAAGATAGATTGTGAAATAATAAGAAAGCTATTATTATAATGAATGGTTTAGTAAAGTAAGAGTTAAACATTCCCGCTAAATCGTATATTGAAAAAGACGGGTGACAAAAAAACTTGTCACCCGCAGATTCTTTTAATCCTTTTTCTTATCCATTGAAATTCTTTTTTCCAAAATATTGTCGATTATTTTATAATCTTTTGCTTCTTCGGAAGATAAGAAATAATCCCTGTCACAGTCTTTAGTTATCTGCTCAATCGATTTGCCGGTATGTTCTGCTAAAATCCGGTATAATGTATCTCTTGTCTTCAGCATTTCTTTAGCATGGATCTCAATATCTGAAGTCTGTCCCTGCAGTCCTCCAACCCATGGCTGATGTATCAATATTTTAGAGTTCGGTAAAGCTGTCCTTTTACCTGCAGCCCCTCCTGCTAGGAGAATAGCAGCCATACTCGCAGCCATACCAACACATATGGTAGCCACGCTGGGTTTAATATATTTCATTGTATCATAAACTGCTAAACCTGCGGTTACACTGCCGCCTGGTGAATTAATGTATAAGTTAATATCCTTATCCGAATCTTCAGCTTCAAGGAATATCAATTGTGCAATAGTTAAGCTTGCTATATGATCATCAATCGCGGTACCTAGGAAAATAATTCTTTCTCTCAGTAGTCGTGAATATATATCCATCCCCCTTTCACCGCGCCCTGTCTGCTCAATTACATAAGGCACAAGCTGGTTGTAAATCTCTATATGTTTGTTCATTTAGAATCCTTTTCTTCTTTTTGTGAATATTTTTCGGGCTCTACTTTTTTAATCGTATTTTTCTCTTTCAAGAACTCAAACAACTTTTGGTCTAATAATGTATTTTGATAATTCGGAGATTTATAATAATTAAGCAGCTTTTCTTCACTTAAGCCTGTACTCACTGCCTCCTTCTTCGCTAATTCTTTAAGTGTCTCCTCATCGACTTCAATCTTTTCCTTCTTTTCAATCTCATTTTTTAGTAAATACCATTTTACTTCCGATTCCGCATAAGGCTTCAGCCGGATTTTTGTTTCTTCACGATTAAAAAGTCTGTTGCCTCCTTTTTTTGCCTGTTCCTCTTCTTTTTTCAGTAAATCTTCAAAAAGGTTCTGCACTAATGTTTTCGGCGGAATAAAATCATTTTTTTCAACAATTAAAGCAACAATTTTGTTTCTTATAATAGTTTCAGTCTGCCGGTTATAATAATCCTGTATATCCTTTTTTATCCCCTCTCTTAAATCAGCTTCATTTTCAACTTTATCTTTTGTAACTTTTTTAATCAACTCATCGTTTAATTCCGGCAGTATATTTTTTTTAATTGAGGTAACTGTCGCCGAAAAGTTTAATACTTCTTCGGCTTTACCTTTTCCTTCATCATCTTTTTGAAGTTCCGCTTCTCGCTTAAATGTAAAGTTAATCGTATCTCCGACTTTTTTTCCTTTGGCATTTTCCACTAATTCAGGATTAACTTTGGAATCGGAAAGGTCTACTTTTATATTCTGCTTTTCAGTATTTTCAAAAGGCTCACCCTTTTCATTTATCCTTAGAAGGTCAACATCAATTAAATAATTATTTTCATCTCCTATTACATCCGCATCTTCCTGTGTAGAATTAGCCTGCCTTATATATTTTATCTCCTGTTCAACTTCTTCATCTTTTACAATAAAATCCGGAACTTCAATCTCCTGATCCATATAGTTTTTTACTTCCAATACAGGATAGGTCTCATATTGAACTTTAAAATGCAGTTCTTCATTAGGATGAAAATGAATATCAGTCAGTGTCGGCTGCCCGATAGGGAATATATCTTGCTCCTTTGCAATTTTCCAGAACTTGCTGTTTGCAACCTTCTCCGAAGCTTCATGTTCAAGAGCATCCCCATACATTTTCTTTATAATCGAAAGAGGAGCTTTCCCTTTTCTGAATCCCGGTAATTGTATCTTTTTTGTCTGTTTTTTTACTTCAAAATCTATATCATCTTTTACTTCACTATAAGATAAAGTAACTTCCAGTTCCTTATCCGAAGTTGTTAAATCGTTTATCTTTGTTTCCAATATGACCTCATTTTAATTAGAATTACAAAGATATAGGTTTTAAGACACAGAATAAAGTGATAAACATCGAGATATCCGTTCAAATCTGCGTCATCTGCGTGCCATTTTTTAAAAAATAATTACTTTATGGTCAGCCCGGGCATAAGAAATCTAATCCCATACATACCGTTCATCATATTCTACTATGGTGGTCTTCCTGATTTAAAATATAGGCTCTTACTTTTTCAACTTCTGATTTACCAACTGAAAAGGCACCATAACCATTTTGCCAGCCAAACTTTTTCAGTATTCCTCCTTTTGTCTTAATCCATTTAGAAGATTCACGTTTTATCTCTCCGATTAATTTTGATGCTGATATATTCCTTGAAAGTCTGGATAGAACGTGAACGTGATCAGATATCCCTCCCACTATAAGGACAGAGCAATCTAAATGATTACATATTCCACCTAGATATGCATGCATTTCACTGCGTATATCTCTATCCGCAAAAAAAGGATAACGGTTCTTTGTTGAAAAAATTATGTGAACTAATATATTTGCTAGTGATTGAGACATATTTCCCTCCCCTAATTTAATCGTTTTTATATTGCAAATATTACTAATAATTCGGAATTTAGCATAGAAATTTGATAAATTGTATAAAAGGAGAATCTTATGTGCAGAAATATAAAAATATTATACAACTTTAATCCTCCTGCAACGGATGAAGAAATTAGCGGAGCCTCTCTTCAGTTTGTCAGAAAAATTTCCGGTTTTAATAAACCTTCAAAATTAAATGAGGAAGCTTTTAATACTGCAGTTGAAGAAATAACTTCAAGTGCACGGAAACTGCTTTATTCATTAGTGACAAATGCCGAACCCCGTGACCGCGAAGTTGAAGCTGAGCGAGCTCACGCCAGAGCGTTAGAAAGATTTGGAACAATAAAGCATTAGGTTAATGTAATGATTGTGGATTTACTCTTTCCACCCAAAGGTTAACACCTCGGCTTTTAGCCAGGTGATATTTTCTTCCAAAATATTGAAATCTCCATTCAAATAGAGATTAGGTGAACCAGCAGGGGATCCCACATCTCTGTTCTGTTCTTACGTTTTATCTCGGCATTATAGTTATGAATACTCTTTTATATCTTGATAATGAAGGCGTTCCTTTATCCGTAACTCTTAAAATAAATTGAACAGTTTCTTTTTTCTCAACCTTAGGCGCTATCACATAAGCATTATGCACGTTCTCCGCTGAATTAATTTTTATGAATTTTTTATAAGAACCAGCTTCCGGATAGTTAAACCACAGGTAACTGAGATTATCCCCATCAGGATCACTCGCTGTTGCATCCAAACCAAAACCCTCTTCTGATTTAACAGTAATTTGTTCGGGTACTAATAATTTGGGAATCGGCGGATGATTGGCTTCTTTATATGATTCCGTGCACCAGCTCATCCTGGCGGCAAAATCATTTTGAAAGTCATTACGCCAGCGAAATAAAGTTGCTTTATTACTTGTAAAAGTAATCGTATCCAATCGAACCGCACGTCCGTATTCATTAAAAATGTATGGAGTATATTGATCGATCGCATCAGTCCAAATTGCCCTGGTTTCAGGTACTATCGGTACGCCCGAACCTCCTCTTTTAAGGGAATCAAACTTAGGCTTGTACAGTTCATAACGTCCGCCCCAGCCTCCCCAGTCAGGATGCTCCGGATAACTCAATCCATTCGGAATTAGATTCAACCACGATGGAGTATCACCCTCCATTCCATAAGCTACATCAGGATATACAGCTCCGAGAGAACCGTGACCCTGTTGAATATTTTTTGCTAGCCAAATATTACTGATCTCTTCATTATTCATACCGTTTATATAACTATTAATTGCACTCCATGTTGCACTGCCGTAATCATCCCCCGGGCTGACAATATAAAATAAATTAGGAAAATTATTTCTAATCCATATACCGCTATCGTCCTGGTCGGATATTGTATAAACCCTGAGTTTTGCAATTAACCTTTTTACTTCTGATTCTGTTTTTGTTTTTTTAATTTCATATAATGCTTGGGCAAGAGTATTCACTCCTCCCCAAACACATATCCATAAAGGACGCTCATCTTTTTCTTCAAGAACTCTAACAATCCATTTAGAACCCGGTGAATCTTTTCCCTCGCCGACTCCCTGCATTCCATATTCTGCAATCCCATCCTTTACTATATTTAAAAGTGATTCGGCATTAGGAAAACCGGCTTCATTTTTATTAAGATTAGGCTGCACTGTTGCCATAGCCTTGAATTATACTTTTGATATATTCGGGATGGATTGTTGTTTTTTGCCAGCAAGATGTTGTAGCAATTAATCCTTCTATATCAATTTCATTGGAGTATAATAATAAACGAACCATTGATTCAGAATCGTCCGGGTCGGCACCAATATCTGATAATATAATTACTCGATTTTTTTCAGCAGCAGTTATATCTTTCTGATCTCTTTGTGCAAAAATAGAGTTAAAAGATAATATTAAAGCAATGATAATTAAATAAAATATAGTCCTCATATTTTTTATTTCCCTTGTTTTAAATTACTTAAAAAAAATATCAAGATAATTAAATTATTTTTGCGTGATACCGAATGCATACAACTCTGTAGGGCGAAACTCCGTTTCGCAAAATAATGATTAATAATTACCAGTTACCATAAGGAGCGCCGTAAGCTCCCAAATCATTTCTTGAACCATCAAAATCATTAATAATTATCTTCAATTTTTATTAAAATGTAACTTTTAGTAAAACTTTAATTTTAATAATTAAAGATGTCATCTTTCAAATACCTATTCTTGCGTAATGTGAGTTAATAATATGTTTAGGATGTTGCTTCACTATTTGAACTACACTATTATCCGGGGAATTATCTTCTAAGAATTGCTTGATTCTCCCCGTTCTTTTTTATCATGTTTCAAATTAAATCAAAAAAAAGAATTTATCAATAGATATTTTTATAAATATTTTCAATTTAACAATTATAATAAGTCACCTTTGCTAGGGAAATGGATTTCAACTTCTCACAAGGTGGGATTAAATATATTTCACTTTAGAAATTTTCTTAAAATTTCGGCATCAGCATTATCTTTAGCTCTTCCGGCATGGGTTTTATTTTTTAATAAGTCGATTGCCGATATAAAAAAAACGTCCTCCGAACCTATTTTACCATTCACTCTGTTCTTATAACTTTCTTCAAATGAAACCCCTGAAATTCCTGTTATTATATCTATCCGGTTAGGGCTATAGCCTAGTTGAATAACAATGTCGGGATTTAAAAAATCTTCCTTCTTGAAGTCTAAATCTCCAAACCCAAAATCTTTTAGTACGTGTAGTACTTTAATTGAGTTTTCTTCGGAGATTTCAATAAAAAAATCAATATCCCCCGTATTTCGTGGCAGACTATGAAAACTAACCGCATAAGCACCTACTATAAGGTACTTAACTTTGTGAAAGTTTAATAATTTTATAAACTCTTCGAAGTCCTTTTCGACTTTCATTATATAGTTTTTGTTTATTAAAAAGTAAGATGTATTGTTCCCTCAATTCTTGAAGAATACTAAGTTTATTATCCGGTGATATTAACCGCCAGTATTCAATCTCATCCTCATATTGCTTCGGATCGTTAATTTGATATCTCTTTATTTGTTTCCTCTTCATTCTAAAATCTTAAATAACTGTTTTAACAATATAAAAAGAAAACCCAAACGGTTCAAAATCTTAATTCCTAAATTACAACTACCTTTTCTGAATCAAACTCATCTTTAAGTGCGTAAGATAATTTCATTTTCACCCCCCTAAAATTTTATACCATATTATGAATTTTATTCACCCTACATATAAATTTTGCATAACTTAAGTTAATTAATAATTTCTCCCTTGTTATTAGCTAATTTTTCACGCCATTTTTTGAGTTCCTCAGGTGTTTGTCTCACCCAATCTGTTACCTCGCCTACGATTTTTAACGGTGCTTGGGAGCGATATGAGCGTGTTAGATTGCCCGGAAATTTTTTGTCTGTAACATTCGGGTCATTTTCAAAACTCCCTGTCGGTTCAACAATATAAACTCGTTCACTTCCATCGCCTTTAGCTAATGCGGCAGCAAGACCCGCCCCATTAATCATGGCTGTGAAATAAATATGATTCATTTTGAGTTCAGGTTTGTAATTAGAACTGCCCCCCGCTGTCAGTAAATCACCAACCTGCAAATCTGCTTTCGTACCATGATAAAAAGGACCTTTCTCAAGCGGTTTATCCTTAAACGAAGTTGCTAATTCATAATTCTTTTTTGCCTTGTCAGGATCGCTTAAATCCTGATAGCATTTAGCAATGTTTAAATACAAAGAAGGGAAAGCACTTTTAACACTATCATTATTTATTTTTAATGCAAACTGCAAAGACATTTCGAGCCATTTTAATTTATCGGAAACATTTTCTTGATGTCGGGCTGCATAATAAGCTGCAAGGAATTTTTCAAAGTCGTTTGTCGCTTCGTTCCATGCTTGAATAAATATTCTGCTTGCTTCTTCAGGTTTGCCTTTTTCTTCCAGACCCATACCTTGAAGGCAGCGTTTAACAACATTATTGTTTGGGCTGAATTCCATTTTCTAATTATTTCGTATGTTAATTATTGTAATATCAATTCAGTTGCTTGTACTTAGACTAACTAAGTTAACATAAAGAACTTCGATTTAATATCAAAATGCTAAGCCATATAATCATCTTGCTGCTAAGCCGCAGCCCAAAAGGTTTGCTGAATACACTTGGATTTAAATTCCCGATCAATTTATATGAATAACCGCTGGTCTGCTATAATGTAAAATTAACTGATCTCCTTTTTTATATTTTTCCTTCCCTTTATATACTTCCTCAATTACTGCATCTATCCTCGGACACAGCTTCGCCAGTTGAGTCACATCAGCTTTTGAGGTGATTTTTAATTCATAGAAAGTTCTCCCTTACAATTCTTTAATAAAAATTGAACGGACATTGCCGAAAGCAGAACCTTTTAATTGAGCAATAATATTAACTTCTTATTTATTGTGAATATTATTTTTATAATAAATGACTTTCATTCTTACTGCAAAATAAAGCATCAATAATTGTTTGTCACTGTAGTTTTTTCGCAGAGTCTAAATTCAATTCAAAAATCCATTGCGCCGCTCTTTCTAAGAGTCTAATTAAACTATAAGAAATTCATTGCAGTTAACTTTAGAGCCTGTGTGAATATTATTAACCAGTGGATTTATCCATTGGTTTAAGAGGAAAATTAAGCCCCCTCACAACGCTTTTTATATATTTTAACACAGCCTCTTTACTGAACCGATTTATTTATGGATAAATTGACGAGTGACTAAAATAGGGCAGTAATATTTTTCTGTCACTATAGTTTTTCCTAAGAGCCTAATTCAGCTCAAAAACTATGGCGGTAGGTAGAATTATTTTAGGAGATATTAGTAACCCCTGGGTAGTTGTTCTTATTATTGCCTTGGTGGGTAAATATATTAAAAGGTCAAAATAGTGCGAGAACGGGGACTCGAACCCCGACACCTGTTACGGTACTAGATCCTAAGTCTAGCGCGTCTGCCAATTCCGCCATTCTCGCTTTCTACAAAAATATCAAGACCATAAAATAAAAGTTTTAACCTTTATAACAAAGAATCTGGTAGTGTCTCAGTTTGAATTTAAAGTGAGAGTTTGAGAAAGGATTTATTTTTTACCGAATTTAGCTTTAACTCCATAACCACTTCCAAATCCTCCGGCAAAAATTGCTATACCACCAAGAACATCTCTTAATAAGCCCATATCGAGTGAAGCTAAAAATATTGTTAAGAATATAAAAACTCCGATAAATAAACCTATACCTATTAAATAATAATTTCTATTGCTTTTTCTTATATCAAATTCTTGTTGATAATCCTCATGGGTATAATCTAAAAGTTTATGTATATGAGTATCATTGAATTTTTCAATTATCGGATTCGATTGGCCGCTCTTTACTGTACTTGAAAAATGCAAAAAAGATTCTATTATATTTTTCCTATGTTCTTCGGGTATTTTGTCTAATATGTTTTTAACTTCTTGAACTTCATGAGCTTCGTCTTCCGCTTGTTTTTGCAAAGCGTCGTCATCCATTTTTTTCTTTTGCACTTCTTCCCCCTCGTTTCCTTTTTTATTATCTTCTTCCATAAGCCAAATTTTGAAAAAATTTATTAGTGTATTTAGAAATATGAGATGTAGTTTTTTTCGTTAGAGAATCAGTTTCTTCTAAAAGTAACCTATATAAAAGAACTTTCAAAAATTCTTTTAAAATATTCTCTGGAATCTCATTCTTATCGTATAGTTCTACTAAATATTTAGTAGTTTTTCTAATGTCAGTAGAAGTAATTGGAATAGTTTCTTTACCCTTATAGTCAAAAATTTTCTTTAAATCTTTTTCCAAAGATTTAAATTCTATAATGAAATTATCATTATTATTATTAAGCAAATTTATAAATTCAGTATCTCTTTGGGTGAATGTATTTTTTAATAGGGTATCCATAAATTTGAAATCTCTTTTATATTAAAAATATATATTTTTTTATTATAAAGAACGTCATTTCTTATGCCATCATATATATTCCTTAGACAATATAAAAAAAAGAAATGTTTCATTGATTGATGTAGATTGCATTACAGTTTTGCAATTAAAATGTAAATTAAGAAACACAATATTACTTACTTACTTTTAATGAAAAATTCAAAAGCTGTATTGATTTAATACAATCTTATATAATTTCCCCGAAATAAACAACACCGTATATCATATATTTTCTATGGTAACAATTTAACCAAATCTTCAATATTCCACAACCTTTTAGTTATTCCGGCTTCCATAGCAGGGGTGATTTGAAGTGTTTTATGTATTCTTACAAAATTATAGTACATAAAATGTAATGCTATTGCATGGGAATGATTTTCAACTTTCTTAGAGAATCCATTGACAGGTCAAGAATAAAGTTCAATTTGGGTAAAATAAATTTGATAGAGAAGAAAAAATTAATTGATTTATAAAATATTGTTATATAGATTTGCATAGCGGTGAGTGTAGGATTCGAACCCACGAGACAGGTACAAGCTGTCTGCCGGATTTACAGTCCGGTCGTTTGAACCACTCACGCAACTCACCGATTTTTAATGCAAAGGGAATTACTAATAAAGTAGTTCCCTTTTTCATTTTAAAAATAGTGAGTTCGATTCTTCTTGTCATTCAGATTCATTAATTTAAATTCAGTTATATATTATTTGTACTTAACTGAATCCAACTGAATTTAAATGAAAAAAAATGAATGACTTTTATAAATTATTTTCTAAGCAACTGAAGACATAAATCATAACACCTTTTTCCATTCCATTTTTTATCATCAAATGAATATCTTTCAAAAATTTTATTCACGGCATCCCTTCGATTTTTATGTAGTTCTTTGTGTTTATCGTATTCATCATTTACATAATGACAAAATTCTTGTTTTGATTTTTTCCATTCAATTAATTTTTTATTACTTTCTTTTGACATTTTATTTAAATTTTCTTCCGAAAGATTAAAAGTATCTTCTATAAAATAGTTATGATAATTTCCGTCTTTTTCCATTTCTTCCATTCCTTTTCTGATTTCTTCTTCTAAATCGGATGGTATAGGTTTACCTATATCTAAATAAGCTTCTTTTGCTGACAATGCAATTAATAAAGGCACATATTTATCTGGTAAATCAATAAAATCATAATCGTTTTCGACTTTTTGCGGGATTCTTTTAAACCAAAAAACAATCCTCAAATCAGGCGTAAAGTCTCGAAATTTGACAAAAACAATTGCAGTATATTCTTTTTGAACTATTGCAAGATTGGGAGAATTTAAAATAAGAGGATATTGATAGATATTCGTTAATGTTGTCGGTCTAACCATTAGGCTTAATGGTTGCTGATCTTTAGAATATAGTTGTGCACCCAATAATCTTTCTAATAATAGATGTTCTAAATTAAAAGAAACAATAAAGCCAATAACAGTTTTTGAGATAAGCTTCCCTTTTGTAATTGGGACGCCAAATACATGAGCAGAATCTGCCATAAACATAAAAAATCCCTCTTGTGCCTTAGAATGAGTAAATTACTCATCCTCACCGTCAAAGCGGTGAACAAGAAGGATTGAAAATTTTACATTTATACGTCTAAGGCTGCGTATAATGTTAATATTTTTATTTTTTATTCCAGCGTGATTTCGCTGCTTTCTTTGCTATTTCTGATCTCCTTTTAGCTGTTAGCTTTTCAGCCCTTGCTTTCCCCCCTTTTAGCCCTCCAAGCCTTCCTAATGCAACGGCATTTGGATTTTTATTATCTTTGGGTAGTTCTTCTTGCTTTCCACCTGTAGCTATATCTACAATTTGTTTAACAAGTTTGTTAGTATCTTTTTCTCTCTTTGGTTTTTTCATGCCTCAAAGATAATTAAAGGTACTTAGACGGTCAAGCATTAAAAAAATGAAACTGAGACACTACCAAGAATCTGCCGGCATGGATATTTATAACTTATGTCAATGTCTATATCTATATCTGTCGATTTGTTTTTAAAAAATAATCCTATAAAAAGATTATATTCTTTAGGATTCTTTTATTTTATTTAAAGGTTGGGAAATGATATAAAGATTTCTTTTTTCACAGGAATTCAGTAATTCATTAAATTTCGGAACAAAACTGCGTATAGTTTCTATACTGCTTGATGGAGTATCAAATACTACAATTATTATATTATAGTTTCCAATATTCTGTTGATATAAAATATTTTTATCAATCGTTAATAATAAATCAAAATCATCTTCAATTGCTTTTTTTAAGAGATTCCCGTTCTTCAGTCCGTTCCACCCTTTTTGATTTACTGTAAATACTTCATGCCCGCTAAGATAGGGCCTCAATCTTTTAGTGACACATTCATCAAACAATATCTTCATTTAAAATTTCCGGTGAAGAAATAATAAGTTTACCTGTAAGTTCAAGTAGACGTAAAACTTGTTCCTTCGATACACCTTCAAAATCTTCAAGGAAAGATTCTATTGTCTCAACTGATTCAAGATAATCAAATAAATTTTTAATCGGGACCCTAGTTCCGCTAAATACTGGAGTACCTCCCAAAATTTCAGGATCAATATTAATTACCTTAAAGCTCATAAAAATCTCTTAATATCTTCACGATCTAACCTTATAAATAAAATAAATTTATGTCATAAATACAACTACTTTTATTAATATCTATTCATACATCCACTGCCGGAATATTACAGACAATCTCAAGACTCACAACTCAATTCTCCAAACTAAATAAAATCTGAAACCGTTTTGAAACCGATTTAAATCCGTTTTAAAACCGTTTTGATTCCGTACAAAATATTAGTATATTAGTACATAAATTTTATTCAATTTTTTTAATGGAGGCTATCAAAATGGCTCTTGTTACACCCGGCTTACTCGGTTCCTTATCTGGTAGATTAGGAGATTACGTCCTTAGAGAAATGAATGGAAAAACCTTTATTTCACCTAGACCTAAAAAATATAAAAAAAAGAAATCCAAAAATCCCAATGCAACAACTACAATATTTGGTAAACTTTCAAAATTTGCGGCTTATATAAATGCCTTTCCCGAAATTAAAACTATTTGGAAGAATTCTGCCCCTAAAAACAAACGCGGTTATAATTATATTATAAGCACTAATGGTGAATCTTTGCAGAAAGGTCTATTCAATATCGAAAACTTTATCGTTCCCGGAGGATTACAAATAAACTTATCAAAATTCGATTGTGATTTTGAGAATCTATCTATCTCTTTTTCAATAACCGGATCAAATACTTCACCCTCAAACGTTAAAAAACTAAAATCTTTTGCCGTCTTATGTTTCCAAAATCCTAAAGAAGAAAATTTAGAATTAATCAGACTTTCACATGCCATTCCTCAAAATCTAGATTTTAATCCTGACGAAGAATATAACCTAACTCAACCTTTATCCAAGGAAATCAAAGATATTACTAAAATGTATAATTCATGCACAGTCTACTTTACATCAGTATTAACCGATTCAAAAGACAAAATAATAGATTGGACAACCTCCAAAGCAAAATCATTTAATCTCTAACAATTACCTTTTGACTTTTAACTTTTAACTGTTGACCTTTGACTATTGACCTTTGACTTTTAACTTTTGACTATTAACTATTAACTATTAACTATTAACTATTAACTATTAACTATTAACTATTAACTATTAACTATTAACTATTAACTTGACTTCTGACTTCTGGCCTCCCCCTCCTCCTTCCGCCTCAAAATGAGAGTCCTTTTCTTTAAAAAAACAGCAATTTTAATCCGAATTTAATATTTACCGCTAATATTCGATAATGAAATTGAATAGAAACGTTTTTTCAAGTTAGAAATTATAATAAATGGATATTTCTTCTAATATTGTTTACAAATCAGATAATGAACTTAATCAAGGACTTGATTCGGCAGTCCAAAAATATTTTGACATCAGCAAACATTATCTGAATTTTGATCCCCTTTCATTGAGAGATTTCCAGACATTCTTAAAAGCCTGTAATAAGTTCTTCCATTATAAATTCCCCGAAAATATTAATGAATATTTTTTTCGTCTGGAAGAAGCTCCATTAATTTGGATTTGCGATTCCCCCTTAAACAAATATATAAAAGATTTTTACGGTCGCAATTTTCCAATTCTGAACGGTGTTGATCAGTATAAAGGGGTAAGGGAAATTTATAATAAATGGCTTACCAATAAATATGACGAGCAAAAGAAATATTTTGCTGCTTCAATTATTGATTTTGTAGAGAATTATAATTCAAGGAGCAACTTTCTAAGCAATATACTCGCAGGAATAGTTTTACTTTATGATAAGGATATCTTTAATCCGCAAAGATCAATTGAACTATTTGACAAATCAAAAGAAATTATAGGTAAAATAAAATTAACCGAAAATGCCAAAGAAGAACTTCGTTATTTGGTTACTCTCTTTTCCGGATATTCATATATTATACAAAAGGAGAATGAATTTGCAAGAGATACTTTTGAAGATGCACTGAGATTAAAATCTTCGGGAATATCAGCAAAATTTAATTTAGCACTGACGGATACCCGACTCCAGAATTTCGAAAGAATCGAAGAATATATAAAAGATATCTACAGCTATGATTCCAACCGAATAAATTTTGCAATAGAAAACTTAAGCTTCAACTTATATGCTTATTTTATTGAAAATGCTGTTTTTAATAACCTTTTCTATTATCCCGAATTTTCTCTCCTAAATGAAAAAATTGAAGGTTTCCTTTCCTTAATCAGGGTATCGAATGAACCGATTATTAAAATTTTAACCAATAAATTTGAACTTTTCAATATTGCAGTAGATAAGGAAACACTTGCGGAAGAAACACGCAAAATTATCTTCTTTATTGAAAAAGCTATTAATAAATACGGCGATTCGGACAATATCTATTTTATTAACACTGCAGAAAAGCTGAAAAATCTATTTATAAAGACCATCAGGAAAATTATTGAAAATGCAAAGAATAAATATTATAGTAAAATTGATGAAATAGTTTCCCCAATAAATATAGAGATATCGAGCAAAACTGCCGTTATTGAAGAATTAACACAGGAACTGGACAAACAAAAACTTGAACTTAAAAATAAGCTGGATGCAGGGATTAAAGCTATAGAACAGAAAACGGCGGATGATATCAGGGATCTGGAAGTAGGAATTGAAAATCTGCCTCTAAAGCCTAAGTTAAATCCTCAAATAGCCTTTAAACATGCTATGACTTATAATATAATTCTTTCATTTATAGTATTTTTAATGGGAGGATGCGCCGGTTATTCTAATAATTTTGTTCACGATGTTTCCGAATTAAAGAATTTAATCTCAATTTCATTAATTACAGGAATTAAATGGGGAGTAATTACATTTTTAGTAGGAATTATCGTTTCCGCTTTTTCAGCCGGATTTACAATACTGGAACGTTCCAACCGCCGTCAGCAGCTTCTGCATAATATCAGCCGTTTAAAAAATGATAAAGAATATAATATGAACCATTTCAAAAAAGATATGGCTCAAAAAGAAGCCACGTTGATAAAAAACTTTAATACCCCTATAGATGAAAACAAGGACAGAATTAATACTTTGAAAAAGCAACTGGAAGCAAAAGTCTCTGAAATGAAAGAACAAGCCGATAAAATGATATCCGAAGAAATCAAACCTTACGAGTTCTTGCTGAATGAAGACAACGCTGACAATTCTAAGGAACTACAGAAGTAGTTAAACTGAACTAGGAGATTAATTTAATCTTTTCTATAATCAAATAGATTTACTTTGAATTTAATCAATTGATGGCATTTCCTTCTATATAAAAGAAAATAAATTTATAAACTAGAAGGTACTGGCTAATATTAGTCAAATGAGTATCTATCTTCTTCTTTCTTCTCAAATTTTACTAAAAAACCAACTTTTAAATATGGAATGATTTTGGTTTTTAAAGTATCAAAATTCTGAATTTTAATGTTCTCAAATTAAAAAAAGAATTCTATGACTTTTAAGTCTATTATAAAATAAAAAATCATATAAATAATATTTATAGTATGGAATACAAGATGAAAATTTTGATTACTGGAGGAGCTGGTTATAAGGGCGTTGTTTTAGCAAAACAACTCCTTGATAATAAATACGATGTAACTATTCTTGATAATTTTTTATATGGATTTGATTCAATCCTTCACCTGATTTCATATAAGAATTTAAGTGTCATTAAAGAAGATGTTCGCAATTTAAGAGAAAGTCATCTAAAAAATTATGATGTAATTTTTCATCTGGGTGGTATTAGCGGATATCCTGCATGTGAAGCTAATCCTCACTCGGCACATTTAATAAATGTTGAGGCTACAAAAACAATGGTAAATAATTTAAGCGATGCTCAGCTTATTGTCTATGCTTCAACTACTTCATTCTATGGCAGAAATGGAAACGTCTGTACTGAAGAGATGGCAATTAAACCTGTTAGTTTATATGGAATTACAAAATATCATGCAGAGCAATATATTATGCAGAGAAAAAATAGTGTGGCACTTAGATTTGCTACTATTTTTGGCGTAAGTCCGAAGATGCGGATTGACCTTCTGGTAAATGATTTTACGTATAAAGCAATAAATGAAAGAAGCATTGTTATATTTGAAAGTAAATCTAAAAGAACCTTTGTCCATCTTCTCGATGCCATAAATGCTTATGTATTTACTTTAAATAATTTTGAGAAAATGGCAGGACAAATTTACAATATCGGCAGTAATGATCTTAATTACTCTAAAGCAGAAATTGCCGAACATATTAAAAAATATACTAACTGTTCAATTATTGATTCAGATTTAGATGATTTTGATGTGCGGAACTTTGAAATATCTTTTGAAAAGATTTTTGCTTTAGGTTATAAAGTTACCAAAACATTGGATGACGGAATTCAAGAATTAATAAAACTTTATAAATTCTATAAACCATTCTTAACCTACAAAACCATTTAATATGAATATTCAAAAAACATTTTTGCCACAGGTATCTCCTTGGATTGGCAATGAAGAACTTTCAAATGTCATTTCAACATTAAAAAATAGCTGGATCACCGAAGGCCCAATGTCAAAAGAATTCGGTGAAAAATTAAATAAGTTGATGGGTGTAAAATATGGTGTACTTGCTCCAAACGGTACTCTAGCATTATTCTTAGGGTTGCTCGCCCTTGGTATCGGTCCTGGTGATGAAGTCTTAATACCTGATTGTACTTTTATTGGTTCAGCTAATTCTGTACTCCTTACCGGAGCAAAACCCGTTTTTGTTGAGGTCAATGGATACAATTTCCAAATTGATGTAAATAAAGCTGAGGGTCTCATAACCCCTCAAACAAAAGCAATTATGCCTGTTCATCTTTATGGTATGTCTGCAAATATGAGAGAAATAATGACTTTTGCAGAAAAGTATAGATTATTTGTTATCGAAGATGCAGCTCAAGGGATTGGCGTAACCTATGAAAATAAACATGTCGGGACTTTTGGAGATATCGGCTGCTTTTCATTTTTTGCAGATAAAACCATTACAACAGGTGAAGGCGGTTATGTAGCTACTAACAATGAAGAGATTTACAAAAAATTATTATTGTTAAGAAATCAAGGTAGATATAATCGAGGGTCTTTTGTTCATCCGGCTGTGGGTTATAATTTTAGAATTACCGATATGCAGGCGGCTGTAGGCGTCGCTCAATTAGAAAAGCTTCCGCAGATAATAAATCGCAAGTTTGAAATTTATAGCCTGTATTTAAGATATCTTCAGGGTTTGAAGAACCTGCACCTTTTAAAAATTGAAGAAGGTTCTAATATAATTCCTTTCAGATTTATCATTTTTGTTCAGGACGCTGGTGCCATAATGAAATTTCTTGATGAAAGGGGGATTCAATCAAGAAGTTTTTTCTTCCCTATGCATCAACAGCCCTGTTTTAATTTCCTGGACAACAGAAACGGTGGTAATCAAAGTTTTGATGACTATAATTTTTCTAATTCAATTTATGGTTATGAACACGGTGTATGCCTTCCCATTTATCCTTCATTAACCGATGAAGATGTAAAATTCATTTGTGAAAATATCCGGGAGTTCATTTTAAATGAATGATCATCTTTTCTCTGAATACTATGATAAAATTTATTCAACAAAAAATTATAAGGAAGAAACAACAGCAATACTCCAATATTATAAAGGATTAAAATCAAATGTTCCGGGAATTATTCTCGATGTAGGCTGCGGAACAGGAAATCATGATCTTTATTTTGCAATGGAAGGGTGTTCTGTTGTTGGGTGTGATATTGATTGTGAAGAAATAAGAATTGCTAAAGAAAAAATTAAGAAGGAAAATATCAGCAATGTTAGTTTCTTTTGCAAAGATGTTGAATTAATTGAGCTGAAAGATTTCGATTTGGTAGTGAGTTTATTTAATGTCATTAATTATATATGTGAATTCAATTACCTGGATAAATTCTTCAATTCAATCAGCCGGAAACTGAATGAAAAAGGAATTTTTATTTTTGATTGCTGGAACGGAATAGCAGCATTGCTCGATCCGCCTCTAATTAAAGAATCTGAAGTAGAAATTGAAAATAAAAAACTAATGATTAAAACAGTTCCCGAAATTGATTATATGGAACAGATTGTAGATGTTAAAAATGCTGTACAAATAAAATCAGAATCGGAGATAAAATTTTTTGAATTCGGTTATAAGCAAAGATTATGGAGCCCTGCGATTTTAAAAGAATTACTTTTAAAAAATGAACTTAAAGTACTAAATATTTATAAGGCCATCGATTTTTCAACTATTGCTGATTATAAAACATGGAAAATAATGTTTGCCTGTCAAAAAAATTAAAAGGTTAAATGTCAGTCAAATCTTATAATAATAATTTAGTTAAACTTCATTTAGGATCCGGAACAAGAGAGATTCCTGGTTACATCAACGTTGATATTCTAGATTATCCTAATATTGATATAAAAGCTGATTTGCGAAATCTGCCATTTCAAAATATTTCAGTCGATTTTATTTATTCATGCGCTGCAATTGAACATTTCGGAAGAAAGGAATGGAAAGAAGTTTTAAAACATTGGTTTTATAAACTCAAACCAGGAGGAACTTTAAGGTTATCAACTGCTGATTTTAATGCTGTTTGTGAACAGTATTTAGAAAACAGAAGCATAGACGAACTTTTAGGCTTAATTGTTGGAGGACAGAAAGATGAATATGATTGGCATGGGATGGTCTTCGATTTTGACTATTTAAAATCTGGTTTAGAAGAAATAGGTTTTATAAATGTTAGAAGATATAATTGGAAAGAAACAGAATTGTTTGAGTTTGGAATTGATGATTACAGCCAGGCTTATCTGCCGCATATGGATAAAAAAAATGGCAGACTTATGATGCTTAACGTTATTGCCGATAAATCAAAAATTAATTTATCGAAATTATGAATATAGCTTATTATACCGGATACCGGAACTGGTGGCAAAATCGGATGTTCGATAGAAATTCCGATTGTAATAGCAACAATGTACTTGATAGATTTATAGCCTTAAAAAAATATCTTGAAGAAAAAAATATCAATTTTAATACATTTGATATATATAAAAATCTAAATGATATTGATATATGGCTTATTCAAGAACCGACTCAAGCTACAGTCAAATTCGTAATTGATAATAATATTGATCCTTCGAAAGTTATTTTCTACTTACATGAACCTTATGTCTTTAATAAATGGGGATGGGATTATATTAAAAATTTTCATTTTTTCTTTAAAGCGATATTGACGTGGGAAAGTGAATACCCTAGAAAAGATAAAAAATTTTTTCATTATCATTTCCCTGTATCAATTGATTTGTCCATGTATGATTATTATTTAAATAATAAGAAGGAAAATCTTGCTCTAATAATGCACTCAAATAAAGTTTCAGAAGAAAAAGGGGAACTTTATAGTTTTAGAAGAACAGTAATAAGATATTTTGAGAACAGGGGCGATTCTTTGCTTGATCTGTTCGGACATGGCTGGAATGATAATTCAAACCCCTATCCTTTTTTTACAAATTTATATAAAGGAACTACAGTCGATAAATTCACGACTTATTCTAAATATTATTATAGCTTTTGTATCGATAATTGCATTGTTCCCGGTTATATAACCTATGATCCCATTGTTAGTATGGCAGCCGGAACTGTTCCTATCTATGTCCCTATGCCGGATTCAAAAGATTTTATCCCGGATAATTCATTTATCGATATATCTAAATTTAACTCTCTTGATGAATTGCTCATTTATATGACCTCGATTATAAAAACAGGAGAATATGAAGAAATTAGAAAAAAGGGAAAAGAATTTCTGAGCTCTGAAAAATTTTTTACATTCACAAATCAAAAGTATTGTGAAGATATTTATAAAGCGATAGAATATTTGGAAAATTATTTAAAATCCGGAGAATTTCAGCCTTCGGTTTATTTAAATAAAGATAAAGTCGCTCAATCTTTAAATCCCCATTTTGCTGAACTATTTAATACTGATAATGGAGCTGTTCTTAAGCGTGTAGAACCATTAACTCTTATAAATGAAAAACGAATTGACGTAATAGCAAAGTATATATATGTAAAATACAAAGAGCATGGAATTAATAGTAAATGGGCTTTAGAGCTTTATAATGAACATATAAGAGTTCTCAATAATTTTAATGAAAATGATGGGAGCGGTAAAACCGGACAGAAGGCATTTTTATCATCATTTAATAAAACAATTGATTCTATAAGAACCGAGGGATTTGATGAACAAATTTCTGTAATACCTATTTCATATGAAAATGGTTTAATAGAAGGGGCACATAGACTAGCTGCAGGTTTGTATTTAGGAAAAACTGTTTCCACCCTAATGTTTTCTCATGAAGGCTGGTACTACGATTATCAGTATTTCCGTAAAAAAGGATTACCTGAAGAAATTTTAGATAATATAGCCTTAGAGTACTGCAGATTAATAAAAGATTTGAAAACAGTTTTATTATTTCCTTCTGCAATAGGAAAAACAGAACTTGTAATGAATATACTGCAAGAATCGGGAGAAATATATTATTATAAGGAAATAAAACTTAAGAATGAGGGTTCGCGTTATTTAATGATGCAGATCTATAAAGGTGAAAAATGGTTGGGCAGTTGGCAGAATCAGTTTTCAGGAGCTAAAAGTAAAGCTAACTATTGCTTTAAATCTGAAGAACCTTTAAGACTGTTTATATTTAGGCCGATTACTGGAATAAATGTTTTTGATCTAAAAGAAAAAATCAGAAAGATTTACAATATTGAAAAACATTCTGTTCATATAAATGATACTTACGATGAAACTATCAATATTGCTTCGGCTCTGCTTAATAAAAATAGTATCCATTTTTTAAATAATGTTAAACTGAATTCATTTATAAAATTTCAATCACTCTTCGACTCGTTTGAGAAAGTTGCTGACCAAAGAAATATTACTATTGAAGATATATGTTTAACAGGAAGTTCAGTCTTAGCTTTATATGGGTTACGTGATGCTAATGATCTGGATTATGTCAAATCAGAAAAATCATCTCTTATAAAAATAACGGATGAAATTAAATGTCATGATTCCGAAGCGAAATATTACCCGACAAACTTTGATAATATAATTTTCAATCCCCGAAATCATTTTTATTTCAACGGCATTAAATTTGCCACCTTAGATATTGTTAAGCAGCTAAAAGAAAAAAGAACAGAATACAAAGACATTAAGGATATTGAACTTATTAATTCGGTTACCAATCATTTGCAACTAAATCTTGTTGATAATGCTCAGTATCTTCTTGAAAGTTGTAAGTTCCGGGATGCTTTAGAGATTTTGATACCTTATATTAAACAATACCCTTATGATATAAAAGCATTAAATATTACAGCCGATTGTTTTGTACAATTAGAAGAGCATAAAACTGCAGCAATTATTTCATATCAAATTTTAAAGCTCAATCCTTCAAATCAAAATGCTTTAAGAATTCTTACAGGTATGCAGCAAAGGGATTCTAAAGACGAATCATCACAAGCAAACGTTCCGCAGTTCTCCATAATAATGGCTAACTATAATGGCGATAAATATATCGAAGCAGCCGTTAAATCTGTTCTGTCCCAGACCTTTTCAAACTGGGAATTGATTATTGTTGATGATTATTCAACAGATGATTCATTAAATAAAATTGAAAAATATTTATCTGATAAAAGAATTTCTTTAATTCGCCATAATACCAATAAAAAATATATCGGGGCTTTAAAGACAGGGATTGCGAATGTGAAAAGTAATTTCTTTGGAACCCTTGACAGTGATGATGCCTTATTCCCGGAAGCTGTTGAGACTATGCTAAATGCTCACCTTGAAAATAAGGATGCAGGATTTATTTATTCACAGTTCATTTATTGCGATGAAAATTTAATACCCAAAAAAATAGGTTATTGTTCTTCAATTCCTGAAGGTAAATCAAATTTAGATACTGATGCAGTGAGCCATTTCCGTACTTTCAAATTGGATTATTATTTGAAAAGTGCTCATTTTGATGAAACAATTCTCCACTCAGAGGACAAAGATATTTCTTACAAAATGGAGGAAGTTGGTAAACTAAAATTTATCAATAAACCATTGTATTTATACCGCGAACTTCCGGGTTCAATTTCTCATACAAGAGAGAACAGAGAATTAAGTCTTAAAACGATGCTTCAAGCAAAACTTAATGCAATTAGCAGAAGAAAAGAAAAATGCAGAATTGAAAATCTATATGCTCTTAATAATTATAAAAATGCAGTTCGGTCATTGTATGAAAATGATTTTTCAAATGCAGTGAACTTTATAAATGAATTTAACATCAATTTTAAATATTGCTCACTTCCTAAATATGATAACTGCAAAACAATGTTCCCGGCTCTTTCTATAGTTATTGTAGCGTATAAGATAGGTTTTAAGTTACTTGAATGTATCGATTCAATTCTTAACAATAAGAATAATAACTACGAAATAATTATTGTTGATAATGGAGGTAATGATGAAATATTATCCAATTTAATAGAAAAACCATTACATTATATTTCTCTTCCTGAGAATATTAACCCGGCTGAAGGAAGGAACATAGGAGCTCATTTTGCAAGAGCACAAATAATTTCTTTTCTTGATGATGATGCGGTGGTTGAAGAAAATTATGTCGAAAGTGTATTGGATGCATTCCATTTCCATAAAATTTATGCGATAAGAGGGAAAGTTTTACCAAAAAATCCAACATTAAAAATTCCTGAAATTTATGATCTCGGCAGCAAAATATTTCATTCTGATATAACAATAGAAGGGAATTCTGCAATCATAAAAAATATTTATCATGAGCTTAATGGAATGGACCCTTTGCTGTTTGGAGGAGAAGGACTTCAATTATCATATAGGTTAGCAGAAAAATATGGAGCAGATAAAATACTATATATTCCGCAGATCGTTATATACCATGATCCTTCGGATGAAGTGAAAGAAAGAGAAAAGCAAAAGAGATATGACGTTATGCTTAGGTATCTTGTCTCTAAATATCCGGATGTATGGGTTTATCATAAAACCATGATGAACAACCGGTTTATGAATGTGCAATCTGAAGTATTACTAAATAATTCAAAAAATAGTCCGGATGGACATTATTATCTAAATGTACTTCAGAAAATTAAGGAAGAAATATCAAATAGAAATTATAAACAAGCTGATACTCTTTTTAAAACCTGCTTATTAATTTTCCTTACGAGAGTATTTTATTAGACATTTATAACAATAATAAATATACAATCACCTGGGATGATTTAAAATTACTTCCTAATATTAAATTATATGCAGGTGATATTCCCAAAGGAATGCAGTATAAAGGTTTAGTAGGTCTTTCTATTGAAAGAAATGATTTCAGACACATATACCAGGACGTTACAAAAACATTTCCTCTTGACGACAACACTGTTGATAGCTTTCAAGCTGAAGATGTATTTGAACATATCCCTTATGAAAAACTTCCCGCTGTTTTCGATGAAATTTACAGAGTACTTAAACCCGGTGCTAATTTTAGATTATCAGTGCCTGATTATGGTTGCGATATACTTTATGAAAGATCAATTAAAGATGTAGATGGAAAAATAATATATGATGCAGGTGGAGGTGGGACCATAGATAATCCAGGCCACTTATGGTATCCAGTTATAACCAGTGTAAAACAGCTTATTCACAAAACCGAATTTGCAAAATCGGGAACGATTGATTTTCTTCATCACTATAATCCCGATGGGACTTTTGAATTAAAGAATATTAATTACTCAAAGGGTTTCATAATGAGAAGTCCCGACAATGATGAGAGAGTAAAGAACCCTCGCAGACCAATGTCTATTATAGTAGATTTAATTAAAACTGATTCCAGTTATCCAAATAATTATTTTATAAATAATGTAAATAATCTTAATCAAAAATGTGATAGAAGCAAGCAAGTTAATCCAAATGAACGGAAAATTATCCCGGTAATCTTAATTTGTTATAATAGACCATTGCATACATACCAGGTTTTAGAAGCTCTTAAAAAAAATGATATAAAAGATTTGTATATTTTTTCTGATGCAGCTAAATCTGATAAAGATATCGATTCAGTAGAAAAAGTTCGCGAACTAATCGAAAATATTGACTGGACTGAACCAAAAGTTGTCTTTCAAGAAGAAAATATAGGATTAGCTAAATCTATTACAAGTGCAGTTGATACTGTATTTAAAACATATGATAAACTTATATTACTTGAAGATGACTGTGTTCCGCAGAAATATTTTTTTGATTTCATATACACCTGCCTGAATAAATATGAAAATAACGAAAGGATATTTGGTATCTCCGGATATACAGTTCCGATTTCAAATGAAATATTAAACGACTATCATAATGATGTTTATTTCTTTCCCCGAATAGGGAGCTGGGGATGGGGAACATGGAAACGTGCTTGGAACAAAAAAATAAATGATTTGGATTACCTCAAAGAAGAAGTTATAAAAAATGAAATTGATATTGACCAGGGAGGTAACGATGTAAAGCTAATGTTCGAACAATTATTGAATGGCAGGTTAAAGGATGTATGGACAATAAATTGGCTGATCTCAGTTTATCTTAATAGGGGCTATTACATTTATCCGGTAAAATCACATATAGTAAATATTGGAATGGACGGAAGCGGGGTTCATTGCGGGGCAACTAAAAAATATGAAACGGTTATATCTAACTCACAGCCTTTTAGATTCCCTGATGAAATAGTAATTGATAACAGTATAATTCAGAATTTCCGGAAATATTATGATATTGCCGATAAAACAACTTATAAAAGTATAACAAACGAGAAAGAATTAAAAGTAGTTCATCTTTGTACACAGGATTTCGGCGGTGCGGGCAGGGCAGCATACCGGCTTCATAAAGGTTTACAGATGATCGGCGTGGATTCCACTTTTATTGTTTTAGACAAGAACAGCGGGGACCCTTCAGTTAAGGTTATACCTGATTATGAATTAAGTTCTGCCACCTATTGTGATTCAATGGGGTCTTATAATTCTAAGCGAATGCAATTCACATGGAAGCATTGGTACGAAATGCTTGAGAAATATAAAGACAGGCCGGAAGGATTAGAAATTTTTTCAGATAGCTCTTCCGGTGTAAAACTTAATCTTATAAAAGAAATACTCGAAGCAGATGTAGTTAATCTTCATTGGATTGCTGGCATGATAAACTATGATGATTTGCCAAATTGGTTTAAGGGGAAAAAGATTGTATGGACATTGCATGATATGAATGCCTTTACAGGCGGTTGTCATTATTCTTCAGGATGTAAAAAATATTCTTCTTCATGCGGAGCTTGCCCTCAATTAGGTTCTTTTAGAACAGACGATTTAGCGCAGAATATATATAGAAGTAAGGAAAATGCATACAAAGAATTGGAGTTTAACATTGTAGCACCAAGCAAATGGCTTGGCAAAGAAGCGGAAAACAGTTCTCTTTTATCAAAATTCCCGATTGAGGTTATACCTTATGGACTGCCATTAGATATTTACAAGCCATTTAATAAATCTGAAGCTAAAAGCTTTGCTAAAATTAATAAAAATACAAAGGTGATACTCTTTGGAGCAGAGAATGTACAAAATAAAAGAAAAGGTCAAGAATATCTATTAGAAGCATTAAATCGATTAGATGAGAATGAATTAAAAAACATTTTAGTCTTAACCTTCGGTTCCGGTGTAGTAGCTTTCTTAGAAAATACTAAATATCAATTTAAAAATTTAGGTCCTATTACCGATCAGAATGCACTTTCAATTATTTATAGTATGGCAGATGTTTTCGTAATTCCATCTCTTGAAGATAATTTGCCAAATACGGTTTTGGAGTCATTAGCATGCGGTACACCAGTTATTGCTTTTAATGTTGGCGGCATTCCCGATATGGTTGAACATAAAAAAACAGGCTACCTGGCTGACCCAGGAAATGTTAATTCTTTAGCCGAAGGAATCAAATGGATCCTAAATAATAATGATTACGAAATAATATCGGAGTCTTGCAGACAAAAAACACTTGCTAGTTATGCTCTGAATATTCAAGCAAATAAATATCTCGATCTATACAATACTATTTTAAGCAAAGCTGATATTAGCTTAAAAAAAGAAAAAAAACCAGAAGATAAAAATGATAGAAAGAAGTTGATAAAAGTATCAGCTATTGTTTCAGTCTACAACTCTGAAAATTTCATTCAGGGCTGTTTGGAAGATCTAATCAACCAGACTTTATTTAAAAAAGGTGAATTGGAAATTATTGTAGTTAATTCAGGTTCAGAACAGAAAGAAGAGAATATTGTAAAAGAATATCAAAATAAGTTTGAAAGTATTAAATATTTAAGAACAGAAAAAGAAAATGTTTATAGCGCATGGAACAGAGGAATTAAACTTTCTGCCGGCAAATATATAACGAATGCAAATACAGACGATCGTCATAAAGAGAATGCCATGGAGAATCTATCAAATTTTCTTGATGAAAATGAAAATGTAGGACTTGTCTATGCCGATCAATATATAACAAAAAAAGAAAACCAAATTTTTGAAGAGCACGATCAAGACGGGTATTTTGAATGGCCTGAATTTGATCATATTCAACTTATTCATTGCTCATGCTGCGGACCTCAACCGATGTGGAGAAAGTCACTACATGATAAATATGGATATTTTGATGAATCTCTTAATATTGCAGGTGATTATGAGTGGTGGCTTCGAATATCGGAATATACGAATTTAAAACATATCTCAGAAAAACTTGGACTTTATCTTTTATCCCAAAACAGTATTGAACATAAATCTGAACTTGAAATGCGAACTGAGACTGAAAAAATCAGATTGCATTATGCAAAAAAATTCAATTTAAAGAGATTGGATTATAAAAAATATAAATCAACATTTCTAACTTTGTTAGATAAAAAGCCCTTAATATCAGTAATCATTCCAACATATAATCGTATTGATTTCTTAAAAGAATCAATAAAAAGTATAATAGCTCAAACATTCCAGCATTTTGAAATAATAATTGTTAATGATGCCGGTGAAGACATTTTTTCAGTCGTGCAGAAATTTAATGATAAACGTATTAAATATTTTTTTCATGTTTCAAACAAAGGGCTTGCTGCGGCCAGAAATACCGGGCTTAAAAATGCTAAAGGTAAATATATTGCTTATCTGGATGATGATGATATTTATTATCCCGATCATCTTGAAACTTTATTTAATTACCTAGAACAAAATAGATGCAATATTGCATATACCGATTCATATAAAGCTATACAGGATCTGCAAAATGGAAATTATTTGACTTTAAAAAAAGATATTCCTTTCTCTCAAGATTTTTCAAAAGAAAAGTTAGCATCCTTAAATATTGCACCGGTCCAATGTTTTATGCACGAAAGATCATGTCTGGATGAAGTAGGGTTTTTTGATGAAACACTTCGAGCTCACGAGGATTGGGATTTCTGGATCCGGATGGCACAGAAATTTGAATTCCATCATATCAAAAAAATTACTTCAGAATTCAGACAAAGAACCGATAAGAGCAGCATGACCGGTTCCCAGTATCTTGATTTTTATAGTTCATATCAGCAGATAATTGCAAAATATTATGATATAAATGAACAGAATCCTGAAATCTTAAATGAGCAAGCAGCTAATCTATGTATTCTTAAACATAAAGCTTTAAATGCAGGCCAGTTTATACACTGTGAACATATAGCAGTTTCTATAATTATTCCTGTTTTCAACAAGGTTGAACTTACAAAACAGTGCTTGAGGGCTTTATATAAGAATACCCCGGTAACCTTAGGTTTTGAAATTATAGTAGTTAACAATGCATCATCTGACAATACCAGGGAATTCCTGAATTTTGCAGAATCTATTTATGAAAATTTAACAGTAATAAATAATGCAAAAAATATCGGGTTTGCTAAAGCAAATAATTTAGGGGCCAGGGAGGCAAAAGGGAAATATCTTTTATTCCTTAATAATGATACTGAACCGCTTTCCGGCTGGCTGGCAAACCTCATGAATATAGTTAAGAATGATGCCAATGTTGCAGCAGTTGGCAGTAAATTGTTATTCCCAGACGGGACTTTACAGCATGCGGGAGTTATTATAATTGAAGATAAGCTACTTCCGGATCCTCTTGTTGCACGCCATATTTATTGGAGATCAATAGCAGATATAAAAGAAGCAAATCAATTAAAAACTTATCATGCACTTACAGCAGCTTGCTTACTTGTAAGAAAAAAAGTATTTGAAGAAGTAAAAGGATTTGATGAAGAATACTGGAATGGATATGAAGATGTTGATTTATGCTTTAAGATAAGTGAACTGAATTATAAACTTGTTTATCAGCCGGAGAGTGTGATTATTCATTATGAGTCGCAAAGCGGCAAAGAAAGATTTTCAAAAGTCTCTTCTAACATCGATCGTCTTCATAAAAAATGGCTAGGAAAAATTAAGCCGGATTTTATTCTTGAAGAAAATGGTACTGCAATTATTACGGATGCTGGCTATTTAAAAGAGTATTCAATCCCATTTACCTCTACTTCAAGTGAAACTGACAAGATTAATAATGAATTCAAATATTCGGTATCAATAATCGTTCTTACATATAATGAATTAAAATATACCAAGGATTTTGTTAAATCTCTCGCGGAATATACAAAAACCGACTATGAACTGCTGATATTTGACAATCATAGTACTGATGATACAACTAGATTTTTGAACCAGCTTAAAAGATCACAAAAAAATGTAAAAGTAATTTTTAATAAAAAAAACCTCGGCTTTCCTGCTGGTGTAAATCAAGGATTAAAAGAAGCAGCGGGAAAATATGTTATAATTGCCAATAATGATATTATTGTTACTGACGGATGGCTGGAAAGATTAATTGAGGTTGCAGAGTCTGATAAAAACATTGGAATCGTAGGTCCAATTAGTAACTATGTAAGCGGCATGCAATTTGACAAAAATGCAAGATATTCAAACATTAACCAAATGCATGAATATGCGAAGAATATTAGCAGTAAAAGTTTAGGTAAAACACTTCATTTTCCGCGCATAACTTTCTTATGTGCTTTAATAAAGAGAGAAGTTATAGAAAGAATCGGCG
>CAVUOL010000027.1:0-75147 GCA_963742995.1 uncultured Ignavibacteriales bacterium
ACTCAAAATATAAAAATTGATGCCGCCATCTATTGTCAAGAAGGCGGATTTGGTCCGAGGTCACGATACACGGAGTGTCGGTGGTAACATAAATCTATTGGGTGGAATTACTCAAAATATTCGAAGAGCTGTTGGAACATATACAACTGATTATTGGGGTAATTTAAGTATCCAGCACGGCTTTAATAAAAGATACCGTTATGATGAAAGGTTGATGCAGATGTTTCCGCCATTTTTCCTACAACCGGAGGATTTTCAATCGTATCATGGAAGGAATAAAAATATTATCATAAATTTAGGTAAGGATTATGGAAGAAAATAAAATTAATAATAGAGATGAACTGCTCGAAGCTTGTAATGATTTAAGATTACCCATTACAGGCAATGAAAGAGTTGAAACTTTGGAATTATATATTCAGGCAGCTTATGATGATTTTGCAGAAAAAAGGAATTCTGTGAACTCCCACGAGAAATTGCAAAAGGATTCTCAAATTGAGGATTCAGATATCGACTATGGAAGCATAGGAGATAAAAGCTGGAGGATAAAATACCTCCTTAACAAAATATTATTCTTCTTATAAGAAATTTTTTTAAATTCCGAAATCATCATTTCTTATTAGAAGAAGAACGGCTGATTGAGGAACTATCAAAAACTTTTCTCTTTCAAATTCAATCTCATAAGCTTCCTTGCGAAGAAAAATCGCAACATCACCTTCTTTTGCCTGCAGCGGGATGTATTTTACCTGCTCCTTTGATTCCTTCCATGGCTCTTCATCAACCTGTACTGGAACAGGATAGCCTGGCCCAACTTTGATTATATAACCGCTTTGGATTTTCTCTTTTTCTGATACTCCGGCAGGCAGATATAATCCTGAAGATGTCTTTGTTGCATCTTCTTCTGGTCTAATTAATACTCTGTCACCTACAACAATAAATTTTTCAATATTTTTCAATTTTACCCGCATAAATACAAAGAATTAACTTTTAATATCTTAAAAATAAACAATTATAAATTTAACTTCTTGTTCTTTTTATTAAATAATTTAGCATCCCGGGAAATATATTTACAATGTTGAATTCAATATCTCTTAAATAATTACTTAAAATAGAATTTTGAATTAATTTTGCTACAAATAATCTTTTCTTAAAAAGTCTATTCCAACCTTGAATATATATCCTATTAGAGCTATTAATATCTATATTTTTTCTTTTCTCTTCTAAATATATCCGATATTAATTTAGCTGATTCAAAAGCCATACCAATTCCATCTCCGGTTAATGGTGCGATCATTCCTGCAGCATCACCTATCATATAAATACCATTTTCTATAAGATCTTTTTTACCGAAATAAATATTACCTGTTCCAAATAAAGTTGAATTATTTAATAAAGTTTGAAGATCTGTTTTAAATAAGTTATTGAATTTAATATTTTTATTAAATAATTCTAATAGGTGATGTTTTGCCGGTATATGATATTTTTTTCGATCCTCTAGAAAAGAAAGCGTAATCATCCCCTCATTTACAGCATTTATACCGCAATAAATTTGATCTCCGGCATAAATTTGAATTTCATCTTTATTAAAATCATTAAAATATTTCTCATCAATATGAAATTTGATACCTGATAATCCTGATTTATAAGAGATATATTTTCTTCCCAGCAGTTTATCCAATATATTTTGTTTTCCATAAGCAGCAATTACCCTTTTTATTGTAATACTTATTTTTTCACCGGATGAGTAAAAAGTTAATATAAAACTTCCGTTCAGGTTTTCTATACCTGCAGCTTCAGCAGGCTGATAGATTTTTACCCCTTCTTTTTCGGCCCGCTTTATTAAAAAATCATCAAAAGTTGACCTTTTTAAGGAATAAGCTTTAAAATTAAAACCTGTTGATAATTCTCTATTAGAATGGCTAATAAACCGGAATGATTTAATTACATTAGGATTTAATCTTAAAAATCCGCCGGAAATACCTAAGTCATTTAAATTTTCAATTACTTCTTTCGATAAAAACTCACCGCAAATAGTATCCCTTGGAAATTTCTTTTTTTCCAGAAGACAAACATCAAATCCTTTTTTTGCAAGATACATAGCTGCACTTGATCCTGCCGGTCCCCCTCCAATAATAGCTATTTCATAATCATATTTCATAATTCAAAGATATATTACTACTAACCACCGGAATGCCCATTTCCTTCTAATTTCAAAGTTTATCATATTCATTGAGTGCAGTATTTTGATTAATTCACTTTTAATAAAACCACGCTTCACTGATACTGGAGCATCGTTCCTTACCATCTTACTTCTGGATAATAGTTGTGTTAAGATTTTAATAGCTGAAAAAGCAAAAATATTTCTTCTTAAATCATTTATAATAATTCCTCGCCGAGCCGTCCGCCTAAAACAATTGAGAATAACTTTTATTTGATCTTCATTAAAATGATGAAGAAATAAAGAAGCATGAATTACATCAAAGTATTTTTCCTTAAAAGGGATATTAAAAACATCGGCACAAATAATATTTATTCCTGAAGAATTTTGTCTTAAGTATTTACATGCACGAGAGTTTTTGTCTATACTATATCCTCTAAAGTTCAAATTATTTAAGTATTTTAACATAAAAATATCTGCCCCCCCTGCTCCTACATCAAGTATTTTATTATTTTTGTCAGAAAATTTTTTTAATATTTTCTTTATCCCCGTTTTGGTTGTACCATTCCCTCCAAGATATTTATTTATCTTCCTCAGTTCTTTTAAAGCCAAATCAATTCTTGTATCTCTTATTGAAAAGTCATCCATTATCTCCGGATTACTGCTTCTGCGTAATAACATTTCTATCCTTTCAAAATTGCCACTTCCATTGTTAATCCGGGACCAAATGCTATTGCACATATATTATCCCCTCCCCTTACTCTTCCTGAAGTTACAATTTCTTTCAAAACAAATAAAATAGATGCAGATGACATATTACCAAAGTTTTTAAGTATAGTTCTGGATGGATTCATTTTTTCTTCGGATAATTCCAAACCATTTTGTAATGCATCAAGGATTGCTCTGCCTCCCGGATGCAGTGCCCAATGATTTATTTCTTTAGATGTCAACCCCTGTGAATTTAATATTTCCTTCAACTTTGGAACTGCTTCATTTAAGATTATTTTAGGCAGCTCCGGAGATAAAAGCATTTCAAAACCATAATTACCTATATTCCATCCCATATACTCTGCTGAATTTTCAAATAAATATGAATGGGTAGAGACAATATCAAGTTTTTCTTTATATTTTTTTGAATTGGAAAACAATGCTGCTGCGCAACCATCTGCAAAAATCATATTTGCCAGTATATTATCACGTGAAGGCTCTGATTGCAAATGAATGCTGCAAAGTTCTAAAGAAATTAATAATGTATTTACCTCTATCTGATCTGAAAAACTTTCTGCTTCAGCTACCGAATTCAATCCTATTAAAGAGGCGGCACAACCCATAAATCCTATATTAGTTCTTTTTACACATTGAGGAATATTAAATTCCTTAATAATTTCATAATCCAGACCCGGCGCATAAAACCCTGTGCATGAAATGGTTATTAGTCTATTTATTCTGTACGGTTCAAATTTATTCTTCTTTAATACTTCCGAAACAGCCTCTTTAGCTAAGATAACCGACCATTTTTCATATTCTTTCATCCTTAATGATGTACCGGGAGATACATAATTCCCGTTTTTAGAGTAAAATCTATTCCTGGATTCATTTTCTGCATCCGGTATTACAACATATCTGTTTTCAATACCGGAATGAACTGAAGCAGATTCGATTAATCTTCCAATAGAAGGTTTTCCCCCCATCCTATTTTTTAATCCTTCTGCAGCTTTTTGCTGACTTACTTTATAAGGAGGTAAGGAAGTTTCTATTCCTATTAACATAAAACCCGTTTATAATTTTTAATGTTTAGTTAAAAATAGAATAATATAATGACAAAAACTGTGTTTGTTATTTTCTTTAGACACAGCTTAATACAACTATTTATAATTTTCTGCCCAAAATAAAATCAACTATCGCTCTGCTTTTAACGATATAACAATAAAGCAATGAAACAATTTCTTTCCACTGCGAAATGTTCTATTTTGAGAAAAACGCCTCTCAACCCCTCTTTTTTAAAGAGAAAATTTTCAAGGCATATACAAGTATGCCTCCCCCCGGGGTTTTTCAAAAACCGGTAGTTGAGAGGGGGTTTTTAAAGAAAAATCAATAAAAAAAAGACTGACTCAACCCATATTTCAATATCATTCAGTCATTCATTCAATCTATCATTTACTTGTTGAATAATTATTACTTAATTTAGTATTTTTTATAAGGACTCTTATTTACAACTAAAGATGAAAAAAGTTTTATTTATTACATATTTCTGGCCTCCTTCAGGTAAAGCTTCACTTCATTGGCCTCTAAAAATAATCAAGTATTTACCCGAATTTGGATGGATACCTTCTGTCCTCACTGTTAAGGAAGATACCTTCTACCAAAAAGATGAAACATTGCTTAAAGAAGTTTCACCGGAACTAAAAGTTATAAAAACAGGGACCTTGGAACCCTTTGATATTTATAGAAAATTAGTCGGTAAAAAAAAAGATGAACCTTTAATTGCTTCCGAGAGCATGTCCAAAACCTCAAAATCTTTTAATCACCGGCTTTCTCTATGGATTAGAATGAATTTGTTTGTTCCGGATGCAAGGGCAGGATGGTTCTTTCCGGGAGTGAAAGAAGGTAAAAAATATCTATCACAGGATAAGGTTGATATTATAATTAGTATTGGACCCCCTCATACTGCTCACCTTCTCGGGCGTAGATTAAGTTCTTTATTTAAAATTCCTCATATACCGGTCTTTATAGATCCATGGGTGGATATAGTATATTATAGGGATTTTAAGCGCAGTAAGCCTACTCTCTTAACAGATAAATATATGGAAGCTAACGTCATTAATAAAGCTAAGGAAATAATTTTTGTTACCGGTTCTATGAGAAGTGATTATATAAAAAAATATCCGGGTATAGAAAATAAATCTCATGTATTATACTGGGGTTATAATGAAGATGATTTTGAATCCCTTAAAGAGGAACTAACGATTCCCGGCAGTGAAGAAGTTATTACTCATGCCGGAAATATTTTCGATTATCAAAATCCTGTAAAATTCTGGGAATACATTAAAAAAGAAATAGATGCGGGCAGAAGGATAAGAATAAAATTTCTCGGAACCGTAAGTCCGGCTATTAAAGAGACAATAAATAGAGTAGGCTTATCGAATTATACTGATTATACCGGTTTTCTACCATATAATGAAATGCTTATCGAACTAATGAAATCCTCCTATTTGATGGTTATTGCAACAGAAAAAAGACACGTACCTGGAAAGTTATTTGAGTATTTAAGAACAGGAAAACCAATACTTGCTTTTGGCAATGATAACGAAGAAGTAAAACATATATTGGAAGAAACAAATGCAGGAATGATGTTCAAGTATGATGAAGATGCACATCAGTTCTTTGATGCTGCTTCAATAAAGGGGAAATTCAAAACTGATTTTTCTGTAGTAAAAAAATATGATAGGCAAAATATAACCAAAGAATTGAGCAATATCTTAAATAAAACAGTAGAGTGAAATTAAATCCTTTTTTAATCTAATGAAATTTAATTCCACCCTAATATTTGAACAGTTGAAATTAATCTACTGATCCTGATACTCTGGCAGTAGCAAAACCATTTGGACCGGAAACTGTTATATCTATTCGCACTTCCCTTGATCCCAAAGGCTGTTCAAGATCATCATCATCTATATCAAATTTAAAGTTTGTTGCGCTCTTGCTTTGTGTATCTATCGTAGTGAAGTTTACATCATTGCCTGCTAATTTAACTCCATCACCCGATACAATTGAAACAACAACATTATTTCCCGGAGCTATCGGATTCCCGTTTTCATCCTTTATTGAATATTGCACTATTGTTGAGCCGCCATGAGAAATATGAGAAAAAGTCTCAGGAGCTGTAATTATAGGATAACCCGAAAAAAGAACGGTGACTGAATCTAAGATCTTGTTATAATTTTCATCTGCAGTTGATGCTGATATTGTTGCAAATCCAGCCCCATAAATCGGGTGAATAGGTCGCGGATTTCCTGATATCAGTTTTACTGTCCCTTCCCCTAAATCGTTTGTTAAGGCTGAACCCTCAATAATTCCGCCGCTAGTTGTAAAGTAGACTGCTGTTTTAGGTTTAGCCGGGTTGGCATATTTATCACCCACTATTGCAGTTATTGAATTTTCAAATCCGTTTATATTCCAGCCAGGTATATTAAGGTATTGGGTTGCAACTGAAAAATGATTCTGATCCGGATGACCACCATGAATTGCTATATTTACCGGCTTAGATAAGAATGTTAAGCCATTGGAAGTGATTTGTGCAATAAACTGCACAACCCCGGCTTTCGTTCCGCTTGTAATACTTACCACTACCCTTCCGTTGGCATTAGTTTTTACTGAAGAAGGATTAATAAATTCACCGCCTCCAGGAGTTTGTCCAAGAGAAAAGTTTACTAAAACAGAATGATCAATATTTATAGCATTTCCGCTTGAATCCTGCACCTCAAAGGTAACTATTGCAGATTCAACTGAGCCGCTTTCCTTCACTCCTATATTTTGGGCAGATGTAGATATTAATACAATGGAAGCAGGATCACCTGCAACATCGGTTCCTATTGTTTTTTCCTGAAGTTTAATTGATACACTTATATCTTTACCTCCGATAACATCAATATTCGTTGTATCGGTATAATATCCTTTAAGATACGTAAAAATGCTTAGTTCTTTACTCTTTTCAACCGTTAAGGTTGCAGAAAATTTTCCTTGCTCATTGGTTACCCTGTTAATCTGGTCTCCTCCGGCAACAATAATAACATCAGCATTACTTAAAGCTGAACCGGAAGTATTGTCTATTACGTAACCACTTATTGTCAAATCACCCTGCCCTGTAATAACTGTTTCGGGTTCCGTAGTCGATTCCGATTTACAGCCGGAAACAACCAAAAACATAATTACCGGTAAAACTAGATAATAAAATAATTTCATAGTAAAATCCTAAAGAATTAGTAGAAAACTCGTATATTAAATTCAATAACTATACCAATAGGGATTCATTAAAATGATATGAAATTGCGTATTTTATAAAATATGCAGACTAATTTTTATTAGTAATTTTTACCAGATACTTCCGAAGGATGTAATTAAAGGATAGAATTGTCTAAATATTTATTAAAGTTCAATGAGTTTTAAGAAAAGTACTAAAAGAGAGAAATCGGGAAGTATTATATATAACTTCCCGAAAATGTAATTTTACGTTTACTAAAAATATTTAATAATCTAAACTTTTTTTCCTTGCAAAACCTATTTTAAGAATATCATAAGCATCCCTGCTGGTGTAATATAGTCTATATTCATTGTTAAATTTCCTTAAGAGCGGGTAATTAATTGTATTAGTCCAATTAGCATTAACATTTTCTGAAGTAAAAACCGGATTTTGCCTAACTTTAATCCAATTCATTCCATCTTCAGATGTTGCCATTCCTAAAGAGGTTCTGTTCTGATTCTGATAAATCATTATAAATTGATTATTATCCAATATAACTGTTGGATTAGATGTACTACTTCCCTCCCACTGTTGATTCGGATATAATATTGGATTTTGACTAAATCTTTTCCATGTTATCCCATCAGTTGATGTGGCAAGATTTATTTTATAGTTATCGGTATATGCATCGGATCTGTAACTATAATACATATAATACATATTATCTTTTTTAATAACATCTGAAACTCCAACTTGGTATTCATTTGCGGTAGAAGCGAGTACAGGATTAGAATATTTTTGCCAGGTAATTCCATCAGTTGATTCAGCCAAACCAATTTGCCATTCAGAATATTGATCCTGCCATGCATTATAATACATTTTATAAACATTGCCGTCTTTTAATACTGCACCAGTTCCAACCCTATAGTCATCCCATTCTCCAGGTTTACCTTTTTGCATAACAGAACAGTTAATATTATTCCCCCAATGTATTCCATCAGACGATTCCGTATACCATATTTCTGCTTGAGCCGAACTGTAAAGACCTGTGTACCACATTTTATATATATTATTATCAAAGATTATTTTGCATTGAGCTGCACCGTAAGGTATTAATGAGTTGCTGAAAATTGGATTATTATAATAATCTATCCACTTATTTTCCCAGTTAACAAAAATCTTAATACTTCCTGTTCCACTCCCAACCGGGTTTAAAGTTAAGTAAACATCTACAGTTTCATCCTCAATAATAGTGACATCTGTTTCACCGCTGTAAATTATTTTCCCCTCTGAACTTGTTGCAGCAACATTTAAGTGCCATTCTCCTAAGGGAACATTTTCAAAGGAAAGAACATTCAGAGAATCATTAACAATATTAATGTTCGCGCTTAATGAATCGTAATTAGTCCGGGATAATTTAGCAGTTATTTGTTGAATATCTGATGGTACATCCTCTTTGTTAATTTTTAATGAAATCCCACCGGTATTTGTTTTTGAATTATTTACACCCACTAAATTTTCTTTTGAACATCCGGCAAATAAGCTTGTAATTATCATTGCTATTACAAAAAAAAGAATTTTATTTTTCTCCATTTTTCTCCCTTTTATGATTTTTATATAAAGTCAAATTTTATCATTAATTTACCTTGTAATTATTGATTTATTTGCTTGCTACAGCAATTACCCCATCATCATAGTTTTTATAACCGGTATAGTATAATTTTAATTTGGAATTGAAATTATTGAAATTTGGATATGCAATTCTGTTTGCCCATTTATTATATGTATCATTAGTTGTAAATACAGGACTATTGTTCTTTGACCAATTTATACCATCGGAAGAAACAGCAAATCCGAATGAATTTGCATCAGCATTCATATATATCATTTCGAATCTATTTTGATTATAAATTACGGATGGATAAAATACTCCTGTCCCTTCCCAATCTTTTGTTGAATTTATTATTGGATTATTCGCATACTTGCTCCAATTGATCCCGTCAGTTGAAGTAGCCAGCGAAATTGAATAGTATGGATAATGCCGCACAGTATAATACATGTAATAGATACTATTATGCTTTATTACAGAAGATACCACTATTTGATATTCCTGTTCATCTGCAGCTAAAACAGGTTCATTATTCTTTTCCCAATGAATTCCATCCTGAGAAACTGCCAGTCCTATATTCCATTTTTCATATTGATCTTGAAAACCATTGTAATACATTTTAAATAAATTGTTTTCTTTAATAACTGCACCTGCATAAACAGAATAATCATCCCAGCTGCCCGAATCTCCTGGAGTTAGAACCGGTTGATTTTGAACATTATGCCAATTCATTCCATCGCTTGATTCGGCATACCAGGCGTTTGTTCTAGCAGAACTATAAAGATTCAAATACCACATTTTATAAATACCGTTATCATAAAGAACTTTTGGCTGGGTCACAGCATAAAGATAGTCCGGATTATCAGTTGGTGTGAGAACCGGATTTTTATAGAAATCAATCCATTTATTATCCCAGTTGACAAAAATTCTTATACTGCCTGTACTGCTTCCGGCGGGAGTTAATGTTAAATATACATCTATAGTCTCATCTTCAATAATAGTAATATCCGATTCACCGCTGTAAATAATTTTTCCTTCTGAATTATTTGCATCTACGTTTAAATGCCATTCTCCTATGGGAACAGCCTCAAAAGAAAGGTAATCTAAGGAATCATCTATAACATTTGCATTTGTTTTTAGTGTATCATAGCCAGACCTGCTCAATTCTGCAGTTATTTGTTGAACATCGGATGGAATGGCACTCTTATTAATTTTTAGCATGAGTGAACCATCAGATAAGTTGGGAGTATTTACTCCTACCAGATTATTTTTTGAGCAGCTATTAAAAAGCAGTATTATAAATAAAGACAAAACAAAATAGAATTTTCTTTTCATGAATTACCCTCCCTGGTAATTATTTATTTATATTTTTGTAAAAGGGCCAAAACCGGGAGACTATTACTGTCAGAACCGGTATAATAAATCCTATATTCTTTATCAAAATTAAAAAATGAAGGATAACTTACTTTAAAAGTCCAGTTATTTTGGGTATCATTAGCTGTAAAAAAGGGATTAGAATTTAATTTTGTCCAATTTTTCCCGTCTTTAGATACTGCCATTCCAAATCCAGTATGTATTGCACTTTCATAGACCATTTCAAATTCATTACCGTTATAAATTACACTTGGATTTGTGATACTCCCATTTTCCCAAGTTTGTGAAGGAATCAAGATTGGATTCCCCGAATATCTTTCCCAGTTTATTCCATCCGTGGAAGTTGCAAGATAAAATTTACTCGCATCTGAAAGATTTAGATACGAATTGTAGTATAAGTAATAAATACCATCTTTCTTTAAAATACTATGCGCAGAAATTTGAAATTCATTCTCATTAGCAGATAAAACAGGAGAAGAATATTTCTGCCAGTGAATTCCATCTTGGCTTACAGCCAAACCAAGGCTCCAGTTGCTATATTGATCTTGCATACCAATGTAATACAATTTATATTCTTGCTCATCTTTAATAACTCCGACAATAGCAACTTTAAAATCATCCCATGCACCAGGCTGTCCTTTTGTTAAAACAGGTGATACCGTGTTCATCCAGCTAATTCCGTCTACAGATTCAGTGTAAGCTATGTCCATCGCTGCCCCGGCATAGAGATTACTATACCACATTTTATATTTGTTGTTATCATATATTACTGAAGAATAGGCTACACCTAAAGGATTAGTCGGGCTATCAGACTTTTCAAAGATTGGATTATTTTGATAATCTGTCCATGAATTCTCTCCCCAGCTAATATATATATTTATATTTCCTGTACCGCTTCCCTTGGAAGTTAAAGTTAAATAAACATCAACTGTTTCATCTTCAATAATTGCAACATTTGTTTCTCCCGAGTATATTACTTTTCCTTCTGAATTAAGTGCATTGACATTTAAATGCCACTCCCCAATAAGAATATTTTCAAATGTAAGAACATTTAAAGAATCATTATTAACATATGCATTGGTCTTTAATGTATCATAATTATCCCGGCTCAAAGTTGCAATTAACTCATGAACTTCAGAAGGTATAGTTGTTTTATTTATATTTAATGAAACTGAGCCTCTTGATGTATTATTTGATTTTACTCCGACAAGATTTTCTTTAGAACATCCAAAGAAAAAAAGACTTATAATTAAAAAACTTTTTACTATTGCGGATTTCATAATAACTTCCCCTCCATTAGGTGTATATAAATTATAGAATTAGAGCCTGATAAGCAATGGTTTTAAATAGTTGTTAAAATTGTTTTATATACTTGTATGTATCTATTTGAAACATTTTCCAGATAAAATTTCTATTACTTTATTTCTAGTTGTTGATTGGAAATTTTTGCCACCCAATATTTCATGTGAAAACCAATTAATACCGTTAGATAAATCATTTATAGATTGATGCCGGGCTAAATAGCCGTTTTCCTAATGTAATGTCTTATCAGGCATTCCGTCAATATTAAAAGCAACAACCGGCGTGCCACATTGGTTAAGTTTCCAATAATTTAGTATATAATTGAAAATATTTTCCGGCAATAACTTCGGAAGAATTATTTTTGATGATCCCCTCCCTGGCGTTTGTACTTAATGTTAAATATTGTTCCTTATTATTAATTAACCATTCTATCCCCAGAACCAGGGAATCGCTGCTTTTTGGTTCAGCCAAATAACCATTATTTGAATGATCTATCATATCAGGAATTCCCCCGGCATTAAATCCCAAAACTGGTGTCCCGCACGATAATGATTCCATCACTGTATTGGGATAATTATCTTCAATTGATGATATTACAAAAAAATCTGCAGCATTATATAAAGAAATAATTTTTTTATCGGAAGCTATCCTTCCATAAAAAATAAATTCAAAAGGAATTCCTGATTGCATATCCTGATCAGTTTTGCCAAATACAACTATCCGGATACGATCTTTAAGTTCAGGATTTCTATTTAAAAGTTTAATCAGTGATTCCTTAAAATATGTAAACCCTTTTCTTTTATCTTTAATATTCATTGACCCGAACAAAATTAATATTTTGTCTTGTGGTAAATTTATTTCCTTCCTCGCTTGCTCTTTACTTTGAGGTTTAAATAAATCCAGATCAATTACATATGGAATCACTTCAATTTTTAAATTCTTCAGAAGTGAACTTTTTCCCGTACATTCCTTAAGCCAATTACTTGGGGTGACAATGTTGAGGTTTAAATTATGAAAAATAGATTTTTTTTGAAGCCAAATTTTATAGGAAGCATCGTTTTCAGATCGAAATTTAAGACTAGGGCAAATCCCGCAACTATTTAAATATCTTTCGCAATCACCTGCATAATGACATCCGCCGGTAAAAGCCCACATATCATGAAAAGTCCAGACGATTGGTTTATTTAAATGAACTAGAGATTGGAATGTCTTAAAAGAAAAGTAACCTTGATTAATCCAGTGTAAATGGATAATATCGGCTTCCTTTATATAAGGATTTTTAGAAATGTTTACCCCCCAGTAAGGGAAAGAAAACCTTCCTCTTTCTTTCACCGTTAAATATTGTATATATAGATAATCTATCAAATACCTTTCGGCATATTTGAGTTCTTTTAAGTAAGAGTTGACAAAAGGGATTACAGTATTATCTATGCTATATTTTTTTTGTACAAGCATTGATGAATTCACATCTGTATTATTTAAAGCTTGATGAATAGAATAAGCTGCTCTAGCTGCACCTCCAAAAATATCTGTACTGCATAAATGAACTACTTTCATAAGATCCTTTTAGCCAGAATTATATTATTATTATAAAGATTTCCATTATTGGGTAATATGCCTGAAACGATTATCCCCAATATTGTAAATGGCGCAATGAATATTATATTAATAAGAATATTAACGTATTTGTTTTTGGTATATAATTTATAAAACAGATATAAATTCCAGAATTGAAATATGGTTTCAAGAAACTTGGTGCTTTTTTCCAGATGTATAATCTCAAATCCGTTTTTCTCCAACAAGTATTTAATACCGAAGCTTGAGTATCTGCCGAAATCAAAAGGAGCTTCATGTTCATCCCATACAAAAGGTACGGTAAATAAAGCTGTTCCGTTTATTCTCATTACTCTTTTCAATTCTACTAAAGCTTCTTCAAGTTCAAATATATGTTCAAAAACTTCACTGCAAAATACTGAATCAAAAGCTTCATCTATAAATGGAAGAGATTTGCCATCATAATAAACATCTATTTCTTCAGTATCATGCGGATGCCCTCTGCTGATTACATCTACACCGATATATTTATCCACTTTGAAGAAATCTTTATACGGTTTTGAACCGCATCCATAGTCGAGTAATTTTCCGTTCAATTGTTTTGAATATCTCTTAATGCCACTTACTAGACCTCTTCTTACAAAGAAAAATGGATTAATAAAAGCTCCAATAAATCCAGGGTTAAAAAGCTCATGCTTATATATAGATAGTAATTTCTTTATCAAAATAATTTTAAGGTTTATATGCAAAAATGTTTAGCTGCAAATCCATATCAGGATAATTTTTATTTTTTTTATTAATAAACGGAATGTTTCTATCTGCAGGCTGCTTTATAAAATATCTAAACTTGTTCTCAGTTAAAATCTTTAATATTAAATCCAGTTCCTGTGCATGATTTAAAAATGAATGGTATTCAATAAAAACATTTTCTGCTTTATTTATATTTTCTCTACAATCTTTTATAACTTCAATTTCTGCTCCCTCAATATCAATTTTTAACATATCGATTTTTTTTTCTAGATCAATTAAATCTTTAAGTCTGACTGAACCGACTTGCACTTTATTTTTATCGCTGTAAATTGAAGCAGCATCCGCACCTTCCAATGAAATCTCAATTCCTTTGTTGTGTACCCAGACAGCTTTATTTATAACTTGTATATCTTTTTTATTTTTTAGGTTTAATGAAAGAACTTCTGCAATTTTTGGATCAGGTTCAAAAGCTTTTATTTTGGAATCAGGAAAAATACTTTTAAAATAAAGACAGCTGATTCCGATATTTGCACCGCAATCAAATATTACCGGTGAATTTGTATTGCTATTAAACTTATAAATTTCATCGACAAAAATTTCTTTAAATTGCCATATGAATGAAAGGTAATCGACAATTGATATTTCAAAATTTAGAACTTTGAGTTTTGCTTTTGTATATCTTGGTTTATCTCCATATAAAAAAGCAAGTTTTAAAAATGTCCTGTATTTTGAATTTGTTAAAAATTCATAAAGTTCTTTAAAAACAACTTGTGAAAAGAGTTTCATCATTTAACAATTTTTTAATTCATTCAGAATAATTTCATCTAGTAGTTTTATTCGTTCTTCAAATGTATGTTTAGTTAAGGTTTTTATTTGGCCAGCCCGGGATATTTTTTCCCTCTCCGAAGGATTATTTAATAACCACTTAGTTTTTTCAATGCATTCTTCAGCAGAACTGAAACTTACAACTTCCTCACCCTCAGCAAATAATTCCCCTAGATTTTTTTTTCTGTCTGTTAATAAACAGGAACCGACGCCGGTAGCTTCAAACAATCTCATGTTTGCTGCATAATTACCTGCAATTCCGCCGTGAACATTTAAAGTAATTCTGGAATTCATTAAAGCTTGAAACATCTCAAGACCATAAATTGGTTTTTTTGCAATATTTTTCAATTCATTCGAATAGCCAGGATTTTGGGGAAATTCTTTCAATAATGCAATTTCTTGTACTTTCTTATACTTTGAAAACTTGCCCAAACCCAAATATTTAACGGCAAAAAATGAAGTTTTCTTTTTTAATAATTCTAAAGGATTATCAAAAATCAAATTTGAATAAAGATCTAGTTTAATACCGGATTTAATTAAACTCTCAATTATTGATAACCGCAAACTATGATAATCTTCACCTGCAAGTAAAGAACCGATAAAAATGAAATCATTTGTTTCATTATGAACAGGGTCAATCTTGTTTAATATTTCCGGTTCAAAAGCATGATAAAAAATGTAAGTCTTTATACCATTTGATTTCAATATTTCAGCAAATGCAGGGGAACATGTTAACATAAAATCAAATTTTTCAAATAGTTGGATCTGGTAATCTGAAAAAGGATGACAGCGCCAGCCAATTACTTTTTTTATTGATGGAACTTTTGATTTTATAAAATTAACCCATTCACCGTTAAAGCTATTGCTGTCCTGAATAAAAACGATATCAGGTTTAATTAAGCTTAGCTGGTGCATGACAATATTTTTATTTTCAGCATCAAAACCATTTTCATCAGCCCATGCTTTCTGCAAGGGAAAAGCGTTAATAATAATTTCGTGAGCTTCTATATTTATTTTTGCGAAGTTTTTCTGGAAATAATCCGCCCATGAAAATGAATCTTCCATTAAGTGATTATACTGCTCTGTATAAGACAAATTCTTTTCATTCTCATTTTTTGAATAATAATACTCCAAATAATTTTTGTAAAAAGAAGTTATCTTTACAAATTTATAGCTCATTTGAAGAAACTTAATTTATGAGTCAATTTAACCATCTCTCTTTATTATTTTGAAAAATATCGTTTAAAATATCTTCAATATTTTTAGTTAAATCCCAATTTGGAAAATGATTTTTAAATTTAGATACATCGCTTATCCACCATATGTGATCTCCAATCCTATTTGTTTCAACATAACTAGTAACCATTTTATTCCCCGTAATTTCTTCACAAATCTTGATAGCTTCAATCATTGAACAGTTACTGAACCTGCTTCCTCCGATATTATAAGCTTCAGCTGCTCTTGGATTATTGTAAAAGTTATTAAATGCATTAACTAGATCTGCGCTATGAATATTATCTCGTACTTGCTTACCCTTATAGCCAAAGATTTTATACTCCTTTTTGGTAACAGCACACTTCATTAAATATGCTAAAAAACCATGTAATTCAGCCCCTGAATGATTTGGACCAGTTAAGCAGCCGCCTCTGAATACTCCCGTTTTTATCCCAAAATATCTTCCGTATTCCTGGACCATAACATCCGCTGCAACTTTTGAAGCTCCAAATATCGAATGTTTGCTATTATCTATACTCATCGATTCATCAATACCTTCTTTAAAATATTTGTGCCCTCTTGAAATCTCCCATCTTGTGTCCAGTTCCTCTAGCGGTAATAAATTCGGAGTATCACCGTAAACTTTATTGGTAGATGTAAAGATAAATACAGAATCAGGTGAGTATTTCCTTGTGGCTTCAAGTAAGTTAATCGTCCCGTTTGCATTTATTGTAAAGTCAGTTAAGGGTTCCCTGGCTGCCCAATCGTGCGACGGCTGCGCCGCTGTATGAATAACCATGGAAATATCTTTATTGTACTTCTTAAATATTTCCTCAACTTTGTCAGAGTTTCTGACATCAATGTCTTCGTTATGAAAATTGGAATAATTGCTCAATAATTCATCTAATGTCCATTTTGTGGATGCTTCTTTTCCAAAAAAGTATTTCCTCATATCGTTGTCAATTCCAACAATATCGAATTTCTTTTCGCAAAAAAATTTGACCGATTCCGAACCAATTAATCCTGCAGAACCGGTAATAACTATAACTGGCATAACTCTCTCTCTTTAATGAATTGTATTAAAATTATGAGACTGTCTATAATTTCAACTAATATTTATTTTATCAAAACCTGTTTTTTAACCATTTAACAATATTATTAAATATTTGATTGATATCCTCCGACGATTTTGTAATCAAAATTAAACTGGAAAATAAAAATAATATTATTAGGCTGCGAATTATAATATCAATTGTAGTTTTTCCTGAAAATGGGATCAAATAATTGACAATTAATACTGAACCGCATATTCCTAAAACCTTGATAGTGGCAAATGTAAATGGCTGTATCTTCATTGCTTTCAAAATAAAAATATATCTTATTGTATTAAATAAGAATACTGATATAGCAGAAGCTAGTGCAGCGCCTGTTGCTCCTAATAAAGGAATGAATATTATATTGGTGAATACCGCTATTATACCAAGAAATACAAGAAATATCAGATCTAATTTATAATATTTTGACGTTCCGAGTATTTCACCGTTTATCCCGGTTGCCATATCAAATAGTTTGCTTATGCCTATATAAAAAACTACCCATTTACCCTGTATATAAATTTCACTATGCGGCATTAGATGAAAAATATTTTCAACATTACACCAGATCCCTATAAAAATTAAAGCACCGATTATCAATTGATTAATAGAAGATTTTTTATATAAATTCTCTAACATAGTAATATCATTATTTTTATTTGCTTCGGAAACTATTGAGATTACCGACTGGGATATTGATCTTTTGGGGATTTCAATTACAGTAGCTATAAAGAATGCTATGGTATAAATACCGGTGACGCTTAATCCTTTGTAGGCACTTAGCATTAAGCTGTCGATATTAGCAATGACTGTACCGCTTGCATTTCCTAATAGAATAAATAATCCATACACAAAAATGCTTTTTAAATATTTACTCCGGAATACGGAAAAATTGGGCCTTAAAAATAATTGTTTTATTGATTTGATATATATTATCTGAAGTAAAAGTGCAGCACCGTATGCAATTAAAACAAAATTTACAAAGCCTTGAAAAGAAACTATTCTAAAAAAGTAGACTGCTAATGCAGCTACAATTAATAACCTTATTATTACTTCTTTAATTAAATTCGGAATAACCGGCTTTTGCTGGATAATTACATAGGCCTGGAATATTCCGAAATACAGTGCTATGAAAGTAAGAGGAATAAAATAATAGAAATAATCTGTTAATAATGCCGCATTTTCAGAGTAAATTGAGAATATTATTTTTTTAAAACTGATAAATAGTACCACAAAAAGTACAAAACCAGCGGTTCCTAATATGATTAAGAAAAATAAAAAACCGCTATGTTTCTTTTTATCTTCCCTGAAATATGGGAAAAACTTGGTGGGTATATTAACGGCTCCAAGGGATGCAAAAATGGCAAATAAAAATGATACACTTACAAAAACTCTGATAAAGCCTATTTGTTCAGACGTTAAGACGAAGGGATATAGCCAAAGTGTATTAATATAACCTATTACTAAACCAGAATAAATAATTACCAAGTTTTTCGCACTTTGACGTATAACAATTCCCATAATTTTTTTAATTTTATATTAAATAATTTTCGAACTTAATATGCTTCCCTAAAAGGGGGAATTCTTTCTAAATTTAAATAACCTTAAATTTATACTTTAGATTTTATAATAAATATTTTAAAAAAAGTAAATTTAATAAATTATACGTAAATAATAGATATGAAAATCGTTTCGAATCTCATAAAAAAAATGGTCGATTTGGCAGTCCTTCCTGTAAAAAAGAATAAAGAATTAAAAAAGTATTTATTTAATATCGCTTTGAAACATGAAACTGCGGATTTCTGTGAAAATGAATTTTTTCAGGGATTCTATCATATTGAAAAAGCTGCTGAAACTGCTAAAAAATACATTACCGGAGATCATATAATTGTTGATGTTGGGGGAGCAATTGGCAATACTGCCAAAATCTTCTCTAAGTATTTTCCGTTAACAAAGATATGGATTTTCGAACCTATTCATGAAAATTATAAAAAACTTAAGGAATTGTCTGAAGCAAATAACGATTTTATTGTTATTCCTAAAGCTGCAGGTAGTAAAATTGAAAAAACGTTAATTAATAAAGCTAACAGAATTACTTCTTCGTCATTATTTGATCTCAAAGCAGACAAAAAAAGCAAAACTTTTTCAGAAATTCTTATTAAAAAAGGAACTGAAGAAATTGATGTTACAACTCTGGACACTACTTTACCTTCTAATATTACTATTAGTATACTTAAGCTTGATGTCCAGGGCTATGAATTGGAAGTATTGAAAGGCTCGAATAACACGTTAAAAAGAACTTTGCTGGTCACCTTGGAAATGAATAACCATGAAGGCTATGTAGGAGCACCTAAATATTTTGAGCTTGATGAATTTTTAAGACAGAATAATTTTGTTCTCTTCGATATATTTCCTTCAGTGAAAGATAATGGTCAGTTAAAAGAGTGGGATTGTATTTACATTAACCAGCTGTATTTGAAATGAAAATAGGAATTCTGGAAATAATGCCTAAAGGGCATTATACATTGGTCGATTCCATCGCAAGAATTTTTGGCTCAAATGAAAATAACCTTATTTACATCTTTACTCACACCCACAGCTGCGATATTTTAATGCCAATGCTCGCAGAAATGAATAATAACAATATTCATTTGCTCTGTATGAACGAAAACGAAGAATTAAATTCATTTCTGAAAAAAATAAATGGTTTTAATTTAGACAGAATCTATATTGTTACCCTTGAAAAATTCTTCAAAGAAATTTATTCGGCCAATTTTAATTCACCTATATATTTATTTATTCACAACATTGATTCCTGGTTTCGTGCCGGACTGAATTATCAATTATATAATTTCTTTCAGAATTTCTCTTTATCTCAAAAAATATTCTATTTTTTTAAGGTTAGTTTTATTTATCCGGTCTGGAGAAAAAAAGTAATATCTAAAGTATATCAAACAAAGGGTGCCTTTGTTGTTTTGAATAAAATTTTAAAAGAAGAATTAAAAAATTATGTTAATGAAAGATTAATTGAAGTAATACCCTTTTCAGTTTATAATGAAAAATTAAAAAATAATAACCTCAATAAACGATTGCTCAGAATTTGTGTTCCGGGAATGATATCTATGACAAGAAGAGACTATATATCCTTGTTTCAAGCTATTGAAAGTGATATAGGATATTTCAAGGATAAAATAGAATTAGATTTATTAGGGGGAATTTCATATGGAGAAGGAGGCGAAAAAATAATTGAATATGCGGAATCGTTAATAAAAAAAGGAATTAAACTTGTTTATTATAATAAGCCTTTAGTACCTTTGTTTGAATTTGATCAGCAACTATCAAAGGCAGATGTAATCCTCGGTAACATGAATATTATACAGAATAAATTTTCCAAATATGGAAAAACAAAAGAATCAGGAATTATTTTTACTATGATTAGATGCGCGAAACCGGGCTTGCTGCCTGAAGGTTATGCTCTTATTGATGATCTTAAAAGCTCCTCTATAATTTTTAGAAATTATGAAGATCTAATAATTAAAATACAAGAATTAATTCAAAATCCTTCCAGCTTGAATAGGTTAAAAGAAGAAGCACTTAAAAATTCCTTAAAGTTTGAGCCGGAAAAAATTCTAAAAGAATTAATTTCTTAATTTTTAACTGCGGTTAAACTGTTTCTACTTTCTTTTTCCGTCGCAAAAATAGTGTAACAAGTAAACCTAGTATTACAATACTGCTTAAAAATAATGCAAGATATTTACTTACATAAAAACTTGTAGGTGCAAAAGTAAATTCAATGGTGTGCTTCCCCTTGGGTACAATAATTCCCATAAATCCGTAATTTGCTTTATAAATATTTGTCTGCTGTCCGTCAATTTTTGCTTTCCAGCCGTAAGGCAGGTATGTATCACCTAAAAATAAAAAATTATTACCCGATGCATTGGCATCCACCTTTATTATTTCATCTTTATATTCCGTTATCTTTGCGTATACTGTAGAATCTATTGGTTCTGCTTTTATTTCTTTTTCTGTAAAAGCAACATTTTTAGGATCGAATGATGAATTTTTTATTTCATTCAAAAGATTCATTCCTGTTTCTGTTCTCACACTATCTACAAAATAGACCCGAGGAAGTGCATATTCATCTTTATAAACTATACTTTTATCTGTCTTATTTATTAATGTAAAACCTGCCATATTTACCGGTTTACTAGATATTAAATATTTTATATTCAACATCCTCCACAAAGTCGGATTGGCCGGTCCAATAACATCAATTATATCCTGGTAAGAACGCGGTTTAACTGCAGAATAACCATAAAAATCTTCTAGAAGAAAATAAGCATTGTGGTTAGCATTATTGTTAAAAGATCCGTAAGAGCCGTCTTGCTTCAGATTTAATATTCTAAATGGTTCTTTATCATTTTGTTTCTTAATTGCAGTTACATAATCAGGAGGGGTAAAGAGATTTTTGACATCAGGATTATCTACATAATCTTCTCCCCTGCCGTCAATTCTCCATAGATCAATTACCGTCAATAGAATTACTAATAATACCAAAGAATCACCGCTGAGCCTGGAGTTGATATATCCTACTGCAGCCCAGAATGTTAATGATAGAAAAGCAAAAGCAAATAAAAGATCTCCGGTAAACATACCTGCGGCATAGTTTCCCAGTGCCTGGAATTGCTGTGCTAATCTTGGCTGTGACTGCTGAACTGATGCAGCATAATCATTGACTCTTGAAACAAACCAATCCGAAATAGCTCCGTTCAGCAGTAAAAAAATAACTAATATCGCTGAAAATCCTATTGCTAAATTTTTAACAACTCTTTTTAATTTTTCATCTTTTTCATTTCTTAAGGAAATAATCCTCATTAATCCTATTCCTGCTAAAACCGGGACACTTACCTGTACTAAAACAAGAATCATCGAAGGGACTCTGAATTTATTAAAGTATGGAAGGTTGTAGAAAAGTAAATCAAATAAAACGGGAAAGTTTTTTCCAAACGAAATAATCAATGCAATTCCGGAAAGGATAGTCAGAAACTGAACAAACGGATCTTTCCATCTCGTGAAAATTCCGAAAAGAGCAAGTACAAAGACAATTATCCCCATATATCCTACTGCTACATCAACAAATGGCATTTGACCAAAATATGTATTTACTTTATAAGGCTGATTATTTGTCAGTGGACCTTCATAAGTAGAACTGCCAAATCCATAAAATGAAGGTACAATAAATGTTAAAACCTCTTCAGGTGAAAATGACCAGTCGGTATGGTAGCTGTAATAATTAGAGGTATTCTGTTCTGATTTTCCTGCTGATTTATCCACTATACTTTCTGTCCCCCGTGTCGAATAAGGTGTGTACTGATAAATTTGAGTTATATTATCTGACTGGATAAGGAGTGCAATTATTAAAGAGAAAATAAATACTCCTGCAGATTTTAATATTTGGCTCTGATTTTCTTTCTCTTTTGTAAATAAAGCTCTGATAAAAAAATAAATATAGTAAATTGCTACAGCGAAAAGTGTATAAAAGATTATTTGAACATGAAAACTCTGTACTGAAAGCTGAAGTGTAATTATTAGAAGCAAAATGTCTATAAGACGGATTTTATACCTAAATTTTAATAGAATTAAAAATATAAGAGGATAGAATGCTATCGCTGCAAGTTTTGTAACATGACCTATAAAGAGAAAAACTATAATTCCCGTTGTGAAAGATGTAGCTATCCCGGAGAATAATCCAACAAGTAAGTTCTTTGTTAAATATTTGACCAGAAAGAACATAGTAATCCCCAGAATTATTAAATATATAGTCCACGAAGTGTAATCCACCGAGAAAACGCTTACAAAAACTTTTTTAATAGAAGTAATACCAACATATATTAGATTAAACCATTTAAAATCTATCCCGATTGCATAGGCGGGCATTCCGCAGAATATATATGGATTCCATAGTGTATAACCTTCACCATGATTTTCAACATAAGGTACATTGCCTTTGCTTGTTACTATATCACCGGCTTGAAATGTCTTGTTCCCGAAATAAAGTGGATTTAAAAAAATCAGAAATAAAATAAAGATTATAAGAATAACCGCAAGAACATGGTATTTCTGAGGTATGAACTCTTCAAAATTAAATTTTGAAAAAAATGTCTCCTTAACTGCTTTCTTTTGTGTCTTGGTTCTTCTATTTGTTTTAGACATTAGTTTTCCTAATGAAATTAAATTTTTTATTTAGTATCACTATAAATTAAAATAATTTTAAACAGCAATTTAACAATTGCTTTCTTCTTAATATAATTTTTCAATTTCTTAGATCATGAATTTACTAATTCCATTGCCCCTTTAACAAATCTTTCCCATGAATATTTATCCAGTTCATCTTCAATATTTCCTACAAATTCCTTCTCCCTGTCCTTTGAATAGAATTCCAATATCGCATCTCCTAAAGCTCTGGAATTTTCCTTTTCCACGATAAATCCCGTTTTATTATCTTTTACAACTTCCGACAAACCCCCAACATTTGCTGCTATAACCGGTTTCTTAAAATTCATTGCTATCTGGACTATCCCGCTTTGCGTAGCACTTCTATATGGAAGTATTACTGCATCGGAAGCAGAAAAATAATATTTTACTTCGTGAGTAGGGATAAAATCTGTAAAAAAAAGCAGCTTTTCCTGAATTTGAAGTTCTTTAATTAGCTTTTTATATTTTTCTTCATTGCTGTAAAATTCTCCGGCAACAATTAATTTCAAATTTATTTTATCTCTCAAATAAGCAATAGCCTCAAAAAGGATATCAAGACCCTTGTAATCCCTTATGAACCCAAAAAACAATATTATTTTTTCTTCACTTAAACCAAGATGCTTCTTTGCTGATTCTTTATCAATAGATTCTCCAAAAACAGAATATACCGGGTGAGGAAGAAATTTATTCTTTGCATTCGGCTTCAAGTTCAATAAATCATTCTGAACTTTTTTTGATAAAACAATAAAATAATCAACAGTATTGAAAAAGAATTTTGTAAGTATTTTATCTCCCGGTTTCCTTTCATGTGGAATTATATTGTGGCAAATAGCCAATGTTTTAGTGGTTTCATTTTTCTTTATTAATTTAGAAATTGTTCCGAAACAAGGCGCAAAAAAAGGAAGAAAATAAGTTAAAATCACCAAATCCGGTATATCTCTTCTTATTAATTTCCCTACTTTAAGCCAATTAAATGGATTTATTGAATCGATAATTTGTTTGGTTGGAATTCTGGCGGGAGTCTCTCCTTCTTCAACTTGAGTTTTTCCCGGAAAAAGTAACGAAGGATATTGCCTCTTAAAGGTTATTACTTCAACCTCATGATTTTTTATTAATTCTTTATATAATAATCCAGTGAAATTTGAAATACCTCCACGATATGGAAACGCAGTTGAAAGAATAGTAATTTTCATTTGGTAAAGTCAAAATTCAAAAGTCAAAATTCAAAACATTTTGACTTTTAACTTTTGACCTTTGACTTTTTATCATCCCCTTTCTTTAACCTCATATTCTTTTTCGCTCATAAAATTGTTTACCATCATTTCCCCTAATAATCCGACTGAAAAGAACTGAACACCCACTATTATTAATAACATTCCTAAAAACAGCATAGGCCGGTTGCTCAAATAGTGCCCGCTAATCCATTCTATGGTTAGATAACCATTTACTAATAAACCAATAAGAAAAGATAAAGCACCTAAAAACCCGAATAGATGCATTGGACGCTTTATATATCTTGTAGTGAATATAACTGTGATAAGATCAATAAATCCCTTAAAGAAACGTGATATTCCAAATTTAGTTTTTCCGTATCTTCTCGGGTGATGTTTAACCTCTATTTCTGATATTGTATATCCTTCCCAATCTGCTAAAACCGGTACATACCTATGAAGCTCTCCATAAACCTTTATGTTTTCAATTACTTCTCTTTTATAAGCTTTTAACCCGCAATTAAAATCATGGATTTTTATCCCTGAAATTAAACGCGTAATAAAATTGAAAAACTTTGAAGATTTCCTTTTTATAAACGGATCCATCCTTTTCTTCTTCCATCCCGAAACAAGATCATACCCTTCATTCAGTTTATTAATCAAATTAGGAATTTCATGGGGATCATCCTGAAGGTCTGCATCCATAGTAACAATTATATCACCGTTTGTATGTTTAAATCCTACCTGAAGCGCTGCTGATTTACCGTAATTTTTTCGAAAACTTATGTATTTAAATCTTTTATCCTTATTAGTTATATCTCTTAAAACTTCTAATGATTTATCCCTGCTCCCGTCATCTACAAAAATTACTTCCCACATGTACTTTAAATCGTATAAAGCCTTTCTTATCTCATGCGTTAAAGGAACGAGAGATTCTTCTTCATTATAGAGAGGAATCACTACTGATATTTTCTTGTCTTCGCTTTTTTCTCTAGGGTTTTTTCCTTTATATCTTTTACTGCTGTATCTTCTTTTCCTGTTATAATACGGTTTCCTGCTTCCTTCAGATGAATCACTTTGCAAATTTTCACCGGTATTACCCTGAGTTTCATTTCTTATTGCAGTTTCTTTAGTATTCTTTTCTTCCACTTTTCTGTTTCACCAAATTGTCAAAAAATCAAAATTTATATATTTTACAAATTAACCTAATAATTTACTTAAAAACAATTAATAGTTATAAACCAAACTTAAGCACATTAAAAAAATACGTTCATTATAAGTAGATTTATCTACAGAGGTAGATGGATTTATCCATTGGTTCAAATAATATATCCCCTCCTATCACACCACATTCCCAAAAATAATCGTAAACTCCCACATTTCCCCATTTAATCTTGACAAATTAGTCTAGATTCCTTAGGTTTGAGTAGTAAATTTTAGAAAATAATGGTTTAATCTAGGAGATTTAATGAGTACAACTGAAATTGGAACCATTGAAGAACTCGCAAATAAAGAATATAAATATGGTTTTGTAACAGATATTGAAGCCGAAAGCCTGCCGAATGGCCTAAATGAAGATATAATTAAACAGCTTTCTTCTAAAAAAGATGAACCGGAATGGATGCTTGAATGGAGACTAAAAGCCTACCGTCAATGGATAAAAATGAAAGAACCGCACTGGTCAAATGTGAAATATCCCCCGATTGATTATCAGGCTCTCTCTTATTATTCCGCTCCTAAGAAAAAACCCCAGTTAAATAACTTGGATGAAGTAGACCCCGAATTACGCAGAACTTTTGAAAAATTAGGGATTTCTCTGGAAGAACAAAAAAGATTATCAGGAGTCGCAGTCGACGCAGTCTTTGATAGCGTTTCTGTAGCTACTACCTTCAAAAAAACTCTCGCAGAACATGGTATAATATTTTGCGCCATTTCAGAAGCCATTAGAAATCATCAAGATCTAGTCAAGAAATATCTCGGAAGTGTTGTCCCTCATACAGATAATTTTTTTGCATCCCTTAATTCTGCAGTTTTTAGCGATGGTTCCTTCGTTTACATTCCAAAAGGAGTCCGTTGCCCGATGGAATTATCAACCTATTTCAGGATCAATGCTGCAAATACCGGGCAGTTTGAGAGAACTTTAATTATCGCTGACGAAGGAGCCTATGTCAGCTACCTTGAAGGCTGCACTGCTCCAATGAGAGATGAAAATCAGTTGCATGCTGCCGTTGTTGAACTAGTTGCTCTTGATAATGCACAAATTAAATATTCAACTGTACAAAATTGGTATGCCGGAGATAAAAATGGCAAAGGCGGTATATATAATTTCGTAACCAAACGCGGTGCCTGTAGAGGCGTTAATTCCAAAATTTCCTGGACTCAGGTTGAAACCGGCTCTGCTATTACATGGAAATACCCTGGATGTATTCTACAGGGAGATAATTCAACCGGAGAATTCTATTCTGTCGCTGTCACTAATAATTATCAGCAAGCTGATACAGGGACGAAAATGATACATCTAGGAAAGAATACAAAAAGCACAATTATTTCTAAAGGTATTTCTGCGGGTAAAAGTAATAATAGCTATAGAGGTTTAGTTAGAATTCTAAAAAAAGCTGATGGTGCTAGAAATTTTTCACAATGCGATTCCCTGCTTATCGGTGATAAATGTGGTGCTCATACCTTCCCATACCTGGAAATCAATAATCCTACTGCACAAATCGAACATGAAGCAACAACTTCAAAAATTGGAGAAGACCAGATTTTTTACTTGAATCAAAGAGGTATCTCTACCGAAGATGCTATCGGCCTAATTGTTAATGGCTATTGCAAAGAAGTATTCAAAGAACTTCCTATGGAATTTGCCGTAGAAGCTCAAAAACTATTAAGTATTAGCCTGGAAGGAAGTGTAGGCTGATATTATTGTAGATAAATAATTAAAAAAGAAAACGAACCCCGAAGGGGTGACATATTAAAGGTATAAAAAATGTTAGAAATCAAAAATCTCCACGCAAACATAGACGGAAAAGAAATCTTAAAAGGAATAAACCTTAAAATCAATAAAGGCGAAGTCCACGCAATTATGGGACCGAACGGCTCCGGAAAAAGCACCCTCGCCCAGGTATTAGCTGGAAGAGAAGAATATCAAGTTACAGAAGGTGAAGTCATATATGAAGGAAAAAATCTTTTAGAAATGAAACCTGAAGATAGAGCACGTGCTGGTATTTTTTTAGCCTTTCAATATCCAGTGGAAATTCCGGGAGTAAGCAATACAAACCTTCTAAAAACTGCATTAAATGAGATTCGAAAATATCGCGGCGAAGAAGAATTGGATGCTATGGAATTTCTTTCTCTTATAAAAAAGAGAATGCAGCTTGTCGAATTAGATAAATCTTTGATTAGCCGCTCTGTAAATGAGGGTTTTTCCGGCGGAGAAAAAAAGAGAAATGAAATTTTCCAGATGGCTGTTCTGGAACCCAAATTGGGCATCCTTGATGAAACCGATTCCGGTCTTGATATAGATGCATTACGAATTGTTGCAAATGGAGTTAACAAATTAAAAAACAGTGAAAATTCTATCATCCTAGTTACTCACTATCAAAGATTGCTTAATTATATTGTTCCTGACTTTGTTCACGTACTTTATAAAGGTAGAATAATTAAATCCGGCGGTAAAGATCTGGCTCTCGAATTAGAAGATAAAGGATACGATTGGGTTAAAGATCATGTCGGTGAAGTCGTTGAACAAGGTTAATCCCAATCTTATAATCTTTTAATTTAATCATGTAAATTTGAAATCTTGTAATTTTATAAAAATATGAATGAAATTTTAGACTTAAAAAACTGGTATATACAAAAATTTGAACATCTTGAAAATAACTTGAATGGTGATTCAAATGTTATTCATTCTTTAAGAAGAGATGCTATTTCATCTTTTTCAGATTTGAAATTCCCTACACTTAAAGATGAGGAATGGAAGTACACAAACATTGCTCCGCTCCTTAAATATAATTTTAAACCCGTTGACCCGAAAAAAATTATTCCTCCTATTCAGCCTGAAAAAATTCAGAGATTTTTGTTTGATAAGTCAGAACATAGCCTTCTTGTTTTTATTAACGGCCATTATTCTGAAGAACTTTCTGACTTCCAGGATTTACCTAAAGATGTTATCATTAGCAATATTGCTTCTGCTATAAGCGAACATTCTTCCATTGTAAACAAACATTTCGGTAAATATGCCGACTATAAGAACCATATTTTCACTGCTTTAAGCACAGCATTTATAAAAGACGGAGTTTTCATATACATTCCTGATGGAAAAATTATTGAGCACCCTATTCATATTCTTTTTCTTACAGATTGTAAAGAAGAAAAGCCTTTAATACAGCCAAGAAATTTGTTTGTCACAGGTAAAAATTCACAGGTAAGTATTATAGAACATTATACCTCATTTGAAAATTGTACTTATTTTACCAATACTGTCACCGAAGTTGTAGCCGGTGAAAATTCCACTATCGATCATATAAAGCTTCAGGAAGAAAGCATCAATGCTTTCCATATCGCCCGCATGGAAGTTGACCAGGAAAGGAATAGTAATTTTACTTCTCATTTAATTTCTACCGGCGGCGATATTTCCCGAAACGATTTTAATTCCCGCTTTAATGATGAAGGTGGTGAATGTAAATTGAATGGTCTGTTTTTAACTACGGGAACCCAGTTGTTTGATATCCATACATTAATTGATCATGCAAAACCACATTGCAATAGTCATGAGCATTACAAAGGAATACTTGATGATAAATCAAGAGGTGTATTTAACGGTAAAGTTATGGTAAGAAAAGATGCTCAGAAAACAAATGCTTTCCAGGAGAACAATAACATAATTTTATCTGATTCCGCTTTGATAAATACCAAACCGCAGCTTGAGATCTTTGCGGATGATGTTAAATGTTCGCATGGTGCGACTATTGGACAGCTTGACTCCGAAGCATTGTTTTATCTCAAATCTAGAGGAATTGGTAATGAAGCTGCACGTACAATTTTAATTCGTGCCTTTGCAAGCGATGTGATAAAATCAATTAAAATAAATGAAGTAAGAAATTATCTCGAAGAAATTCTAAATAAAAGATTTAACAATTAATTTAATTTTTATGAAAAAGTTTATCCCATCTAGTAGGGATTGAGGTAAAGAATGAAATTAGAAACTCCGCATATAGAAAAGATACCTTTCGATGTTGAAAGCATAAGAAACGATTTCCCGATTCTTAAACAGTTAATCCACGGTAAACCTTTATGTTATCTGGACAATGCTGCCACTACTCAAAAACCTAAGGTAGTTATCAATAGCCTTGTAAATTACTATTCAACTATTAATTCCAATATCCATAGAGGAGTTCATTTTTTAAGTGGTACTGCAACTGATGCCTATGAAAATGCGCGTCTTAAAGTTAAGAATTTTATAAACGCTGCCAGTGAAAAAGAAATAATTTTTACAAGAGGTGCTACGGAATCTATTAACCTTGTGGCAAATTCTTTCGGCAGAAGCAATTTAAATGAAGGCGATGAAATAATTATCTCTGCAATGGAACATCATTCAAATATTGTACCCTGGCAGCTAATTGCCGCTGAGAAAAAAGCTGTGATTAAAGTTATTCCCATCACCGATGAAGGGGAGATAATCTTCGACGAATTTGAAAAGTTAATTTCAGATAAGACCAAAATTATTTCTGTTGTTTATGTCTCCAATTCTTTGGGTACTATCAACCCGGTAAAACAAATTATTGAAACAGCTCATAAGCATAATATACCTGTTTTAATTGATGCCGCTCAGGCAGTTAACCACCTCCCTGTCGATGTTCAAAAATTAGATTGCGACTTCCTTGCATTTTCCGGTCATAAAATTTATGGACCTACGGGAATTGGTGTTTTATATGGGAAAGAAAATTTATTAGACCTCATGCCCCCATTTATGGGTGGAGGTGATATGATTTCAAAAGTAACTTTTGAAAAATCTACTTATAATGATCTCCCTTTTAAATTTGAAGCAGGTACTTCTAATATTGCGGGTGCTATAGGCTTGGGAACTGCATTGGATTATGTATCTTCTATCGGAATTGAGATTATATCAAAATATGAAACTGAGATTTTGAATTATGCCTCTCAATCTTTGGCTGAAGTGGAAGGTTTGAAAATAATAGGGAATTCAAAAAATAAAAGTGCTGTAATTTCTTTTGTTTTTGACAATATTCATCCCCACGATATAGGAACTTTTCTGGATTTTGAAGGTGTAGCCGTGAGAACCGGGCATCATTGCACACAGCCGGTAATGGATAGATTCAATATTCCGGCTACTACCAGGGCTTCTCTGGCAATGTATAATACAAAGGACGAAATAGATGTCCTGGTAAATGGATTAAAGAAAATTATTGAGGTTTTTAAGTGATTGATTCTGAATTAAGAGATCTTTATCAGCAGGTTATTTTAGACCATAATAAAAGTCCTAGAAATTTTAGGAAAATTGATAATGCCACTAAAACTAAGGAAGGATATAATCCTTTATGCGGCGATAGAATAAATATTTATTTGATTCTTGAAGACAATGTTGTGAAAGATATTTCATTTCAAGGCTCGGGTTGTGCAATATCTAAAGCTTCTGCTTCTCTTATGAGTTCAATTATTAAAGGTAAAACAACTAAAGAAGCTGAGGAACTGTTTAATAAATTTCACAGTTTAATTACCGGGAAATTAAATGATGATGTTGATTTAGATGAATTAGGTAAATTAGCTGTCTTTGCTGGAGTCCGTGAGTTTCCGATTAGAGTAAAATGTGCAAGCTTAGCCTGGCATACTATGATGTCCGCAGTAAAAGAAGATGAAAATAAAACTGTAACTACAGAGTAATATATGTCTGAATTAAATAAACAAGAACTTGAAGAAAAGATAATACAGGTTTTAAAATCCTGTTATGACCCCGAAATCCCTGTGGATATTTTTGAATTGGGATTGATTTACGAAATTAGGATTAGTAATTCTAAAAATGGCAATGCAGATGTACATGTTAAAATGACATTAACATCACCTGCTTGTCCGGTTGCCGGTTCCTTACCACCGGAAGTTGAAAATAAGATAAGAACTATTCCCGAAGTTGATTCTGTAAACATAGAATTAGTATGGAATCCACCGTGGGATAAAGACATGATGTCCGAAGTAGCAAAATTAGAATTAGGGTTTTTGTGAGATTAAAATCATAAAAGCTTTTTGACTTTTGACCTTTAACTCGGCTATTGTAATTAAAAATAGATTTTTATAATAAAACAAGGAGCACTAATGTTTAACATATTATCAAGACCCCCCATTTATGATCAAGATGCAGTTCAACCAATGAGAGATGAATTGGTAGCTGTAGGCTTTGAAGAACTGCTTACACCTCAGGATGTAGATAAAGCTATTAATGTTAAAGATGATAAAACAATTTTAGTTATGATTAATTCTGTTTGCGGCTGCGCAGCAGGTTCAGCCAGGCCTGGAGTTTCCTTAGCTTTACAAAATGACATAATTCCGGATAAATTATATACAGGTTTCGCTGGTCAGGAAAGAGATGCCGTTGATAAAATTCGCCAGTATGTCGCTGAGTATCCCCCCTCTTCTCCAAGTGTTGGATTATTCAAAAATGGAAAATTAATTTATTTTATGCAGCGTTATGATATTGAAGGAAATGGTCCTGATGTTATTGCTAATGAATTAAAAACTGCCTTTAATGAATATTGTTCAAAAAAAGGTCCTTCAGTAAGTCCAGAAAATTTTGCTAAAATTATGTATGCAAAAGCATGCGGGTCGAAAATTCCCTTATTTTCATCTAAAGAGTAACTATGGATATGGAACTGGTTAGAAATGTAGCCGGCTGGTTCGAAAGAGGAAGGAAACCGGATTGCACTTCATTCAAATAAATAATAAATATAATGAAATTTAGTTCACAAGAAGAATATGGTTTAAGATGTTTAATTAGGATCGGTAATTCAAGTTCATCCAATGGTCTTACCATACCAGAAATTAGCCAGCTTGAAGGATTATCCGAAGCTCATGTTGGTAAAATTCTACGAATTTTACGATTAGGCGGTTTTATCGATAGCTCACGGGGTCAAACTGGCGGATATAAACTCTCCAGACCGGCTAATGAAATTATTATCGGGGAAGTTCTTGCCGTCTTAGGAGGTAAACTCTTTGAATCCGGTTTTTGCGAAAATCACAGTGGAATCGAAACTATCTGCACCCATACTATCGATTGTTCCATCCGCTCACTCTGGAGTATAATCCAAAACTTACTGGATGGAGTATTAAGTAAAACTACCTTGAAAAATCTTTTGGGAAGTGAACAGGAAGCAAAGACCATAGCAATTACTCTCTCCGATGAAGTTGAACTCCCAAAACTTTCAACAAACTAACCGTGTCGTTAAACAATGGATTGATCCAACCAAAAGTACTGTCAATTCCTAAATCAGTAGCAGATTTTAATCAGAACGTTTGAAATTTAGAATTTTGAAATTGTTTGTTTTTTGTTGTTTGGAATTTTTAACTCCTTTAGTGATCCAACTACTCCGATTTCGTATCTTCTCCCTTTGACTTAATAAACCCTTCTTCTATTAGCCCATCATACGATTTATAAATTACCACTGTTACTTCATTAGTATTAAAATAACCCGTTGATTCAACTTTCACACCATTTACTTTCTTTTCCAGCTTTACCTTGCAGTACAATTTATCATCTGCAATTAAATCATTATTTAGTCTCTTTTTTTCTTCGGGGATATTTGATAATGCCCAATAAATACCTTTCTTAGCATTCTGAAAAGCAGTATCAATTTCATTATCAATTTTTGTCTGAGAATTGATTGTCCCTGAAAATAAAAGAATCATGAACAATAAATATTTCATGGTGCCCCTTTTTCCCTCCTATTTTATTTCATCAAAGAATTTAATATAAAAATAAAGTTAAATAAAATTTAATAGATACAAAATAAAATAAAAAAATTTTAAGTAATTTTATATTTGTCTTTATTTTCAGTTAAATTCTAAGGAGAAAAAATGATAAAATTAGTTCTAATTCGACACGGTGAAAGTATTTGGAATAAAGAAAATTTATTTACCGGCTGGACAGATGTTGAACTTTCTGAACAAGGTAAACAGGAAGCAAAAAAGGGTGGAGAGTTATTAAAACATGAAGGATATACTTTTGATATAGCTTATACATCGGTATTAAAAAGGGCAATAAGAACCTTATGGATCGTTCTGGATGAGCTTGATTTAATGTGGATTCCGGTTGAAAGATCATGGAGATTAAATGAGAGGCATTACGGTGCATTACAGGGATTAAATAAAGCAGAAACTGCTGCAAAATATGGCGATGAGCAGGTTCACATTTGGAGAAGAAGCTATGATATTCAACCCCCCGTTCTCGAAAAATCGGATGACAGATTTCCCGGTAAAGATCCTCGATATAAGCATCTTTCGGAAAAAGAGCTTCCTTTAACAGAATGTCTAAAAGATACAGTTAACCGTTTTCTTCCTTACTGGAGTGAAACTATAGAACCAGTAATTAAAGAGGGTAAAAAAGTTTTAATTGCAGCTCATGGAAATAGCTTAAGAGCTTTAGTTAAATATCTCGATAATATTCCGGATGATGAGATTGTAAACCTTAACATTCCTACCGGTGTCCCTCTAGTTTATGAACTAGATGATGAATTAAAACCTATTAAACATTATTATTTAGGGGATGCTGCCGAAATAGAAAAGAAAGCTAAGGCAGTAGCAAATCAGGGAAAAAAGAAATAATCCTTCTAAAAATTTAACCTTATCCGAATCAATACCCGTATGAATAATACGGGTATTTTATCCTTTATACCACAATATTACGTTATTTAAAGCTATTATAATAATTATAAACCCGTTTCAATAGTATTTAAGGCGTATTCATATCGTAATCATTCAATATTCATAGCGTATTCACAGCGTATTCACTCCGTATTCACAGCGTAATCAGAGCGTATTCATTATTATTTATCATCTGAGTTATTATCTGATGTAAACGACGAGGATTCTAACATTTCAGAGAATTTTTCTCCTCCTTTTATTCCGAAGTCCAATGTTCGTATCGGGAAAGGAATTGTGATATCATTCTCATCATATGCTTTTTTAATTTTCATTATAATTTCACTGGCTGCCTCTTTATATTCCTTTTGTGAAATGGCATTAAGCCAGACCCTTACAACAAAATTGATTGAACTATCTCCAAACTTTTCGTAAAATAATTCTACTTTACTATCAGGTGCTTGATGCGGAATATCTTTTATTATTCCTAATGTAACGTTCTTTACTTTTTCCAGGTCATCTCCATATGAAATCCCTACGGTCAAATCAATCCTTCTCCCCCCTGTTTCACTATAATTTATCAATGGACTCTGAAAAACTTCTTTATTAGGAATCAAAACCATCTGTCCCTGTGGTGTTAAAATATCGGTTGTCCTTAAGTTTATTCTTTTAACAACGCCAAAAAAATCATTTGATTTTATAAGATCATTTATTTTAAATGGCTGTTTTATTGCAATTGCGATCCCTGACATGAAGTTTGCAGCCATATCCTGAAATGCAAATCCTAGAGCCAATCCTATTATACCGGCACCGGCTAATAGAGAGGTAACTGCTTTATCTAATTGAAGGAGACCTAAAGCTATAAAAAAACCCACAATAAAAATGACAAAGAATGTAATATTCGATAGTAAATGATTGATTGCCTCATGATTTGAAAATTTATTTAATAAATTCCTTACTACTTTTCTTGATAATTTAGCAAGAATATAAAACCCTATTACAACCAGGACTGCTACTGCAAGATTGGGCAGCATAACAATCAATGTATTTAACCATTGATTCAGCTTATCCACTACCATATTGTAAGCTTTGCTCAAATCCATTATAACCTCAAATTTTATTTTGAAGATAAAAGTTACTTTTTTAATTATACGTGATCTATTTCAAAATCAATCTTAATTTATAATTACTCTCCCAAGGAAATATATTTTTGTCATTATTCACGTTTGTATCTTAAGAATAGTACTCCTTTTCACATTAACTCAGAAAACTTATCCGTATATTTTAATAAAAAAGAATAAAATGCCTGAATTACCTGAGGTAGAGTCTTTTAGGAAATATATGGATTCAACTTCTCTTCATAAGAAAATAAATTCGGTTGAGGTTAAAAATTCTAAAATTCTCGGAAAGATAAGTCCCTCCGCTTTAAAAAAGAATTTAACAGGTAATAAGTTCAAATCAACAAAAAGGCTTGGGAAAAATCTCTTTGCAGAACTGTCAAACAAAAAGTGGCTTACTATGCATTTCGGTATGACCGGTTATCTGAAATATTATAAAAAGGAAGAAGATGCACCCGGTCATGTAAGAGTATTAATAAACTTTGATAACAGCTATCATCTGGCTTATAACTGCACAAGGATGCTGGGAAGAGTAGATCTTATTGATGATCTATCAAAATATATCAAGAAAAAAAGACTGGGTATTGATCCTATTGAAGATTCATTAAATCTCAAAGATTTTTATAAACTATTTAACAGAAGAAGCGGTTCAATAAAATCAGTGTTAATGAACCAAAGCATTTTGGCCGGAATAGGCAATATTTATTCGGATGAAATTCTCTTTCAGGCAGGAATTCATCCCGGTACTAATGTTAAAAAATTAAAAGATAATGATCTGAAATCAATCTATCGAAATATGAATTCTGTGCTGAAGAAGGCAATTTCTGTAAATGCAGATTCCGATAAACTGCCGCGAAATTATCTTGTAACTCATAGAAGTTCGGGAGAAGATTGTCCTAAATGCAAAGGTAAAATAAAAAAGCAAACTATCGGCGGAAGATCTTCATATTTCTGTAATAAACATCAAAAGAAAAAATAACGGAGGATAAAATGTTACGCAGTATAAAAGGTATTCATGGATTTAAAATTAAAGCTGTAGACGGAGAAATTGGAAAAGCAGATGAGTTTTTATTTGATGATCATACATGGACCGTAAGATATTTAGTTGCGGATACCGGTACATGGCTGGTTGATAATAAAGTTTTAATCTCTCCTTTTTCAATAGGAAAGCCTGACTGGAATAAAAAAGAATTTCCTGTTAATTTAACTAAAGAGCAGATTAAAAATAGTCCAAAGATTGAGAATGATAAACCGGTATCGCGCCAGCATGAAATTGATCTTGCTGCTTATTACAGCTGGCCAAATTATTGGACGGGGATTATGGAGCCTTCTGTAGGATCAATTCATCCCTTTCCAATTATTAACACGAAAACAGAGCAGGAAATAAGAGAGATGGGAAAAAAAGAAGAACATGGTGATCCTAATTTAAGAAGTACTAATGAGGTTATCAGCTATAATATTAATGCCAGCGATGGAAACATCGGGCATGTTGAGGATTTTCTTTTTGATAATGATAATTGGATTATCAGGTATCTGATTGTTGATACACATAACTGGCTTCCAGGAGGCAGAAAAGTTATTTTGGCTTTGAACTGGATTAAAGATATAATCTGGCCGGATTCTACAGTTAATGTAAATCTTACTAAAGAAGAAATAAAAGGCAGCCCGGAATATGATCCTGCTAAACCTGCGGCAAGAGAATATGAAACTGCTCTGCATAACCATTATAATAAAACAAAATATTGGGAGTAATATAAATTATAAGTGAGCATTGATTATATTTATGAAGTTACTAATAAAAAAACAATTGAGGTAATATATGCAGATCCCTTTAGAAATATCATATCGTGATGTCAATAAAACTGACGAATTGGAAGATTTAATTAGGGAAAAAATAAATAAACTTGAGAAAATATGTGATTATATAACAAGCTGTCGTATTGCCGTAGAAAAACCGCAAAAGAATTTAAATTATGGTTCGCCTTATAGGATAAGAATCGATTTGAGAATACCGCCCGGACATGAAATTGTAATTAAAAGAGAACCTGGTGAAGGTAATATGGGTGATCCATTATTTACAATTATCAGAGATGCGTTCGATGCAGCAAAAAGAAAAGTTCAGGAACTAGTAGAAATTCAAAGAAAGGAAATCAAATCTCACCCAGCTCAGGAAACCGTAGCAATAGTTTCTGAATTAAATCATGAAAATGGTTATGGTTTTATAAAAACACCTAATGGGAGAGATATTTATTTTCATAAAAATAGTGTGCTGCATAATGAATTTGAAAATCTTAAACCGGGTACTGAAGTAAGGTTTTTTGAAGAAGATGGTGCTAAAGGACCGCAAGCAAGCACAGTTCAAATTGTAAATAATATGCATTGATCTCTTAATTTAATTAATGTAGTTATTCATGAATGGGCATTTGAAAGATGACATCTTTATTTTTAAGGATAAAGCTTTAACTAATTCTAATTTTATTAGGAAATTTAACTGATTTATCTTTTTAAAGATGTCATCTTTTAATCTGTTAGGATTTCGAGTATATAAGTTAAAAGGGAGACTTTTACTATGGGTTTCAACTATGTGCCTGGAAAAATAGTTGATGTACCTGAATTAAGGTATAAGGATAATATAATACTGCCGGCTGCAAGATCAGCATTAATTATAGTTGATATGCAGAATGATTTTATCAAAGAAGGAGGGAGTCTTGTTGTTCCTGCAGCAAAGGAGACTATCTTCAATATTCAAATTTTAATCAGTGCTTTCAGAAAATCAGAATCTCATGTTATATATACTCAGGATACACATTTCGAAGGAGATAAAGAATGGGTAATATGGCCGGAACATTGTAAAAAAGATACATGGGGATGGCAGATTGTCGAAGAACTAAAGCCTGAAGGTAATGATATGATTTTTCAAAAGAACCGCTATGACGGCTTCTATGGGACTTCCCTTGAACATTATTTAAAGTTGTGGGGAATAGAAAATTTAGTTATTACAGGTACTGTATCTAATATTTGTGTCATTCATACAGCCGGTTCGGCTGGTTTACGATGGTATAATATCGTTGTGGCTGCTGATGGAATCTCTGCTCAAACTGAATTTGATCAGGCTTTGACACTCAGACAAATTTCGTTTTTATATAATGGTGTTATATTAAAATCATGTAAGGATATTCTAATCGGTTAAAACCTGCTAAAAGCTTCCTAAATCATTTCATAATTTCCACTTACAATCTGTAATAAGACTAAATTATTTCGTAAATTTGCTTATCAAAATTTGACAAATAAATAATTTATTTCGACTTATTGACATAAATAACAACCCTTAGACATTTACATAAGTAATTTTAAAACAATAAAAATCCATAAAAGGATATTTTTAGAAAGGAACTTTATTGATGAAGGGAAATGATAAAAAGAAGAAAAATTCTTTAGATGAGCTTTCCATTAATACAATTAGAACTTTATCAATGGATGCTGTTCAGAAAGCAAATTCAGGACATCCCGGCACACCAATGGCACTTGCTCCGGCTATATATATATTATACAAAAAACATTTAAAATTTAATCCTAAAAATCCAAAATGGTTTAACCGTGATAGATTTATTTTATCTAACGGTCATGCATCGATGCTACTTTATTCAACTCTATATTTAATGGGATATAATATCTCTCTTGAAGATTTGAAAAATTTTCGTCAGTGGGATAGCATTACTCCAGGACATCCAGAGAACGAGAGAACTCCGGGAGTTGAGACTACAACAGGTCCTTTAGGACAGGGATTTATGAATGGTGTGGGAATGGGTATCGCGGAAAGACATCTGGCAGCAATGTTTAATGTAAAAGGATATAAAATCGTTGACCATTATACTTATGTATTTTGCAGTGACGGCGATTTGATGGAGGGCGCATCTCACGAAACAGCTTCAATAGCAGGACATTTAGGGCTCGGTAAACTGATATATTTTTATGATGATAACCATATTAGTATTGAAGGCGAAACAGAACTTACATATTCGGATAACGTTAAAAAAAGATTTGAAGGTTACAACTGGCATGTTCAGAATATCGGTGAAAGAGCAAATGACATTAAAGTCATATCAGAAGCAATTGACAATGCAAAAAAAGAAAAAGATAAGCCTTCTCTAATTATAATCAGATCCCATATTGCATATGGCGCTCCCAATATGCACGATACTGCTGAGTCCCATGGCTCTCCTCTAGGAGATGAAGAAGTTAAGCTTACAAAGAAATTTTATGGCTGGCCTGAAGATAAAACTTTCTATGTACCTGATGATGTTCAGCAGCATATGAATAAAACAATCGAAAAAGGGAATAAATCAGAAGAAGAATGGAATGAGAAATATAAAAGATATAAAAAGGATAATCCTGAGCTTGCAAAAAGATTTGAAAGTATGCTGAAACTGGAATTGCCTAAAAATTGGGATGCTAATTTTCCGGCTTTCGCGGCTACGGATAAACCCGTTGCTACAAGATCAGCCGGAGGAAAAATATTAAACAGTATTGCGGAACACCTGCCATGGTTAATTGGCGGAAGCGGGGACTTATCTCCCTCTACAAAAACTCTCTTAAAGAACACTGACTATTTTGAAAAAGGACATTATGAAAACCGCAATTTCACTTATGGTATTAGAGAGCATGGTATGTGCGGAATTAGCAATGGTATATATTTACATGGAGGATTAAGACCTTTTGCTTCTACATTCTTTGTTTTTACCGATTATGCAAGACCTTCAATAAGATTAGCTTCTATAATGGAGATTCCAATTATTTATATTATGACGCATGATTCTATCGGATTAGGAGAGGACGGCCCTACTCATCAGCCTATAGAACATCTGGCATCATTAAGAGCTATGCCGCATATGTATATTATACGACCTGCAGATGCAAATGAAACTATTTATGCATGGAAAGCTGCAATTAAAAGAACTAACGGCCCTACTATGCTGGTACTTTCACGTCAGAATCTGCCTATTTTCGATCGCAGCAAAGTATCTCCTGCCGAAGGTGTGCTTAAAGGAGCATATATTCTTTCGAAAGAAAAATCAGATACACCGGATATAATTTTAATTTCAACCGGTTCTGAAGTTTATTTAATACTTGAAGCGCAGGAAAAACTTAAAGAAAAAAATATTAATGCAAGAGTTGTAAGTATGCCAAGCTGGGAGTTTTTCAGAGAACAATCAAAAGAATATAAAGAAGAAGTCCTTCCATCTGATGTAAAAGCAAGATTGGGAGTAGAGGCAGGTTCACCAATGGGATGGTGTGAATGGGTAGGCGATTCAGGAGATGTTATCGGAATAACAAAATTCGGTGCCAGTGCACCTTATAAGGAAATTTATAAACACTACGGCTTTACTGTTGATAATATTGTCGAAAGATCTGAAAAACTATTGAATAAGGTCAAAAATAAAGTTGAAGCTTAAAAATATATTAAAATATAATTTTTCTCGTTAGAGAATATATTAAAGGAGAAATTTCAAAATGAGCGCATTATTAAAACTAATCGATTATGGACAAAGTTATTGGTTAGATAATCTCACACGCAATATGATAAAAAGCGGGGAACTAAAAAGGAGAGTTACGAAGGAAGGTTTACGCGGAAACACTTCTAATCCTGCAATTTTTAATAAAGCTATTTCAAGCGGTAATGATTATGATCAGCAGATAAAAAAATTAGTCAGCGAGAAAAAAACAATAGGCGAAATTTATGATGCCCTTACTGTAAAAGATGTCCAGGATGCGTGCGATATTTCAAGAAAGGTATATGATGATTCAAATGGAGTAGACGGATATATAAGTCTGGAGGTTTCTCCTTATTTAGCTCATGATACCGAAGGCACAATGAATGATGCTAGGAGATTGTTCAAAGCAGTCAATAGACCAAATTGCTTTATTAAAATTCCGGGGACAAAAGAAGGGGTTCCTGCAATTGAACAAATGCTATATGAAGGAATAAATATAAATATTACATTATTATTTTCAATTGCAAGCTATGAAGCCGTAGCTTATGCATATATTAAAGCTCTTGAAAGAAGATTGGAGGAAGGGAAAACTATTGATAATGTTGCCTCTGTTGCAAGTTTTTTCCTAAGCCGTATCGATATCTTAACCGATCAGCTTCTTGGTCATTTGATTATTCCTGAAAAAAGTTCAGGTGATGAGCCCCGACCGGAACTCCTCCTTGGCAAAACTGCTATTGCAAGTGCAAAATTAGCATATCAAAGCTTTAAGAAAATATTCTCCGGTGAAAAATGGCAGAAACTAGCTGATAAAGGCGCTAGAGTTCAAAGACCGCTTTGGGCAAGCACAAGCACTAAAGATCCGCTTTATAACGATATTAAATATGTTGAACCTTTAGTAGGAAAAGATACAGTTAATACATTGCCTGAAGCAACTATATCTGCATTTGCTGATCATGGTAAAATTGAAGCAGATGCGGTGGAAAAAGGTGTAGGCGATGCAAGGAAAGTATTTGATGATATTAAGAAAATTGGAATAGATATTGACTTTATAACAGAACAATTAGTTAATGAAGGAATACAAAAATTTATTGATCCTTTTGATAATTTAATGATTACCCTGGCTAAAAAAAGGAAAGAGATACTTAGTGATAAAACAGGTTTTCAAAAAATCAGCTTTGGTAAATCGGAATCTCAGGTTAAAGAAGCATTAAAGTCATTAGATGAAAAACAGTTTACAAGAAGATTGTTTGCAAAAGATCCTTATTTATGGAAATCTGATGAAGAAGCGGTAAAGTCTATTAGAAACCGGTTAGGCTGGTTAAATATAGACGATTTTATTGATAGAGCTGATGAAATTGAAAATTTTGCCAAAGATGTCAAACAAGCCAAATTCAAATATGTAGTGCTTTTAGGAATGGGCGGCAGCAGCCTTTGTCCGGAAGTTGCAAGGGAAACCTTCGGTACCAAAGCAGGCTATCCTGAATTAATAATGCTAGACAATACTGATCCGGCGGCAGTTAAGAATGTTGAAAAAAAAGTTGATATAACAAAAACTCTGTTTATAGTAGCTAGTAAATCCGGAACCACTACCGAGACCTTAAGCTTTTACAGATATTTTTATAATATTGTTCATGACAAATCTGAAGGCAAGAGCGGCAGTCAATTTATTGCCATAACGGATTCAGGAACCACCCTTGAACAGGAAGCAAAAGATAAAAACTTTAGAAAAGTTTTCACTAATCCTGAAGATTATGGTGGAAGGTATTCAGCTCTTTCTTATTTTGGTTTAGTGCCAATGGCTCTTATTGGAATTGATATCAAAAAAATCCTTGATAATGCACGTCAAATTGAGATAAGCAGCGGTGCTTTTATCCCTTCAAATGCTAATCCATCTATTAGCCTTGGAACTTTCCTTGGAATAAATCAAAAACAAGGAAAGGACAAAATTACATTTGTTTTTTCAGAATCAGTAAATGCTTTTGGGTATTGGGTAGAACAATTAATCGCTGAAAGTACCGGTAAAGAAGGGACAGGTTTAATACCTATTGAAGGAGAGGTTCCGGGTAAGCCAGAAGTATACAGTAATGATAGAGTTTTTGTCTATTTGTACACTTCAGATGATGATACGGAAAAGAATGAGAAAAGAATAAAAGGACTTGAAAAAGAAGGTTATCCTGTAGTTAGAATTGAATTGCAGAATAAACTGGCTCTCGGTGCAGAGTTTTTCAGGTGGGAATTAGCTACTGCAACTGCAGGCAGAATTATCGGTGTTAATCCCTTTGATGAACCAAATGTTGCAGAAAGTAAAAAAAATAGTAAGGATTTACTGAATGAATGGAAAGAAAAAGGATCATTTGGTGAAGGGGAACCTATTCTTCAGGAAGGTGATATTGCCGTATATTGTAATGAATCCGCTGATTGGATGTTTGAAGGCCATAAGAAATCATTAAAAGGATTTTTAAATGCTTTTGTTAATCTGGCCAAGTCACCTGATTATTTATCTATTCTTGCTTATTTCCTTCAGACCCCCGATAGAGAAAGAATACTGCAGTCTATACGAATAAGATTAAGAGATAAATTAAAGGTAGCTACAACTCTCGGATATGGTCCACGATATATGCATTCTACTGGCCAGCTGCATAAAGGCGGGCCTAATGCCGGAGTTACTATTTTATTTTCCTATGACCCTGAAGATGACATCTCAATTCCAGGCAGCAGCTTTGGATTTTCAACTTTACAAAGAGCACAAGCTTTGGGAGATTTTAGATCACTTAACAATAAAAACAGACGGGTAATAAGAATTCATCTCGGTAAAAACATTGAGCAGTCATTAAAAAAATTAGAATCAGGATTAAAGAGTGAATAAAATAACCACCTTATTATTCGATATTGGTGGGGTAATTTTAACAAATGGATGGGACGAAAATAATCGTAAAGAAGGAGTTGAATACTTTAAACTTAATCCGGATGATATAGAAAGAAAACACAATGAAATTTTTGAAGATTTCGAAAAAGGTAATGTCTCTCTAAAAACATATGTGGATGAAGTCATTTTTTATGAGCCAAGAAATTTTAGTCATGAAGAATTCTTAAAATTTATAAAAAGCAGAACAAAACCTTATAAAAGTTCTCTTCAAATTCTTAAAGAACTTTCAGTAGATAAAAGATATCTATTAGCAACTATAAATAATGAATCATATGAATTAAATCTTTTCCGAATAAATCAATTCAAACTTTATAAATATTTCACAGCTTTCTTTAGTTCGGGTTTCTTACACACAAGGAAACCCGAACCTCTTATATATAAGACAGCATTAAACGTACTTCATAAAAATCCTCAGGAATGTCTGTTCATCGATGATAGAATTGAAAATATTGAAGAAGCAGATAGACAAAAAGTAAATACTATTCATTTGACGGACATAAAAAATTTGAAGAACTTATTGGTAGAAAAAGGAATAATCTTTAACAGCAAATAATATAAGTTCCGATCTTACTTGATGTAAGTTATTTTTTATCTTAAATATTTTTCCCACTTTTATAAAAAGAATAAATTACTTTTAGGAGTTAAAATGAAGTTAGGATTAATTGGACTTGGGAAAATGGGGGGAAATATGGTTAAAAGATTAATAACCCATAATCATGAGATTGTAGGTTTTGATCTAAATAAGGAAAATGTAAATCAAGCTGTAGCCGATGGGGCTCAAGGTGCTGAATCTATTGAGGATTTAATTAAAAAAATCCCTTCGCCTAGGAATATTTGGGTCATGGTACCTCACGGTAAACCAACTGAAACTACCATTTTAAAGTTAATAGAATCGCTGGATGAAAATGATCTGATCGTAGACGGCGGGAATTCTAATTATAAGGACTCTATTAAAAATAGCGAAAGGTGCCGGCAAAAAAACATTAGGTTTATAGATTGCGGTGTAAGCGGAGGAATATGGGGATTGAAAATAGGATATAACCTAATGATTGGAGGAATTGAGGAGGATTTTAAAAGAATGGAACCGATCTTCAAATCGCTTACACCCGAAAACGGTTACGCACTGGTCGGTAAGAATGGGTCGGGACATTTTGTTAAAATGATTCACAATGCCCTCGAATATGTTATGCTTGAGGGGATAGGAGAAGCCTTTGAATGTATGTTCAGATCTAATTTTAATATCAATCTTGAACAGGTTGCTAAACTTTGGAATAATGGCTCGGTAGTCAGAAGCTGGCTCATGGAGTTAACCGGAAAAGCTTTTAAAGAAGAAAAGAATAACCTGGAAAAAATAGCTCCTTATGTTGATGACTCAGGAACGGCAAGATGGACTACAGATTTCGCAGTTGAAAATGCCGTCCCGGTTCCGACTATTACTATGTCTCTTTATAAAAGATTTGCATCTAGATTAGATGAGCCATTTTCCGATAAAGTAATTGCAGCTTTACGTAATCAATTTGGCGGACATGCCGTAAAGGAGGAATCGGTTCATGGAAAATAAAAATTTTAGTGTCTCAGAAAAAGGTATGTTGAAACCGGAACCGCCAAGTCCATGTATTGTAGTAATCTTTGGTGCGTCCGGAGACCTCGCTCACCGTGAATTGGTACCTTCTCTATATAGTCTTTTCTGTACCGGACTTATGCCGAAAAATTTTGCAATAGTTGGATTTGCCAGAAGAGATTATAGTGATAAAAAATTCAGGGATGAAATGCATGAGATATTAAAAAAATCGAATGGATGCAGTGAAGAGAAATGGCAAAAATTTGAGAAATATCTTTTTTATATTCCCGGAGATTTTAAGGATGAGGCTGATACTTCCTATAAAAATCTTAAAGCTAAAATTAGTAAGCTACAAAAGGAATTAAACATTGAGGATAATGTTCTTTTTCATCTTTCGACTCCTCCTTCATTTTACAATGTTATTATAAAGAGATTATCTTCTTCGGGTTTATCTAAAACTGAAAATGGATGGCGAAGAGTAATAATAGAAAAGCCATTCGGGCATAATGAGAAATCTGCCAGAGAACTTGATGCGGAAATACAGGAAGTATTTAAGGAAGAACAAATATTCAGAGTAGACCACTTTCTTGGTAAGGAAACAGTACAAAACATGCTCGTCTTTCGTTTTGCTAATCCGGGTTTTGAGCCTATTTGGAACAGGAATTATATAGATTATGTTCAAATTACCGTAGCTGAAACTTTAGGAATTGAGACAAGAGGTAATTTTTATGAAAAGACCGGTGTAGTTAGGGATATGGTTCAAAATCATCTGCTGCAGCTTTTATGTATGACAGCAATAGAACCTCCTGTTAATTATGATTCTCATTCTTTAAGAACCGAAACAAACCAGGTTTTAGAATCAATTTGTAAAATTGACCTAAAAAAAGATGTCATATTAGGTCAGTACGATGCGGGTCAAATTAACGGGAATAAAGTAAAAGCTTATCGAGAGGAAGAGAATGTTGAAAAAGAATCTACCATACCGACATTTGCGGCTTTAAGAATTCGATTAGATAATTGGCGCTGGGCAGGTGTTCCATTTTATTTAAGGACGGGGAAAAGAATGGCTCAAAAGTTAACCGAGATTGCAATAAGGTTTAAACCTACTCCTCATTTAATGTTTCCACAACAAAAAGGAAAAGAAGAAAAGCATAATTCACTTAATTTCAGGCTGCAGCCTAATGAAGGAATTATCTATACATTTACCGCTAAGCAGCCTGGTGCGGAATTGATGCTGAAACATGTAGACTTAAACTTTGAGTATGCTACTGCATTTGGAATAGATGAGCCGCCTAGTGCTTATCAATGGTTATTGTTTGATGCTATGAAAGGAGACCAAACTCTTTTCCCGAGAGCAGATTGGATTTATAAAGCCTGGTCCATAATTGATCCGGTAATAGAACAATGGGAGTCAAAACCCTGGATTAAATTTCCTAATTATAAATCGGGTACCTGGGGACCAAATGCAGCTAAAGAAATGTTAAATAAGGATGGATGGCAATGGGACGTAATATAAAACCGTTTAGAAATATATAACCTTCATTTATAAAACATAAAAAGTCGTTTAGAATCATGGGTAAAAAGAAGAATGAATCAGAGAAATATGATGCTATCATAATTGGCTCGGGACAGGCAGGAAATCCACTCGCTAAAGGTTTGGCATCAAACGGATGGAAAGTTGCTGTTATAGAAAGAAGCTATGCAGGAGGAAGCTGTATAAATTATGGATGTACACCATCTAAAACAATGGCAGCTAGTGCAGAAACTGCTGATTTTGTTAGAAGATCATCCGAATATGGAGTGCATTCCTCTCATATCAAAGTGAATATGGAAGAAGTATATCTAAGAAAGAAGAAAATGGTAGAAAGCTTTCGAAAGGGGACCTTAAAAAAACTGCAACGGTCTGAAAATATAAATTTAATACATGGTGAGGCTGCTTTTCTTGATCCCAATACTATTAAGATAAACATAAATAAAAACAGAACAAGGATAATTAGTTCAGATAAAATTTTTATTAATACCGGAGGAAGACCGGCTATTCCACAAATAGATAACCTGGATAAAATCCCCTTCCTCGATTCAACATCTATAATGGAGCTCAGAGAGCTCCCAAAACATCTTTTAATAATCGGCGGGGGTTATATCGGTGTTGAATTTGGACAAATGTTCAGAAGATTCGGAAGTGAAGTTTCTATTATTCAGCAAGGTAGTCAACTATTAAATAGGGAGGATCGGGATATTGCCGATGAAGTTAAAAGAATACTGGAAGAAGAAGGTATAAATATTTACTTAAATTCCGGTGTTATAAATGTTAATAAACAAAATAAAGAAATTTCTTTAAAAATAAAGACAAATAATAAGAGAAGAACTATATCCGGTTCACATCTTCTTATTGCTGCGGGGCATAAACCTAATACTGAAGAATTAAATTTACCTGCGGCAGGTGTTAAAACAAATGAAAAAGGATATATAAAAGTTAATGATAAATTAGAAACAAATATTGAAGGAATTTATGCTTTAGGTGATGTTAAAGGCGGCCCGGCTTTTACTCATATTTCTTATGACGATTACCGGATTGTACGGGATAATATTCTTCATAAAAAGAATAGAAGTATAAAAGGCAGAATGGTTCCATATACAGTTTTTATTGACCCACAATTAGGGAGAGTAGGTTTAAATGAAAAGGATGCAAAGGAAAAAGGAATTGAATACTATTTAGCTAAGATGCCAATGTCCAGAGTAGCCCGAGCATTAGAAGTATCCAAAACTAAAGGATTGATGAAAATTATTATTGACAAAAAAACTGAAAGAATTTTAGGCTGTACAATATTAGGGATTGAGGGGGGAGAAATAATGAGTATGATTCAGATTGCAATGATGGGAAATCTGAAATATACAGCTCTTCAAGATGGTATATTCACACATCCAACTCTGGCAGAATCATTAAATAATGTTTTTTCGCATTTAGAATAGTAAGAACATCTTTTATTTTTATCACAATGTCTTTTATAAATTATATTAAAATGATATTATTTAAGCAACAGCATCTTTTTAGTTTGAACAAAAGTTCCAGCTTTGATTGTATAGAAATAAGTTCCGCTTGAAAGCCCTGCAGCGACTGCATCAAAATTGATAGTATATACTCCAGGTTGTTTCTCTTCATTTATTAAAGTTGATACTTCTCTTCCAAGGATGTCAAATACCTTAAGTATTACTTGTGTATTCTCTTTCACAGAGTATTTTATAACAGTAGAAGGATTGAAAGGATTAGGATAGTTCTGTAATAAACTATATTCCTCCGGTCCGGAATTAAAATTAACGGAGATTTCATTTGAATATTTATAGGTACCATCATAGTCAATTTGTTTTAATCTATAAATAACATTTCCATTACTAGAAATATTATTTAAATCATCCTTATAAAAGTATTTAGCAGGTGTTGTTGATGTTCCTCTTCCTGAAATAAATCCAATTGTTTTCCAGTCACCGGAGATTTTTCGTTCGATCTCAAAACCTTTATTATTGACTTCGGTTGCTGTCATCCAATTTAGTTCAATATTGCTGCCTTTTTGATTTACTTCAAACCCGGTTAGTTCTACAGGTAAAACAGCGGAATCAGAATCCTTAATATATCTTAAGATTACACCATCATTTCCGACGGACCAACCGCTTTGAGAAGAATGAAAATTTACGGAATATAAATCTGCAAATGTACCGCTGCCCTGCAATACCCAGTTAGACCCTCCGTCTGATGTATTAAACATTATACCTTCATCTCCAACAGCCCAACCAGAACTGCAGTTGCTGAAATAAACGGAATAGATAAACCTGTTAAAACCATTGTGCTGCAGGCACCAGTTTGTTCCTCCGTTATTAGTTTTTAAAATAACTCCTCCATTGATATCAAGTCCGCTTCCGCAGGCCCAGCCTGTATTTTCATCTAAAAAGTACAATGAGGTTAAAGTCCCATAGTTGGTACCGTTTAATTGCTGGTAAACCCAAGTAGACCCGGCATCAGTTGTTTTTAATATAACTCCTTCATTCCCGGCTATCCACCCGGTATCTTTATTAACAAAAAACATAGTTTGAATAATATGATCAGTAGGCTGTTGACTAGACCATGATTTTCCACCATCAATTGTTTTAAGGAAATAATTTTTACCAATCATATAGCCATTTAAAGAATCTGTAAAGTAGACCTTTTCAAAATGAAAGTTAAAATCATTATCTATCTGTGTCCAGTCAGCACCACCATTGGTTGTTTTGAAAATGGAACCATTCAGCCCTACAGTCCAGCCCATATTGTGATTCAAAAAGAAAATATCGAGCAATCCATATCCTGTTAACTGAGATATCCAGTTCTCTCCTTTATCTGTAGATTTAACCAGACCATTGAAACCGACAGCCCATGTTGTGGAATCGAAATTATATATATTTCTTAAAACAGAATTATAACCGCTTTCTTTTATTTCCCAATAAAGCTTACCGTAAATAGAGAACAGACCACTCGTATCAGAAATATTAGGATTATCATAATTACTGATTCTTATTAAACAAGAGTCGGACGGAGTATTTGGAACAACCAAAACGAATTGATTTAAATCGAATTGATCTGTTTTATAAATCTTCTGCCATGTAGTACCATTATCAATGGATAGTTCTATAAGAATACTAATTATATTTTCAGAATTCCATTGTATAACTCCTTTGGTTCCAACTTTCCAATTATCGCCGACAGCGGGAAGTACAAGTGATAAAGTAGTGTCAGCAGCAGAAGGGATATTCATATAAGCATTAGACTTTGAAGAATTTTTATTGGATGAAGGGGTAATAATTTTTTCAATCTTTGCTGATAACAGATTTCCGTTAGTATTTAACTCATGATTAAATATAATCTCAGAGTCATTATTTTTTATCTGATTATTTCCATAATTTATCACATTGCTTTTAGAAGAAGCGGAAAGAGAAATACTTCCATTATTGTCAACTTTAATTGATAATATATTTTCATCATTTTTGCCCCCGATATTTTTTGCCCAGATTATCTTTCCATGGGAATCATATTTAGCTAAAAATATATCACTACTGCCATAATTTTTTAATATAAAATTTCCAAAAGTCAGAATAGAATTTCTAAAATTGCCTGCGACATAAGAATTTCCAAAGCTATCAGAAGCTATTTTATTACCATAAAGATCTTCCTGTCCGAAAAGGTTCATCTGCAGAGAAAGGAGTAAAAAAATCAGAAAGAACAGGATATTAAATTTCATAATTTCTCGAAAGTCAGGAAGATTTATAATTTTTATCATACTAATCTCTTTTTATGGATAAAACTTATTTTATTTATTTGCAGTTTATTTTATCCAAATATTAATCCAAACTTTTTGATATCCAAAATAAGAAGAAAATCTTTCGAAAATTAAGTAAATTATAAATAATCGTATAGTTTATGCATCTATTTATATGTCATAAAATGAGACATTATCTTAAATTCAAATTTTACCTTTTAAACTTATTCAGTAAAATTAGCATCATTTTCTTTTAATCTTCTTTCAATAAAAGAAAATTTATCTTTAGATGCTGTGATTTCATTAAAACCTTGAGTTATTAAATCTTTTGAAGCTTTATCAAAGTCCTTCTCTAAGGGAACTATACAAATTCCACCTAAATCAACAGCTGCAGGGCTCCACAAGAAATTTGTTTCATCTTTGCTGAAATAAAAAGAAGGCCTATGCTTTTCTCTTAAAAATATTAATATTCTCCAGCCGAATTCATATTCATAATTTGCTAAAATATTCATCATTGGTTCGGTATGGAATGTTAAAATTTCTGAAAAGATATTATAGAATCTATCAAAAGTATTTTTTATCATCCCGTTGTCTTTTGACTCAAGAGACAATATTATTCTCAATCCATCGTTAATAGAGGAAACCACTAAACCATTATTTTCAAATAATATTTTTCCGTAGCGGTTTTTGATTTGATTAAACTCATAGTCGAGGGGCATAAAATCTTTGGTGGCAGCTTGAAAATGCAAATGATCAGGAGCAGAAGCTCCGCATTCGGGGCCATTATAAAAAACGATGTAGCGTTTTGAAAGAGCTTTTGTTAAAGATAACAATGAACCGAATGAATTTTTTATTCTTTGGGGTACATGCTGATGATAGCTAATGGTGAAATGCTCGGGGAAAATCGGGAAGGGATTACAAAGAATAATATATTCATTGTCAAATAGGATACCTTTCTGTTCTTCCGGAAGATTTTCTTTACATAAGAAGCATCTTCTTTCCTTTATTGACTTAGTATCAACCTTAGCAGAACTTGATACTAATCTTTTGGGATTAAATTGTACTTTAATAACATAGCCATCAAAGTGAATGTTTTTAACTTTAATATCTTTTAATGATTTATAACCTTCAGATAATTGTTGCCAGATAATTTTCTGACTTGAAAGAAGGAAATTTGCAGCATCAGCATAATTATTCTCTTTTATAAAATCAAGGATTTCAGGATCTGTAGTAATTAAATTGCTCAAATAATTTTGCCTTTCGAAAAATAGAGACAGCTGTCCCTGAAATCATCTGATTAATTATTAATTGAAGTTAGTAAATGAAAATTTTTATAAAAGAGTGAAAAGATTATTCTAAAATTGAATAAACTTAAAACTTTGAGATTCTTCACTCCACTCCGTTCCGTTCAGAATGACAATATTTTGCGAAACCTCAGTTATTTATAAAGAGAGATTATTCTTTAACTTGAATACTCCCTTGAGTCAACAGCTGATCCCCTGCTGCATTAGTAACTAAGACAGTGTAGCTTCCAGGTTCCAGATTTTCAATTGAGGTAGTAACATTAGTAAAACAAACGCATTTATCCATAGAGGCATTATTATTTTTTACTTTAAGTTTTATTCTATCCCCATTCCTTTCAATATCAAAAGAGATTTTAGCATTACAGTAAGTCCTTATATCCATGGAAGCATAGACAGCTTTACCCTGTTTAAAGACTACTAAATTATCGGCAGTTTCACCATTAAATTCATCAGTTGTATTAAGTTGTTTTTCATTTCTGCATGGTTTCTGATCAAGGGAACCGAGCTTAACTTCTTCTTTTGATGAAGAACATGCAGCTAATAATAATGAAGAAACTATTGCAATAACATAAAAAATCTTCATTTTGCACTCCCGTTAATAAATTAAAAATAAACCTCACCTAAATATAAATTATATAAACAGAATTTAAACTAATAATATCACAAAAAATCTAACAGAATTGGGTATGATGTTGTTTTTGAAGGACATTTTTATAAATATCTATAACTTTAGTTGTAAGAATTTCAATATCAAAATTTTCCACGGCTCTTTTCCTGGCTTTATTTCCCAAGCAAGTTCTTAATTCCGGTGAATTAATTAGTTTCTGAATTTTCTTTATAAGGTCTTCAGAATTTTTCTTTTCAAATAGTAAAGATGTTTCATTATCGATTGCAATATCGAGAATACCATCAGAATTAGAACAGACAGAGGGTTTCCCCATGGACATTGCTTCGACTAAAGCAATTCCAAAAGCTTCAGCGTGAGACGGAAAGACAAAAATATCCATAATTGAAAGAATCTCAGGAGTATCACTTCTAAAACCACTGAAAATTATATTCGTTAAATTATATTTCTGAGCAGTCTTTTTAATTTTTGTCTCATATTCATTCTCTCCCCTGCTTGCTTCGCCAACGACTAAAAATTTCAAGTTGGTATAGTTTTTATTCAATTCTTTTGCGGCAGTTAAAATTTCTTCATGACCTTTACCGGGACTAAACCTTGCCATCATCCCTATTACTAATTCATCATTTTTTATATTAAACTCTTCTCTTATTTTATCTCCTTTCTTTGTCTCCGGGTTGAATTGCTCCGTATTTATTCCGTTATGGAGGAGTAAAATTTTTTCTTTATTTAAGGGGGTGGTTTCCAAAAGATTTTTTTTAATAACTTCACTTATTGCAAGAGCATATGTGACCCTATTATAAATAAATTTATGGAATATATCCTTTTTAGTTAAAAACGAACCTACCTGTTTGGTTAAAATTAAAGGTATATTACTTTTAATTAAATTCAAAGCCGGAACCAAAAGCCAGAGATCCTTTGATGCTTGAGTATGAATAAGATCAAAATTTTCCTTTCTTATAACAGTAGATACTTTCAAAATCCCATAGGGATGGATATACCCTCTAACTTTGATTGGATGTTTTACCAGACCTAAATTGTTTGCTTCGATATGAAGGCGGGATTCTGATAGGCATAATAATTCTACATTAATATTTCTTTTAAGAAGCTGTTTAACAGCGGTAAGCGTAAACATTTCCATACCGCCCCAGCTTTTAGACAAGCAAGAGTAAAGAATCTTCATAGATATTCACGTAAGTGAAACACAAGCATATTTAAGAATAATATATTAGTAACTCATGGAGTGAAATATCTCAAAATTGTGCAAAATCATAAACCTTGAGATTCTTCACTTCGTTCAGAATGACAGTTGTGCTTGACAAGAATTAGTAAATCTTTTTCAGCTTTGCGTCTTTAAAGTAATGTAATAATATTTCATCAAATTGGTATCCGATTGTAGCCATAACTGCAGCACCAATCTGGCATAGTCCAACGCCATGTCCCCAACCCGCACCGGATATAATAAATTTTTGAGGGATACTCTTCTGTATATTATATTTATCTATAATGATAGCCGAACTATAAAGATGGGACGGTGATAGAGTCCTTCTAATTTCCAATTCTTTCCCGATAATTAATGTTTTTTTAGTTCCGACTATTTTTAATTTGATTAGCCTGGAAGAATCACCTCTTTGAATAGGAACCAGATCAATAATTTCACCAAAGTCAATCTTGCTTTTTAATTTTATAGTTTCAGATAATTCCATTTGAGAATATTCTACTTTCCAGCGGTAGAAATCTTTTGTCTCCTGGTCATAAGGCATAAGAAATTGGGAAAGGATCCTTTCGTCTTTGGTATTGCAATAAGCAGAAGGATTCCCTTTAATCCATTTCTTAGCAATATTTTCATTTGAGAAATTTAGGTTAAAATTTTCCGGGTAATACTTATAATCTATAACTGAAGATAGATATTTATATTCTTTAGGCTCCCATACATTCTGAAATGATTCGCTCACCCCGCCGCAAGATTTTGAATATCTAGTATCGCAGATATTATTATTGAATGTTAAGACAATACCTTTTGTTTCATCAATTGCTGCGAGAGCAGTATTCGAGAATATTTTTGTTATGCCTTGATACCGCTGACAATGGTCATCTGCACATACATCGAAGAGCTTATGTTCCTGTCGATCATACCATTTAATCAGTTCGTCACCTGAATAACTTGTTTTAACATCTTCATTTTGTTTTTCAGCTAATTTTGAATTTTCAAGCTGTGCCAGAACCCAGCTTCGAGAAACTATTGCATGGGATTTTAGAAGCTGGATTGAACTTTTTGCATTCATTTCGGAAGAAATAACACTAATCAAATATTTTTCAAGGGGCAGGATATTTATTACTATTATTTTATTATTATCCCTTTTTAATTTTAATGAACCGGTAAACCTTTGTTTTTCCTTTCTTTCCCAATGAAAATCAATGCCAATTGTAACTTCCTTTATTAGAAAAGAATCTGCATCTTTATCGAGAGGTTCAAAAAGAATTTCATTGGATATTTCAATTTTTTCATCATCTTTTTTACAGACTATACTATTTTCAATAATCTCAGCATTAAACCTGCCGCTGAAGGTTTGTTTTAATCCAGTGGTTTTAAAATCACCGTAGAGCTCAAAAACAATTTTTTCTTCGGTTAAAATGCCGACACTTATTTGGGGTTCTTCTGTAAATGCAATCATTAAAAAAAACTGGAATTTAAGAATTGAATATAAGTATTATAAGATATTAATTGTAAGTCCCCATAAAATGGAGAATATTTGTAATTATTCAGAAACTTTTTAATTTAGCGCTTCAATTCATGAATATAATGTGCTAACATATTATAAAAATAGGAATTATGGTAATAAATCTGATAAAAAAGGTTTAAGGATCTTTAGGATAAAAATTATGTGTGAAAGTTCGAAATGAGGTAACCAAAAATCAGCATGAAAGAACACAGAGACAAAATAGTTAATATAATAGGATTCCCAATGGATCTTGGTTCCGGGCGAAGAGGTGTAGATATGGGACCTTCAGCCATAAGGATTGCCGGTATTGAAAAAAAGCTTTTGAAACTCGGATATAAGGTAATTGACAGCGGAGATATTTTTATTCAGAATATTGAGCAGCAAATACCGAAAACTTTTGGGACTAATCCTCAATTGAGATATTTGCCTGAAATACTTAAGACTACGAAAATATTAGCGAAAAAAGTTGAAAAAGTACTCGAGCAAAATCAATTTCCTCTTTGTCTGGGGGGTGACCATTCCATGGCAATCGGAACTATAGCAGGGGTTTCCTCATATTGTAGAAATAGGAACTTTGAGATGGGGGTAATCTGGGTAGATGCACATGCTGACATGAATACAGATAAGACAACTCCATCGGGAAATATTCATGGGATGCCAATGGCGTGTTCTTTAGGAATCGGAGATGAAAGATTGGTAAATATTTTAGATTTTTCTCCGAAAGTTAAACCGGAGAATTGTGCATTAATAGGAATAAGAAGTATTGATGCTCTGGAGAAGGAAAATATTAAAGATCTTGGAGTAACGGTTTATACAATGCCTGATATTGATAAACAGGGGATACATAGAATAATTGCTAAAGTATTAAAACAATTTCAGAAAAAAGTTGACCATATACATGTAAGTTTTGATTTAGATGTTGTTGATCCGACATTTGCACCTGGAGTAGGGACACCTGTACCCGGAGGATTAAGCTACCGTGAGGCACATTTACTAATGGAATCAATAGCAGAATGCGGGTGTATGTCTTCCCTGGAGGTGACTGAAGTCAACCCGATTTTAGATAATAGAAATAAAAGTGCCGAATTTGCAACTGATATAATAGCATCCAGTATGGGTGAAAGAATATTGTAATTTTTTATTCTTATATTTATTAACATTAATTCAGATTTATATTGAATAAGCACCACCAATCCATTTTAATTTACTTACTTACTTTCTTAGTTCTCTCAATTTTACTAAAACTATGGGGAATAATAGACTTCGCAAATAACGAGATATGGGGATATGGATTAATTTTTTATGGTATCAGCCTAGTATATATTTCATTCGGAAATAACCAACGTGGAAGATTGTTCATAGGTTCGATTTTATTTTTAGCCGGTTTATTCCTCTTTTTAATAAGTAAATTTGAATTTTTTGAAGTTTCAAGACTTATTATTCCAGCGGTGCTTTTAATATTTTCAATTAGCTTTTTTATGTTATTTCTTGATAATCTAGAGGTAAAATCGGTCCTTTATATATCGGTTATATTTTTTATAGCCGGTACAATTGTTACATTATATAACGGTGAGATTAGTTTTCCGGCTTTTATAGATTCTATCGTTCAGATAATTTTAAATTATTGGCCGGTAGTAATAATTGCGATAGGGATAATTTTAATTATACGTAGGGATTAATACTTATAATTTTAGTTATACATAGGGATTAATACTTTAGTTCATAAATTGTGCAAAGTGGAAGGAAATTGTTTAATTGTTAAATTGCTGATTTTTTTTATGCTTCTAGATTTTTATTATTAAAAGGATCTGTTCTATTCTCAAAATTAGGCCGGTAAAAATCATTACTTTCAAGTTCCTGAATCCAACCGTTTTCTAATCCAAATTTATCAAGTAATTCGATTGCCCTGGCGTATTCTGAATGAGAAATTGCTCTGCTAATCAGCATATGTCTTCCAGCAATATTCGAAGGATAGTATTGTGCCATTAAGGAGATATGGATATGGGGATCCAGGTCCGAAATAAATTCAAAAACTTTTTCTGTTTCAGCTAGACCGTTAGGTAAAATCAAGTGCCTTAAAATTAAACCGCGTACTACTACTCCATTTTCATAAATAAGTTCGCTTCCCACCTGTTTGTGCATTTCGGAAACAGCTTCCTTTGCTCTTTCGAAATAGTCATTCACCTTAGAATAATTCTTTCCTTCTTCATTATTACCATATTTAAAATCGGGTAAATATATATCAATTATTCCGTCAAATAGTTTTAAAGTTTCAACTGAATCATAGCCATTGGTATTATAAATAATTGGTAAATAGAGACCTTTTTCAACTGCTAATTTAATAGATTTGAATATGGGGACTGCAAAATGAGTAGGTGAGACCAGACCGATATTATGACATTGTCTATTCTGCAATTCAAGCATAATATTGGAAAGCCGTTCAAGATCGATTTCATTTTTCTTTTCGATTTTAGGTTTTTGACTAATCGTAAAATTTTGGCAATAAACGCATTTTAGATTACAGTTACCGAAGAATATGTTTCCGGCACCTTTAGTTCCGGAAAGAACGGGTTCTTCTCCAAAATGAGGTGTATAAGATGAAACCACCGGTAAATCTCCGCTTGCACAAACACCCAATTCACCATTTGTCCGGTCTACAAGGCAATTGCGGGGGCAGCTCGTACAAGAACGAAGAATTAAATCTGCCAGTTCTTCTCTTAGATTGAACTCCTGAATACTTATACTTTTATAAGAAGGACTAAAATTCATTATTAAAAATTTTCTAATTTATATTAGTGAAGTTAAGTATGATCAATATACGGTTCAAAATTTTAAGTATGAGATTCTTCACTTCGTTCCGTTCAGAATGACAATGTTTGAGTAACTTCAGTAATACAATTTAATAAATGACATCTTAAAAAACTGTGGATTTATTTAGGGAATTAATTTGATTTATTTGAATTCGAAAGGAATTCAGAAGGAGAGGAACCAAATAGATTTTTGAAACATTCGGCAAAATAAGAGGGATTGCTAAATCCTACTTCAAAAGAAATTTCGGATATATTTCCTTTTTTCACTGATAATAGATTCACTGCCCTTTTCAGGCGGAAGTTTCTTATAAACTCGCTTGCAGATTGATCGGTAACAGCGGATAACTTTCTGTGCAGCTGCATTCTGCTTAAGCCGGCTTTTTTTGAAAATTCATCAGCGGTGAAATTCTCATTGGTATAATTATGTTCAAGAATTTCTAAAATTCTTGTTAGAAACTTCTCATCGGAGGATGTTATTGCTATTTCTTTCGGCTCAATCAGGAATTCCTTCCTAAATCTCTGCCTTAGTTTTTTTCTTTGTTCAATTAAATTACTAACCCTGATTTGAAGCTCCTGTATCTTGAAAGGTTTTGTCATATAATCATCTGCGCCGGTTTCCAATCCTTCCAATTTATTTTCCAAAGTAGAACGGGCGGTAAGAAGAATTACCGGAATGTGGCTGGTTCTTTCATCATTTTTAATTTTTTGACAAAATTCTATTCCGTCCATTTCAGGCATTTTAATATCACTAATAATTAAGTCCGGTATAAGTTCAAATGATTTTTCCATTCCTTCAATTCCATTGGCCGATTCAAAAACAGAATATTGTTTGCCAATATTTTCTTTAATAAACCTTTGCAAATCGATGTTATCTTCAACAATTAAAATTTTAGGTGCATCCTCTGTTTTTTCAAACTCAAAATCATTTTTATCTTCTGGTTTTTGCATATCGAGGGGTTTAGGTTCAAATTTAAGTTTCTGCTTTTTTTCTACAATAACATCTTTATATAATTCCTTATTTAGAGGGAGCTTGATATCGAATCTTGTTCCTTTATTTAATTCACTATTGACTGTAATTGAACCATGATGGAGTTCTACTAATTCTTTTACCAAAGCCAAGCCGATTCCGGTGCCTTCTTGAATAGACGATGATTCAGCTTTATAAAAACGATTAAATACATTTTTTATATCTTGGGAGCTAATACCTATCCCATTGTCAGTCACAATAATATTTACATCTTCTTCCATCTTTGAAATGGAGATAGTGATATTCCCTCCACTATTGGAAAATTTTAAAGCATTCGAAAGGAGGTTACTAATAATTTTTTCAGTTTTATCTTTATCGAAGAAAGTTTCCAGAATATCAATGGCTAGAATTAAACTCGAGTTTAATATTTTTACTTTCGGCTAACTGCTGGAATGATGCTATGATTCCCTTTATGAATTTAATCAAGTCTGTATATTCTACTTCCAATTTCATTTTCCCGGCGTCAATTGAAGAAAGATCAAGCAGCTGATTTATAAGGGATAGAAGTTTTCTGGCATTTTTATAGATTAAATTATATTGTTCCTGAACATTATCAATTTGTGTTTGAGACATTAATTTTTCCATAGGACCGAGAATAAGAGTCAGAGGTGTTCTAAATTCATGAGAAATATCGGTAAAAAAATCAGTTTTTATTCGATCCAGTTCCTGTAATTTTTCAGTTTCTTTTCTCTTTTTAAAAGTCTCTTCCTGCAGCTGTAAATTTTTGATTAATTGACTTGCCTGGACTGATATTATAGATAATAAAGTAAGGTCATTCTCTTGAAATTTTGTACTATTTTTTTTGTTCACTACCATCATGATTCCCATAATTTTTCCTTCAAACCACATAGGGACACACAAAACGGAGTGAATCTCTTTCTTTTCCTGGTCAGATGCATTAAATCTTTTATCAATTGCAAGGTTTTCGATAATTAAAGGTTCTTTATTAAGCAGGACCCATCCTGTAATATTTGATCCTATATGATAAGTGCGCTGCAATTTGCTTGAATCATCTCTCCGGATATATGTAGTAAAAGGATCATTCTGATTTTTGGTAACAAGAAGAATTGAACCTTGTTCGGCATCTAAAGCAAGTATGGACTTTTGCATAATAATATTTAACATTTGATCTACATCAGTTGCTCTTCTAGCAGAAACCGCTATTTCATTTAATACCTTTAACTCCTCAACTGCTTCTTTAAGCCGTTTAACCTCCTGCTCAAGTTCTTGAATTTTAACTGAAGATTTTGCCATCTATGAATTTTTTCTATTTCTATAAAAAATGGTTAAGATAATTTATCAAAAAATTATTAGCCATGAATAATAATAATAGGATTAGAGTTCCCTTCTGCAAAATCTTTTGAATTTTCATGATAGACTGCATAATGATATTGTTTTATTTCTCCTTCTGATAGTTTATGAGTAACTTCCAATTCAAAAGTATCGCCCATAGTTACATCAAATATCCTATTTTTTGAATTAAAAATCTCATATGCATCAGGAACAAATATTGAGATATTTGAATCTGTGGCTTCCCAAGAAATGGTATCACCATGAGTTGCTTCGATTTTATCTATAAATACACCATTTTTTTGATAAGATTTAACCGGAACATTTTTCCCATATTTCATATAAGCTCCATTTTTAATTGTTATTAATTAAATACTTAATTTATTTTGAATACGTTTTTTTGAGAGCTATAAAACGTTTATCCTTAATCATTTCTTTTAAGTCCGGAGATTTTTCCAGTTTAGATATTGGGAATCCTTTTTTTAGAACATCTTCCGAAAGCTTCAGTGCCGACTCCCGTTTTCCAAGTGTTTCATAAGTGACAATACAGCATTCTTCTATATTCACATCATCAGGTGCTATTTTCAGAGCCTTATTCAAAAATTGAAGCGATTTATCCGGATCACCAATCATAGAATAATATGATGCTAAAGTTGATAATGTAGTAGGATCACGGGGATTTACATTCAGTTCACTTTTAGCCAGGTCAATTGCCTTATTAAAATAGAAAACCGATTTATTTTTATATTCCGGTAATTGATAGTAAGCAGAAGCAACATTTCCCCACATCAGGTAATTGCTGCTATCCAATTTAAGGGCTTTACGGAACATTTCAGCTGCTTTTTTATAATTTTCTTCATGAAAAAAATAGATACTGCCAAGGTTTGAATATGCAGAATAATCAGGCTGTAATTTAATTACATGATTAAAAGTGGATTTGGCACTATCCCACTTTTCGAGAAACATATATACGGCACCCAGATTGTTTAATCCAAAAGTGTTGTCCGGAGTCAATTCAACTACTTTTTGAAATTGTTCTAATGCCATGTTAAATTTTCCATGGGAGTAATAAAAAACACCAAGTTTATTATAGCCTACCCAGAATACCGGTTTCAATTTAATAGACTCTTTATAAATTTGTTCAGCTTTTTTATCAAGATTAAGTGATTGATATGCAAGTGCCAGGCCATTATAGCCATTAGAGTTATATTTATCGTGCTCAATTACTTTTTTGAATTCCAATGCAGCTTTTTCAAATTCGCCTTTTTCATTCAAAAGCATTCCAGAAGCAATATGGACAAGAGGTAAATTTTCACTGAGAGATTTTGATTTTTCATTAAATGCGGAAGCACTATCGAGCCAGACGGTATTTTTATCATATTTATATCTTTGCAAATATGCTTCGGTCAGTCCAGCAAACGCCAGAACATACTTTGGATCTTTGTTAAGAGCTTCCCGGAAAAGATGGGTTGCATTTTCAATATTAGCAGGGTTCCAATAATTTTGTAAATAACCGCGCCCTTGAGTATAAAAGATATATGCGTCGAGGTTATCAGTCCCGCCATTATTAATTTGTGCTATCTCATGGGGGTTCAATTTAACTTCAAGCATATGTGAAAGCCTGTTAACAACATCGTCCTGAAAATTATAGACATTGGCTAACTGATAAATATCGTTAGATGAACTAATTTGCCGTAATGATTTAGTATCGACTAAGTTTAATATTAAACGGATAGTATTATTATTCTTTTGAATACTTCCGGTTACAGCCAAATCAGCACCAAAAATTTGAGAAGCTTGTTTTGCACTAATAATATGCCTTGCACGAATTTCAGACGAAGGTATTACCTGTAGAGAAGTATTGAATTGCGGCAATTGAGTTAGTTGACTTGTGAGAGTTTCCACAAGTCCATCACAAAATGCCTGGCTCGTGAGATCATTTCCAATATTAATAAAGGGGAGTACTGCAACCAATCTCTGTTCGGGTTTATTACCCGATCTATTTGAACGGGAAAAAAAGAACCATACGGTAATAACCGAAAGTAATAGTATGAAGGAAAAGATAAATAAATTGATTTTAATTTTTGAAGTAAGGTGCTTTTCTTTAATTAATACTGCGCTTTTATTCAGAGAGCTAAGAGGTAATAGATTAAATTCAACTAATATTTCATCAATTGATTGGTAACGGTTAACCGTTTTCTTTTGAAGAGATTTGACTATGAAACTTTTAATTTTTTTAGGTGCATTCAGTTCATCAGGAACTCTATTTAAGATAGAGTATATTATAGCCTGGTCGTATTCGCCTTTGAAAGGAAGGTTCCCGGAAATCATTTCATAAAAGAGAACACCAAGAGACCATATATCAGAGCGCTGATCTACATCTTCTCCCTTTGCCTGTTCAGGGGACATATAAGCAGTAGTCCCGATTGTTGATTCATATTTTGTAATCTGGGATTGACCTCTAACTTTGGCCAAACCGAAATCAAGGATTTTAACAATTCCGTCTTTAGTAATTAAAATATTGGCAGGTTTAATATCTCTATGAATTATATTTTTTTCATGAGCTTTTTTCAATCCTTCACATATCTGCAGAGTAATATCGAGAGCTTCTTTCAATTCCAGCTTACCCTTTTTAAGCTTATCCTTTAAAGTTTCTCCCTCATAATAATCCATACAAATAAACAATTGTCCGTCTTCGGTTTCATTAATTTCATGAACAGTACATATATTATTATGCTGAAGTTTAGAAACAGCCTTCGCTTCATGAATAAACCTTTTCTTGATATCTTCATCCAAAGAATAAGAAGCCGGAAGAAATTTGAGGGCGACAGTACGATCTAATTTTAGGTCCTGAGCTTTGAATATAATCCCCATCCCGCCTGCACCGAGTTTTTCCATAATTTTATAGTGCAGTACCAATTTACCTATCACTTAAATCCTCACATTCTGCTTTAACTGAATGAGGTGTATAATAATTTAATTATGCATGATTCAGCAAGAATACTAAAAAGTTATTAGCACTAGCCCAATAGATTTTATAACAACCAATATTGTAGTTTTTTCTTTATTTAAAGTCAATTATTAAAGAATTATTAATAATGGGTGTAAAGAATCTGTATTTTGCATAGTAGACAGGGGGATTGAATATAGTGGTGAACCGGATTTGACGGCTGTTAGATGGCTGTTAGATAATTAGAAATATAATGCCGGATGGTAAAAGGCAATAAGTTTAGATTGAAAATCTGAGAATAAGTTGTTCATAGATTTATTATTATATAAAATTACAGAATTAAACTTGTAAGATATAAAAAAACAGAAAAAAAATAAATATGCAATCTTGATTTTTTGATAATATACATACTTCAATTAATCAAAAAGCCCTCAATATGTGAGGGCTTAACATGAGATAAGGAAGGTTGATGTGGAAATTGAGTAAAAAAACTTTGAGTAAATATTTGAATATAAGGAGCAGATAGAATTTAATTATACTGATCACTTATTCCATTTTACCCTTAGTTTTAAACAATAATCCTGGTATAATTGGTGCAGCATGCAATTTATTCCATCACAATCACCAAGTTCGGCTTCTCTTTTTACAATGAAAACACCACGAGAATCTCCAATCTTTAATAAAGACCATGCAGCAACTAATTTAGCTCCATCATTTTTTTCGGTGCGAAACATCTTCATTAAAGGGATAACTGCTTTATGAGACTTAATGTTTCCCAGGAAATAAGCGCTGCTTACTTTTAATCCCTGATTATTGGAATTCAAACCGGTTAAATAGTTAGTTTCAATAGCTTCATATTTAGCAGAGACGGAGATCTCTTTATCCGCTTGAGGGAATACAGTGGTTGCAACTGCAATAATGAAAACGAAGCTCAACCAATAAAAAAATATCTTTTTCATTTTATAACTCCTTGTTTTGTTTATTAATTTGTTCATAACAAACTTGATAAATGAAAAGGAGTTTACCTACCATAAGGGTAACAAATGATAGGACTGAGGTAACAAATGAAAAAACTAATTAAGAAACGGGGTTTATTTAGATTAATACTTTAGTTCACAAATTATGTGCAAAGGGGAAAGAAATTGTTAAATTGTTTAATTGTTAAATTGTAGCAATTAGGATTTATTATGTAAGGAAGGATTTTGAACATATTCTGAAGGTAAGGAGCCGAACAGTTTTTTAAAACATTCGGAGAAATAGGAAGGGTTATTAAAACCAACATCATAGGCAACTTCTGCAATATTTCCATAATTACCCTGTAATAATTTAGCTGCCCTTTTCAAACGGAAATTTCTTATAAAGTCACTAGCGGATTGGCCGGTTACAGCGTGTAACTTCCTATGCAGCTGCATTCTGCTCATTCCCATTTCCTTTGCAAAAATATCTACCGAAAAATTGTAATCGGCAATATGTTTTTCAATTAGATTTGAGATGCGATATAGAAATTTTTCATCTGCAGAAGTTACAGCAATTTCTTTTGGTTCAAGTAATATCTCTTTTCTGAAACGTTCTCTTAATTTTTTTCTTTGATCGATTAAATTACTTACCCGGACCTGAAGTTCGGAAATATTAAACGGCTTGGTTAAATAATCGTCTGCACCTGTTTCCAGCCCTTCCAATTTATTTTCCATAGAAGATTTTGCGGTTAAAAGGATTATAGGTATATGGCTAGTTCTTTCATCGGTTTTAAGATTTTTACATAAATCAATTCCGTTTATTTCGGGCATAATTATATCGCTTATAATTAAATCGGGAATGTACTCGATTGATTTCTTCAGCCCATCTTTACCATTCGAGGATTCAATAATATTGCATTCGGTTCCGATATTTTCTTTAATAAAATTTCTTATATCCTTTTCGTCTTCGATAATTAAAATCAAAGGAGTATTATCGGAGATATTTTTATCTGCAATATCATTTTCGTCAATACTTAAAGGAATTGTGTTCTTTTTTTCTTTAGAAGTTATTTCTTGTGAAGATTCAATCTGAAAACTTTTATAACTATCAATCTTTAGAGGTAATCTGATCCGGAATTTGGTTCCCTTAGTAATTTCACTTTCGACATTAATAGTGCCTTCATGCAGTTCAACCAGTTCTTTAACAAGCGCTAGACCAATACCTGTTCCTCCTAAGCCAGAATTTTCAACTTTGAAGAAACGGTTAAAAATATTTTTAATTTCATTATAGGGGATACCAATGCCATTATCTTCTACATTTATATGAACTATTTTATCTTCAACAATTGAAAGATATAGAGACACTTTTCCTTTTTCTTTGCTAAACTTTATAGCATTAGAAAGAAGATTACTTAATATTTTTTCAAATTTATCTTTATCAAAATATGTATTTAGCTGTTCAAGGCTGGATACAAATTCCAATTTAATATTTTTTATATCGGCTAAAGGTTGGAAAGAGGCTACGATTCCTTTAATAAAAGAGACAGCGTCTCCTTTTTCAATATTAAGCTTCATCTTACCAGCATCGATTGAGGAGAGGTCCAGAAGCTGATTAATTAATTTTAATAAATTATTTGCGCTTTTATGAATCAAAAAATATTGGGATTGGGTAGAATCATCATTATTATCAGCCATTAGCTTTTCTAATGGTCCCAAAATTAGAGTAAGGGGTGTTCTAAACTCATGGGAAATATTGGTAAAGAAATTTGTTTTAATTCTATCCAGTTCATGAAGTTTTTCAGTTTCTTTAATTTTTTGAAAGGTCTCGCGCTGCAGTTCCAGATTTTTTATTAACTGTCCGGCTTGTACAGAAATAATTGAGAAAAGAGTTAAGTCATTTTGGGAAAAGCGTTTACGGTTCTTCTTATTAATTGCCATCATTATTCCAATAATATTCCCCTCAAACCAGATGGGAACACATAATACAGAATGAATATCTCTTTTTTCTTCTTCAGTAGCCTGAAATCTTTTATCACTAGATAAATCTTCTATTATTAATGGCTCTTTATTGAGGAGTACCCAGCCGGTGATATTCTCACCAACATGATAGCTTCGTTTCAGGCTGCTTCTATCGTCCTGCCGAATAATAGTTTTGAACGGATCATTCCGGTTTTTAGTAACAAGCAGAATTAAGCTCTGTTCGGCTTCAAGCGCTTTAATCGATTTTTTTACAATCACGTGAAGCATCCGATCAACATCTGTTTCTTTACTTGCAGAAACGGCAATATCATTCAGAAGCCTTAATTCTTCTACAGATGCTCTTAGGCGTTTTATCTCAAATTCAAGTTCTTGTATTTTTTTTGACGATTCACTCATTGAATGATAAACTCAATACTTAAATAAAATTATTTTTGAATAATTATTGCAGGGCTTGAATTACCCTGACCAAAATCTTTTGAACCATGATGATAAACAGAATAATGAAAAATTTCGCCTCTCTTACTTCTTGCCCCTAATAGAACTGTTAGTTCTTTAGCCTTCCCTCTTCTAATAGTACCTAAAGTTTCTCCAAAAAGATTGGGATCAGGGAAGAAAAGTTCAACATCCGCATCAATAGCTTTCCATATTACCTTATCACCTTTATTACACTAACAGGTTTAATAAAGACAAACCCTTTATTATTCCGGATCGGTATAACAATCACTTTTTGGCCCATCAGTATCGCCATTATTATTTTTCATTTTATCCTCTTGTTTTTGTTTTTGAAATAATTTATTTACCGGAATTATTAAACTTTTCTTTTAATTTTTGAAATCTTTTATCCTTTAGCATATTCTTTAAATCAGGCGAGTTTTCAAGCTTAGAAACGGGAAAGCCTTTTTTCAGAATTTTTTCCGTCAAGTCGAGTGCTTTATCCCGTATTCCTAAAGTCTCATATGTTTCAATATCCCTTTCCATAATATCAACATCATCTGGAGATAATTCCAATGATTTTTTTAAATATTGAATAGACTTCCCATCATTTTTTGTCATAGAATAATAGGATGCTAACAGAGACAAAGCAGTGGAATTATTAGGGTTTACATTTAAATCTTTTTCTCCAAGCTCAATAGCATGTTTGTAACTTTCAGCTGATTTATTCATGTAACCGGGAATTTGATAATATGCAGCAGCTAAATTTCCCCACAGGACATAATTACTGCTATCAAGCTTTAGAGCATTCTCAAACATTTCGGCGGCACTTTTATAATTTTTATCGTGGAAGAAATAGAGGTTACCAAGATTTGAATAAGTATTATAATCGGGCTTAACCGTAAGTATTTGTTTAAAAGTTGATTCTGCTTCATTCCATCTTTCGAGGTACATATACATTGCACCTAAATTATTCAAGCCATATGTATTATCGGGTGTTAATTCTCTGACTTTTTTAAATTGTTCCAAAGCCTCATTAAATTGACCGTGAGAATAATAAAAGGCTCCCAGATAATTATATCCCACCCAATATGAAGGTTTTAATTTTATTGCTTGTTTGTATGTAAACTCAGCCTCATTATTAAGATTTAAGGCAAGATATGATTCTGCTAATTCATTGTAAGCATAGGAATTATATTTATCCTCTTCAATTGCTTTTTTAAATTCTATAACTGCATCATTATATCTGCCTTTTTCATTTAAAATAATTCCGGTTGTTATCCGGACAACAGGCAGGTTTTCATTTATGTTTTTGGCAAGTAAACTAAAAATATAAGCGCTATCAATCCATTTTGTATTTTTATCATTTTTATATTTCCTGATAAATGCTTGGCCTAAACCTGCATAAGCAAAAACATATTGTGAATCTTTTTTTAGAGCCTCACGGAAAAGAAGAATAGCAATATCAATATTTTGAGTCTCCCAATATTTTTGCAAATAACCACGGCCTTTTGTATACAAATCATATGCATCCGGATTACCTGTTACACCATCATTTATTTGTTTAATTTCTTCCGGATTAAGTTTTACTTCCAGCATATTTGCAAGTTGTGAAACCACCTGATCCTGGAAATTGTAAACATTAGATAAACTATAATTTTCAATTGAAGAACTTACTTGCCGTAATGATTTTGTATCCACTAAATTTAATATTAAACGGATTTTATTATAATATTTTTGAATGCTTCCAGTGACAGCCAGATCAGCACCAAATATTAGAGAAGCATCTTTTGCACTTGAGATTCTTCTATCACGGATTTCCGACGATGGAATAACCTGGATTGCACCATTGAACTCGGGCATTTGAGTTAATTGACTTGTAAGAGTTTCGATTAAACCGTCACAAAATGCCTGGTTTGCAGGATCATCTCCAATATTTACAAGAGGCAGTACTGCAACCTGCTTTTCTTCATTTGTATTAAAAGGAGCGGAGAAATTTTTTATTAAAAGCCAGATAATTGAAGTCAAGACTATAGTAAGGAGGAAATATTTTAAATACTTATTAATGTTTGTTGAGGGAAATAACCTTTTTTTTCTATTAAAAATATTTCTCTTTACAGAATCAGGAGAAATAAGGTTAAATTCAACAAGTATCTCATCGATTGATTGATATCTATTAACCGGTTTTTTCTGCAGACATCTATAAATAAATTTTTGTATTTTTTTAGCGGTATCAATTTTTTCCGGAGTTCTATTTAAGATAGAATAAATAATTGCCTGGTCGTACTCACCTTTGAAGGGGAGCTTACCGGAAACCATTTCATAAAAAACGACACCAAGAGACCAAATATCAGTTCTTTGATCAATATTTTCTCCTTTAGCCTGTTCGGGGGACATGTAAGCGGTTGTACCTACAGTTGAACCTGTTTTAGTTAAATGAGTTTCTCCTTTTATTTTAGCTAAACCAAAATCAAGTATTTTTACAATACCATCAGTAGTAATAAAAATATTAGCAGGTTTTATATCGCGATGAATAATACTTTTCTCATGTGCATTTTTTAATCCTTCACAAATCTGAATTGTAATATCCAGAGCCTCATTTAATTCCAGTTTTCCATTTTGCAGCTTTTCTTTTAATGATTGACCTTCATAATAATCCATACAGATAAATAACTGACCTTCATCGGTTTCATTTATTTCATGCACAGTGCAGATATTATTGTGCTGAAGTTTAGATACTGCTTTGGCTTCTTGAATAAAGCGTTTTTTAATTTCTTCATCGGAAGAATAGAAAGGAGGTAAGAATTTAAGTGCAACTATACGATCTAATTTCTGGTCAAGGGCTTTAAAAATTACACCCATCCCGCCTACGCCGAGTTTCTCTATTATTGTGTAGTGAGATATTGTCTGACCTATCATTGTATTTTTTAGTTTATTTAATTGCTTCGGCAGGATAAGTTAACCAAATATTATTTTACAAAAAAGATATTTCTGATATGCAAAAGTTAAACCGGAAACATGTTAAGCGGGAGATCAATGTGTATTACTTACTTGAGTATTTAAACCACTATAATTTTAAAACAAGATAGATTTAAAAGTTGCAAATTCACAAATAAAATGAATATTTATCCATAAAAAGATGTTCAATAAGCAAAAGTTAAGGGATACATTTATTTAATTTATTCATGATAAAAATCATGAATTAATGGGGGTTTCCCTACCAGAGCAGGTAACAAATGTTAATACATATGTAACATATATCCATCAAACATCATTCATTTAATAAGGGTAAAGTGATAACCTTTTTTCTGCAGAACAGTAATTAATTCATCAAGCCTACTATAAAACTTATCAGGTCTTCGAGGATCTGTTCCCGGATGAGTTAATAAAATAAAGCCATTTAAACCATTCGGGTCTTTCGTTTCGTAATCTAAAATTCTTGAAAAAATAGTGTCGCTGCTTATATATATTTTACCCAAACCAGGATAAGTCCAGTCCTGGTTTGAAGAAGTTCCGGGAGTAAAATCAATGAGGGTCAAAGCTATTTCTTTACACCACCTGCTAATATCATCATTATACCATTCAAAAGGGGGTAAAAAATAATTTGCATTTTCTTTAGTAATCCCAAACTTCTTCATTGCCTTATAATTTGAATCCAGGTCATCAATAAATTCTTCTTTAGTTACTAGAGTGGAATCACGATCAGTCCAGGATGCATATAGGAGATGCTTATCGGAGTGAGCACCTAAATAATTGCCATCATCTTTTAGTTTTTCAATATCTGTTTTAAATTCAGGATTTCTATAGAAATCACCGGTGAAGAAAAAAGAGCCTTTGATATGATGTTTCTTTAGCACTTTTATTACCGTTTCAAGGCCATCTGCATATTCATGCCCGGTAAAAACCAGATGAATTTCCTTTTTTGTAGTATCTGTTCTGATTATACCTCCTCTTATATATACGAAATTCACCCGTATACTAGAGCTATCCTCAGCTTTTAGTAAAGGAGATAAATAAGGGAAGTATCCCATCAGAACACTACGGTAGCCAGCAACTATGCTAGAATTCTGCAGGTAATCAACAGGACTTATTTTTATCTGGCTTTGAGCAGAAAGCTGGCTGAAGAATAAAGACAGCATAATTAGATTTGTATAAATAAGATGCCTTATTTTATTCATTTAAAAAGACCATATAAATATTTTCTATATTAAAGCTAATGAATTTAAGGGAAGATTTAAAACCGAAGAATCAGCCACAAAGACTCTAAAAACGAAAGTTGCTTTTATTTTGAAAGCTTGCTTCTGCTGAAATTTATAGGATAGATTTAAATTCTTCTGAAGGGGAGAAGTAATTTGACCTTTTTTGCAATTCTAAATGATTCCCCATTTATCCCTTATTTAAGCCTCTTTTAATAAAATTAAGGTACTTTTTAAATATTCAAATTACTTTATAATCCCATTATTATGGATTTTTAGCGGCAAGGACAAAAAATGATTGTAATTAATGATTTTCTTTTAGAAACTATACGTTTATATTTAAGATGAATACTTATAATATTGTTAATAAGGGCATTACTGAATATTTTTTCGGAAATAATTCTTCAACAGATAGCTTAACACATAAAAATAATATTGTGAAACGAAATAAAATTTATTGGATAAGTCAGATTGTAGGATGGTTTCTTTTTGGCACAGCCAATATAATCGTAAATTCTTCAGTTTTAGGATTTTCAATAAATAATATTTTTGTCTGGTTAATAGTCTGTATAGCTGGTATTCTTTTCACCCATGCATTTAGATATTTTGTTAATAAATATAAATGGTTAAGTCTACCGTTAAATAAAATTGTGCCGAGAGTATTATTATCCAGTATAATAATAGGTTGTATATTATTTATAATTCTACTTTTATCACATCAAATACTAGAAGGTCCTGTTCCCGAAGAGTTTAAATTTGCGACACCGGTAATGGGTATAATAAATTTAAGCAGTGTGATTTTATTCTGGGCTTTAATATATTTTTCAGTACATTACTTTGAGAATTATAAAAAAGCAGAGATAGAATCTTATATTTGGGAAGCAGCCGTAAAAGATTTTGAATTAAAGACGTTAAAATCACAACTTAATCCTCATTTTATGTTCAACGCACTAAACAGTATAAGAGCCTTAATAGAGGAAGATCCTGCGAGTGCACAAACGGCTGTCACCAAACTATCTAATATATTACGATATTCATTAAAAATGGAAAGAATCGAGACTGTGTCATTGGAGGATGAAATGAAAACAGTTTCTGATTATCTTTCGTTAGAGAAAATAAGATTTGAAGAACGATTGAAATTTGATATAAAAATATCTCCAGATTCATTAAATATAGAAATCCCTCCGATGATGGTTCAGACGCTTGTAGAAAACGGGATAAAACATGGTGTTTCAAAAAGAACGACCGGTGGAGAGATATCTATTTGTTCATCGATAATTGATTCTTCTTTACATATAAGAATTAAGAATAACGGTCATATTGAAGATGAAATGTTGAAGCAATCAAAAGGATTTGGAATAAGTAATACGAAGCATCGACTGAGCCTACTATATGGTGAAAAAGCGTCATTTACTATAAAAAACGATACACAAGATATAGTTCTTGCTGAAATAGTAATCCCAAGCAGCTAAACGGCTGCAAAACAGGAGGAGTAAAAAATGAAAGCAGTAATTATAGACGATGAAAGATTAGCCAGGGTTGAACTTAAAAGGCTATTAGCTCCGTTTAAGGAAATAGATATAGCTGGAGAAGCTGTAAATGTAGAAGATGCTCTAAATAAGATTTCGGAATTAAACCCTGATTTAATTTTTCTTGATATTCAAATGCCGGGTAAAAACGGTTTTGAACTTCTGGAGGAACTGGACAGTGTTCCAAAAGTAGTTTTTACTACTGCATATGATGAATATGCTTTAAAAGCATTTGAATATAATGCTCTTGATTATTTGTTAAAACCAATCGAACCAAAGCGATTGGAAGAAACTATAAAAAAAATAATAGAAACCGATAAGAAAGATAAAGTTTCAGAAAACGCTCAATCGGTGTTAACGGAAAACGACCAGGTATTTGTTAAGGACGGGGATAGATGCTGGTTTGTGAAGCTTGCAACCGTAAGGTTATTTGAATCGGAGGGGAATTATGTTCGTCTTTATTTTGAAGAGAACAAACCTTTGATTCTCCGGACATTAAATTATTTAGATGAAAGACTCGATGAAAGGAGTTTTTTTAGAGCAAACAGGAAGCATATTATAAATTTAAAATGGATAGATAATATAGAACCGTGGCTGAACGGAGGTTTGCTAGTGAAATTAAAGGGTGGGATGAAGATAGAAGTTTCAAGAAGGCAGGCGATTAAGTTTAAGGATAAGTTGAGCTTGTAGTTTGTAGAGTATTGATAGAATTCTCTTTTTATTCGGATTTTATTAATTGTCCACTTAAAAGGAGGAGTTGTGTTTCGGCTTTTTTAGCTTCGAATTGTGCTCCTACAAGCCGGCTTTTTGCATCTATTAATTTTCTTTGGGTTTCTCTGAAATCAAGCGGTGCTATACTTCCAAGGCGGAGGCGTTCCACGGCTATATTGGAGTTTTCTTCTGCAGCTTTTAAGTTTTCTGTTTCAAGATTGACTAAAGTTAGACTGCTTTTATATGCGTTAAATGCATTTTGCAGGTCAGCATCAACAATTTTTTTGGTTTCTTCATACGATAATTCTGAATTTTTTATTGACACTTCAGCATTCTCAATATTCCTGCTGGTATTTAATCCGTTAAAAATATTTAACGACGCATTTATACCGTAATTAACGCTTTTGTTAGTATTTGATTTTACAAACCCAGCTTCAGATTCCGAATGCAAATAATCATATCCGGCAAATAAGCTGATTTCGGGATACCAATTAGTACGAGCTAATTGTAAGTTTAAGTCAGCCAAATTTTTATTCTGTTTTGCAAGAATAAGACTACTGTTTTTATTCCCAGCTTGGGATGTCAGTTCTTCTAATGAAAGGTTCTGATTAATAGAAATGACTGAATCATTAATGCTAAAGCCATAATTGACATTTCTGCCTAAAAGTCTGTTTAGTAAAACTTTATCCTGTGATAAAGTTAATTCTTCGTTTAGAAAAGAAGAACGGTCTTCATTTAAATCAACCTGCGCCTGCAGTAAGTCAAATTTTGAGCCTGAGCCTAACTGTTTTTTATCTTGAGCAATTCTTACCCTTTCTTCGGAAATATTTATACTCCTTTCAAGAACTGCAAGTACCTGTTTCTGTCTAACGATATCAAAATATGTTGTGATTATATTTGAAAGTGTATTTTCAACTACAATTTTAAAGTTAGTTTCTCCCTGTTTTTTTAATTCTTTTAACTGGTTAAGACTGGCAAACATTCCAAAGCCGTTAAAGATAGTCCAGTTTAAAGTAATATCTCCGGATAGACTATTTGATTTGGCATTAGAACTATTAATTTTTTGCCCAGTTAAATATTCCTGCGTTGTATTATTGATACTTTTTTGATAAGAACCTTCTGCATCCAGGCTAGGAAGGAAACCTGCATTTCCTAAAGAAAGATTGTTATTAGAAATCTCCTTTTCATTCCTTGCAATGTTGATTGAATAGTTATTCTGTAAAGCTATTTTAACTGCTTCTTCCAAAGAAAGATTTTCCTGAGGGAAAACGGTCATAAAAGGGAATGAAATAATTAGAATGGTTATAAAGAAGTATTTATAATTCATGTGTGATTTATAAATATGAGAAATAATTTATTTATAGAATGTTTCTGATGTCAAGTAAAAATTAATGAGAAATAACTATTTTGTTGTTAATATCCTTATTAATGTTATATATAGTAACTTTGAAAAACTGTTGAAACAGTTATTTTATTTTCTGTTTTTCTTAAAAGCACCGCAATAAATTGCGGTGTTAACCTTTTTTAGGAAATTTCTCAGTCTAAGTTCCGATTAATTCTTTTTCCTTAATACCTGGCAATTCCTCTTCAGTAACATTTGATACTGTTGCGGTTTTTCTTGATAAATAAGTGTACATAGCTGGAATAACCAGAAGAGTCAGAAAGGTTGAAAATATTAATCCACCGATAACCGCTATACCCATAGAGACCCTACTTTCTGATCCTGCACCTAAAGCTAAAGCAATGGGTAAAATTCCGAGAACTGTCGATAAGCTCGTCATCAGAATGGGTCTTAACCTTGCGACAGAAGCATCTTTAATTGCCTGCAGCATATTAAGTCCGGCAGCTTTTCTTTGATTAGCAAATTCGACAATCAGGATGCCATTTTTTGTTACAAGTCCAATCAGCATAATTATACCAATCTGGCTGAAAATGTTTAATGTTTGATTGAAATACCAGAGTGTTAAAAGAGCGCCAGTTAATGCCAGCGGCACAGTTAAAAGAATTATAAACGGATCTCTAAAACTTTCAAATTGAGCTGCGAGTACCAAGTAGATTAGACCC
>CAVUOL010000028.1:0-10425 GCA_963742995.1 uncultured Ignavibacteriales bacterium
AGGGAGCACTGAGTACATTGTCAAGAAAAGTTCCCCCGCCGGGAAACGATAGGAGCGATATTTCCTTTATTAACGCTCTTATTCCGATTCCTGCGAAACCTGCCAGAATTCCTATTATTATTGCTATTATTATAATGAATGTATGCTCTGTCATTTTAGCCCGTTCAATTAGGGCTATTGTCCGGCGTGAGAGAACTGAGTAGTAATTTTTAAAGAAAAAAGGTTTCAACTGCTTTTTCTCGTTGCTTCAATAATAGAATCAAACTTCACCATAAAATAATGAATAAAAGATAATTTGTAAATTTTATTCTGTGTTGTTTGTCGTCTGATACTCTTTTAACTTTTTATTACCTTTCCTGGCATTACTCCCGTGTGTTCACCTTCTTTAATAACAATTTCACCGTTAACTATTACATATGGGATCCCCTCAGGGTATTGATGGGGATCAGTAAATGTTGCTTTGTCTTTTATTGTTTTATAGTTAAATAAAACAATGTCAGCATCATTTCTTTCTTTGATTCTCCCTTTATTTTTGAATTTTAATTTATCGGCAGGCATGGAGGTCATTTTCTTTATCATTTCTTCAAGTGTGCAGATTTTTCTTCCCCTGACATATCTTGCAATTGCTCTGGGGAAAGTTCCGTAAGCCCTTGGATGTGCTATGCTTTTATTCATCGGCGGATAAGGCGCATGTGAACCTGCATCCGAAGCAATCATTACACGGGGGTGTGCAAGTATTTTCTCAGTTGACGGCTCATCCATTCCGAAACAGACCATTGAAGCATCGTTTTCAGTTTCTTTTATTATTTTTACTGCAGTATCAAAATAGTCCGAACCTTCTTCATCGCCGATTTCTTTAATAGTTTTTCCCTGATAGCTTTTATATTCATCCTTCCCTATACCATTTATAAGAACTCCATTCCATTCACCATCAAAATCCGAAACTTTTTCCTCTGCATGAGTTTTCATCTTCTTTAATAAAGATACATCATTTAATCTTTCGATGAAATCCCCAGTCCCTCCGTCTCTTGCCCATAACGGGAAAAGATTAGCGAGTCCTGTGAAAAAAGCCACATAAGGATATCGATCTGCATGAACTTCCATCCCTTCTTTAACTGCCATATCAATCCTATTTAACGCCTCATCTGTTTTCCCCCAGTTTGATTTCCCCTGGGTCTTTAGATGTGAAATTTCAAGTCTTGAGCCGGAATCCTTTGAAATTTTAATAGCTTCATCAATAGATTCAAGAACTCTGTCATCTTCATTCCTCATATGTGTTGCATAGAGTCTCGCGAATTCCGGTGCAGCTTCGCACATCTTGATTAATTCATCAGTAGAGGCAAAACTGCCGGGTGTATATTCCAGTCCTGTCGAGATTCCTACAGCTCCTTTTGTAATTGCTTTTTCGACTTCTTTCTGCATTTTAATTATCTCTTCAGCATTTGCAGGCCGGTTATTCATCCCGATAACAATTTTTCTAATTGTTCCCAGCCCTATCATTGATGCGAGATTCACGCTAAAACTTCTTCTGGAAAAATTGTCAAGAAAATCTCCAAAGCTCCTCCATGATAGAGATTCTCCGTATTCCTTTTCAAAAGCGATTAATTCTTTATCAAGCTCAGGCCCTCCAACCGGTCCCCATGAAGCACCATCCTGTCCGCAAACTTCTGTTGTGACCCCCTGTCTTATTTTACTCTCTGCTTTTGGATTTATTATAAGATCAACATCGGTATGCGAGTGTATATCTATAAAGCCGGGAACTACCTTTAATCCATCAGCGTTTATTATTTTTATGGCTTCTGATTCAGAAAGATTTCCAACGGCAATTATTTTTCCATCTTTTATACCCAGATCAGCTTTATATTCTGCCTTTCCTGTTCCGTCAATAATAGTTCCTCCTTTTATAAGGAGATCGAACCCCTTTGCTCTTAAAAAAATATGTGAAGTTGAACCTAAAAAGATTGTAGAAATGCTTAATAATGAAGAGCTTTGGATGAATTTTCTTCGGTTAACTTTTTTCATTTATAAACCTTAAATTTTTTTATATGGCTAAATAAAATATTGATTCGAAATTGTATCCAAATTTACAAATTAAAATATGCGGCAATATAAAATCGTTAAGCGAATTGTATTCCTCTATATATAAACCGTTATTCTTTATCATAAGAAATTTCAATCTTTCCATGGCTATCATCATCCGGTTCATCCTCCCAATCATATTTTTTAGGAGGATCATATTTCCGGAAAATAACAGCACATAAAATTCCGGTCAAAGAACCAAAAAGATGACCTTCCCATGAGATTGTTTTGTCAATCGGGAGTACTCCCCATACAAGACTCCCGTAAAGGAACGTCACAACAAGTGCTAGAGCTATCGATCTATTGTCTCTCCTTATAATACCGCTGAAGAAGAAAAACGTTACAAGCCCATAAACCAGACCGCTTGCACCGATGTGATAAGCCGGCCTGGCAAAAAACCAGATCAAAATACCTGGAATAAAATAGATTAATAGAAATACCTTTAAAGATGCATTCGGATAAAAATAAATAAGCCCGGTACCTAAAAACAGAAGCGGGATCGAATTCGATATTAAATGATTGAAGTTAGCATGGATTAATGGATAAGTAATAATTCCAATTAAACCTGAAAGATGATGTGGTAATAATCCGTATTGAATAAAGCTAATGTTTAACGCTACTTCAATTATTTTTATAATCCAGAGAAACAGTATGAACCCCGAAGGGTAATACAAACTAATAAGGAATTTTCTTTTTTCTCCGGTCATGGAATTAAATGAACTTATTGTATTAATAATAGTTCAGTTCGTAATTCTTATCTCTTTTTGTATATACCTGGCAAAAAACCAGCAAAGGAATGCCCATGCAATTCCTATTGACCATCCGGCTAAAACATCAGTTGGATAGTGAACTCCTAAATAGACCCTGCTGATACCAATTAAAAGAGTTAATATTAATGCAACTGTAATTATATAAACTCTCATGCTTCTTTTCTTCTGGATTTGTGACAGAAGAGATGCTTGAGTTAAATATACTACAGCGGACATCATAGAATGGCCGCTGGGAAAACTTAATGAATTTACATATACAAGGTGAAATATAAGCGGTGGTCTTTCCCTACCGATTAATTCTTTCAGCCCGTAAGCTAATAAAGCCCCGCCGATTGTTGCCACTAATATTAACCACATTGCATTATAATTTTTCTGAATAATTAAAAAGCCGACAACAGAAATAGTAATGATAACTATGAAAGTTCCACCGCCTAATGCAGTAATATCACGCATTGCAAGTTCTATCCATTCTGGCCCTTTTGACTTATGAAAGTTATCCGGGTTCCTCAAAGATTCTAAAATCATTAAATCGAAATGCCTTGTTTCCCCTTCACTTACTTCATTTGCAATTAAAATAAAAATTAAAGTGCCGGTTATAATGATAAAAACTGAAAATAGAACTTTTATTTCAGCTTTTGAAATATTCTGTATTAAAGAGGTAAGAGATTTCATTAAAAAGTTATAAAATTAAACTTGTATATATTATGGTACTGGACAAATACCAAGACTCATCTGCCAGAAAAATGCCGTAAAAACCAAAAGTATTACAATTATTCTTATTATAAAAAATATTTTTTTCATCTCTTTTTCATTACCTATTATTGTAAGAATTAATATATCCTTTTTACAATAAAGGAAAATTATTGTTTCCCATATTGTCAGCTCTTTTCAAAATCATAATTATTGGCATTTCAAAATACCCGGAGCATTTGGAAAAGACAGACTTTTATAATATTCTAATGTCTCGTTAGGTTTTTCAAAACCTGCCGGAATTGGCTCTTTTGAAAATGTTTGAAAATATAATACACACGCATTTCTCCACCAGACAGCTTCTTTTTCCTGAATATTCAGCAGCATCCTTACATCATTAAATTCTTCATTATCAATCCTTCCTCTTAATTTATTCCAGGAGCTCTTCATTGCTCTCACACTGTCAACTCCTTCATAATAATGATAACATAGGTCATTCCACAATGTCCTGCCGGAATGAGTTTTATAATTCCATCCAACGTGATGAAACCACAAAAGAAATTTATCGGGACACGTCTCAAGTGATGCAAATAAACCAGCAGCAGGTTTATGATATTGACTTACGGCATTACTCCCGGTGATCGTTCGGTCAAATCCTATTCCGGTACTGTCGGCTCTATGATAATAAACCGGATTCCATTCATCCCTGGATAACTCATGAACCCATGGAGCCGGGCCGTAATGATGATCAGTTCCCATTAAATGAGCCAATCCTAAAGGTGTCATATAGTTAACTGCATTTTCTCTCGAAGATATCATTATATGCTCAATCGGTTTAATTACATCATTATTATTGGAAAAAGTCATTCTAATCCACTCATCTGCAATTTGTTCTGATGTAAGCTCATGATCCCATGCAAGCCTTCCGAATGCATACCAGTTAGACTGTCCGAAAAGATGGCCTGTCCAATTCCTGTCTGTACCTATGTTTGAAACTCCCGCTATACAGGATAACGTATGATTTTCAAGAGTACCATCTACAACTTTTGCAACTGTAGAACCTTTTCCTTTCTCATAAGTATCCGACTCAAGGCATTCCTTCCACATAGGTGCAAGGTATACAAGCTGCGTTCCCTGCCCTAAGTATTCCATCGTAATTTGAAATTCCATTCCCATGTTTGTCTTCGGCATGGCTCCAAATAATGGGTGGAAAGGCTCTCGCGGTTGAAAATCTAAGGGACCGTTTTTAGCCTGAATCAAAACATTGTCTCTGAACTCGCCGTCAAGAGGTGTGAATTCATCATATGCCTGTTTTACACGGTCTTCGGGAACTGTTGCATAGACAAAAGCACGCCACATAACAACTCCTCCGAATGGTTTAACAGCATCAGCAAGCATATTCGCACCATCTGCATGAGAACGTCCATAATCTTGTGGACCCGGCTGCCCTTCGGAATTTGCCTTAACCAGGAATCCTCCAAAATCAGGAATTAAAGAATATATTTCCTTAGCTTTATCATCCCACCATTTCTGAACCTTTTCATCTAGGGGATCAGCAGTTTTTAACCCTCCGATTTCTATTGGAGAACTGAACCTTGCTGTTAAATAAACCTTTATACCATAAGGCCGAAATACATCTGCTAGAGCAGCAACTTTTTCTAAGTATCTATGGGTTAAAACAAGAGAATTCGCATTAACATTTGTGAGTACTGTCCCATTAATTCCAATAGACGCATTCGCACGGGCATAATCTTTATATTGAGGACTAATATAATCCGGAAGCCTATGCCAGTCCCATATAGAAAATCCTGCATATCCCCGCTCCACAGTTCTGTTTAAGTTATCCCAGTGATTAAGCAGCCTAAGCTTAATTTTGGGAGATGATACTATGTCAATCTTTTTAATATCCTGATTTGTCTGCAGCATCCTCAGGAAAGTAAAAGCACCATATAAGACTCCGATATCTTCATTCGCCGTAATAACAATTGCTTTCTTTCCGTTTAATATAATATCTTGTATAATAAATCCTTCATTTCCAATATTTTTTAACTTGTCCTGTAAATCTGCTGTAGATAAGGCAGGAGTATTTTTCACAGTCCCTATCATTAATATTCCATCATTTTCAACGGATCCAACCACAGGAATAGTTACCCCTAATAATCCATTCAACCCAATTTCTAATTCATTTTTAACTGCATCTATAGTCGGGGATTCTCCTTCAACCATATAACCTTTAATTAATTTCTTATACTCATCTAATTTTTGTGAATTAGTTATTAAGTCATATTTCAGCCAGAGTCTGTATCCATCATCCGCATATATTAGGCGGCAGTTAATTATAATGATAAAAAGAAAAATGAATAAGTAGTTTAATTTTTTCATGTCTATTAAATGATTTTATTAAAAGTAATTACAATCCAGTTTCAATTTAATGAAAATTGTAAAAATATATTTAGGTTTGGTTCAACTATTTTATAATCCATGTAGCTCGAAATTCCATTTCGAGATTTGTAAATAATTAGCGAAACGGAGTTTCGCGTTACAAGAAAGCGGCAACACTCCCAAATTGAAATGAAATGGTCGGGAAACTTGAACGGCGTTAACTTTATCTCTAATTTTCAAACTTATTTCATTCATCAAATACTTTGCAAAAAGAAAATAAATGAATAAAGCCCTAATCACTGACCCAACAAATATCATTATTTTCTTAACCTGCCTCCTTGCATTTATTTATTGGATAAAAGAACAAGAATTTGCAAAACCTGTTTTTAAGGTAATTCCCTTTGTATTATGGATTTATTTCCTTCCGATTATAACTACCACCATAGGCATTACGCCTCAGTCTTCCCCTGCATATGATTGGATTACCGATTATTTCCTTCCCGCTGCATTAGTTTTACTCCTTATTTCAGCAGATATCCCATCTATTCTTAAATTAGGTCCCAAAGCTATTATTACTTTTTTTTCCGGCTCACTAGGAATTATGATCGGTGCTCCGATTGTATTAATTCTCTTCTCCCATTTTTTACCGGCTGATGCTTGGAAAGGAATAGGTGCCTTAAGCGGAAGCTGGATTGGAGGGAGCGCAAATATGATTTCCATTAAAGAAAGTATAGGTACATCAGACTCCCTTTTAGGAACAATGGTTATTGTTGATACCCTGGTAGGATACGGATGGATGGCTGTCGTTGTTGCCTTTTCCGGATTTCAAAAGAAAATTGATGAGAAGAATAAAGTTGATGTTTCATTGACTAATAGAATTAATAAGAAACTTGAACCTTTGTATTCAAAAAGAGAACCTTTAGATCTAAAATCTTTTTCAATAATGATAGCTATTGCCCTGACTATTGGTACAATTTGCCTTCAATTAGGCAAAATTATTCCCCCGCTGGGTCAAATTGTAACTGCATTCGGATGGACAATTATTTTAGTGCTGATAATATCCACTGCACTATCATTTACTAAGCTCCAAAACATGGAAAGGAAAGGCGCTTCGATAGTTGGCAACTATATGCTCTACTTTCTTTTAGCATCGATAGGAGCAAAAGCTAATTTAACTGCTATTTTAAATGCTCCCATGTTTCTTCTTGCCGGTGTAGTATGGATATTAATTCATGCAGTCATTCTTTATACAATCGGAAGACTAATAAAAGCACCAATATTCTTAATTGCCACATCAAGTCAGGCTAATATTGGGGGAGTAGTCAGCGCTCCAATTATTGCAAGCATCTATCAGCCTTCCTTAGCACCGGTCGGATTATTATTAGGAATTCTAGGTAATATTTCCGGAACATTTCTCGGCTTAATAACCGCACAGCTTTGCCTTCTCGCATCCCATATCCATTTTTAGCAGTGAAATTCATCTCATTAAATCTTCCAATTTAACATAAAAGAGTTATTTAATATTTTCGCAAAAAATCCTAAATATGAATTAAACTCTAAATAATAGATGAATACGGAGTGAATACGCTATGAATACGCTTTTCTACCAAATAATATAATATTAAAATCGATTATAATCGATTGTTTAAGCGATGATAATATATGAACTCCCATAAGGATTACCAGAAAATATCATTAACCAATGGATTTATCCATTGGTTTCTCTTCGCTCCGGAGGAGCGAAATATTTGTAGAAACAAAATAAACTACAGATATCCGCACTGTGTAGGAGTGCTATATTGCAATTTTAGTAAAAATCCCAAAGATTCTTCGGTCAACCACTCCCGCAGAATGATACAAATTTTAGTTTTTATACAGTCTCGATAGCATCGGTTATGCTAATGAAAGTGTTTTTAAGCCGTTCTGTAAATATCTTTTTACCGGTTTAGGAGTGCAGTTTCTTATTACCACTTTTTCACAGCCGTTAAATCCGGCAAAACTCAGTAGTTTTTGAGATAATAGAAGGGAAATCTCATCAAAATCTTTGAAATTATCTTCAAAGAAAAGATTATTAATTATTAAAGTTTTATTCGAGCGGTCGGCTTTTGGATCAAGCCTTCCAATAAACCTGTCATTTAAAACTATAGGCAGGACAAAATAACCATACTTCCTTTTTGTTGATGGCAGATAGCATTCTATTACATAATCAAAATTGAATAACCGTTTTGTCCTCTCCCTCTGTATTATCAGATTATCAAAAGGGGAGAGGAGATGAATGATTGAAGAAGATTTTTTTCTTTTATTGATTGCATTCAGATTTTCAGGAGATGAATAATTTAATATTTTATTATCACCTCCTATAAATAAAGGAATAATCTCTCCTGATTCACATAATTCATCAATTCCTTTTTTCATGTTTTGTCTATCAACAATTTGAAGATCGGATACAGTCGTCTTACCAGGTTGCATAAATTTAAGAATTTCTTTTTCCGTGCCAACCCCGAGTGATGATATTGCCTTCCTTACAAAATGCCGGCTTAAATCATCCGTGGATGGGAATGCAGTGTCTATGCCGTTAGGCAGAACCCTTTCACGAAGATCATAAAATTTTTGAAAGTTCTTTCTTTCCGAAATCATAAGATCACCTCGCCAGAATAAATATTCAAGTGCTGTTTTAGCAGGTTTCCATTCCCACCAGGTTCCACCCTTTTTACCGGTATCATTTTCAAAATCACTCGAACTTAACGGCCCTTCATTTTTAACCCTTTCAAGAACTGGAATAAAATAATTCCTAGATTGATTGAACCTGAACTTTAACCATTTACTTTTCGGCTTTCTAAAATTTAACATTCTAGGGAGGGAATATTTATAATCTTCCATAGGAATAAATGACATTGCATGCGTCCAGTACTCAAATATTAGCTTATCCTTTGCCTGAAGGTCGTGCAGATATTTCTCAGAGTAGTTATTGTTTCGAGTCCAAAGTATATGATGATGAGCCCGGTTAATGACTGAAATAGTATCAATTTGAATATAACCGAGTTTATTTATAATCCCGGCTATATCTTTTTTCCGGTTAGCCGATTTTGATTTTCCATCTAAAAGCTGGGAATTTAAAACAATTTGAACTGCCTCCCTGGGGGATATTTTCATATTATTTATTATTGTTAAATTAAAAGGTGATTGATAATTAATTTATTGAAATTATTAAAACCGGAACTTATTACAAAGTTTTCGCAACTTCAAAATTTCAGCAATCTATCACATATGAAAAAAATATATACGGCAATAATTCTTTTTACTATTCTGATAATTCCGGAGTATTCTTTTTAACGGTAGTCTGCTTATCAAATCTGCATTTGGATTAACGAAAAGAACATTTGCAGAACTTTTAGGAAAATATGGAGTTTCTTTATTCAACTATTCCGCGTCTGAATTGGCAAGAGATGTAAATAATGCCTAACATTATTATTTCTGATACTAGTTGTCTTATTGCCTTAACTAATATAGATGAACTTGACCTTCTACATAAGGTTTATAACCAAATCATAACTACAACAGAAGTACTAAATGAATATGAAGAAATACTTCCATCTTGGATATGATTCCTTTTTTCTGGAATAAAAACACCTTTCCATCATTTAACCTTAAAAACATTCAAAATAGATTTATAAAAAATCTCTTTTTCTTCTTTGTGTCATATCACTTTGAAAGAATAGGAAAGATTATGCAGTTTTTATTATCTGCCATATTTATGAAATTTGCGGAACATTTTTTGCTTTAGTTCTGACTAAATATTATAAAAAGTCCTTTTTACTGAAAAAATTGAAATAAATTAAATTATGATTAAACAACTTAAAGAATCAGGCCGCTTAAATAGTACAATTTTACTTATAATTCTAAGCTTATTTAGCTTCGGTTTATCCCTTTTCAGAATTTTCTATACCCGTTCATTTGAATTTTTGTTTTTGAACTGGAATTTATTTCTTGCATTTATCCCCTGGTTCATAAGTTCCATAATAATATTGAAAAAACTTCAGGATAAGAAATTTTTACTTATTGTAATGATATTATCATGGATATTCTTTTTCCCTAATTCCCCCTACATTTTGACCGATTTGTTCCATTTAGGAATGAGCACAAAGGCACCTCTTTGGTATGATCTTATTCTTATACTCTCATTTGCCTGGACGGGATTATTATTCGGATTTGTTAGCTTAATGGATATAGAGAAAGTTCTGGAAAACTATGTCGGAAAAGGGAAAACTACTTTTATTTCAATCGCATTTTTGTTTGTAAGCGGCTTTGGAATTTATGTTGGCAGGTACTTAAGATGGAACTCATGGGATATAATAATAAGTCCATTTGCATTATCAAGCGATATTCTAAGTAAAATTTCCCACCCTATTTATAACTCTAGAGCATGGGGGCTCACTTTATTTATCGGATTACTGCTTAATCTGATTTATTTCTCATTTAAACTTTTCAGCAGTCAGAACCAAAA
>CAVUOL010000029.1:0-16753 GCA_963742995.1 uncultured Ignavibacteriales bacterium
AGTAGAAATTGCCCATGGCGGTACTTTATTTCTTGATGAAATTGGTGAACTGAGCCTTACACTTCAACCCAAACTTCTTCGTTTCCTGGAGAATGGAGAGTATAGAAGAATTGGTGGAATAACAAATCTAACCTCAAATGTAAGAGTTATTGGGGCTACTAACAGAAATCTTCTTGAAGAAGCGGATAATAAAAAATTCAGAAGAGATTTATTATTTAGATTAAATGTTATTACTCTTACTATACCTCCTCTTAGAGATAGAACAGATGATATAATTATTTTAGCAAAGCATTTCCTGGAATCTAAATCTCCTATTAGGTCGCCTAAAAAACTTTCTTCCAGTGCTGAGAAAGTTTTAATGAATTACAGTTTTCCGGGCAATGTTAGAGAATTAGAACATATTATTGAGCGCGCCTTAATCTTTGCAGAAGGGGATTCCATAGAACCTGAAGATCTTAATTTACCAAATACTGTTACTCAATTTGCAAAGGAACAGTTTGAAAAAGTAAATGATGATAACGGTCAATCTGAAGCAGTTTTGAGTATGGAAGAGGTTGAAAGAAAACATATCGCACGGGCTCTTAAGTTAAATAGATGGGATAGAACACAAACAGCCTATCAATTAGGTATCAGCCCGAAGACTTTGTATACCAAGATTAAGAAATATGAGATTAAACAGGACTAAATTGATTCATGCTCAAAAAAATCATTTCTGAATACGCTCTTTCAGAATTGTTAGAACAAAACGGTTCCGGATTAGCAATTGCAGATAAAGATAAAATTATTCTCTGGTCAAATAAGAAATTTAAGAAAACCACCGGAATAGCAAGGTTAAAAGGCAGGGGAATAGAGAGTATATTTAAAGATATAAATGCTTCTTATTTTGATAAACTTAAAGAAGATAAATCTCTGGAAGTTCTACTCCCCTCGATTGATAATAACCTTAAGATTACGCCATTAAGATCAAAGAATAAACTGGATGGATTTGTTCTTTCAATTCAAAAATCCTCCAGGGTTGCTCGTACTCTTACCGGTAAGGCAACTCAAAAGAATTTACTTTTCCAAAAAGAATTCCAAAATATTCTTGCTCTTCTGGTAAAAGAAAAATTATTGGATACTTTATCACAATCTATTTTGAATAGCTGCATTAAAATAAGCGACAGCAATTTTGGAATAATTGTCTTCCATGAAGAAAATAAAAAATATGAGTTCCTTTTTTATGATCATAACAGACAATTAAAAAATCAAGCTGAAATAAAAAAAGAGATAACAGTTAATTACTCTTTTATTATTAAATGGCTTGGAATAAATAGGCGCTCTCTTATAGCATTAAATAAGACCAATAATATCGGCTTTAATTTAACAAGAGTTTTACAAAGTGAAGCCCTGGTAATATCCCCCTGTTTTTTTAATAATGAACTCCTGGCAACAATAATTATAGGAGGAAATGAAAATTATACTTCTTTGGATATTAACCACATAGAACAATTTGCTGCACTTTTATCATTTGCCGTCAGCAATATTCGAACAAAGGAGTTAAATGCAGCTTTGGAAAACAGACTGCTTCAGTCGCAAAAGCTGGAAACTATTGGAAAGCTCACTTCCGGTATGGCTCATGATTTCAGTAATCTGCTTTCAAGCATTTTCGGCAGTTTAAATTTATTAAAGAAGAGAGTACCAGAAAGTGAAAATATTTATAGACTGCTGGATAACATCGAGAACTGTTCAATAAGAGCTAAGGATTTAACAAAAGGACTCCTTTCTTATGGAAAACCCACTCCTAAAAGAAAGGAACTGATTAAACCAAATTCATTGCTTTCAGAGATTTCTAAGGTGATTTTTCAGACTTTCCCCAAAAAAATATCATTGGAAACGAATATAGAAGATAACCTATATGATATTTTGGGAAATGGTACTGAAATTTATCAGATCCTATTAAATTTAAGCGTAAATGCTAAGGAAGCAATATCCGATAAAGGCACAATTTACCTCTCAGCTAGAAATATAACTGTAAATGAAAAAAATATGATAAATTATCCTTTATTGGATAAAGGAAATTATGTTAATTTTACTGTTAGAGATACCGGTTCCGGAATAGATGAAGAAAATCTGCAGAAGATATTCGATCCTTATTTTTCTACAAAGCAGAAAGAAAGCGGTTCCGGCTTAGGACTTTATGTTACTTACGGAATAATAAAAGCACATAAAGGTCATATTGAAGTTTCAAGTTCAATTAATGAAGGGACATCATTCGATGTTTTTCTACCTGCTTTCGAAATTTCACATACTGAAAAATCACCACCATCTGAAAAAATTATTCTACTTGCAGATGATGAAATAATGCTAAGAGATTTATTAGCCGAGCTTTTGGAATCAAATGGATATAATGTTATTAAGGTAGCAACCGGTGTTGAAGCATTAAAAGTTTTAACCGAAGAAATTAAGGTCGATCTTGTTATAATTGATTATAGTATGCCTGAAATGAACGGGCTTGATTGTGTAAGTCAAATAAGAAAACTTAAGTTTGATATGCCGATTATACTTTCAACTGGAAGCTTATCTCTGGAAAAGGATTTTAATCCTAAAAAGATGGGGATTAATAGCTTGCTTTCCAAACCATATGAATTCGATACAATGCTTGCCACTATTCAGCAGCTTACTTAATCAGATTCTATTCCCTTTTATCAACATCAATCATCTTAATATTTTTAACATACTCTGAAAATACAGGCTGTTTTATTGCATGTAATTTATTTAAGACATCATTGATTTCATTAACTGCAATTTCTATATACTCTAATTTTTTTAATATAGCTTCTTTTGAAATAACTTCTTTATTTAATTCTCTTTTTACAGCAGCGGATGTTAGTGTAATTAAGGTAAGCGGCTGTTTAATCTTATGGTTTGTTGTAACAACAGTAGCGGTAAAAGTATTCTTCTTTTCAACTTCTAAAACTAGTTTATGGGCTTCTGCTAATTTCAAAGCAGAATTTATGCGGGCTAAAAGTTCAATTCTGTTGAAAGGTTTTTTAACATAATCAAAAGCACCTGCCTCAAGTCCTTCCCTGGTATCTTCAGCATCTGATTTTGCAGTTACTAATATAATCGGAATATCTGCAGTAGCGTTATTCGCTACAAGAGTCTTGCAGACTTCTATTCCCGTTACTTCCGGCATCATGATATCTAAAAGAATTAAATCCGGGTGTTCGTTTATTGCTTTATTTATTCCTGATTTTCCGTCATACGAAGTTATTACCTTATATCCTTCGTTCTCCAGCCTGTCCTGAAGCATATAAACATTCTCTGGTAAATCATCAATGACTAATATTTTTTTCATATCCTGGTATTCTGATTTTGTTAAATATTTTTTTAAGTTTATAACTAATTATTACTGAATCAACAGGTTTAGGAATAAAATCTTCAAATCCATGCTTTAATATAATCTTTTTATCATCACTCATTGCTTTTGCTGAAACAGCAAACACAGGTATATCTTTAAACCTTTGATTTTCTTTTATCTTTTTTATAGTCTGAAACCCATCCATTTCGGGCATCATTATATCCAATAAAATTAAATCCGGAGTCGTATTTTCCAGTATCTTAAGACATTCAATTCCATTTCTAGCTGTAAGTGTTTTACAGTTGCACGCTTGAACCAGTTCGTTTATAGTAAATAATACTTCTGGTTCATCATCAACAATCAATACTTCTCCGTAATATTCCTCCTCATTATCATTATTTGAAGTATTAACAACTTCTCTGCCAACTTTTTCATTCTTTTCATTGCTGTTTGACGAAAAATCTTCTTGCAATTTTAATCTATCTCTTACAATTTTCAATACATCAAGAGGATGATTTTTTTCTCTAACGGTAATATTTTCCACAATGGTATTTAATTCATTACTTTCCATTTCTGAAAATTCTTTTTCTGTCAGTAATATAATGGGAATATTCCTGGTTTCCCTATCAGATTTTAACTTATTTGATAATGTTATACCGTCTGACGATGACATGAGTAAATTTAAAATTATTAAATCAGGCTGTGATTTAAGAATATCTACGAAAGCATTTTCGCCGCCTTGAATAAACTGTATATTTACGGATTCATTTATAAATTCTTTTTTAAATCTTTCAATTTCGCTTTTATCGTTGCCTACTATTACAATATCCTTAACTTTTTTCTGTGCAAGGTTTTCTAATTTAATAAAAGCTGAATATAATTTTTGTGCTGATATAGGCTTTACAAAATAATCAAAGGCTCCTAATCCAAAGCCTAAATTTTTATCACTAATAATTGAAACTAAAATTACAGGTATATCTTTTGTTAAAGAATTCTCTTTCAATTCCTTCAAAGTATTCCACCCGTCCTTTTTAGGAAGCATTATATCTAATGTAATTGCAAAAGGTTGAGCAACTAATGCCTGCTCTATTCCTTTTTCTCCATCTTCAGCATATATAACATCATAACCTCTTGAGATTAAATATTGGCCGATAGTATATCTAACTTCCGGGTCATCATCAATAACTAAGACGGGGTTTTTCTTATTTTTTTGTAACACTTCTAAATTAATCTTAGAGAAAGCACGTTCATTTCTCAATTCTTCAGCATTAATCGGAAGCACAAAACTAAATACCGAACCTTTACCGATTTTACTCTGAACGGTTAAATCACCTTCCAATAAATCTGCAATTTTCTTGCAAATGGACAATCCTAAGCCGGTTCCGTTATATTTTCTAGTATTTGTGCCGTCTATTTGCCGGAACTCCTCAAAAATAATTATTTGATCTTCTTCTGAAATTCCTATACCTGAATCCATTACATCAAATTTGAGTAATTTGTTGTCCATCAACGTAACATGCAATTCTACCGAACCTTTTTCAGTAAATTTAACTGCATTACCCAGTAAATTCATCAGTACTTGGGCGATCTTTCCTCTATCCACATTCAATATTACATTTGTGTTTGAATGCCTTAGGATACTGAATTTCAATGATTTTTTATCAATTAGAGGTTTAACTATAGTCTCAATTTCAGATAAGAAGCTATCCAAAGCCACTTCTTCAAGATGTTTTTCCATTTTACCGGCTTCAATTTTTGATAAATCAAGTATATCATTTATCAGGTTAAGCAATCTTCTGCCGCTTATTAAAACAACCTGCAGCCGTTCTTTATCTTTACTGTTAAGCGAAGACTCTTCCAATATCAATTCCGTTAATCCTAATATTGAATTCATAGGAGTTCGTAATTCATGCGACATGCTTGCGAGGAATTGTGATTTTAATTGAGTAGATTCTTCTGCTTTCTGTTTTTGTATAGTTAATTCATCTGCTTTTTCTTTTAATTGATTGTGAAGATTTAACAATATTTCGTTCTGTTTTCTTACTTGTTCATTCTGCTTTTGATAGTCTTCATTTAAATTCTTTAGTTCATTTACCAAATTTTCAAGCTGCATAAAAGCTTTGGCATTTGTAAGTCCTATAGCCAGCTGTTCCTGAATATTTAACAAATATTGTCTTGCTTCTGCAGATATGGCATTAAAGGATCCTAATTCAAGTATAGCTATGACATTGTTATTATAGATAACCGGAATAATTAATAAGTTTTTAATCTGTAATGACAATGTACCTGTTCTTATTACAGGCATTTGTTCGGTGAATTTTAGTTCAATTGTCTCTTTATTTTTTATTACAGATTCGAAGAATGATGATCTGTTTGATATGGCATCACTTTTTTCCAATCCATATGAACATATCAAAGAAACATTTTCATCATCAATTGAATAGATAGCACCAATGGAAAAGCTGCATGTCTGTATTATTTTTTTTAAGGCAGCTTCGGAAATTTCATTGAGAGTGGGATTCCGGTTAATTAATGTTATGAATTCAGAATATTCATTTTTGGCCTTTTGACTTTTACTCAATGCCTCGAGCATATTATTAAAAGCATTTGCTAGCCTTCCCAGTTCATCCTTACTTTTAATCTCAATTTTTTTGTTGAAGATCCCTTCTTTGGTAAATTCTGTCGCTTTACTTAACTGTGTTATTTGTTTTCTTAATTTATCGGTAAAAAGAAAGGTTAATATTAAAGAAAGTATAACACCCGCATACACCAATAACAATAAATATATACTTGAGATTGTTCTTTAAATCCGCTGCTTCATTTAAAGTAGAAAAAATTAAAAATTTAAGCGGAGTGTTCTTTTCGAAACCGGCTGCAGGGATATAAATAGAAGCCAATATATCTGTCGACTCAGAATTTTGAGAATATATTTTCAAATTCGCTTGAGAAGTTAGATTTTTAAAAGCTTGCGATAACACATAAGTGTATTTCTGGTTCTGAGAACTGTTTGAAATTTCTAAAGGAGAGCCTTTATAAACAACTGAAATTTCTGCCCCGCACTTCTGGGCAATTTCGTTTAATAAATTTTCATTTATAATTCGTCCGTAATAATATTCGTTATCACCTTTGGTTTTATAATTTTTTACTATTGCCAGAGGATTTTTTTCTAAGAAATTTTCTAGAGAAAATTGGTCCTGAGGAAAATATATATTCTCTTTAGAATAGATTTTTATAAATGTTTTTGAAAGTTTGTCCTGTGAAAATATAAAATCAATATTTTTTCCAGGGTATTCATCCGGAATCTCTAGAGTTTTGGTTGAAAGATTCTGATTATTTTTTATTAAAAATAAAAAATCATCTTCCGTATTCTGAAGGATCTCCTGGTAGACATATATAAAATTACTCTCTGAATTGCTAAGGTATTTTGATTGCTGGGAAGATAGAACATTGTACATTATCGAATAGAAAGTAAAAACAGAACTGCCGATTATTAAAAACACTATGGCGAAATTGATAAAAAGTATTCGATAACTGATTTTCATTATTATTCATCTGATTGGAGAACTTTTCTAATTGTTATTAAAAGCTCATCGAAATCATAAGGTTTACTTATAAAGTCATTGGCTCCCATTTTGGCAGAATCTATAGCACTTTTAACATCAGCATAACCGGTTAATACAATAACCTTCATTCTTTGGTTTCTTTTTCCAAGCTCTCTAAGTACATCAAACCCGTCATGCTCAGGCATTTTTAAATCAAGAAGCATCAGATCAACCGGATTATTTTCAATATAGTCAAAAGCATAGAATCCATTATTAAAATACTCTACTTTATATCCTACCTCTGCCAATTCTTCTTTAAGAACTGAGCAGAGATTAACATCATCATCAATAATTAAAAGTGATTCCATTTTTGTATTTATTTATTTTCTGTTTCTGTATCAAGCTTATAATATTTAATTCTTTGACGTTGCTTTAGTAATTCATCTTTTAATGGTGTTTCACTACGTACTCCCGCAAATCTTTCTTTAAGAGTGGGTATAAGTTCGGTTTTGAGTAAGATTACTAATTCCTTTTTTGAAGTTGTTATCTGATCACTTCCGAAAACATATCTTAATCCGAAGAACCACCATGGAAGATCTTTTAAGAAAGGAATACCATTCCGGGTTTTTTGATCTTCATTAACAAACAATCCGCCTAATACCGTTTCTTCACCATTCAACATTACAAGTTGAGTACTAGCCTGAGTTTTATTGATTATTGTCGTTTGAGGATCAGGTACGAATGAACTTCTCTCCACATCAACCTTTAATAAAATATAATTAATTCCAGCTTCACTATAAATATAAGGACTAACATCGATAATAGAACCCGTTGAAAAGAATTTTTCAACTACATTTCCAGCAAAATCTCTTTGTTTAATAGAAATATCCTGTCCAACCTGAATTCTTCCCTTTTGCCCGTCTCTTACTGCAATATTTGGGCTTGCAATAATTTGACCTAGATTTTGACTCTCAAAAAATTTAAATACTGCTGTCGCTTGACCAAAAAAACTACCTGAGAATAATTTCCCGAACCAGATAAATTTCCAGTAGTTTGTATTGGGAGTTTGGGTGATAGTCCAAGTGAATCACCCAATATGCCGCCAAAACTAAACCCTTTTCCGGATAACATAGCCTGCCAATTAATCCCTCTTTCCTTTGCCGCCTGGTCGTCCATTTCAAAAAATACAGCGGAGATTTTAACTTCCCTCACATTAACATCAGCATAAGTATCAGGTGAATGTTCTTCGACTTTTTCATCTTTTTTCTTTACCACGATTAAATTGTCTTTATCTTCATAAATAAATCCCGCCATTTGAACTATAATTACCAATGCTTTATCGTAACGCATATTCTGGATTTCAATTCCGATAGGTGCATCCGAATCAATAGTGGAAACAACTTTTTTTCCTGTTGTACTTTCACTTACTTTACTTAATAAAGCAATTGCTTTATTGAACGGAAGATCAGGTGAAAGTGTAACTAATTCATTCGGGTTTGTATACTCCTTTAAATCCTTCTCTAAATACTGCTGTGAGAATACTGGAAAACTTACGAACAATGCAAGGATTATGGAGGTTATAATAGTTTTCATTTTGTTCTCTCTATTTCTTTTTGTTTTTAATATCTTCTTTTTGCAACTGAAGGTCAACCTGTTCTATAACGCCGCCTTTGTTTATTATAAAATGAACCTTATTATTATCATAGTCTATTTTTGTCAGGTATCCAAGATAAACCGGTTCACCTTCCCACAAAAGATAAGTACTACCTTTACCGTCTGACAGGAAAGCACCTTCAGGTACAAGCGCAAGCAGCTTTGCACCCTGCACATCTAAAAGATTATCTACATTAGGAGGTATTTCATTTCTTATTAAAGGATAAAATGCATCATATATTTCTTTAGTCCGAAGATCGTTTTCCACCATTTTTGTCGTAGCAAACCGGTCGTTACTTGCGTAATATACTCTTACAACCGTATTAAAAGTCACATCGAAAGAGGGGACACCCCCCTCATCGGTAGAAACTATATTACTCATATTTATAGCCGACAATTTTTTTAATTCTTTACTCTGCTCAATAGCATATATCAACTGATACAATTCTGAATATCTACCGCTGCCGGTTAATTTATACTCATAATAATAAAATTCTTTATCCTGACCCGGATTTGAATATTCAACATCAACATGTGTTTGAGGAGAAAAGCTGGAAGTAACATCAGTAACAAAATCAAAAAATTTAATCGAAGAAAGATTTTGCGGGATATTAAATTTTCTCGAAGCTAATATCGAATCCAATGACATGGATTTTACCTGGAGCTCCCGGTATTGCCTGGCTAATTGTTCTTTATTATAGGCAGTGGCCTTTAACTCCTTCAGCTTATCCTTACCGGTTGATATTTTACTATGCTGAATACCAAAGACAAAGATACCGCCCCCGATTAGTATTACCAGGAGCACCGCTAAAAGGGCTAATGTGTTTTTAAGTTTTCTATTCATTTTTTATCTTCAAAAGTATTTAAATTAAAAACTGCATTAAATTTATAGACATTCTGTTCTCTCATGGATTCAAAATTAATAGATTTTAATTCGGCTGAATTAACCGAATAGGCAAAATCAGTTAATACTCCCTTTGATAAAGCATACCCTGAAAGGACAATACTTGAACCACTGGTATTTAAGTTAGTCAACCAGATATTTCTTTTACCTTCAAAAAAATCTGAGATATGTGAAATGACTTTAGTCCATACTCCTGTGCCTGCGGAAGCCGAATCTAATATTGCCTGCGTTTGGGCAAATCCGCTTATTTTTGCTCCCAGATCTGAAATCTTTGCTAAAGTTTGCTGGTTTTGCCTCTTAAGAAGTATCTGTTCCGTAATTTGTTTATCTAAATAATTAATTTCTTTTTTATTGTTTAATGATTGTACCGTCAAGAAAAATGCAGCAGCAAAAAGAATCGGGATTAAAGCATAACCATGCCATCCGAATTGAAATACTTTTTGATCTTCCTTAACATATTTCGGCAGTAAATTTATCCCTTTATGTTCATTTTCAAGATCATCAAAAAAATCTACAGCTACAGCTAGAGGAATACTATAGCTTGAAATAGTATCTTTTGCTTTTTCATTTAAAGCAGAAATATCAAAATCATCAAATTCTAATCTGGAAACATTAGCTTCGGGGAAAGTGCCATAAAATGATAATATTAAATTTTCGGAATCATCTTCTCCGCAGACAATTATATTATCCAGGGAATTAATTCCGCCGTTTTCCATTTCAAGCAGAATTTTTGAAAAATAAACATCATATGTATGAAGATTTAATGTCCCGATATCTAAAGTTGTTCCGATATGCTTTAACTTCCTGCCGTGTAAGAAGATTAATTTACTATATTCCTTCCCTATATAAACAATAAGAGAATGATCATCGGGAAAGAATTTTTTTCTTTTAGCAACATAATAAGCAAGAGATATTTCTGAAGATTTTACAGCGGGAATTTTATAAGTTCTCTTCCCGTTAAGCCTTGCTAAAGAATTTACCAGTTGTACAGCCTGAATATCACCACTGTTTAAAAAAACCGATAATAGAGATTTATTGGCAAGCTCTGTATATCCAAGGTCATGTTTTTTAATAACAATATTCTTGGTCCTTTGAATGTCGTTAATAATATCCTGAGAAATTTTGGATGGTTTTTCTTCTTTGTTTCCTTCGAAAACATGATAATAAATTGAAGGTTCTGTTAGGGCAGGTACAAAATAGCTTTTATTTAAATTAATTCCGACTAGCTCATCACTTAATATGTTTTGACTGGAAGTATTTAAAGTTTCGTTTTCATGCTTTAAATTATGAAGTGTTAAATCTTCCCCCTCAATATTTAAATCGGAAATGCCGTCTTCAAGCTGCAATGCCGGTTGAAGAACATCTGCTGATGCAGTCTTAATAACTTTTATACTATCTTTTTCTTTATTAATGACAGCAAGCTTGGTATCGCTGCCTTCACAGTATATACAAATAAGTTGTTTCACTTTATACCGCCGTTAAAATTTGTTGAATTCTTGTTTTCTGATTAGCATAAGCAATCGCATTTTCCAAAGAAATTTTCTTTTGTAGATAAAGTCGCTTCAAATCTTGTTCCATAGTAATCATGCCGCTTTTAGCCCCTTGATTTATCATCATGTAAATTTCACTTGTATTATTATTCTTTATTGCAGCTTTTACACTGGGTGTAACAATTAATACCTCTTTTGCCAATACGAGTCTTCCATCAAGAGTTGGGACCAATTTTTGTGAAACGACGGAGGTTAGTACATCCGCAAGCCGGTTCCTTACACGTGCCTGTTCATTGGGATTTACTTCTGCAATAATTCTATCTATAGATTCTACTGCCGAAGAGGTATGAAGAGTAGAAAAAACCTTATGACCGGTATCTGTAACCTCTAATGCTGCCATTATAGTTTCCGGGTCCCTCATTTCACCTATAACTATAATGTCAGGGTCCTGCCTTAATGCTTGTACAATTCCATCTTTAAAGGAAAGGACATCTCTTCCAACTTCACGATGCCTGATTATGGAGACATCGGATATATGCACATATTCAATAGGTGAAGATATAATAACAATATGTGCAGGGTCAACCTGGTTATGTGCTTCTATTATAGAATCTAAAGTTGATGATTTACCTGAACCTGTTATCCCGGTAATTAAGGAAAGCCCGAATTTTATATAAGAATGACTCATAGCTTTCATTGCATTCGGGTGAAGACCTAACGAATCAATATGACGTAATGTTGAATTTATATATCTCAAGTTCAATGCAAGAGTATCAAGATCAAAATAAGCATCTGCTCTGAACCGGACGTCCACTTTCTTTCTTTCATAAAAGAATGTATAGCTGAAATCCAGATTCCTATTATCAATTAACATTTTTCTTTGATTAACAGACAATAAATTTGAAATAAGAAGCGCTGCTTCTTCAATTGAGAAGGTAGGTAATTCCTTTACCCGCTCTTTAACTCCAAATATTCTCATCCATATAAAACCGCCGTTACCATATCCTCCAATTTCAATATCCGAAGCATCTCTTTCGATCATTCCTGCAAGGAGCTTATTAATAAAGATTCTTAAAGAAAGACTGTTTTCGGATTTGAGTTTTTCAGCGTTATTAATTATAAACTCTATTTTATCGGTTCCGAACAATGATTTAGGAATCTGGGCAACAAAATGTTCCAGTATTGGTTTTATTTCTGAACTTGTCACTTTTTACTTTCGACTATGGTTAAAAAGACTATTAACATTATGTTCTTGACTCTCATTCTTCTGATGTACCTGCAATAACTTCTTCAATTGAAGTTAAACCTTGTTTAACTTTTTCAAGTCCTGCTTCTCTCAGACTTAAAGAACCATCTTTTTTTGCTTGAATACGAATCTGTTCTTCATCTACTTCGACACCGGATCGAACGATGATTTGCCTAATTTCTTTAGTGAAATAGAGAGCTTCATGAATTGCCATTCTCCCTTTGTATCCGGTTCCCCTGCATTTTTCACATCCTTTTTCATTCGCCTGATAGATGGTATAGAATCTCCATTCTTCAATATCTAACCCTATTGCATCCATGTATGCTTCATCGAATTTTTCTATTTTTACCTTGCAATTATCACAGAGACATCTAACAAGTCTTTGTGCTACTATTATATTAATAGCATAAGCAATTAAAAATGGCTCTATCCCCATTTTATATAATCGTGCTACAGCACTTGGGGCGTCATTAGTATGCAGAGTTGAGAAAGTCAAGTGACCTGTATTAGCTAATTTAATTGCCACTTCAGCAGTCTCTTTGTCTCTCATTTCGCCAACTAAAACTATATCGGGATCGTGACGGAGTATTGAACGTATGGCTTGTTCAAAATTCATTTTGTAGCCTATCTTCAACTGTCTGGCACCTTCAATAACGTATTCAACCGGATCTTCTACAGTCAAAACATTAACAGAAGGGTCAATAACCTGGTAAAGAGCAGCAACAAGAGTTGTACTTTTACCGCTACCGGTTGGCCCGGTTAATATGACCATTCCCTGCGGTTGATTTATTGCTTTTGTAAAAGATTTTCTCGTATATCCCGTTAGACCTAATTTTTCAAGATCCCTTATAACCTTCCTATCATCGAGTATTCTTATTACAACACTTTCAAATTTATTTTTAAGTTCAGTCCCAACCATCGGTAAAACTGAAACTCTAAATCGTATAACATACCCGTCAATTTCGCGCTGGATAAAGCCATCCTGAGCTCTTTCTCTTTCAAATCTATCCATCCCTTTTGATCTGTCCTTTACAACTGCGACTACAGCCTCAGGCAATGTACCTTCCTGTACATGCCAAATCAGAAGATTCCCATCTATTCTAAAAAGAATTTCTGTCTTATTTCCGGATTTTGGTATGAAATGAATATCACTTGCTCCTTTTCGAACACCTTCAACCAATGCACCTTCAACCAAATTAATTAACGCACTTTTATTTATTTCCGCATCAAGCTCTTGCTCATCCAGCGAGGAGTCATCTGCTTCAATATGCATTTCAGAGTCAGCCTCTTCCATTGCTTTTAAGTAAATATTTTCCGGAGGGAAGATAGTCTGAACTATTTTTTCGTAATAAGATTTTTGTATATAAGCTACTTCATATTTCTTGACATCGAGACCGAAAGCTATTTTGGGAATATTTCTATCGGTAGGATCAATAGATGCGAGAATTAATTTGTCTTTTATTCTTTCATCATATTTATAGGGGATTACTTTATGTTCAAGTATTTGCTGCTTAATTTGTTCCCCTGCATTATTTATAGTTCTTTTTATAAAGTCTAATCGGGTTGGAGGGATTTCATCAACCGGTGTGTTTAACTGTCTAAAAGCATATAAAATTGCTACTTCACCAAATATTAAATCATGCTGAAATTTAAAATCTTCAACTAAAATCTGGGCAAGATTTCTTTTTAATCTTCCCTGGTCATTAATTTTAGCAGTTAATGCTTTCTCAAGTGTTTCTGCATCAATGATTCCTTTTTTAAATAATAGGTATCCGATTTTATCAGTCATTTCCAGGGATGTATCGAGCATTTATACTATGTTCCTTTCGACCTGGATAGTATTGCTGACAGTTCCGGGAGTTTTGGGTCTAACGGTTGCTGTCTCTGCAGAAACAAGTGTTAGTGCAATCATAACAACCATAATTACCATTGCAATAACAACCTGAACTATTTCAATGAAGTTTTTTAATTTATATACAGTTTCACTTTCATAATAATTTGCTAATTGTAATGAAGTGTTTTTTATTGTACCCGTTTCTTCTCCGGAATGAAACCTTGATAACGCTGTCTCGGTAAATACACCGCTTGCTTCGAAGGCTTCTGTAATTCCTGTTCCTTTTTTAACCATTAGAGGTATTGCTATAGTCTTTATTTTCTCTTCAAAATATTTATTACCCGTAGCTTCGGCAGCAATTCTGATTGGTTCTATACTTTCTGCAGACCCGCTATATAGAGTAAAGAAGACTCTGCAATAAACTTCAATTAAAGTTTTATGAATCAATGGACCTACTACCGGTATTCTTAATATATACTGATCTTTAAGATAAGCTCCCTTTTTTAGTCCTGAAATAATTAAATAAAACAATAGGGGGTATAACTGTTACTGCGGTTACAAGCCAGATATTATTCACTAAAAAATCACTCATACTCAATGTAAATGCTGTCATAGGAGGGAGTGCTATTTTGAATCTTACAAACAGTTTTGCTGTTTCAGGGAAAATATAACCTACATAAAATAGAACTGCTAAAAAAAGTACAAAGAGAGTTACAGCGGGAGTAATTAAAGCGCTCCTCATATTCTTTTTGAATTCCTGTCTTCTTTCTAAAAATTTTGCAGTGGCTTTATAAATTTCGGTCATGTTACCGCTTTTTGACGCCAAACCAAGCATATAAGCAGTAAATTTTCCGAATACTGATTGATATTTTAAAAACGTTACCTCACTATCCGCCCCTTTTTTCAAATCATTATTTATTTCTTTTAAAGTTTCTTTTAGAGTTTTATTCTGAGTATCATTTATTAATAAGGTTAATATTTCCTGGTAAGCTAATTTCTGTTCGAGAAGTTCGGCGCTAATTTTAACGAATGTTACAATTTCAGATGTCGGCGGTTTTGTTTTGAATTCAAATAATTTTTTATTTACGGAAAGAACTTCAAAGCCCAGCCTTTTTAATGCATCTTCAACTTCTTGTTTATTAAAGGCTTTTTGTTCACCGTGCACAGGTTTTTCTTTACCCCTCTTTATACGGTATAGAAATGTCGATTTCTTTTCAACATTAGTGACTTGAAGCTGATTTTTTTCAGCAAGTCTTCGAATTTTTTTCTTTGCTTCACTTACAGAATCTGCAGATAAAGCTCCGCTGATTGCTTGTCCATTTACCTTTGAAGCAGTAAACCTGAATTCTACCATAAATTACACTCTTTTCCGTATCTATTTTAATTTTTTTATATTTCATCAATTCTTATTCCAAAATAAATTGATTACATAATCATTCATTTTCGCACAATTAATTTATTTTTTAGAAAGATTTACATTTTATTTAAGTAAATATTTGAGGGTTAGAAGATTAAATTATAGAGTATATTTGAATGGAATTAAGATTAAATTAGAGATATAAGTGAGACTTTAATTCGTTAATTGAGATTTAAAATAAAAAAGGCTGCTCCGAATATTCGGGGTAGCAGTTTTGTAAATACTTAAAATATATTACTGGATTTATTTTGAAGTAATATTTGTTGGTGAAACTGATCGTTGTACATGTCCAAGTATATCCAAATGTAGCAACTGTTTCCCGTTATAGTTATTCCTTGATGCGCTTTGACACAATTATAGTAAAATCAGTCAATCACTTGTAGTGAAGTACTGAATCAATTGACTGCACATGCGTTAGATCAAGTTTGCGAAACTATTCCCTCCACCACCCATTGCAGTAGGTTTTTTATAAAACTGTTGAGCCAAAGCTCCGATATTAGTTGCTTGTGAAACAATGGAATCTTGTGTTGAAGATTCGGCATTGGCATTAAATAAATTAATACCTACTACTACAGCGATACCGACTACGATAACACCAAGTACGATTAAAAGAAGTTGTTGTTGACCCATTTTTGAGCTCCTATTTTGTTGTTAAATGTTAGTTATATTTTATTGTCATTGTTAAGTCAAAGGTCAAAATTCAAAAACTTTTGAATTATTTATTTAACTTTTTACTTTTTGAATTCCTGGACTTTCCGCTAATTAATAATTACAGAACTATAAGAATTTCCTTGTACAGTAGTTTCAATCTTAACAGAATCCGTGCCATTTACTACATCATTTCCAGTTCCGATTATAATTACTTTATCTGATTGAACATTTGCTCTATAATGAACCACTGGCGGTAGCTTTGTAATTCATCAGGAATTTTCCAGCCTATAAATTCATTTCCGCCGCCGCCAAGTTCTTTAGGCTTTTTAGAGAATGTTAAAGCCATGTTTGCTAAATTTTGGCATTCATTCATCACTAAATCCCGTTTTTGGTCAATGGCGGATTGACGGAATAATATTATTGAAAATAATATCGCAATTCCCACCACTATGATTCCTAGAACGATTAATAGTAACTGTTGTTGTCCCATTTAGTATTTTTTATTATTTCAAATAACCCTTTGGTTCCTTACTGATTGCAAACTATGCCATTGATAATTTTGCTTGTTTTTCAACAGGATACTTAATTTTTATGTTTTTGAGTTGTAAATTCTACAGGTAAGTATTTCTATTGCGAATTTCGGATTGCGAATTTCGGATTTCCTGCAAACAAATAC